>CAUQST010000013.1:0-100322 GCA_963520865.1 uncultured Comamonas sp.
CAATGAATGAACACCTAAAAGGTGAAATCTGACAATTACTCAACAAACTGCATTCATCTCAAGCGACCAAAAGAGTGGGCACGAAATTTAATTGCTGCTCATCCATGTGGCCCATGGCGAACACCGAAGATGTAAGCATGTTTTGGATCGATTCTCGACTGTCGCAGATCGGCTGTGGATCCAACTGATCAATGCAACACAATGATCGCCACTTGCGAAAGGGGTGTTTGCATGAAGCAAAGACCACGGATCTACTACACAGCAGGCCAGAAGGCATTAATGTGGGACCGCTGGAAAGCTGGCGATACCCTGCATGAGATCAGCAAGCTGTTTTACCGTCCACACACATCCATTCAGAGCATACTGAGTGATACAGGCGGCATTAGGCCGCCGTATAGATATCGCTCTCGCTTAGTCTTGTCGATGGCCGAGCGTGAAGAAATCTCCAGAGCACTGCCAGCAGGTGAATCCATTCGCTGCGTTGCCAAGCGACTAAAACAGGCTGCATCGACCATCAGTCGAGAGCTTGGGCGATGCTAGCTCAGCTGCGTTGCCATGCTGCACCAGGTTCTGAGAGAGCATGTACTGGCACTGCTGGCGTGTGAAGGTGTGGCCCATACGCAGCTAAGGCCCGGTGGAACCTCCTATGCATAGTGCAAGCGCTGTAAGTTTGGTTATTTCAGACCATTCCATCAAAAAATAAGCGCCAGTGCCCATTGTCTTGAGACCAGTATTGGCGCCGGTCAATGCTGTGCGCCCGGGAGGATGCAGACACGGTCGTGTAGTTGACGATTGCCACATCGCCTTGATGCGTCCAGCGAAAGACGGAGACATTGCGCCACTGTACCTGTGCACGGACCTCTTTAATGCCCGTCTGAGCTGCGGCCGTGGCCGACGCTTGGCGCGCCAGCTGTGTTGTGCGTGCGTTGTAGTCAGGCGTCTGCAGTGCGCTTAAGGTGTCAATATCGCCACGTGCGTGCGCTTGACGCCAAGTAGAAAGAACCGCATCCAACGCATTGCGCTCGATGGCTTGCTCATCGGGGTGTACCCAATGCAATTCATTAGCAATGATGACAGGCGTGCGCCGCAATTGCAGCGTATGCATCAGGTAGGCCATATCGTCGTTGGCAAGGGCGACGCAGCCTTCGGTTGAGTAAGGGCTGCGTGCATAGCCTGTCCGAGGTACGCCATGTAACCAGATTCCACTGCCAGTACGGCCTAAGCGCCGGTCATGCTCATTGGGATAGTTCAGGGGCAGTGCCCCGATGCCATAGATCTCCTGCAGCTGTATTTCTTCCAGACGGCTGGTTATGAAGTAGACCCCAAGAGGGGTACGCAGATCGCCTTCAACCTGTTTGTCAAAACCACCTTGGCCAATGGATGCGTAGAAACTGCGAATGAGTTCAAGCCCAGCACTTGTGTTCATGAACATATAGACGCGTGAGTGGCTTGCATCCACAGCGATGAGGTGGCGCACGTTGGAGGCAAGGCGCACAAGTTGCCGCGGAATTAAGCCGGGCTCTGGTGTTTCACGCAGCCATTGCAAGCGACGCCATGCTTCTTCATGCAGCAGCTGCAGTGATTTGCCGTGGGCAGGCGTGATGTCCGCTGCGGAGGAAAAACCATTCAATTTTCCACTGCGCGTCAGCAGCAGGTCACCGTATACCAATTGCCCCAATTGAAAGCGAGGCATGTCACGGACAAGTGTATGGGCCAGATCCAGCGAGGCAGAGTCTCCCGCAGCAATAGCACGATAGATACCAATCAACCGTGCTTCGGGCGAATCGCGCTGCACACCACTGAGTAATGCGCCACCAAAGGATGCATCTGAAGCACCAGCGTTGACCTGCCGAAGCGGCAAGCCAAGGCCTGCGCCAGCCAGCAGTGCTTGAGCCAAGAACTTTCGACGATTTGGCAAAGCGTTCTCACAAGGAGTTGCTGAGATGTCGTGTGGCCTCAAATCACTTCCCCGGCATCGCTCTTGCTTGTGCGACCGCGTCGGCCACCAGATCCCGTAACTGGGCTTCACCAAAACTTGGCAGAACCCGGCCATTGACAAAAAAGCTGGGCGTTTTGGTGATTTGGAGTGCCACGAGGTCTTCAACATCCTGCTTGAGCACCGCCTGCACGTCAGCGCGCTGCGCGTCCAGTTTGGCTTTTTCAATATTCAAGCCCGCACGCTGTGCTTGTTGCTCGGCCAGATCGATCCGGGGTTGACCGTGGTCGGCCCACTGCGGCTGGCTGGCCAGCAAGGCTTCCAGCACTGGCTGGTATTTATCTTGAAGCCTGGCAGTTTCAAGCATCTGAATCACCTGATCGGAGCCAGCGTGAAAAGGCGCGTAACGAATGACCAGACGCACTTCTTGCGGGTACTGCCGGAGAATGTCTTTGACGATGGGGTAGAAGGCGCGGCAAGTTTCGCAGGCAGGATCAAAGAACTCAACAATGGTCACTGGCGCTGATGCAGGACCAAACGCTGGAGCATGCGGACGTACCAGGCGGTCGGCTTGCTGCTCAGCAGCTTGTGTTTGCGCTTTCTGTATGCTTTGCTGGTACGACCAGATGCCCAGACCAAACAAGGCAAGAATGAGCAGTGCAAGCAGGGATACAGCGAATTTTCTGCGGTTCATCGGGCGGTCTTTCTTAGATAAGTAAAGAGAAGAAGTACAAGTACGGTGAATGCGACAAGCGAAAGCCATGGGATTTGAACTGCGCCGTTAAACAGATCGAGCCGCTGATTGGCACATGAAACGCCACTGCCGCAAGGTGTCCATGTTCTGGGTATCCAGCCCGCCACCAACAGCGTGTGATACGCGGCAAGGCACAGCCCGCCCAGAGCAAGCCAAAGGGCATAAATCGCACCTTGTCGATCATTGAGATAGGCGGCAATCCCCAGCACGATGGCGATGGGAAACATGAAGATGCGCTGGTACCAGCACAGCACGCAAGGTGTCATTCCCATGACTTCACCTAAGAACATGGCCCCCAAAGTAGCCACAGTGGCTAGCAGCCATGCAAGCATCAACAATGTCCAGTGGCGGTTCATTGGTGCCCCCCATGTTCAGTGGTTGAGAGCGACAGCATCAGGGCTTGCATGAGTGCGGCGAGCACAGGCAATGCGAGGCAGGCAAGCACCTGCCGGAGTAAAGAAAACATGAGCGTAACCCTGGAACATGAAAATCCTCCAGCTGCAAAAGCTGGGGCGATTCACAGGGATCAGTGCTAACAGCCGACGTTAGCGCGCCAGATAGCAGGCTGAACCCTGGTCAGGCCAGGGTGCTCCACTGTGGTCGTTCAGGCCGGCTGACCAGCAGCGCTTGCACCCAAGCGTGCAGCGCAGTCTGTATAGAAGTGCTGGGGGTGTCTGCGCTGAAGTAGGTGGTGCTTAGCAATGCCAGCGCACCGCTGTGGCAGCTAACACAGTGCGTGTGCTGGGCATGAATCTCATCAGTGTGCTGTGCGGCAGAGGCTGCTGGCTCACCGGGGAGTGAAAGACTCAATGGCTGGGGCTGGCAATGCTCAAGCAAGCACGGTACAGCTGCTGCAGTGGCCGCCGCAATTGCGCCCGGCCACTGCAGGGGCAAACATAAGAGCAGCAAAAGAGCAAACAGGTAAGTGCGCATGGAAGCGCAATTGTACGGTGCCGATTCTGGCCTTCAAACATCGCTGTCACGCCATGGCATTCAATGGAAAATTATCAGAGAAACAGGCATCGAATGCCGATTGCCATGGCCCAGACCGACCGCCCTGCCAGCAGCTCCCCAATGGCAGGCGTAACCCGTGCGAGCGTCAGAAGTCCGCACAAAAGCAGCGCAAGCCCAAAGTCAGCCCTGCCGTGGATGGTGCTCGCCCCCGCCGGCTAAAAAGAGCGACAGCACAATATCGACCACGCCAGCATTGATGCCTGGCGCGGTCTTGCAAGCAGCTAATGCCTTCGGTTGGCTTGTTTGAGCAGACGTGCTCCAGCGGTCTTTGGCTTTCAGCCTGATGCCCGTCAAGCGGCATCAGCTTGAGCGACTGCCTAGCTGGGCTGGCTCAGCGCCAGCCGCACTGTCAGCAACGTGCAGCCGGGCCGAGAGTCGATGTCCAGCACACCACCCACACGGGCGATGCGCACGGCCATGGAATGCATGCCAATGCCCAGGCCCGAGGCTTTGACTGCGGGCACATCGAAGCCAATGCCGTCATCTTCAATCTCAAGGACCAGTGCATCCGGCTCGGGCTGTACGAGGCACAGACGCACCTGGCGCGCCTTGCTGTGCTTGATAACGTTGGTGAGTGCCTCTTCGATCAGGCGTGACATGGCCAGATACTGGTAGGCGTTAGGTGGGGTGCGCCAGTTCTGTGCAAACTGCCAGTGGCAGGTGATGCCCAGCACATCGAACAGGTTATTGAACCGGTGGCGCAATGGTGCCACCCAATCTTTAAGCGACTCGGGAACACGAACCTGTGTCGACGTATTGGTGTCAATGGTCAGCCGCAGGTCATTGCGGATGAGCTTGAGCATGGACAGCACCTGGGGTTTAGCAAGCACCTCATTGCCCTGCTCTACCAAGGCAATCATGTGTACCAGCGCACCACCCAGGCCGTCATGCAGATCGTGGGTCAGGCTTAAACGCTCTTGCAGGCGCACGTTGGAGAGCTTTTGCTCCTCCAGCATTTGCTCTTTCTTCTTTTGCTCGCTGATGTCAAAAGTGAAACCGATCAGGGCCGAGGTCTGACCATACTCATCGCTCAAGACGTGAACCACTTCTCTGACCCAGATGAAGCTGTTGTCACTGGTCAGCGCCCGGTACTCAGCCTCATGGTCAACACCCGCAATGGACAGCTCCACACAGCGCGTGACTGTGCGCTCGCGGTCATCGGGATGAATACGCGCTACCCAGTCGTCCACCGTCTGCCAGCTCTGCACACTCCAACCCAGCAAAGATTCGATCTGTGGGCCTGCGTAGGTGTATTTTTTACTCGCCCAGTCAATCCGAAATGGAATCGCCAGCGTTGATTCCAGCAAGGTTTGGTACAGGTCGTTGTCTGTATCTGGTTCAAGTGTGCGTAATCGCGTAAGCGTATCAACCATATTTCGTTCTGGTTACTTCAAGAGAGGATGGATCGTAGGCAGATCATTCCAGAACCAATGGAAATAACCACCATCTACCTGAAGCAAGGTTTGCGTTTGGACGCTGGAGTGCTCAATGCCCCGCCAGCAGGCAAGCGCAGAATTGCGATTGCCGTGCAAGTGTACGAACTCTTGCCCCTTGGCCTTGGAGCGGGGTGGGATGTAAAGGGCACTGCCACACGGCACCCAGAGGTCTGCCAGAAAAATTTTCTTCAACCTCGGCCAATAGCGCGCAACCGAGATCACCAGCGGCAGTTCCGGGTCGATCGAAGCGAATACATGGGGGAAATCGTGGCACTCCAGATCGGTACAGACCACGCCCAGCAAGCGGTATCCCGTGCCCTGATAGGGAGACCTGTGACCCGCAAACATGCCGTATTCATAGTCAATTTGCTTGAGCTGCGCCTCTGGGCTGCTCACACCAATACCCTGCCCTTTTTGCACCAGCGTGATACCGAATGCTGCAGCTACGCTGCTGGTGACCCACATAGGCTCGTACGCCACTTCGTCGGCAACAAGCGTCAGCTTGGTTTGCTCTCCGTGTTCTGGATCTGGTACTTCAGTCTTCGCATCACTGACCTCGTACTCCCTGCCAATGGGAATGTAGGGATCACTGCTTGCTGGCTCAAGAGGTTCAACACCCGGGGGCAGCGTTTTCACATAGGTTGGGCATCCATCGTCGTTGTAGAAAAACGGTGTCTCCAAAAGATTCACATCGTTTACGGTCCCCTCTTTGATGAAAAGCGGCGCGTCAAAATACTCTTTTGTCATTATCGAAAGCTCCAAATTAGTTCATCTGATTGCGGATGACTGACTAACCCCCACCTCAACCGACCTTCGTTGCCTGACTGCACATCAACATGTGTCGTAGCACGCCCTTTTATTACCCCCGCCAACTTACACCGACAGGGCTTGGTTCTCGCTGACAAACGCGGCACTTAGAAAACACCACACACCTTTACATTGGCTTGGTAGCCGCCGCTGCCACCGCCAGCAATGCAGCGGCTGCTGCAACTGTTTTCCGCCCGACTGGCAGCACAAAAGCATGAGTAAAAGTACTGCAAATAAACTGCCGCACCGCGCATGTCTTATTTGCTTCATCACCCAAAATACAAAACAAAGCCGTTTTTAAACTTGTCGCCAATCTACACAAAACGTAATAAACGCCAACAGATGCTACACAGCCCAAGATGGAGACGCCATCACTGCTTTCAGGTATTTTTGCTGTGTTCTTGAGTTAATCGTGAGGGAGGCGCGCCCTCTGACCCCGGCCGCATCCATGCCAGCAATCGCTGGCCTGAAGAAGAACACTCTGAGCAATTCGCCCCATATGGCTGCTGCAATGTGCAGCCGATGAACTTGGCGCTTGAATGCTCTGGGCGTCACCCTCTCACCCAAACGCAAGGCTTCAATTGGGCGTGCAGCCGCAGGGGCGCAGGCCTGCCGCCTCAATGAACTGATGCATTTCGATGCATACGATGCGCTTCGATAGCGCCATGACCAAGCCCTCGTTGCTCACGCTGAAGTTGAGCAAAAAAGAGCCCCTAGAGGGGCTCTTTTTTTAGTTGCTCGCTGCTTAGAAACCTAAGGCGTGCGGCAAGGCCGTCGACAAGGTTGGAACAAAAGTCAAAATTGCCAACACGATCAGCTGCGCCACGATGAAGATGGGCAATTCGCGCGTGAGTGCTGCAATGGGCGTGCGGGTAGCAACCGCCGTGACGAAGAGCAGGCCACCCACGGGCGGCGTCACCATACCCATGGTCAGATTCACAATCACGATCATGGCAAAGTGCAGCGGATCAATGCCCAGCGCTGCCGAGATAGGTGCCAAGATGGGCACCAAAATCATGATCCCCGGCAAGGGTTCCATAAAAATACCGAAGGCCAGCAGCAAAATATTGACGGCCAGCAAGAACATCACGGGCGTCAGATGCCAGCTGATGATCAGCTCCGACAGATATTGCGGAATTCCCTCCACCGTCAGCACCCATGCAAAGGCTGCAGACGCAGCCATCACAAACAATACCGAAGCAGTCAGCAACGCAGAGCGTGCTGCAATGGCAGGCACTGCGCTCCAGTGCAGCGTGCGGTAGACCCACTTGCCGCAGGCAAAGGCATAGAACACAGCCACCACCGATGCTTCAGTGGGCGTAAAGATACCAAAGCGGATACCAACAATGATCAGCACCACCAGCATCAAGGCGGGAATGGCTTTGAGGCTGTTGATGATGATTTCGCGTGTACTGGGGCGCGCCTCTGTCGAGCGGTAATTGCGTTTTTTGCACACCCACCAGTTCACAGCAGCCATGGCCGCAGCGATGACCACACCGGGAATGACACCCGCCATGAACAAACCACCCACCGAGACACTTTCATCTTGCAAGGTGTAGATGATCATGCTGATGGAAGGCGGAATGATGGGGCCGATGATGGCGGCATTGGCCGTCAAGGCGGCTGCATACGGGCGGTCGTAACCGGCCTTTTCCATCATCTTGGTCATCATGGCACCGGGGCCTGCCGCATCCGCCAGTGCAGAGCCTGACACGCCAGCAAACAGCACCGAAGACAGCACGTTGGCATAACCCAGACCACCGCGCAGGTGGCCCACAAACTGCGCAGCAAAGCGCAGCAGCACCTTGGTGAGCGCGCCCCCGGACATCAGCTCTGCAGCAAAGATGAAAAAAGGCACAGCCATCAGCGGAAAGCTGTCAATGCCAGTGAACATCTCCTTGAACACCACCAGCTGCGGGTAGCGGCCACCCACAAACACCGCCAGTGCCGCCGAGATGGCCAACGCAAAGGCCACGGGAAAACCCAGTGTCATCAACACCAGGATAGATACAAACAAAGTCACAGCCATGGGATTTCAGTCCTCAACAATCACAAACATGGCCTAGATCGATGAGGCGGCATCGCCGTCCATCTCTTCTTCAGCAACGTACTCGCCTTGCACCACGTAGCGGCGTGCAATAAAGGCCAAATGCACCAGCACCAGCACAAATCCCACAGGCATGGCGGCATAGATGAAGGAAATAGGAATGTCCGTGGCCGCAGTTGTCTGAAAACGCGTGCGCCAGACATAGTCGCTAGAGGCCACCGCCATAAATACGCAAAACAGTGCAATACCCAGCGCCACCAAGCCCCGCAACATACGTGCTGCCTTGGTGCCTACCGCGGTGTGCAGGTTGTCGATAGCGACATGCCCGCCGGTGCGCATGACCAGCCCTGCGCCCAGAAAGGTCACCCAGATCATCATGTGGCGTGCGACCTCTTCAGCCCAGAAGATGGAGTCCCCCGTGGTGTAGCGCAGCACCACGTTGGAGAAAATGATGCAGGCCATGGCCAGCAACAACGCGATCAATATCCAGCGATTGATGGCTACCAGCCACCGTTCAATGCAGTCGAGCATAGGTCGTCGGTGTACAGCCCGCATGCATTGATTGGCATGCACTGCACAACGCTTTCTTTAAAAAGTCCATCCCTTCCTGGGCACGGAAAAAGCTCCATGCACAGGCTTTCGATGCGCGGCGGACAATCATGCGCTCCAAACGGCAAAAGCCTGCGGGCTATCTACAGCACACGCAGGCTTTGCACCACGCAGAGCGGTACAACGGAAGCCGCGCTTCCTTACTTCACGTTGGCAATAGCGTCCAGTGCGGGTTGACCGAACTTCTTGGCGTACTGCTTGTAAGCAGGCTCCAAGGCCGTGCGAAAGGCTGCAGCGTCGATTTTTTCGACCACTTGCATGCCGTTGCTCTTGGCAAGGGCCACGCCCTTGGTTTCGACATCATCAACAAAGGCACGCGAGGCTGCCGCCCCCGCCTTGGCACCTTCAGTGAAGGCTGCCTTTTGAGCGTCATTGAGGCCACCCCAGAAAGTGGGCGACACGATCAGCACCACAGGTGCGTACACGTGGGCAGTCAACGTCAGGTGCTTTTGCACTTCCCACAGCTTGGAAGAAGTGAGCACCGAGATGGGGTTTTCTTGGCCGTCGATCGTGCCTTGCTGCAAGGCGCTGATCACTTCAGGCCATGACATGGGAGTGGGCGATGCACCCAGCGTGCGAAAAGCCGTGATGTGCACGGGGTTCTCGGTGACGCGAATCTTCAGGCCCTTGAGGTCGGCCACGCTCTTGACGGCCACCTTGTTGTTGGTCAGGTGGCGAAAGCCTTGCTCGCCCCAGGCCAGTGCAACCAGACCGCGCTGCTTGAATTTACCCAGCAGGTCTTGGCCAAACTTGCCATCCAGCACCGCACGAGCGTGCGCCGTGTCACGGAACAGGAACGGAATATCGACAATGCCGACATCGCCCACAAAGTTGCTCAGCGCGCCGGTGGAGACAATGGCCGCTTCTACCGTACCCAGTTGCAGACCTTCAATCAGCTCACGCTCACCACCCAATGCGCTGGAAGGAAACTGCTTGACGGCAAACGCACCGTTGGTGCCCTTTTCAACCGATTCAGACCACGCCTTGGCTGCAGCGCCGTAGTGCGAATTGATCGCCAGCGCATAGCCCAGCTTGACTTCTTTGGGGGCAGCAACTGCGCTGCCCGCAGCCATAGCCACAGCAGCCGTGGTGCACGCGGCGATAAAAGTACGGCGAATCATGACCATGGAATGTCCCTCGTTGTCTATGAATAGAAAGGCTTTGGCTCGTGCATGCGCGTGGCCCGCAGCGGCAAAGCTCTAGATTTATGAATCTAGCAACGATTGTAAAAACTTTGGCCCTCACCCATATCGGGCAATACCCAGCCAAAAGTGCCCTTAAAGGTAAATGAAAACAGGCACTTAAATGCACAAAAGTGCAATTAAACGCATATAAGGGTTTGTACTCACATACCCAAAAACGAAGGCTGCGTCTTTCCTCTTGCCAAGCCCCTGCCTGCTACTGCGGCAAACAGTTACACAATGTGTCTTGGGCTCTACAATTGTTGCATTGGCAGGTTGATATGAAAGAGATGCATGGCTGTACGCAAACCACTTCCCGTTCAAAAAAATAACGACTCCACACTCGTTTCCTGGCTGGCTGGTACGGTGGTGGTGCTGGTTGGCGTGCTAATCGTGGGCGGTTACTGGATGCAGCAGCAGCGCGTTGATCAGTCAACACTAAGCAAACAAGCTGACGTATACAACGCCTACCAGCAATACACCCGCAGCAATGCAGCCCCCCGAGCTGCCGAGACGCCGCGGGCAGTCAGCGAAGCCCAGGAAACCCGCAAGTACCTGCTGGGCCATCCTGCTGTCACCCCGGGCTCGGGTTTTGACAAGCCCGGCGTACAAGCCACAGGCAAGACCATTGTGAATGCCATCGATCAAGCCAAGGGGCTGTAGGCAAAGCCATCAAAGATAAGAGCTACCAGCGCTTGCCAGCACTTGTTTTCCGTATGATTAATACCTGAAAACCAGTGTACACAAGCGCTAGCAGCTCTTTTTTTGAAAATCCTTTAAGAACGGCTAACAGCACCCAGCAAATCGAAGATTTGCGTTGAAGACGAGACGCGAAGTCGCAGGCAGTACAGAAGTACGACCAGGCGAAGTAACGACATATCAAGGGTGGTGTTAGCGGCTCTAATTACTTCTTGTGTTGCACCACCCAGGCTGCGAACTGCTCCACAAACTTTTGTATGTAAGCGTTGCTGTTTTCACCAATGCTGCCGTCGGCGTTAAAAAAACCGTCCTTGGTCTGCAAGAACATTTCAGGCTGACCCAAGGTGGGCATGTTCAGATAAGCCAATACGTTGCGCAGATGCTGCTGCGCCAAAGCCGTACCAATCGCACCGACCGACATGCCAATCACCGCCGCAGGCTTGCCGTCCCACACACTCTGGCCATAAGGGCGTGAACCTTGGTCCAAGGCATTTTTGAGTACACCGGGCACAGAGCGGTTGTACTCGGGCGTCACGAACAACACGGCATCAACACTGCGCACCGCATCGCGAAACTGCTTAACCGGTGCCACTTCGTGGCCATCAGCATCTTGGTTGTACAGCGGCAACTCGCCGATATCCACGCTGGTGAACGTCCAGCCCGCAGGGGCCATCTTGGCAATCGCCTGTGCCAACTGGCGGTTGAACGACGCTTTGCGCAGACTGCCCACAATGATGGCAACTTGGTATTGGCTCATAACAATCACTCCATGGTTAGGGATGCCAGTGATTATGAAACCTCAGCCCGCTGTTGCGCGTGGGCACCCACCTACACGCACTGTCTGTGCGCCTGCCATCAGGCACAATGCGGCCTGTTTTGCGCCGTTGAACCTTTGAATGAATTCTCACACTGTCGCCACTGATTCCTCCACCGCAGCCGCTCTGGAGCTGCAGCAAGTGCGTCTGCAGCGCGGGCGCACGCAGGTCTTTGATGGCCTGAGCCTGCAACTGCACGAGCCACGCATTGGCTTGATTGGTGACAACGGCGTCGGTAAAACCAGCTTGCTGCGCTTGCTGTGCGGCCTGGAAGTCCCAGACAGTGGCCAGGTACTCAGCCAAGGCCAGAATTTGCACGCCGCAGGTGCCCAGCGCGCACGTTGGGTGGGCATGATGTTTCAAAACCCCGACGACCAGATCATCTTCCCCACCGTGGTGGAAGAGCTGGCACTGGGGCTGCAGCCCCAAGGGCTGAAAAAGAAAGAAGCCAAGGCCCAGGCCCTGCAATTTCTGCACACCCGTGGCTTGCAAGACTGGGCTGACCGGGCAGTTACCAGCCTCAGCCAAGGCCAGCGCCAGCATGTGTGCTGGCTGGCATTGTTGCTGGCTGGCCCGCGCAGCCTGCTGCTGGACGAGCCGTACGCCAGCCTTGATCTGCCCGGTCAGGCCCGCCTGGCGCGCGACATTGCACAAACCGCGCAGCAAGTCATTGTCTCTACCCATCTGCTGGACCATGTCCGCAGCTTTTCGCGCGTGATCTGGCTGGACCAAGGCCGCGTACTGGCAGACGGCGCAGGCCACGCCGTCTGCGCCGCCTACGAAGCCAACGTGCGCGCACGCGTTGCAGCCATGGACAGCTAAGCCATGGGCAGCCTTTACAGCGAACACATCACGTGGCTGCACCGTGTCAGCCCTGCGCTCAAGCTGGCACTGATGGCGGTGCTGGGTACGCTACTGTTTCTTTTGCAGTCGCCCGCCATCATGGGGGTCTGCGCCTTGGCATGTCTGCTGCTGTGGCTCAGCCTGGGCGCAGCCACACGCGTGGCACGGCGGCTGATTGTCTCGGTGCTGATTGCAGCGCTGCTGATTGCCGTTTTCCATGCATTCATGGGCAATTACGAACTGGCAGCCATCAGCTCGCTGCGTCTGGCCTGCGCCTCCACGCTAGGGGTGGCGCTGACGGTCACCACACACCCTACCCACATCTTGCAGTTGCTGGAAACGCTGCTGGAGCCGCTGTCCAAGCTCGGTTTCCCATCACAGCGCTTTGCACTGCAGCTGGCTTTGATGCTGCGTTTCATTGAACACTTTTTTGTGCAGTGGAAGCGCCTGGACGATGCCTACCGCCTGCGCACAGGCAAAGCTGGCGGCTTTCGATTGCTGGCACCACTGAGCATCCAGATGCTGCAGACGGCCAAGCGCGTGGGCGATGCCTTGTTTGCCCGCTTGGGGCAGTAAGCGCCGCCAACGCCACCTTGGATACGTTGCTGCTTCGCCTTGTCGTACATCTGTACTGCCTGCAGCTTCACGCACCGTCTCCACCGAAAATCTGTGATTTTCTGGCTGGTATTGGCCGCTCTCAACGTGCAACCAAGCGTGCAACCACTTTACGCGGCCTTTGTGCATAAAAAAACGCTGCCAGAGGCAGCGTTTTTGACAGGGGCGGCGCGAATGGCTTAGTCGCGCACCACCAGCACGGGAATGCGGGTGGTCTGCAGCACGCGCTGTGCCACGCTGCCCAGCACCAGCTTTTCCAGACCACGGCGGCCGTGCGAACCCATCACGATCAGGTCAGCGCCCACGTTCTCGCTCACACGGGCAATGCCTTCGTGCACGGCATGGCCTTCGCCCACCAATGTCTTGACGGCCACGCCGGTATTAGCCATGGCCTTGTTCACATCTTCCAGTGCCTTGTTGGCTTCTGCTGTTGCTGCGCTCAGGTACTGAGCCTGACCGTAGGCAAAGTCAGCGCCAACGCCCGTAAAAGGATAGGGATCGAGCACATAAACCGCAGTCACTTCACTGCCAAAAGCTTTGGCCAGCTCTGCGGCTTTAGATACAGCTTTCAATGAGGTTTCCGAACCATCGACAGGAACCAGAATGTGCTTGAACATGAATAACTCCTCTTTATGTAAAACAGCGGCTGGCTTTGAACCAGCCTACAGATGCAGTCTGCACCCGTAGTACACCGCCCACCTTGACACGTGTCAAATCAGCCGAATTTCTTACCGTCATCTCCCTGAAATCCTTGGCCTCGGCAAGTAATGACCAAGGTATCACGCGCACCATGTTCGGCATCCCCCAGTGGCTGAATGGGCGTGGACTCATGAATCATGCGCGCGTCATCCAGCAGCATCAGTGACCAAGGCTCAGTCAAGGTAAACCGCAAGCCGCTGGGGCCCTTTGCCTCAAACACCCGCGTCTCCCCGCCTTTGATACCGCGCCGCCCCACCAAAAATACGGCCACCAAATCCACTCCATCGCGGTGCGCGCCTTCAGGCGTTGGGCGACCAATGCCATCGGCAGTATCAATCCGAAACTGGTGCGCCTCAACAAAACAAGGCGTGCCCGCCTCTTTGGCACACAGTTGCTGTGAAAGATGGGCCAGCTTGGCAATCAACTGCGTCCACACGGCTTGTTGCGTGGTGGATGCGTGCATGGGTGCAAACCAGCGCTCCATACCGCCGTGCAAGGCGTTGTACTTGACAGGTTGCCAGTGCGCACGGTGCGGCACTTGCGTTATCGCATCACCCACCACCTCAAAGCTGGCGTGGCGACGATAGCGATAACGCCCGCCGTCCTTCAAAAATTCGTCTGGCGGCAGTGATTCCCAATCGGGGTTCAGCGCCAGCAAGGCAGCCAGATCACATTCAAGCCAGGCGGCTGTATCTGCGGGTTGCAGCACGGCATAACCGTGATCACGCAATTGCTCTGCTACGCGATTGGGGGAATGGTATGGGGGGGGGAAAGTCACATGGGCCATAAGGTGTGCAAGCTTACTCTCAGCCAGTCACTGCGCACAGGTTCTCGCCCTCAAATTAGTGATTTTGATCGCCCCCAAACCCTGACAATAGTGGCATTCAATAGCCAGCCAACGCTGATCAAACCAGCGCTGGCAGCTATCAATAGCAGCACCTGAGCAAGTGCCGGATAGCAAAAATTGTCTTATGCAGGCGTGGCCTGGGCCTCTTGCAGCAAGCGCCACATCACTTTGCCGCTGCCGCTCTTGGGCAGTGCATCCACAAAATCGATCAGTCGCGGCACTTTGTAGGCTGCCATGTTGTCTCTGCACCATGCGGTAATGTCTTCCTGCGACACCTTGCCTTTGTAATCCTGGCGCAGCACGACCACCGCTTTGACCGTCTCGCCACGGTAAGCATCTTTGGCCGAGATCACGCAGGCTTCTTGAATCGCGGGGTGGCGAAACATCAGCACTTCTACCTCAGCAGGCCAGACCTTGAAACCACTGGCATTGATCATGCGTTTGAGCCGGTCAGTGATAAAGAAGTAGCCCTCTTCATCCATACGCCCCAAATCACCGGTGCGGAAAAAACGCTTGCCCTCAATCTGCACAAAGGCGGCACGCGTGGCCGCTTCGTTGCGCCAGTAACCTGAAAACACCTGAGGGCCACACACCATGATCTCCCCCTGCTCACCGACGGGCACCTCCTGCAAGGTATCCGGATCAACCACACGGCTGTCCGTGCCAATAAAGGGAATGCCCAGACACTGCTGTTTGGCCTTCTCTGGCGGGTTGTTGTGCGAAGGTGCCGCAGTTTCGGTCAAGCCGTAGCCTTCTTGGTAGCGCAGCCCGTATTCCTCAAACAAGCGCTGGGCCACTGCTTGCGGCATGGCCGCACCGCCACCGCCGATATAGGTCAGGCTGCTCAGATCAAACTGCTTGAAGTTAGGGCTGGCAAACAGGTCAATCACCATGGTGGGAATGTTGGTCCAGTTCGTCACCTTGTATTGCGAAATCAAGCGCCCAGCCAGCTCACGGTCCCAGCGCGGCATCAGCACCATGGTGGCACCCACGTAGATGCTCGAATGCATCATGGACACCATGCCCGTGATGTGGAACATGGGGATCACGGCCAGCGTGACGTTTTCACTACTGCCACTGCCCCACACCGCAGAGGCCACGGCATTGAACATGATGCTGGAATGCGTGTGCACGCAGCCCTTGGGCAAGCCAGTGGTGCCGCTGGTGTAGGGCAGCACGCTCATGTCTTGCGGCCCAACCTCCAGCACAGGCGCTGGGGCAGTGCATGCCAAGGCCTGCTTCCAAAGCACCACCTCACCGCCGTTGAGCACGGGCACTGAGCGCTCTGCCGTCAGCCATGCCTGCCAGACATCTGGGATTGGTTCACGCTGGGCATCTGGTGGCAGATATTCACCCAGCTGCGTCACCACCACTTGCTGCAAACCTTGGCCTGCGGGCAAGGTATTGCTGGCCTTGGCCAGCTCCCCCGCCAGATCAGCCGTGGTAATGGCCACTTTGACATTGCCATCCGTGATGTAGTGCTCCAGCTCCTGCGCCAGATTCATCGGATTGACAGGCACTACCACTGCGTTGGCACGCAGGATGGCAAAGTGCGCCATCACCAGTTGCGGCAGGTTTTGCATCAGCAGCATGACACGATCACCCTTGCGCACACCTGCCTCATGCAGGTGCGCAGCCAGGCGCTCTGCACCATCCGCCAGCTCTCGATATGTGATCGTGCTGCCAAAAAATTGCAGCGCTGCTTTAGCGGGGTAACGGCGGGCGCTGGTGTCTAGGTTGTCCCACAAGGACGTCTCCAGCAAGGTCAATGCATGGGGAACACGGCGTGGCCAATGATTAAAGTGCGGGCGCATAACAGCAGATCCATCTCAGGTTGCGAATGCCTTAAAACTATCGCCTCTCGCCGTCTCTGACATTCGGGAAGCACCCCACAAGCGGTCACTTGCGCGACCCCGCCAATATGTTTCGCTGTGCGGAACTACCAAATAAAACAAAAGAACAAAAAGACAAAAGAAACCCTGTTTTCAGTCGTACCCGCCGGCATTCATTACTGCATTTGCTATGTAATGAATAGCACTCAGTACACCATGGTGACAGACGGCTTTATCGCAATCCGCCCCAGATAGCCAGGCCCTGGCCAGACGGTGTCCGAAAGGGCAAGATCACATGCGATTGAGCTCTGGCGAGGTGATGCTCATCAGAAAACCAATTGCGTTCTGCAATACGTCGACCTTGATGACCAGACACCATATAGGTCATTCAAAGCTTGGATGAACGTTTTCCGCACCAAAACGCCGATATACAGCGACTTTGCCAACGCATCCATGCAAGATCTGGCTGCATGCAACGACCAAAAAACAATGCCATCATTTCGTGGTTGATAAAAAAGGAGTTTGTTGTGGAAATTCGCAGATTCAGGCCGGGTGATGAAGCTGCATTGTTTGATGTGTTTTTCAGTGCCATCCACCAAACAGCTGCCCACGACTACAGCCAGGAGCAAATTGATGCCTGGGCTCCCGCCGACTATGACAAAGAGGCTTGGGCCCAGTATCAACAAAAAAACCGGCCTTTTGTCGCTGTGCTGAATGGCGAAATCGTGGGTTATGCAGACGTTCAGCCCAATGGTTATATCGACCATTTCTTCGTCTCCGGCAACCATCCACGGCAGGGCATTGGGACACAGCTGATGGCGCGCATTCACCAGGAAGCCGACGCCTTGGGCCTGACCGAGCTGACCGCCAACGTCAGCAAAACTGCTGAGCCCTTCTTTGCATTGCACGGCTTTCAAGTGCTTGAGCGTGGCGGGCCTGTGCGCCGCGGCGTGACCCTTCAGAACGCACGGATGCGCAAGACGCTATCGTGAGGTGACGTGGTGACATGACCAGCACAGACTGGTAGTGCGCACCCACAGCCCAGCCCAGCGCTTTATGGCCAGCACAGCGGGCAACAGACTCTACGGAGCAGGAAGCTCGATTCCGGGTACACCGTTTGGGGGTTCATCCATCGGAACAGGCGGAGGCAGTGTTTCCGGTAATGGACGCGCAGGCTCTGGCTGCTTGGGCATAGGCGGCACAGGCAAGACAGGAGCGGACGAACAGACAACATCAGCAAACTGAGAAACATGAAGGCGGCGCATGGCAAATCCTTTCTGTGCCCCTATTGTCGGCAGGCACATGCTGCCGATGTGTCAGCCTTGCCCGCACGCACACCTGCTTACCTAAGGGTTAACCTAAGTGCTGACTCATCAGGCCGCGCTTGGCTCCTGCTCGGTATACATGGCACTGAGCAGGTGCACACTCCCTAAAACTCCAGGTTGTCGATCAACCGGGTGCCACCCAAGCGCGCTGCGCCCAGCACCACCAAGGGCGATGGTGCAGCGCCTGCGCCTGCGGCTGGGCGCTGCAGATCATCGCGCTGGCGCACCGACAAATAGTCGGGTGCCCACCCCAGGGCAGACAGGCGCTCTATGGCCTGCGCTTCCAGCTGTTCCAGCGGTACTGCTCCATTGCCTTGCACTTGGCCAGCCAGCCACTGCAACTGCGAATACAGCGCACACGCTTGCGTGCGCTGCTCAGCACTGAGATAGGCGTTGCGTGAGCTCAGCGCCAAACCATCTGCAGCGCGCTCGGTATCCATGCCGATGATCTGCACGGGCAGCGCAAACTGCTGCACCATGTGGCGTATCACCAGCAACTGCTGGTAGTCCTTTTTGCCAAACACGGCCACCCCGCCCCCGGTGGTACCGAATACACAGGCAAACAGTTTCATCACCACCGTGCATACACCCGTGAAAAAACCCGGACGAAAGTGCCCTTCCAGGATGTCTGCCAGCTCAGGGTTGGGCTGCACTTTGAAAGTCTGTGGCTGGGGGTACAAATCCTGCTCTTTGGGGGCAAACACCACATCACAGCCCTGTGCCTGCAATGCGGCGCAATCGGCCTCAAAGGTGCGCGGATAGCTGTCAAAGTCTTCGTGCGGCAGAAACTGCAGGCGATTGACAAAAATGCTGGCCACGGTGACATCACCGTGTTCGCGCGCATGGCGCACCAGGGACAAGTGCCCTTCATGCAGGTTGCCCATGGTGGGCACAAAGGCGGGGCGACCACGCCCTGCCAAGGTCTGGCGCAAGGCATCGATGGATTGAACGATCTGCATGGCGAAAAATCTCTCTGTAACTTAAGCGAAGACCCGCTTACCAGGCGTGCACGCGATTGTCTGGAAACGTGCCTGCCTTGACGGCCTGCACATAGGCCTGCATGGCGCCCTGGATGCTGCCTGCATCGGCCATGAAGTTGTGCACAAACTTGGGCATCTTGCCCAGGTTCATGCCCAGCATGTCGTGCAGCACCAGCACTTGCCCGGCAGTGCCATTGCCAGCGCCAATACCAATCGTGTGGCAATGCGCCAGCTCTTGCGTGATACGGCTGGCCAGTTGCTCTGGCACCATCTCCAGCACCAGCATGGTGGCACCAGCGCTTTGCAGCTCCAGCGACTGCTGGCGCAGCAATTGGGCTGCAGCCTCGTCACGGCCCTGCACGCGGTAGCCGCCCAGCGCGTAAACGGTTTGCGGCGTCAGCCCCAGATGGGCACACACGGGCACACCACGTGCCACCAAAAATTCCACCGTCTTGGCGGTCCAGCCACCACCTTCCAGCTTGACCATGTGGGCACCGGCCTGCATCAGCAGGCAGGCATTGCGCATGGCTTGCTCGGCACTTTCGGCATAGCTGCCATAGGGCATATCGGCCACCAGCCACGTTGTGCCCTGACTGCGGTGCAGTCCACGTGCCACGCTGGCCGTGTGGTAGACCATGTCTTCAAGCGACACGCCCACCGTGCTGTGCCGCCCCTGGCAGACCATACCCAGTGAGTCACCCACCAAAATACAGTCCACACCTGCTGCGTCGGCCACCGCCGCAAAGGTGGCGTCGTACGCCGTCAGCATGGTAATTTTCTCGCCCTGCGCACGCATATGGGCCATCCGGGGCAGGCTGACTGGCTTGCGCGCAGGCATGGGCGATGCGGGAGGCAGCGTGCCGTAAGGAGTTGCGCTGTTGCCTGTTGTTTCTGTGTTCAATGCCGTCATGGTTGTGATTCACTTCACCAAGCGCCGGCGCAAGGCTGGGGTGCTGCCCGCCATTGGCCGCCATTAAAAATCTGCGCAAAGACTGCGCAAAAGGCAAGAAGCTGCGGGTTTACAGCGTCTGTGTGGGTACGTGATGGCGCAGTTCTGTCTGGCGGTTGTGATCGTCTACAAACACCAGCTGTGGCTCGTGCTCTTGCACATCGCTTTCATGCACTTGCGCAAACGCTGCAATGATCAGCAAGTCGCCCACAGCGGCACGGCGTGCGGCAGAGCCGTTCACCGAAATCATGCCGCTGCCACGCTGCCCTTTGATGGCATAGGTGACAAAACGCTCGCCGTTGTCGATGTTCCAGATGTGGATCTGCTCGTTTTCGGCAATGTTGGCGGCGTCCAGCAAATCCTCGTCAATGGCACACGAGCCTTCGTAGTGCAGTTCGCATTGCGTGGTCTTGACCCGGTGGATCTTGGACTTCAAAAGTGTGCGGAACATGGTGTCTCCCTTTGTATGTATCTGGCACGCCGCTGCAGCTTGTCACCAAGCACCCACTTGCGCCGCGCCCCTTGTTTCGTGGGGCGCATTGTGCACATGCAGGCTTTCGGGTCAACCGCTGAGGGTGCAGGGACATGCACCGTTACATCTTGACGGCCGGCATTGCACAAGGCAGAACTGCCAAAGGCTATCTGAACGATGCAGCCTCCTGGCTGCGCAGAAAAGAGCAAAGCATGGCAAGACAGCCCTGCGCTTACAAACCCAAGTCTTTGGCGGCTGCCTTGATTTCTGCGAACTGATAGTCCTGTACCGTTTGGCGCGATGACACCACGCGATTGTGCGGCCCAGGCACCAACAGCCATGCCGTGCCACCTTCTTGGACAGGGTGTGGCATGGCAAACATCAAAAATTCACAGTCAATGCCCCACACATCATCCACCTGCATGGTCTGGCACTCGGCTGGCACATGCATGTAAGTGACCTGATCGGCCACGGCACGCAAAAAATCTGCAGTCTGGGCAGCATCTGCGTCTGCTGCACCCTGCACGGGATCCACATGCCGAATCAACGGCGTGCTGCTAAAGGACTCGTGCGCCCACGTATCTGCCTCGCGCTGGAACATCAGCGTCACCATGCCGGTGAAGGCAAAGCCCGCAGGGTCATCGCCCACGCAGTAGGCCCTGGCAGCGGCCACAGCCTGGTCGTAGCTGTCGTTGTCAATGGCAACCACGCGCAGATCTTGGGTGATATCCGTCATTCAAAAATCTCTATGTCAAAACCCGATCGGGGTCTGCAGACCGGGTGGTGTACCCGCCACCGCTCCTGTAGCGGTGGCGCAATACGAAAACGCTTACTGCTGCAATTGCGCCCATACCTTGTCCAGCCGCTTGGCGCTGACAGGGTACGGCGTGCGCAGCTCTTGCGCGAAAAAGCTCACGCGCAGCTCTTCCAGCATCCAGCGGTATTCCTGCATGCGGGCATCCACAGCGCCCTTGCGCTCGGCCACCAGACGCCAGTAACGCTGCTCCAGCGGTTGCAGCTCTTTGAGCTTGGCGGCATCACGGGCCGGGTCTGCGCGGTACTTGTCCAGCCGGATGGTGATGGCCTTGAGGTAGCGTGCGTAGTGGCCCAGCTGGCTCCAGGGTGCCACGGCAATGAAGTTTTTGGGCATCAGCTTTTGCAGCTGCTCGCCCGCATCCTTGGTGGCATCGGGGGCGTTTTTGGTGTCCTTGATCTTGCGCGCAGCGGCGGCGTACTCAACCAAAATCACGCCGGCCATCCGCGCCACTTCATTGGCAATTAACGTCAGGCGGCCACGGCCATCCTGCACACGCTGCTTGAAATCTGCCTCATTGGCGGGCAGCGGCTCTTGCAGAAATGCGCGGTCAATCGCCACATCAATGATCTGGCCGCGCAGCTCTTCCTGCGTGCCCAGCGGCATGTACGCCACGGCCATTTTTTGCAGGTCTGGAATGTTCTTTTCCAGGTATTTGAGGGCATCTTTGATCTGCAGCGCAAACAAGCGGCGCAAGCCCAGGCGGTGCTTGGCGGCGGCCACCTCGGGCTCGTCAAACACCTCAATGCCCACATCGGTGCCGTGATCGATCAGCGCTGGAAAACCAATCAAGGTGGTGCTGCCCTTGCTGATTTCCATCAACTCTGGCAACTGGCCAAAACTCCATGCGGTGTAACGTTGGTCGGCCTTTTCAGGCTGTTGCGCCGTCGATGCTTTGGGCACTGACTTATCACTTTTAGGAGCTTTAATCGCTTGCTCCTGCTTGTTTTCAGATACTTTACTATCTGAAACCGTTGACTGTTCTACGGTAGCAGCTACCTTTAATGATGCCAAGGCCTGAAACGCACCCCGCGCTTTCACGCCCCACTCGGCCTTGAGCGCCCCCAGATTGCGACCCTGGCCCAGCTGGCGGCCATGCTCGTCAACGATGCGAAAGTTCATGAACAGGTGCGGGCTGAGCATGTCCAGCTTGAAGTCTGCACGCTTGACATCCAGCGAGGTTTCATCGCGCACCTGCTTGAGCAGCACATCAATCAGCCCGCCCTTGGCCCAGCGCTCGCTCTGCGTAAACAGCTCGGCCAGGCGCGCTGCGCTTTCGGGCAGCGGCACAAAGCGGCTGCGCGGGCGCTGGGGCAAGCTTTTGAGCAGGGCCTGAATCTTGTCCTTGAGCATGCCGGGCACCAGCCATTCGGCCCGTTCCTCAGACACCTGGTTGAGCACAAACAGCGGCACCGTCACCGTGATGCCATCGCGTGCATCGCCGGGACTGTGCAGGTAGGTGGCGCTGCAATCGACACCACCCAGCTTGACGATCTTGGGGAAGTTGTCGGTGGTGATGCCTGCCGCCTCGTGGCGCATCAGCTCATCTTTGGACAGGCGCAGCAACTCAGACTGGCCTTTGCTGGCCACGCGGAACCACTTGTCAAACGTGGCACCGCTGTAAATGCCCTTGGGCAAATGCTGGTCGTAGAAGGCGAAGATCAGTTCATCGTCCACCAGCACGTCCTGGCGGCGCGATTTGTGCTCCAGGTCCTCCACCTTGCGCACCATCTTGATGTTGGAGGGCAAAAAGTGCCACTGCGTGTCCCACTGCCCCTCCACCAGCGCCTGGCGAATGAACATGGTGCGTGCGGCATCGGGGTCGACCCGGCCATAGCTGACGCTGCGTCCGTTGTAGACCACCAGCCCATACAGCGTGGCGCGCTCCTGTGCCACCACATCGGCCTGTTTTTTGGACCAGTGTGGGTCCAGCAGCTGCTTCTTTAAAAGGTGTGCGCCCACCTCTTCCAGCCACTGCGGCTCAATCGCCGCAATGCCGCGCCCGTACAGGCGTGAAGTTTCCACCAGCTCGGCCGCCACAATCCAGCGACCGGGCTTTTTGCTCAAATGCGCGCCGGGGTGCGGGTGAAACTTGATACCGCGTGCGCCCAGGTAGGCATCGCTTTCTTCGCCCTTATAACCAATATTACCCAGCAGCCCGGAAAGCATGGACAGGTGCACCGGCTCGTAACCTGCGGGCTCATTGTTGATGAGCCACTTGTGCTCTTTGATCACCGTCATCAACTGGCTGTGAATGTCACGCCACTCGCGCACGCGGCGAATGTTGATGAAGTTCTGGCGCAGCAACTGCTCCCACTGGCGGTTGCTGATCTTGTGCGTAGCGTCTTCCACCACGTCGGCAGGGCTGAACAGCGCCAGTCGTTCTTCCACGGAGCCTTGCACCTGTGCGCCACTGGCACGCTGGCTCACCGGCAAGAATGCCTGGTTGCGTGCACTGGGCTTGGCAGCAGGCTTGGTTTGCGCCGCCATCTCGGCACGGCTTTTGGCCACCACCTTGCCACCGCGTGCATCCTGCAGCCACTTCCACAGGCGCAGGTAGCCGCTGAACTCGCTCTTTTCGTCGTCAAACTTGGCGTGTTGCTGGTCGGCCTGCTGCTGCGCCTCCAAAGGTCGGTCGCGCACGTCTTGCACGCTCAGTGCAGAGGCAATGATCAGCACCTCGGCCAGCGCCCCGCGCTCGCGCGCCTCCACAATCATGCGACCCACACGCGGGTCCAGCGGCAGGCGCGACAGCTCCTTGCCCATGTGCAGCAGGTTACCGCGCTCGTCCACCGCGCCCAGCTCGGCCAGCAGCTGGTAGCCGTCGGCAATGGCGCGGCCAGAGGGGGCCTCAAGGAACGGAAAGTTCACCACATCGCCCAGCCCCAGGGACTTCATGCGCAAGATCACGCCCGCCAGCGAGCTGCGCAGAATTTCGGGGTCGGTAAACGGTGTGCGGCTGCTGAAATCAGCCTCGTCATACAGGCGAATACAGATGCCGTTGGCCACACGGCCACAACGGCCTGCACGCTGGTTGGCAGCCGCCTGGCTGATGGGCTCCACCAGCAACTGCTCCACCTTGCTGCGAAATGAATATCGCTTGACGCGGGCTGTGCCTGCGTCAATCACATAACGGATACCGGGCACCGTCAGCGAGGTTTCTGCCACGTTGGTGGCCAGCACAATGCGCCGGCCCGTATGGCCATCAAAAATACGGTCTTGCTCGGCCTGCGACAGGCGCGAGAACAGCGGCAGCACCTCGGCACTGCGCAGCGCAGGATGGTGCTGCAGGTGCTTGCGCAGATGGTCGGCCGCTTCGCGAATTTCGCGCTCGCCGGGCAGAAAAATCAGAATGTCGCCGCCCTTGGCACCACCGCTCCACAGCTCATCAACGCCATCAGCTATCGCGTCGTTGAGGTCGTAGTCCTTCTTTTCCTCAAACGGGCGGTAGCGCATTTCCACCGGGAAGGTGCGGCCCGAGACCATGATCACGGGCGCCGGGCCTTCTTTGCCCGCAAAGTGCTGGGCAAAGCGGTTGGCATCGATCGTGGCCGAGGTGACCACCACCTTCAGATCGGGGCGCTTGGGCAAAATTTGCTTGAGGTAACCCAGCAAAAAGTCGATGTTCAGACTGCGCTCATGGGCCTCGTCAATGATCAGCGTGTCGTAGGCTTTGAGCAGCGGATCGGTCTGTGTTTCGGCCAGCAAAATACCGTCGGTCATCAGCTTGACGGAGGCATTTTTTTGCAGCGTGTCCTGAAAACGCACCTTGTAGCCCACCAGCTCACCCAGCGGGGTGTTCAACTCTTCGGCAATGCGCTTGGCCACCGAGCTTGCCGCAATGCGGCGCGGCTGGGTATGACCAATGAGGTGACCGCGCACATTGCCGCTGGCATCTGGCTGCGCATTGATCTTGCCGCGCCCCAGCGCCAGGGCAATTTTGGGCAGCTGAGTGGTCTTGCCCGAACCGGTCTCACCGCACACGATGACGACTTGGTGGCGTTCCATGACCTCCATGATTTCTTCACGGCGGCTGGATACGGGCAGGGACTCGGGAAACGTGATCTTCAAGGGCATAAGGGGCTGGATTATCCCAGCACCAGCCTATCTGCGTTGAACATAGGTTTAGGCATAAAAAAATCCCCATGGCCACCACCAAGGGGATTTTTCCAAGCGGCTACGGCGGCTACTTTTTCGTATCTACATAGCCGGCCCCCACACCGAAGTTCACACCCTGCTGTGCAAACGAGTAGCCCACATCAGCCCCGACGTACACATTGTTCTTGCCCAGATAAGCCACCCCCACATTGGGGCGAAAGCTGCGATCGGCAAAGGAATAGTCCACCCCCAGCGAGGCTGCGGCTTTGTCTTCCTTGTCGGTAGAGAACACCTTCACACCCAGTGCGGGGCCAGCAACGGGCTTGGGCCCACCAAATGTCCAGGTCAAGCCTGCGCCCACGCCTGTACCAGCCAGAGCCGATGTAGACAATGTGGCTGCAGCCAAGGCACTGCACGCGATAGCGATGATTTTTTCTGTCATCCAAACCTCCATATTTCTCAAAACAAGTCAGCACCCACCCGCCTGGACAGGTACATCGTGTACTTTCTCGCGCTGAGAGGCGCGGCCTTGTCAGACAAGCCCTTGCTCGCATTTCCTTACATGGGGTAAGCCCGGGCCCACAGAACTTTCACATCGCGTTGCTATGCTTGCGTGCTCCCTGCCTTTGGCACCTTCTTAGCGACGCGTTGTCACGCTTTACCGGTTTTTTGTACTGTTTTATGGTTTCTTTGCTTGCGCTGCTCGCGCCCATCCTGTCGCTCTGGCTTTGGTATCCCTTGTTCAAAAACCACCGCCGCGCTTTCGTGTGGTGTGTGGCCATCACCACGCTGCTGGGTATTGCTCCGGCGTTGCTGATTTTGGCCATGCGCCATGAGTTCTTGAATTTCACCCTGGTCTCGCACCTGCAGGTCATCAGCGGTGGTCTGTTTGCGGCCATTGGCATGGGCGTGGTGCTGGCCATCGTGCGAGATGTGCTGTGGCTGCTGGTACGCGCCACCCGTGGTCAGCCCCGCGCTGCCGGCATCCTGCGCCCACGCTGGACGGTGCTGGGCATCGGTCTGGCGGTGGGCCTGAACGCTTATGGCCTGACCCAGGGCATAGAGGTGCCACAAGTCAATGAGCATGAAGTGACCTTGCCGCGCCTGCCTGCCCAGCTCGATGGTCTGCGCATTGCCGTGCTGGCAGACATTCACGCAACGCCGGTGAACAACGCGGCCTATGTGCAAGCGCTGGTGGAACGCACCAACGCAGCACAACCGGACATGGTGGTGCTGCCCGGCGATTTGATTGATGGTGACGCCCCCACGCAAGCTGGCAACATTGCCCCTCTGGCAGGTCTGCATGCACCTTTTGGTGTGTGGTCAGCCCCCGGCAACCATGAGTACTACAGCGGCTATGACGCGTGGGCCAAGGTGTTCAACCGCCTGAACTTGAACTATCTGGCCAACGAAGCGCGGGTGCTGGATGTGCGCGGACAAAAACTGGCGATCTCGGGCGTGGGTGACCCCGCCTATGGCCGCCTGTCTGAGCAAAACAGCGACCCCAACACCCCCGAGGGGGTGCCTCCCGATGTGCAAACCGTGGCACAGCAAGCCCGGGCGGGCGGCGCACAAGTGCACATTCTGCTGGGGCATCAACCCAAGATGGCACGCAGCTATGCGCCCCACGGCATTGATCTGCAAATTGCCGGCCATACCCATGGTGGCCATATCAAGGGCATGGACCGCTGGATTGTGGCCCCGGTCAACGATGGTTTTGTCAGTGGCCTGTACGACGTAGGCCCCATGCGCTTGTTTGTCAGCAATGGCGCAGGGTTGTGGCCCGGCTTTGCCGTGCGCCTGGGGGTGCCCTCCTCTATCGATATTTTGGTGCTGCGCAGCGCCCAAAAATAAGCCCGCCGAGCCGCCGTCGTGGCCGTGTACGTACATGGCCCAAAGCCTGAACCACTCTGGTTCAGGCTTTTTTATGCCTGTGCTTCGTGCAAGGCATGCCGCACCGCATCCAGCGCAGGAATGTCACGCTGCGCCATGCACTGCGCCTGCGCAGCCAGTGCGGCAGGCAGACAGCTTTGCTGTGCCAAGGCCTGCCAGGCAGCGCATGCACTGCGGCTGGCCCTGGCCGACGGCGCACCCGCCCCCCACTGAGCCAGACGGTGCAACGCCACAACGGCCAGCCGCTCGGTGCGGCGCAATGCAGGAGTGACCAGGAGGGTGTCGCGCCGCCACTGCTGCAGCTGCAGCAACGTAGCAGGCATGGTGCGCAGCGACAAAGCCATGCGTGGCAGCAGAGCGCGCTCGGGCCACTGCGTTTTCTCTGCCCAGCGCACCAGGCGCAGCAAACGATGGTGCAGTTGCACCTGCCAGCGGTTGCTGGGGTATGCAGGCCGTACCTGCCACTGCGCAGGCTTGCCGTCCTGGAGCAAGCGGTGTGCCAAATCTGGCACCTCCTGCACCATCATGCGCGCAAGGGTTTGCAGGCGACGCTGGCCATTGGTGGGATACACCCAGCGGTACACCACCCACGCCAAAGCCGGGCCTGACACCACCACCAGCGCCATGCTCAGGTGCTGACCAAAGCTGCCCGTTGCCGGAAATACGGGGGCCAGCAAAATGAACATGGCCATGTTGGTGTCCATTGCGCCAGCAGCCGTGCGCTTGTGTGCAAACACCAGCCCACCCATCAGTGCAAAAGGCAGCAGCATCCACACCATCTGCCAGCTGGACTGCGCAAACGGCCACACCCAGCTTTGGCACAGCAAGGCCAGCGCTGCGCCAATCAGTTGCCCCCGCAGCACAAAAGCCATGGTGTGGCTGGGGCTCTCAAACGCAGAAAACACCAGCAGCATGACGGACAGCCCCAGCATGCCAAAGGCGACCAGGCTGGAGCCCGTCCACGCCCACACCATGCCAAACACCAGCAAAGTACCGCCAGCGCGCAGGGCCGCTTCACGCGCACCCACCCAGTCACGGTGCAGGGCCAAGGGGTTGGCATGGCGGCCATTACTGACTTGACCACGTTGTCCACGCTGACCACTGTGTCTACCTTGTCTATGCAGGTTCAGACTTAGGTCCATCGCCTCGGCCCGCAGGCCACGGCGTATGGCTTGCAGCAGCAGGTACAGGGCATGTATGCCGGGCGGTGCCTGTTTGCCACCGCCTTGCCAACTGGCAATCAACGCTTCACAGGCACGGATGGCCTGGTGCAAAGCGTGGTTCAGCCCTTCAGTGTTAGCGCCTTGGGCATGGGGTGCTGCGTACATGGCCTTTGCCAGCTGATCAACCGCGTCGCACAAGCTCAGCAGCTGCGCCTGAGTCTCAGCCGATGCCTGCGGGTCTGCGCCTGCATGGCCCTGTGCCTGCGCCAGCTGGTACACCAGTTCCATGGCGTAGTGTTGCTGCCAGTGCATGGCTCTGGAGGTATTGCGTGCCGTGCGTGAGCCTTCCGGGTACAGCTCCAGCAGTTCTTCCACTTGCGCCAGACGGCTCAGCAGGCGGCCTTCGTCCACCGCTTGCCCTGCAGACTGCTGGCGCAATTGTGCGACCGTGGCTTGCAGCACTTGGGCCAAAGCGCTGCGGCTTTGCGCAATCAACACCGCAGCTTTGCGCCGTGGCGCAAAGCACCACGAGATACACAGCGCAGCAGCCACCCCGGTGATCACCGTCAGCATGCGGTCCCAGGCCAAGGGCCATACGCTGTCTGCCGGGCCGTGGTGCAGCACCACCACCATGGCCGCCGAATAGCCCGCCAGCATGCATCCATACACCAGATAGCCGCGTTGCAGGTTGCCCAGAAAAGCACACAGCGCCACCCACAGTGCCAGGCCGAATGCCAGCACCCATAGCGAATCTTGCGCCAGCAGCACCAGGGCGACGGCATACACCACACCGACCACCGAGCCACCAAAACGATACAGCCCCCGAGAAAGCAAATGCTCGCGCATGGGCTGGCTGGCGGCCCAGGCCGACATGGCAGCCCAGTGCGGGTGCTCCAGCCCCATGGCCTGCGCCAGCGCTAAAGCGGCAAACGCGGCCAGCGCTGTACGCAACGCAAACGCGAGCACAGGCACATGAAATCCCAGCGCCGCTGCCGCACGCTGCCACCTTGGCTGGGGTTGAGCATCAGCAGCGTTCATTGCGCGGCCTTGTCCTGTGCCTGAATGGCAATCAGGCGGGTGTGCAATTGCTGCATGCCGTGGCGCAGGGCGGCAATGGTGGAGGCGTCCATGCCTTGCAGCAACTGGCCCTCAACCTGGTGCAGTTTGGCGCGCACATCGGCCACCACATGCGCGCCTTGCGCGGTCAAGCACAGTGATTTGCTACGGCGATCGT
This sequence comes from uncultured Comamonas sp., assembly GCA_963520865.1. Classification (GTDB taxonomy): domain Bacteria; phylum Pseudomonadota; class Gammaproteobacteria; order Burkholderiales; family Burkholderiaceae_C; genus Comamonas. The sequence goes on from CAUQST010000013.1 coordinate 29,063, forward strand.
GGGCATCGGTCTCGCGCACAAGCAAACCACGTGACTCCAGCAAATCCACCACACGCACCAAGCTAGAGCTGTCCAGCCCCACACGCTGCGCAAGCTGCTTGAGCGTCAAGGGCGTGCCCGCCGCGTGCAGGTGAAACAGCGGCACCCAGGTGGCATCGGTCAAACCCAGCTCTGCCAGGCGCACCTCCAGCACCTGGCGCCAGGTGCGGCTGACGTTCATCAGCAAGTGTCCAAACAAGGTGGTTTCGGGCGCAGCAACGGGCTCAAAAAAAGCCTGCGCATCGCCCGCCACTGGGGCGCAAGAGGTGCTCAATTGAGAATCTGTCATTTATTTTGTAAACCAAATAATTGGTATTGCAAATTATTTTAGACAAAGCGCAATATTGCAGATTCCATCAGGGGGATATCAACATAAAATCAATATAGATAGCTATCAGCGCTTACCTATTAACACTTTCAAAGTGTTTTCATATTGAAATCATTGGTACATAAGCGCTAGAAGCTCACTTTTCAGAAAGCTTTTGGCGACTACCTATCCACAGCATGGCGGCCCAGCTGCACAGTGCCATCAGCGCCAACCACAGCATGGGCTGTGCCACAGCCGCCAGCGGTGCCCCCATCTGGTTGAGCCGCAGCGATGCCTGAATGCCCGCCGTACTGGGCGAAAGCCAGCGCAGCCACTGCAAGGCGTCAGGCAAGGCCTCCACAGGCCAGGTAAAGCCCCCCATGAATGCCAGTGGAATGGACGTAAACAGCACCACCTGCAATGCACGCTCGCGGTTGGCCAGCCACCAGCCCAGCAAGCTGGCGCAACCCGCTACTGCCGGTACAAAGCAGCCCAGCAGCAGCAAAGCGCCCCACGGGTTACCACCGTGCGGATAGTCTTGCCAGATAAAAATCCAGCCAAAGTAAAACAACCCCGCCAGCCAGCCCGGCACACACAGAGCCAGCAGTCGGGCCAGCCATTGCATGACGCTTGCCTGGGCCACGCCTTGCTCACGCCATGTACCCACCAGCAAAGCGCCACCCATCAGCAAGGTTTGCTGCAAGATCAAAATGGCCACGGCAGCCACCACAAAACTGCCATAGCCTTCCGTGGGATTGAACAGCGCCACGTTGTGCACATTGACGGGTGAGCGGCTGGCAGCCGATTGCAGCGCACTTTGCCCGCTGGCTTGCAGGCGCTTCATCTCAACGCCCGCAGACACCGTGCCCACCGCCTCGGCAAACCCGTATTGCACCTGCTTGCTCACCAGTGGGTAGGCACCATTGGCGTACACGGGCACCACCACTTTGTCGCTGCGCAGTACATCGCGTTTGAAATCATGGCCAATCAAGGCGTAGCCCATGACCGTGCCGCGCAGCACGGCATCGCGTGCCTCGGCTTCGTCACCCGTGACCAGTTGCGTATCAATGCGCGGGCTGGCCTGTGCAAAGCGCAGCACCTGCCTTGCCAGCCCTGAGTTGTCTTGCACCACCACCGCTACAGGCACACGCTGCACCACCTGCTGCTGGTAAAACCACGGATAAAAAAACCCGTACAGCATGGGTGCGCCAAACAGCAGCAGGACGGCCCCCTTGTCGCGCAGCAGCGTCAGCAGGCTGACCCACCACAAGCGCACAAAACTGGCCATTGCTTGGTTGTTGCCCATGCTCAGCGCCCTCCCCAGCGTTCAGGCAGCGTGCGGGCGCGCTGCAAGCCCCAGGTGGCCAGCGCCAGCAGCACCAGCGTTGCCAGCAGCAACCCACCCACCACTGGCACGGTCTGCGCCACGGGGGCACCCATCTGCCACTGCTCCATCTGCAAACGGGCGTAGTGCGTGTATGGCATCGCCAGCGCCCAGCCACGGGCAGAGGCACTCATGGACAACAGCGGAAAGCCCACCCCACTGAACGCAAAAGCGGGCGCTGACAACAGCCCTGCACCAGACAGCGCCATGCGCAAAGACAGTGTGACTGCCGCCAGCACCGCACCAGCGGCCAGGCTCACGCCCACCAATGCAGCCAGGCCCACGGCAATCCAGCCCATGCTGCCCGCCACATGCCAGCCACGCAGCTGGGCCAGATACAGCAGGCACAGCATGCCACTGCTCCACAGCAATACCGCAGGGATTGCCAGCTTGCCCAGCAGGGCCGCCAACGTATCCAGCCAGCTGTTCGATGTTTGCAGCCATGCGCCCAGACTGCGGTCGCGCAGCTCACGCCCCACGCACCACACACCTGCTGTCATGGCCAAGATATGCACCAGCGCTGGCACCAGCGTGGCCGCCAGAAACTGCTCGTAATTGGTAGAGACGTTAAACAGTGCCACCAGCTTGGTGGTGATGGGCTCCATCCGCACCTGCAGCGCCTGATGCGGATCACCGCGCTTGGCACGTGCCTGCATCTCTACCCCGGCAGACAAGGTGCCCACCACCTGCTGCAAATCGCGCTGCAGCAGGCTGGATGCGGTGGCCAGCTGTGCGTTGTGCATTAAGGTCACGGTGGCTGCACCGCCGCACTTGACATCGCGCTCCATCCCTGGGGGGATGTGCACCACGCCATACACCTGCATGCGCTGCAGGGCATCGGCCGCTTCAGCAGGGTTCAATACGCTGTGCACCACCTCTAAACCCGGCGTAGCCTGCAGCATGCGCACCAACTGGCGTGACATGCTGGAGGGATCTTCATTCCACACCGCAATTGGCAATTTATAAGGCTGGCCTGCCGAGAAAATCCAGCACATCAAAGCCATTGACAGCAAGGGCACCCAGCTGACCATGGCCCAATCCCAGCGGCAAGCGCGCAAGCGCTGCCACTCGCGCTGCAAGCTGGCAATGAACGCAGGCACCACTATGCGCCTTCCACCAGCACACTCATGCCGGGCCGCGCACCGGCAATCGGCTGCGCAGGCCGTGCACGCACTTCGAACGTGCGTGCATCAAAACCCTGGCTGCCTCGCGTGGTGCGCCAGGTGGCGAAATCTGGGAGCACGCCCAGGTAATAGACCTCAAACTCAGCGCTGAGGTTATTCAACGCAGGCAGCTTGCCGGTAAAGCGGCTGCCAACGGCAAAACGCTGCAAGAAGTCTTCACGCACATTGATGATCACCCACTGGTCCTTCAGGTCCACCACGGTCACGACCGATACGCCCTGCGGTGACAGCTCGCCCACCTTGGCCAGCACATTGGCCACCTCGCCCCCCACGGGGCTGCGCAGCTGCGTTTCAGCCTCTGCAGCCTTCACCTCAGCAATCACACCATCGACCTGACGGGCCTGCGCGGCAGCGGCACTTTTGTCTTCGGCACGGGCGCCCTTGGCCGCCATCTCGTACTGCGCTCTGGCCGCTTCGGCCTGCGCAGCAGAGGCCCGCCAGTTGGTCTGTGCCTCATCGCGTTTTTGTGCAGACACCAGCCCCTGGTCGTACAGGCTTTGCACACGGTCGTAAGAGGTTTTGGCCAAATTGGCAGCGGCTTGCGCACGCTCCCAGCCCAGTCTGGCCATTTGCACCTCCTCGGGCCGTGCACCGTTGCTGGCTTTGTCGGCCACGGCCTGTGCCGCATCCTTGGCTGCCTGCGCCTGCGCCAGTTTGGCCTGCACCTCAGGGCTGTCCATCTCCACAAGCAAATCACCTGCCTGAATCTGCTGGCCTTCGGTCACCAGCACCTGGCGGATGCGCGCCGTGACCTTGGGGGCGATGTCGGTCTCACGTGCCTCCATCTGCCCTTGAAAATACGGTGCAGGTGGCTGGGCTGCTTTCCAGAATCCCCAGACAATCAACAGCAGCACCACCACACCAAGCACCACCAGCAACCGGGACTGGGCTTGGGGCTTGCGCGAAGAAGAGGAAGAAGTTGTATTCATGCTTAGGGTGCGTCAGGGGTGATGACAATGTCTGCACGGGCCATGTACTGCTCAAACGCAGCGGTTTGCCCCGAGCTCTCCAGCAAAGCCGCAAGGGCTTGCACATAGTTGTTTGCGGCCGATGCGCGCTCGGTTTGTACCTTCGCCAGATTCAGCTGCGCATCAATCAAATCCAGAGATGTGCTGGTGCCCTCCTTCAAACCGGCCACACGCAGGCGCAGCAAGGCATGGGCCAGGTCTTCCTGCGCCTGGCCCGACTGGTAGCTGGTGCGCGCTTGCTCCACTGCCAGCCAGTTCTTTTCCACCAGCAAGGTGATATCACTGCGCACCTGCGCGTCGGTCAGCTCTGCCTGCTCGACCGCACGCTGGCCAGCAGCGGCCAGCTTGTCGCGGTCCACGCTGTCCCACAGCGTCCAGCGTACAGCCATGCCGGCCACCCAGTTGGGCTTGCCCTGGGTATTGACCTCACGCATGCCAAACGCCAGCACCTGGGGTTTGCGCAATGCTTCGCTGGCGTCATGCAAGGCCTCTGCCTGCGTGCGCTTGGCCGCTACCTTGTTTAAACCGGGGTGGTTTTGCAGTGCCGCGTCCTGAAACTCTTGCAGAGCGGGCAAGGCCTGCAGATTGACAAACAGCGGTGTGCTGGGCTGTACCCCTGCGGTACTGTGTACGGTGCGGGCCAGGGCGCTGCGTGCCAGCCGAGCGTCGCTGTCTGCTTTTTCTGATTGCTGCAGGGCATCGGCCAAAGCCACACTGGCCTGCAAACGCTCCACCTGTGCAATCACTCCGGCCTGCAGCATGCGCTGCGCAGCATCATCATGTGAGCGCACACCGGCCAATGCCCGGCGACGCAGCGTGGCTGCGCGCTCTGCCAGTTGCGCGGTGAAGTAGCGCTGCACCAGCAAACTGTGCAACTGGTCTTGCGTGGTGGCTGCATCGGCCTGCGCTTCCTGGGCCTTGCCATCCAGTCCTTCACGCACAGCATCGGATAAGCCACCCATGTACACCGGCCACAAGGCCGACAGGCTGGCCGATGCATTGTTATCTTTGCGCTGCAGGTTGTAGTTGCTGGGCAACTGCGGCACCTGGACGATGCCCCCAATCACGCCGGGTGGCAGTTGCCCCAGGGCATTGCCCAGCGCGTTGCGGGCGGGGTCTAGATCGACATCGACGTTTGCAGAATAACGGTAGGCCATGCCTGTAGCGGCCACCGAGGGGCCGCCCAAACCTTCCATGCCCTCACGGCGCAACTGCGCACTCTCCACCGCTTTGCGGCTAGCTGCCAGTTGGGCCGACTGGGCATGCAAGGCGGCACGCGCCTGCGAAAAACTCATGGCCTGCGGTGGCATCTGTGCCAGCACGCCCAGACTCAGACTGCCGATGGCCCACGCCAATACCGTGCGAGAAAATTGAAAATGCATGTGGTTTTAATAGCTATGAATGCTTATCTATATTTGCGCAAAATTCAAATTCAATCGACACACCATTACTGAAAGCCGCTGCGCACAATTCCCAAAGGGTACGGCAAAGCTAACTAACAACGTACCAAAAATAGTGGCACCAGCTTTGGTGACCATAGCACCTGCAACGCCCCCACAACGTCAGTCAGAGACGCAACTGCAGTGCGCCAACAACATGGCCGTACACCACCACGATAACTGTGTGAGCCAGCGCACAACGTTGCACACAGCCACACGGCACAGCGGGAGTGGGGATTGCGTCCATCAGGTTTTATCCCTTGAAGGCTTCACAGCTTCGCGCCACACTGCACCATTGCCTTCAAGCTGCTTGACATGAACCACGATCTTCCCCTGGCTGACCCGGATTTAGACTTGTTTGCAGACTTGCCGCATGGCATACGCATGTGCTATCGCACGTTTGGCCATCCGGGCCAGCCAATCATTGTGCTGATTGCTGGCCTGGGGCTGCAATTGGTCTCCTGGCCCATTGCGTTCATTGAAGGGCTGGTGGCTGAAGGCCTGCACGTCATCGTGCTGGACAACCGTGACATGGGCCGCTCTACCCACATGTCCATGCAACCGCCTGCACGTTGGCGGTTACTACTGGGCTGCCCCCCTGCGGGTCACTATCAGATCAAGGACATGGCTGATGATGTCGCAGCGCTGCTGGAGCAACTGGGCGTTGCCAAGGCCCATGTGCTGGGCATGTCGATGGGGGGAATGATTGCGCAGAATTTGGCGGCGCAGTTTCCACACAAAGTGCTCTCGCTGATTTCTATTTTCTCCAGCACTGGCAACAAACAGGTGGGGCAACCTGCCGGCTCTACCCTGTGGCGCATGCTGATCAGCAAACCGGCATGGACCCTGCCTGAAGCACAAGACAGATTCGTGGCCATGATGCGACACATCGGCAACCCCGATGTGCCGGGCATTGAAACCGTTTGGCGCAACTACATTGAACAAGCCTGGCAGCGCGACACACCTGTACAAGGCTTGCTCGGTTACGAGCGGCAAGTAACAGCCGTTGTTGCCTCGGGTGACCGAACCGCCCTGCTGCATAGCATTCAGGCACCCACTCTGGTCATACACGGCGATCACGATCGAATGGTGCACCCCAGCGGGGGGGAAGCCACCGCCCGGGCCATTCATGGAGCGTTGCTGCACACTGTTTCAGGCATGCGCCACCAAATTGATGCAGCCATCACGCCGCAACTACTGCAACTCATCGTTCCGCATGTGAGAGATGCAGAGCGCCAAACTTCGGTCAACGCATAGCGCCTAGCGCATCGCCCGTCGCAGCCATGCACTGGCCTGGTCCACCGTTATCGACAACAGCAGCATGGCCATGATGACCGTACTGGCCTCGGCATAGTGAAACAGCGACAGCTTGACGTACAGCAGTTGCCCCAGACCGCCCGCACCCACAAAGCCCAGAATGGCCGCCATGCGGATATTCATCTCCCAGCGGTACAAGGTGTAGGCCAGCAATTGCGGTGCAGCACCCGGCAAGGTGCCGTATAAAAAGGCCATGGCACGGTTGCTACCCACCCTGCGCAGCGCCTGGGCAGGGGCTTTGGGCGCGTTCTCCAGCGCCTCGGCATACAGCCGGCCCAGCACTCCGCTGGTGTGTAACGCCAACGCCAGCGCACCGGCAAAAGGCCCCAGCCCCACGGCCAGCGCAGTGATGGTGGCCCACACCAGCTCAGGCACCGATCGCAGCACGTTCAGCACCACATTCCACGGGGCACGAAATGTGGGCAAAGCCAGCAACAGCCCTGCCCCCGCTGCCAGCAAGGTGCCAACCACCGAAATCGCCAGCGTCTCCCAGATCCCCACCAGCACGGCCCACAGCCATGTGCTGCTGGTATCGGGCGGAAAGAATCCGGTGACAAAGTCACCCATGGCCGATGCGGCACTGCCCGTAAACAAGGCCAGTAAATCCATGTCCAGCAACTGCCAACTGGCCACAAAGCCCGCAGCCAAAGCCAGGCACGCCAGCACGCTGCGCCAACCCCATGCGCTGGCCCGTGCGGCAGGCTGCGCCTCCAGCGCACGGCGCAGTCCGTTAGACAGCGCATCTGCCAGCAGCACCAAAGCCATAAACACCAGCAAGATGGAACAGGCCTCACCGCCATTGAGCATCTTCATGGCCTGGTCCATGAGCTGCCCCAGACCACCCGCCCCCACAAAGCCCATCACCACGGAGGCGCGAATGGCACATTCCCATCGGTACACGGTGTAAGAGACCAGCTCTTTGGAGGCCAGTGGCAGCAAGCCATACAACAAGGCCACGACCCGAGGGCTGCCCGTGCGCAATAAAGCGCGTGCGGGGGCTGCATCTTCGCTCTCTAAAATTTCTGCGTAAACCTTGCCCAGCATGCCGCCATACGTCAGCCCCAGCGCCAGCACACCGGCAGCCGGGCCCAAACCAAACACACGCACAAATACCAGTGCCCACACCAGCTCTGGAATACCGCGCAAGATGGTGAGCACCAGGCGTGCCACAGGGTTTTGCGTGGCTCTTTCACGCACCGCGCTGGTTGCACAGTGCGACAGCGGCACGGCCAAAATAAACGCCAGCAACATGCCGACGGTGGCAATAGCCAAAGTCTCCAGAGTAGCTTGCCACAGGTAGCCAGCAAAGTCGGCGCTGGTCTCAGGTGGCAGAAAACCCAGCAAGAAACCACCAATGACCTGCAAATTTTGCGCGTCAAACAAAGCCCCGGGTTGCACGCCTGCGCCTTGCAGCAAGGGCCACAGCACGATCACTGCAATCACTACGCCCCATACGCGGCGCGGCGCAGCGGGGTCACGCTCTGCGCCGTGTGCAACCAGCGCCAAAGGTCTGCGTTCAGACATCAGCGGCACCCATGGGCTGGCATGACCTGCCCATCCACCAAAAAACTGGGCTGGGGGTGAACGGTCTCAGCGGGCGCGGTCTCTGCCGCGTACAAAGTTTGCAACTGGGCATCTGTGACTGCATGTGCGGGCAAGTCAAACGCAATACGGCCGTCACGAATGCCGACCAAACGGTCAAAGCAGCTGCGTGCCAGATCCACGGCGTGCAAGCTGGCAACCAAGGTGGCATTGCGGGCTTTGGCTTCCTGGACCAGCAGTTGCACGGTGTCCAGCGCCAACGTGGGGTCCAGCGCCGAGACAGGCTCATCAGCCAAAATCAGTTGCGCTTCCTGATAGAGCACGCGGGCAATACCAATGCGCTGCAGCTGCCCACCGGACAACTGATCGCACCGCACAAACAGCTTCTCGGCCAAATGCACGCGCTCCAGCACCTGGCGTGCACCTGCCATATCCTGGGGATAGATCAGAGAAGCCAGCGACTTCCACACCGGCCACTGGCCCAGCTTGCCAGCCAAGATTGCAGTGACCACGCGCTGGCGCGCAGGAATAGGCGCAGACTGGTGCACCGTACCGATAAGTGCACGCAGCTGGCGCAGCGCCCGTGCAGATGCCTTGGGTTGCTGGCCCAGCACCGTCATGGTGCCTGCCGTAGGCAGCAGCGCCGTGCCGATGGTGTTGAGCAGCGTGGTCTTGCCTGCGCCTGACGGGCCAATCAAAGCAATGTTTTCACCCTGCTGGGCGCGCAGCGAAATGGCGGCCAGCGCCACGTGTCCGTTGCTGTGGGTCAACCCCACTTCTTGCAGTAAAAAGCTCATAGAACTCTCCGCCAACCATAGCTGTCAGCGCTGAAACCACCGGCATCCAATGGCCAAGCGGTTTCAAAATTGAAAACACCACCACACCAATACAACAAGCCAGCACGTGGGCTGGCTTGCGGGGGAGGCAACCGCGCAACAGGCGGTGCCGGGTGATTACTTCAGCAAGCCAGCAGCCTTGGCAGCTTCTTCGATGCCCACGTAGTTTTTAGGCTCGGTGGGAACGAACTTGGAGGCGCGTTGCAAATCCATGATGGCCTTGTCTTCAGGCTTGGAGGCATCCAGCTTCAAAAAGGCTTCGGTGAGCTTTTTGGTAATGGCGGGGTCCAGATCACCGCGCACGGTCCAGTTGTAGTCAAAGTACTCGGGCGTGGTGGCAAACACGCGCACCTTGGCGGGGTCAACCTTCTTGGTTTCCACCAGCTTGTCCCATACCGAAGTGTTGAGCACGCCTGCATCGGCCTTGCCAGCCGCTACAAAGGCCACGGTGGCATCGTGCGCACCCGAATAGGCCACGTTCTTGAAGTCTTTTTCAGGATTGATGCCGGCCTTCTGAATGAAGTAGCGAGGCATCAAGGAGCCGGAAGTCGAAGAAGGCGCGCCAAAGGCAAAGGTCTTGCCCTTCAAATCTTCCAGCGTCTTGATATCGGGGTTGGCAGTAATGAAGCGCGAGGTGAACACGGCATCTTCTGCACGTTGCACGATGGGATTGGCTGTGCCCTTGGTGCGAATTTTGGCTTGCACATAGGTAAAGCCGCCCAGCCAGGCCATATCCAGCTTGCCCGTGGCCAACGATTCCACCACGGCGGCGTAGTCGCTCACGGGGGTGAAGACCACCTTCATGCCCGTCTCTTTGGACAGGTACTCGCCCAAGGGCTTGAACTTACGCTGCAGCTCTGTGGGGGCCTCGTCAGGAATGGCCGAAACACGCAGTACTTGCTCAGCAGCGGACGCCGAGAAAGCAGTCATTGCCGAGGTCGCGGCAACAGCCAGTAGCGCCTGCTTGATGACCAAGCGGCGGGCAAAAGATGTAGTCATGAATGTTCCGTTTTAAAAGCCACCACCGGACGGAAAAGCTCGGCGGTTTAATCAGCGCCACAGCAAGCTGAGCGCCATCGGTAAAGGGCGGTACGACAGACCGCTGCGGGCAATTCTCGCACTGCGTGCAAAAAATTGAGCACCGTCAAGACATTAACCATGCCATTCAACACTGCGGAGATCTACAGCACTCTTACGCAGCGCGCTATCTCTTTCAAAGCAACTTACGCAGAGCGCACAATGCATTACATATAAAAACACACTAAGAACCACTGAAACAAAGCGTAATGCGCTCTCTTTTTCATGCATCACACACCATCTACGCACCTTCTACACACCATGGCGCATGCCATGCACACCGCACTTGGTGCACAGCAACACGCTGTGCGCACGGCATGCATCGACATTGCGGATGGCTGCTGCTGTATGGGGTAGACCCTAGTGCAAACATAGCGATATGCCTACGCACACGAGCAGGCTGTTTGTGTGACTCTTTGTACATGGGCTTTGCCCATGCGCCAGAAAGGAGACTGCGATGTTCGACAACACCACACTCCATGACATCCTCAGCGCGGTGCTGTATTACGGCAGCCCTTTGCTGATGCTGGCCGGCATTGCAGGTTTCGCCACCAGCATGACTTTGTGGGTCATCCGCAAATAAAAACATGGGCAGAGGCTGCCCCAACAACGCTGCAGTGCCTGCAGGGCTAAGCTCCCCAGGTATTGAGCGACAAGCTCCACCCCAGCCTCGCATTTCACGAGCTGGCGCTTGTGGAAAAAGCACCCCAGCGACCACTGGCAGCCGCTACACTTGACAACGGCTTGCATTCCACTGCGAATGGCAAGCCTTTTTTCCCTTTGCAGCCTGCACCTCTGTCCATGTCCTCTGTTTTCAATTTCACCTTTGTTCCCTGGTTTCGGTCTGTGGCACCTTACATCCACAAATTTCGACACCAGACCTTTGTGGTTGGCATCACGGGTGAGGCCATTGAAGCGGGCAAGCTGCAAGGCATCGTGCAAGATTTGGCGCTGATTCAAGCCATGGGCGTTCAAATCGTTCTGGTGCATGGTTTTCGGCCTCAGGTCAACGAACAATTGCGCGTGAAAGGCCAAGAGCCGCAGTACTACAACGGCGTACGCATCACAGACAGCGTTGCACTGGACTGCGCCCAGGAGGCAGCTGGTCAGCTGCGATACGAAATTGAAGCGGCTTTCAGCCAGGGCCTGCCCAACACCCCGATGGCGGGGGCGCGCGTGCGGGTCATGTCTGGCAACTTTTTGACCGCACGGCCTGTCGGCATCGTCAATGGCGTGGATTTCATGCACTCGGGCCTGGTGCGCAAGGTTGACGTGGAAGGCATTCGCCGCGCCCTGAACTCTGAGGCCATGGTGCTGCTCTCCCCGTTTGGTTTCTCTCCAACAGGCGAGGCTTTCAACCTGAGCATGGAAGAAGTGGCCACGCGTGTGGCCAGCGAGCTGAAGGCCGACAAGCTGCTGTTCTTGACCGAAGTACACGGCGTACGCACGCAGCCGCTGGAGCCGGAAGGCGAAGACAATCCCATCGATACCGAGCTGCCGCTGGCCCAAGCGCGCAAATTGCTGGCCCAGCTGCCACCACCTCAGGTGCCAACCGACACAGGCTTTTATCTGCAGCACTGTGTCCGCGCTTGCGAACATGGCGTTGAACGCAGCCACATCCTGCCGTTTGCAGTGGACGGAGCGCTGCTGCTGGAAATTTACGTGCACGATGGCATTGGCACCATGGTGATTGACGAAAAGCTGGAAGAGTTGCGCGAGGCCACGATTGACGACGTGGGCGGCATCATTCAGCTGATTGAGCCTTTTGAAAACGATGGCACGCTGGTCAAACGCGACCGCACGGAAATCGAACGGGACATCTCCAGCTACACCGTCATTGAGCACGATGGCGTGATCTTTGGCTGCGCCGCCTTGCACCTGTACCCAGAGGCCAATACCGGTGAAATGGCTGCAGTCACCGTCTCTCCCAAAGCCCAAGGCACAGGAGACGGTGAAAAACTGCTCAAACGCATCGAGCAGCGGGCCCGCAATCAAGGCCTGGATTCGTTGTTTGTGCTGACAACCCGCACCATGCACTGGTTTATCAAACGGGGCTTTCAACCCGTGAGCCCTGAATGGCTGCCCGAGGCCCGCAAAGCCAAATACAACTGGGACCGCAAGAGCCAGGTACTGGTCAAGCACCTGTAACACTCGCTTACCAGGTTACCCTCAAATATATTTAGACAGCAGTTAGCAACAAATAGCGAAATTTTCATACTCACAGATGGAATGTCGCTATGAATTTCATAATCTGAAGCCGACTAAGATACGTTCTTGGCTGCAAGCCAGCATCTGCACAAGTAACAGGTAACACCACACGCAGTGGCGCAGTGCCCCAAAGTCAGAGAATGTCGTTTGGGACCCAATGGGGGGTGCGCACTGAACGTATTGCGCTCAACCATCTGAGTCCTGCGATGACTTGTTCGCCGATGCCCGCAAGCAGCCTCGCTTCTTTTCGCGCCTTGTGCATGACTTTTGCTTGCACCAGGACTGTCCTCACACTTTTCCCATAAAGACGTAATGACTTCTTTGAACACTCAAGCCATCAGCCAAGACGTATTGGCCGAAAAATACTTGGCCGCAGGCGAGCAAACCGCAGAAGATCTTTTCCGACGTGTCTCTCAAGCTTTGGCAGACCAAGAAAAGCCTGAGCTGCGTCACGAGTGGGCAGAAAAGTTTTTCAAGAACATGCAAGCGGGCGCTATTGGCGCGGGCCGCATCATGGCGGCTGCGGGTCTGGACACCAAGGCCACGCTGATCAACTGCTTCGTGCAGCCTGTGGCCGATGCCACCAACGGGTTTGACGAAAACGGCAACCCTGGCATCTACACGGCACTGTCTCAAGCTGCTGAAACCATGCGCCGAGGCGGCGGTGTGGGCTATGACTTCTCCAACCTGCGCCCCAAGGGTGCGCGGGTGAAGGGCACCAACTCGTACGCTTCAGGCCCCTGCTCTTTCATCGACGTGTTTGATGCCTCGTGCACCACCGTGGAATCGGCCGGCGCCCGTCGCGGTGCCCAGATGGGCGTCATGCGCATCGATCACCCGGATGTGCTGGACTTCATCACGGCCAAACGCCAAAAGGGCCGCTGGAACAACTTCAATGTGTCGGTGGGCGTGACCAGCGACTTCATGCAGGCCGTAGAAAACGATGGCCCGTGGGATCTGGTGCACGTTGCTACGCCCTCTGATATCCAGATCGAAGGCGGTGCATACCAGCGCGACAATGGCCAGTGGGTGTACCGGACAACCACCGCGCGTGAGCTGTGGAATGCCATCATGAAGTCAGCCTATGACTTCGCAGAACCCGGCATTTTGTTCCTCGACAACATCAACGACGATAACAACCTGTACTACGCAGAAACCATTGCTGCCACCAACCCTTGTGGCGAGCAACCTCTGCCACCCTACGGTTGCTGCGATCTGGGCCCGATCATTCTGACGAAGTTCGTGCGCGATGCCTTCACCGCCAACGCACGCTTTGATGTCGAGGCCTTCCGCGCTGCTGTTGCTATTCAGGTGCGCATGCTGGACAACGTGCTGGATGCCACGGTCTGGCCCTTGCCAGAGCAGCACAAAGAATCGCAACAAAAGCGCCGTATTGGCGTGGGCTTCACGGGTCTGGGCGATGCACTGATCATGCTCGGCCTGAAATACAGCGGTGCTGAAGGCGTGGCCCAGGGCGAAGCCATTGCACGAGAAATGCGCGATGCGGCGTACTTGGCTTCGGTTGAACTGGCCAAGGAAAAGGGCGCGTTCCCACTATTTGACGCAGACAAATACCTGCAAAGCGGGTTTACCAAACGCCTGCCCGAAGCCATTCGCGCCGAGATCAAAAAGCATGGCATTCGCAACAGCCATTTGCTGTCGATTGCCCCCACTGGCACGGTGTCATTGGCTTTTGCAGACAACGCGTCCAATGGCATCGAGCCGCCTTTCTCCTGGACCTACAACCGCAAAAAGCGCACCGCAGATGGCGGTAACGCCTACTACACGGTGGAAGACCACGCCTACCGCCTGTTCAAGGCCATGTTCGGCGAAGATGCGGCGTTGCCCGATTACTTCGTGAGCGCGCTGGAGATGAGTGCTGCTGAGCACGTCGCCATGATGCAGACCGTGCAGCCGTATATCGACACAGCCATCTCCAAGACGGTGAATATTCCTGCGGATTACCCGTTTGAAGATTTCAAAAACCTGTACATGGAAAGCTGGAAGGCTGGCCTGAAGGGCTGCGCCACCTACCGCCCCAATGACACACTGGGTGCAGTGCTTTCGGTCGATGCGCCCAAACCAGCTGAGGCAGCCAAACCAGTAACCACTAACAGCAGCAACATTGCAGCCGTGGTGGAACGCCGCCCCGAAGGTCCGCTCAATGCCGTGGTCGACAAGATCGAGTACTTCACGCACGACGGTGCACGCCGTCTGTACTTGGTCGTGAGCTTCATGAACATCGACGGTGTCGAGCGCCCTATCGAGTTCTTTATGCCTGTTGGCCAAACTGGTGAAAGCCAACAATGGATCACCGCCACCATGCGCAGTCTGTCTCTGGCGGCTCGTGGAGGCTTCCTGGACAAGGCTCTGGATGATCTGCGCAAGGTCGCCTGGGACCGCGGTCCCATCCGCTATGGTTGGATGGAAAAGGACGACGGCAGCCGCATGCCTTTGTGGCATGACAGCGAAGTGGCCCTGCTAGCTTACGCCATTCAGGCCATCATTGCCAACCGTGGTGAAGCACTGCCCACACCCAGCACGGCAGCGGCCCCTGCCGCCGCACCTGCTCCTGCGGAAGGCAATCAGACCATCAGCGGCAAAAAATGCCCTGACTGTGGTGCCCATGCAGTGATCAAGAAAGACGGTTGCTCATTTTGTACCGCTTGTGGCTATATTGGAGCCTGCGGCTGAGGCCTTTTGCCTTAGGTCTGCTCCGTAAGCAGCTATAAAAACTGACGTTTTTACCAATGCCAGCTAGTGTTGAACTAGCTGGCATTTTTGTTTGCAGTGTGTTGCTTGCCAGTGCATTTACTGCCCTGCATGGAGCGCGCTGTGTGCACATGGCACAAGTGCTTTAGCTACAGCCAGGCATACCTGTCACTTCGATGGTTCAAGCTGTTCCAGCCTGACCAAGTCATCCTGGATGCGCAAAGCAATATCGCTCCCCGGCTCCAGCAACTGCAGCAGCGCTTGCCAATACTCCTTCGTCTTCTCCAAATCACCGCGCGCCAGCGCAGCACTGCCTGACAAAGCCAAGGCTTTGTGCTGTTGCGGGTAAAGCTGCAAGGCGTTTTCAAGCGCCAGCAGCACATCACCACTCAAATCACCGCCTTGCGCGGATGCAAGAGCATCTGCCTTGTCTGCCCATAGCCTTGCCTGGTCTTGCGCATCCATACCCTGCGCTTTGGCAACATCCACCGCCCGCTGATAGGCATCGGCCGCATCTGCAAAACGCCCCATGGTTTCGTAGGAGCGTGCCAGCATGACCCAGCCAGGTACGTTGTCTGGTTGCTCACGCAAGCGTTGCGCTAAACCATCCACCATGGCTTCCACCTGGCCTTCCATTGCGCTATGTCCCACCTCCGGGGCTTGCGCCAGTCTGGCTGCTGCCTGAGGGTCTCCTGCCTGCACATACAAAACGAGGGCTGCAACAGGTATGACCACAGCCAGCAACAAACCACTTGCGCGCGGCAGCCAAGGCCTTTGCCCCCATGCCTTGGATTGCACACGGCGGTCCAGCTCTATCAACAGACGAGATTGCAGCTCCTCCTGTGCCTGGGCCAAATCAGGTTCGCTGAGATTGCCTGCGCGGTGCTCTCGCAAAAGCTCCTGCATTTGCTCTTGATAAAGACCGCGCAATGCCTCTTCACTGCTATGTTCAAGCGGCTTTGTTTCCTTGAGCAGACTGGGCAATAAAACCGCCAAAGTGAGCAACACCAAGAGCAGCGCACCCAGCCACAAACCTTGCATGTCAGTCATGCGCTGTCCTCCTTGCTAGGGTTGTCATGCGATTGCTCCAGCCATGCTTTGGCACGTGCTTGCTCCTGCGCAGTCAAACGAGAACGCGGCACTTGGCTGCGTTGCCGCAGCGTCCGCCACAACAAAACAAAACCAACGACCAGAGCAATAAAAGGCGCACACCATAGCAACCAGGTCGATGGCTTCCAGGGCGGGGTATACCGGACAAAAGTACCGTAGCGTTGCTCAAAAAACGCTACGACTTCAGCATCACTGCGCCCTTGCTCCAGCTGCTCTGCAATCACACGCCGCATATCTTTCGCAATAGGTGCCTGGGACTCCGCAACAGTCTGGTTTTGACAAACCACACAACGCAGTTTTGCAGCCAGTGCGGCTTCACGGGCTTCCAGATCATCAGCGGCAAAAACGCTATTGCAGGCCAAGGCTGCACACAGCGCCGCAGTCCATGAGTTCATTGAACAGCCCTCACTACAGGCATGATTTTTTCTTCCCACACTTGCTGCGTCACAGGGCCAAGGTGGCGGTAGCGCACACGCCCCTGGGCATCAATCACAAATGTTTCAGGCACCGCGTGAATGCCAAAATCCATTCCCACACGTCCATCGGCGTCCACGGCAGAGGCCACATAAGGATTACCAGCAACCCGCAGCAATGCCTGCGCCTTGCTTGACTGGTCTTTGTAGTTCAGACCGTAGATAGCGATCTGGTCTTTGCGCGACATTTCCACCAATATGGGTAATTCTTGGCGACAAGGGGCGCACCATGATGCCCAAACATTGAGGAGCCACACCTTGCCACGCAGTGTTTGGGGCGTTAACCGCGCACCTTGATCGTCCAGTAGCGGCAAATCAAAAATGGGAACCGGCTGATCCAATAGCGCAGACTCCAGCGCACGCGGATCCCGCTGCAACCCCAGCCCCAGCATGACAGCCAAACCCAGGAAAACAGCCAGAGGGAGCATAAAACGCATCACCCCTCCTTTCGGGCAACCACTGTCTGTGCGCTAATGCGCACATGTGATCCGCCCATGCGAAAACGTTTATCCAGCAAGCTCAGGCCAGCCCCCAGGGCCATCATGCAAGTGCCCAGCCAGATCCAATCCATAAAAGGTTTGATCTGCAGCCGCACTGTCCATGCCAGGCCTTGATCATCCAGTGGCTCTCCGAGTGCAATAAATACATCACGCGTCCAGCTGCTATCGATTGCGGCCTGACTCAGTCCCATCGCTTGTACACGGTAGGCACGTTTTTCAGGGTACATGTCCCACGCATCCTCACCACGGCTCACGCGAAAGTGCGCACGCTGCGCTTCGTAGTTAGGGCCTGAAACCGCTTGCAGACCTACAAATTCAAAGTGGTATTGCCCTGCTTGAACGCTTTGGCCTTGGGCCACGCTGGTCTCGCGCTTTGTCTCCAGTCCATTGGCCAAACTTACTGCGATGGCAAATACGCCGATACCTGCATGGGCCATTAATGTGCCCCACCAGCCCCAAGGTTGACGAAGTACACGCTGCCAACCTGCGCCTTGGCGCACAGAAGGGTGCAATCGCTGCCAAGCGTGGGCCAATGTACTCAGCACACACCACAGGCCCAGCGCCAAGCCCAGCAAGGTCGCTGGCGTAATGTGCCAGCCCCATGCACCTTGGGATAGCACCAGCACCACAATGCTGACAACAGTAAGAACCAGGGCTCCTCGCAAACGCCGCCACAGCTCTATACCCGAGCCCTGCTTCCAGCGCGCCATCGTGCCAACCCCCATCAACGCCAGCGCAGGCAGCACCAAAGGCAAAAATACCGCTTCAAAGTAAGGTGGGCCGACAGAGATTTTCTCGTCACGCAGCACATCAAGTGCCAGCGGATACAGCGTTCCAATCAAGACCGCCAGCGCCGCAGCAGTAAACAGCACGTTATTTACCAGCAGTAAAGCTTCACGAGAGAGCAATGCAATTTGCCCACCGCCGCGCCCTAGTTCAGGCGCACGCCATGCGTACAGCCACAGCGAAGCGCCCACCACCGCCACGATAAAACACAAGATGAACAGGCCACGCCCGGGGTCAACCGCAAATGCATGCACGGACGTCAGTACGCCAGAGCGCACCAAGAACGTTCCCATCAGGCACAGTGAAAAAGCACAAATAGCCAGCAATGCAGACCAGCTGCGAAACGCGCCGCGCTGATCCGTCACGATCAAGGAGTGCAGCAATGCCGTACCGACCAGCCAAGGCATGAAGGAAGCGTTTTCCACCGGGTCCCAGAACCACCAGCCGCCCCACCCCAGCACGTAATACGCCCAAGCACTGCCCAGCAAGATGCCCAGCGTCAGAAAGCCCCAGGCCGCCAGCGTCCAGGAGCGCGACCAACGCGCCCATGCGGCACCTAGCTCACCCGATATCAGCGCGGCCAAGGCAAACGCAAAGGGCACAGCAAATCCGACATAGCCCATGTACAGCAATGGCGGATGAAAAACCATGCCGGGGTCTTGCAGCAATGGATTCAGGTCTTTACCTTCCAACGCAGCCGGCACCAAACGTAAAAAGGGATTCGATAGAAACAACAAAAACAGCAGCAAGCCTACGCTGACCCAGCCCAGCACCGCGAGGACACGTGCCACAAAATCGGCAGGCAATGCGCGGCTGCACAACGCTACGGCTACGCTCCAGCCAGCCAGCAGCAATTGCCACAGCAGCATGGAGCCCTCATGCCCCCCCCAAAACGCCGCCAGTTTGTAGATAGCAGGAAGGTCACTGTGCGAGTTGGCAGCCACGTACAGGACCGAATAGTCACCCACCCAAAAGCACCAGATCAAAATGCCAGTCGCTAATAAAGACAGCAAACACTGCAGCATGGCTGCCGGCCGCGCCAAACGCACCCATGCGGCAATGCCCAACTGTGCGCCAATCAACGGCAACGTGGCCTGTATAACGGCAACAACCAAGGCCAATACCAGCGCAAATACACCCAGTTCAGCGATCATGGCAAAGCCTTTTTGGCACGAGCAGCCTCTTCAAGTGCCTTTGCTGCTTCTGGAGGCATATAGTTTTCGTCGTGCTTGGCCAGTACTTCTGTCGCTTCAAAGATACCGGAGTCGTGCAATTTTCCAGCGACCACAACGCCCTTGCCCTCTCGAAACAAATCAGGCAGAAGTCCCTTGTACTGCACGGCCACACGCTGTACTTCATCCGTGACTTGAAATTGAACTTGCAGTCCATCTGCAGAGCGCTGGATTGATCCTTTTTCCACCAGCCCCCCCACGCGAAATGCTGCCCCTTTCGGTGCCTCGCCCGCATGAACTTGGCTGGGGCTATAGAAAAACATGACGTTGGCGTCCAGTGCACGCAGTACCAACGTAACCGCCAGCCCCACCAAAGCGACCCCGGCCAGCACCCACATCATTCGTTTTTTGCGAGGCTTCATAGCAAGTCTTTCTTTTTCTGAACAGCGTGCGCCTTGCGCCAGCGTAGCCACAGCGAGATAACCTCTGCAACAAGCAGCACAGCGCTGAGGCCGTAGGCCAGCGCTATATAAAAATCATGCGTATGCATCAGAGTTGCTCCTGTGCAGCACGCTCGCGAATCAAGCAACGGGTGCGCACCAAGCACACTGCCAACGTATAAGTCCAGCACGCCAGTGCCATAAGTAGCATGCCAGCAAGCATGGTATGAGTCATGCTTGGAGCAGCATCCATACGAATAGAGGCTCCTTGGTGCAAAGTGCTCCACCACTGCACGGAGAAATAAATGATGGGTACGTTCACAACGCCAGCCAGTAAAACGATAGCGCCAGCGCTATCTGCCCGACTTGTATCCTCAATTGCGGATACCACCGCGATATAGCCCAGATAGAGAAAAAGCAAAATTAACTCTGATGTCAACCGTGCATCCCACACCCACCAAGCACCCCAGGTAGGTTTCCCCCAAGCGGCCCCCGTCCACAAAGCAATCACGGTGAACAGCGCACCTGTGGGCACCAATGCGCGTGCCAGCATGGGTGACAGTCGGGTGTGATAGATCAAACCAAGACCTGCATGCACCGCGGCTACCACATAGATAAACATAGACATCCACGCAGCCGGCACATGCAAAAATATGATGCGGTAAACCTCGCCTTGCTGATGATCTGTGGGCGCCAGTGCAAATCCAGTCCACAAGCCAGCAGCAGTCAGAACCACGGTCAAGGCTGCCAACCAAGGCCACAGGCGGCCCGCCCATACATCGAACACGGATGGAGCAGCCAGTTGGCGCCAACGAAAATCAACCGCTGCAGAAGTTGCACTGGCAAGGATGGGATCAGAGGGCTTCATATCATTCCAACGCCAAACGCAGCGCTGCGGCCACAGCCCACGGGCCAATCAGAACTGCCAGGCACAAAAATGCACCCAGCAAATTTAATGAGGGAGCAGCGGGCAAACCCAGCGAAGCCTGCACAACCGCATGGCTGCCAAATATCAAAACAGGTATAGACAGGGGAAGCGCGATCAAGGCTAGCAACAGCTGTCCGCGCACACCTAAAGTTAAAGCAGCGCCAAATGCGGCCAAGAGACACAAGCTCGGTGTTCCCAGCACCAATGACAGCAGCAAAACGACAATGACCTCAGTGTCCATGCCGTACTGCCACCCAAGCAGTGGCGTGGCAAGAAGCACAGGCCCAACACCCACCAACCACTGTGCAGCGGTCTTCAGTCCTACCAAAAGTGGCAGTGGTGCAGCAGCCAGCATCCATTGCTCCAGTGTTCCGTCGGCATGGTCGCTTTCAAACAACCGATGCTGGCTCAGCAGCACCGCAAGCAAAGCCGCTATCCAGATCACTCCTGGCGCTATCTGACGCAGCAAAATGCTGTCAGGCCCCAAGGCCAGAGGCAGCAGGCTTCCCACCATGATGAAAAATATCAAACCACTCAGAGCATCTGCGGGACGACGGATGGCGAGACACAGCTCTCGTGCGACGACCGCAATCAACATGCAACGCCCTGGGTTGGGATTGGCAATGCTGCCGCGCTTAGATCAAGGAACAGGGTAGGAGTGCCAGATAAAGTGATCCCACGGTGCGTTGCCACAATTGCCATCCCTCCTGCTGTGGCATGGGCCTCTAATATCTGTGCCAAAAGAATTTCTCCGTGGCTGTCCAAGGCACTGTCCGGCTCATCCAGTAACCAAAGCGGCCTTTCACTGAGCATGATGCGGGCAATCGCCAAACGTCTGCGCTGCCCTTGTGACAAGCGGCCAAATGGCTGATGGGCCCAGCCAGACATCTGCAGTTGCTCAAGTACTGTCGCCACTTTATGCGGCTGCCAAGTGACATTCAGAAGCTTCAGTGCGAAGCGTAAGTTCTCCATCCCCGTCAAGGCATCGCTCATGCCGCACTGGTGCCCCAAATAGGACAAATGCTGCAGGTAAACAGCGCTGCGCACCTGAACCTCACGCCCACACCATGACAACTGCCCAGCACGCCAAGGCAACAACCCAGCCAAACTGCGCAATAAAGTGCTTTTCCCTGCGCCATTGCTACCTTTGAGCAGCAATACCTGACCGGCATTGAGCATTAGATCAACATGTCGCAGCAGCACTCGGCCGCCACGGATACATCCAAAGCCTGCAAGCTGCAGGCTTTGGGGTGCACAGTCCTCACGCACCATAAAACTACGGCTTGCTAACTACAGCTGAGAACGGGACGTTCTGACCAGGGCTATCACTAGGACCCTGCCCCGCAGGAATATGCGGCAGATTGTGGGCAATGCCCTTATGACAATCAATACACGTCTTTTCTTTGTTCGCCAGGTACGTGGAGTGCATGTTCTGCGCACGCAAACTTTGTCGCGTGAAGTCCATCGAGTCATAGTTGTGGCAGTTACGGCACTCCAGCGAATCGTTAGCCTTGAAACGTGACCATTCATGCTGCGCCAACTCCAAACGTTTGGCCTCAAATTTTTCTGGCGTATCTACCGTACCAAAGATCTTTCCCCAGACTTCTTTAGAAGCCTGCATCTTGCGAGCCATCTTGTCAGTCCAGTTATGCGGTACATGGCAATCTGAGCAGATTGCACGCACACCAGAGCGGTTGGTGTAGTGAATGGTGCTTTGTAGCTCCGCAAATACGTTGTCGCGCATTTCATGGCAGCTGGTACAGAACTTCTCGGTGTTCGTAACTTCCATGGCTGTATTGAAGGCCCCCCAAAATAGGATGCCCGCAATAAAGCCACCAATGGTTAAGAACCCAAGACTGAAGTGCACGCTAGGGCGACGAATCACACCCCAGTAGCGCTTAAGTAGATTCAGCATGATGGAAGCCTTACGTCAATGTTTTTTTGAAGAATTCGCGGGATCTTTTAATGCCTTCAGGATCACGCTATCCACGTCCTGAAATGTGTTCCCTACCAATGGCCTCACATTATCCTGGCCGACATGACACTGAACGCAGAAGTAACGGCGCGTGGAAATCTGCCCTAACGTGTTGCCATCGCGATCCTGGTAGTGCGTAATCGACACTGGAATTGCCTGTGAAATCTCTGCCTTGGAGCGGGAGTGGCAATCCATGCATTTGTTGAAATTCTTGTCGATTTGGTAGCCATCAATCCTGTGCGGAATCACTGGCGGTTGCTGCGGATAGTTGCGTGTACGGCGCACATCATCATTGATTGCGTTTCCAAGCACAGGAGGCTTAGGCGCTTCCAGCAAGGGTGCTGTGCCCCGCATTTTGTCGTACAACGGCTCTGCGGAAACTGTGGCAGATGCCGCACCGATGCAAAGCATCAATGCAATGGCCAGTTTTTGAATAAGTTTCATGGTGGGCCTCTTTGCTTTTAGACCTTGGTCAGTTTCACTGCACACTTCTTGAAGTCAGTTTGCAGGGAAATCGGGTCAGTCGCATCCAGCGTGACCTTGTTGATCAATTGGCTCGCATCAAACCACGGCACATAGACCAGACCACGTGGTGGCTTGTTGCGACCGCGCGTCTCCACGCGCGAGCGAATAAAGCCACGACGTGAAGCAATCTCTACTTCGCTCCCCCGACGCATGCCAAGCTCTTTGGCATCTTCTGGGTGCATGTAGCACAGCGCATGAGGCACTGCACGGTGCAGCTCAGGGACACGGCGTGTCATCGACCCTGAGTGCCAGTGCTCCAGCACCCGTCCGGTCGATAACCAGAATGGGAATTCCTTATCTGGAGCTTCTGCGGCAGGTTCATA
The DNA here is from genome assembly GCA_963520865.1 of uncultured Comamonas sp. Classification (GTDB taxonomy): domain Bacteria; phylum Pseudomonadota; class Gammaproteobacteria; order Burkholderiales; family Burkholderiaceae_C; genus Comamonas. The sequence continues at coordinate 52,308 of CAUQST010000013.1, forward strand.
GGGCAAGCCAAAGATGATGGCTTTTCCGTCACTATGTCCATAGAAATCAAAACCGCTCCCAGCCTTGACGTATGGATCGGCCCCCTCTCGATAGCGCCATTTGGTTTCTTTTCCATTCACAACAGGCCAACGCATGCCACGGACTTGGTGATAAACATCGAATGGCGCTAGATCGTGACCATGCCCTCGGCCAAACGTCGCGTACTCTTCAAACAGTCCTTTTTGCGGATAGAAGCCAAAGAAGTCAGCCTCGTGATTTTTATAGCCTTCTTCAATATCTGTAACTGGGAATTTATCAACCTGACCATTGCGGTACAGCACATCAAACATGGTCTTGCCGCGGTATTGCGGGGCCTTCGCCAGCAACTCTTCTGGCCAGACCTCTTCAATTTTGAAGCGCTTGGAAAACTCCATCAGCTGCCACAGGTCAGAACGTGCTTCGCCTGGAGCCGGCACCAATTGATGCCAAAAATGCGTGCGGCGCTCTGCATTGCCATACGCACCTTCTTTCTCCACCCACATTGCAGTGGGCAAAATCAAATCCGCCGCTACAGCTGTCACTGTGGGATAGGCATCAGAGACCACAATAAAGTTATCTGGATTGCGATAGCCGGGGTAGCCCTCTTCCACCATATTGGCCGATGCCTGCATATTGTTGGTCACCATGACCCAGTACGCATTGAGCTTGCTGTCTTTGAGCATGCGGTGCTGCTGCACTGCATGGTAGCCAGGCTTATCAGGAATAGTGCCCTCTGGCAGCTTCCATATTTGTTCGGCAATTTTTCGGTGCTTGGGATTGGTTACGACCATGTCCGCAGGCAAACGATGCGAAAAAGTTCCTACTTCTCGCGCCGTTCCGCATGCCGATGGTTGGCCGGTGAGCGAAAACGGACTGTTGCCCGGCGTCGCAATTTTCCCAGTCAACAAGTGAATGTTGTAGACCATATTGTTGGCCCAGACACCACGTGTATGCTGGTTAAACCCCATGGTCCAAAACGACACCACCTTGCGTTTTGGATCGGCATACAGCTCCGCCAGTTCTTTGAGCCGATTGGCCGGCACTCCCGTCAGCTTGGTGGTGTACTCCAAGGTATAGGTTGAGACGAACTTGGTGAACTCGTCAAAATTCATTTCCTGAGAGCCGCCCGGATCTGCTGCATTTTTGGCAGCTTTTTGCAAAGGATGCTCGGGCCGCAATCCATATCCAATGTCAGTATTTCCACGGCGGAAATTACAGTGCTTGGACACAAAATCCTGATTGACTCGCCCAGTGGTAATGATGTGATTGGCAATGTAGTTCAGTATGGCCAAATCCGTCTGAGGCTTGAAGGTCAACTCAATATCAGCCAACTCATACGAGCGATGCTCAAAAGTGGAAAGAACAGCCACCTTCACGTGGGATGCACTCAAGCGACGGTCAGTCACGCGTGTCCACAGCACAGGGTGCATCTCTGCCATGTTTGAGCCCCAAAGCACAAAAGTGTCTGTGGCTTCAATGTCGTCATAGCAGCCCATGGGCTCATCCATGCCAAACGTCCGCATGAACCCCGCCACCGCAGAAGCCATACAGTGGCGCGCATTGGGGTCAATGTTATTGGTTCGGAAACCTGCCTTGAAAAGTTTGGACGCGGCATAGCCCTCCCACACCGTCCATTGCCCCGAGCCAAACATGCCGACACCGGAGGGGCCCTTTTCTTTGAGTACTTTCTTGAACTTTTCAGCCATCACATCAAAGGCGGTATCCCAGCTGACATGCTGAAATTCACCATCCTTGGCGTACTTGCCGTTCTTCATCCGCAGCAACGGCTGCTTCAGTCGGTCCTCGCCATACATGATCTTGGAAAGAAAGTAACCTTTAACGCAATTGAGTCCACGGTTCACCTCGGCCAGGGCGTCACCTTGCGTAGCCACTACACGATCATCCTTTACGGCGACCATCACCCCACAGCCCGTTCCGCAAAAACGGCAGGGCGCCTTGGACCATTTCATGGAGCCATTCGCGCCAGCTTCTTTTTCTTCCGACACGGCATAAATAGGAATACCAGCTACAGCGCCTGCTGCTGCTGCTGCTGACTGTCGAACAAAATCGCGACGGGTACTGGTCATAAAGTGACTCCCTCGTTGAGTGAATGCAGGGGCTCGGTGTGCTGGTACACCAAGGAAACATTAATTACGCCGGCAATCTGTCGAATCAATGCCACTTGATCCATGATGAACGCCGCGCTGGGGCCTTCTAAAGTGATCACCAATTTCCCATTGGGATGGGTTCCATGCACGTGCGCCGTTTCAACAGTGGCCATGGACTGCGCCACCTGCTCTACCGCCGCTGGAAGCACATGAATCACCAAACTGGCGATGTGAAGTTCCTCGTTCATAGAGTCACCTCTTCTTACGCGTGTGGTGGCCCAGCGAACATTTGGTAGAACCAAACGATGAAGCCATACGCAGCAATAAGCACCCCAGCAAGCACGGGCGCCATTACCACTGTCAGAAATGCAAAACTGCGCAACTCTTCAGATGCTGAATCGTGAGATTTTTTATCAGGCATAGCTACCTTTCTTGGTGATGTCTCACCGCTTTCATCTGAGCTTCAAAAATTGAGACAAGTCGCCCCAACCCTGAACTGCCGACGTTTATTTATTCAATTACTCTATGCGTAGATCAGAACTCGGCTTTTGTTTCATGTCAAATCGATATTCAAATCATCGTGAAAGACTCAAGTACTAAAAAAATCAACAAAAACACCATCAATCACTTGATGAAAAAATAATTTCATTAGATTTAAAAAATAAAAAGGCAATTAATCACGCAAAGAGATTGACATAAATCAAATCAAAGACATCTAGCAACCAAAAAACTATAGAAATATCTATTCTGCATAGATGTTCAGTTATTTCGGTTTATTCTGAAAAATGTCGCCACTCATGCAAATTCAAGAGCCCACAGACAACAGAAAAAAAAGTTCTCCCTCTTGGACTGCTTTTCTGGAGCTAGGCTTCAGGCCACTTTACCTGGCTGCGTGCGCTTGGGCTGTCGTAGCGATTGGGCTGTGGGTTTTCTTACCCAGCTCAATCTCAGCGCCCCTCCCCCCGGTCTATTGGCATGCACATGAAATGCTGTGGGGGTTTGTTGGCTCTGTGGCAATTGGATTCCTTCTTACAGCCACCAACAACTGGACAGGGGCCAACCCCCTTCATGGACGCGCGCTGGGTTGCTTATTATTTTTGTGGATCATTGCCAGGGTTTCACTGCTACTGCCCTACCAAGCATCACTGCTCATTGCACTCATAGCCAACGTACTTTTTTACACTACGGCGGCCTTGGCCGTAGCTCGTTGCGTTTTACAAAAAAGAAATCCCCAGAACTATGGATTTCCGTTGCTCATTTTGGTCATGGGCGCAAGCAGTGCCGCTTATTTATGGCAGTTTTATCAAGGCACCGACCACTCTTTAGTGCTGCAACAGTACGCAACTGGCATGCTCTGCATGGCGAGCATTACGACGCTTTTAGCGCGGCGCGTCATTCCATTCTTTGCCAGCCGTGCTGTTGAAGGCCTGGATATCAACCGCCACACACTCACAGGTCAATGGCAAACCGGATTCAGTGCCTTAGCCATTTTGTGCTGGATCTTCAATTGGCCGCTAGGCGCTGGAATCCTTCTGTGCGGTGCTGGAGTGATTGCCCTGTGGCATCTGTTTGCATGGCGCCCTTGGGCTGTCCGCAAACATCCCTTGTTGTGGATTCTTTATGCTGGCTATGCCGGCCTTGCGCTAGGTTTATTGAGTACTGCCGCATATTGCTTCGGCTGGATTGCTACTTTTGCCATACCCATGCACGCCTTGGCTGTCATGGGTTTTTCGATCTTGATCATGGGCATGATCACTCGAACAGCTTTGGGACATCTGGGTCTTGCCTTGCGCCCCAATCGACATATTTTGTACTGCTACGCAATGGTGCTGGGGGCTGCCATCTTGCGCTTAGCAGCGTTCATCGATCACCGTTTTACAACCCCACTTATCCATATCAGTGCGGCCCTGTGGATGCTGGCTTTTGCCATCTACATCTACCACTTCTTTCCTCTTTTGATCAGACCACGGGCTGATGCGCCTTCAGGAAAACCTGTTGCGCTGAAACGCGCCCCATAGTGCTCTTGCAACGACATCATGCGCCTTACCGCTCTTACCGATTACTCGCTTCGCGTGCTGATGTTTGCAGGCGTGCACCAAGACAGGCTTTGCACGCTCAGCGAAATCGCACAAAGCTATGCCATTTCGCACTCGCACTTGATGAAAGTCTCACAGCTGCTGGCACAAAACGGATGGATCACAACTGCGCGCGGGAAAAATGGAGGCCTGCGCCTGAGCAAACGTCCGTCAGAAATTAACTTGGGGCAAGTTATACGCAGCATTGAACCTGACTTTGCACTTGTGGAGTGTTTAGGCACCAACAACCAATGCCAATTGAATGGCAGTTGCACTCTCACTAGCATCCTACAAGGTGCGCTCAGGGCTTTTTGGCAGCACCTAGACTGCTACACGCTGGCCGATGCAATCTCCAGCGGCTCCTGGACTAACTTGGCCCCGCTACAACCGGCCAGATGTGCTGAGGCCCACACAGCAGATCGACAGCACGTGAAATTGCCTCAGCTTACCGAGCAAAAAATGAGTGCCGGCACAAGAATACCAATCCACCCGGACCGCACTCTCCAGCAGCAAGAAGCCGAAGACATCGCTTAAACGACAGTCTGCGCAAATGCATAAGTGCTCGAGGGCACCACAACCCACAAAAACTTATGCAGGTCGCCCAGCTATTGCGCGCCTAGAGACTCGGTTGAACGCACCAGCAAGAGACTAATTGAGGTGCAGCCGGCAGCTTCAGAAACGAAAAAAGGGTCTAGCATTTTTCAATGCTAGACCCTTGATATCGTGGTCGGAGCGGCGGGATTCGAACTCGCGACCCTCTGCTCCCAAAGCAGATGCGCTACCAGGCTGCGCTACGCTCCGACAAGCTCAAAGTATAACCCAAATTTGAGGAGCGATTTTCAAATAGGTCCGATCAACTCCATCATCCTCAGATGCAGCCACTCATTGCATGAACTGGCGCACAATGACCAAGGCACCTGAACTGGTGCTTTCTTTCATTCAACGTGCAATCAAGCCTTCGTGCTGCGTGCAGCCTTTGAACCACCATGACACAAGCTCCTGATACCACCACCACTGTCGCACCTCGCCTCACCTCGCTGTCTCATGGCGGTGGCTGTGGTTGCAAGATTGCCCCTGGTGTATTGGCCAAACTGATTGGCCAAAGCACTTTGCCCAAACAGTTCTTCCCCGACCTTCTGGTGGGCACCGAAACTGCCGACGATGCAGCGGTCTACCGCATCAACGACGAGCAAGCGATTGTCGCAACCACCGATTTTTTCATGCCCATCGTGGATGATCCGCGAGACTTCGGCCGCATTGCTGCAACCAATGCCTTGAGTGATATCTACGCCATGGGTGGCACACCTTTGATGGCACTGGCCATCGTGGGCATGCCAATTAACGTGCTCCCCCACGAAACCATCGCAGCCATCTTGGAAGGTGGTGCATCCATTTGCCAAGAAGCGGGCATTCCCCTGGCCGGTGGTCACTCCATCGACTCGGTCGAGCCTATTTATGGTTTGGTGGGCATTGGTATCGTCAACCCCAAGCATATGAAGCGCAATGCAGATGCCAAGGCTGGCGACGTACTGATACTGGGCAAACCGCTGGGTGTCGGTATTTACTCTGCAGCGCTCAAAAAGAATCTGCTGGACGAGGCCGGTTACCAGGCCATGGTGTCCGCCACCACCCAGCTCAACCGCCCAGGTGTCGATCTGTCCAAACTGGACGGTGTACACGCCCTGACGGATGTCACCGGCTTTGGCCTGCTGGGCCACAGCCTGGAGCTGGCGCGCGGTGCCAAGCTGGCCGCGCACATTGATGCCGACGCCCTGCCCGTCCTGCCAGGAGTGATGGCGCTGGCTGAGCAAGGCATCTTCACCGGTGCATCGGGGCGCAACTGGGCTTCGTATGGTGATGCCGTGCGCTTAGATGCAGGCATTACCGATGTGCAACGGGCTTTGCTGACCGACCCCCAGACCTCAGGCGGCCTGCTGGTATCTTGCACGCCGGAGAGTGCGCAGCAAGTGCTGGAGATTTTCCGCAGCAATGGTTTTGCCAACGCTGCCGTCATTGGCCACATGGCAGCCGGCGAACCACAGGTATACGTCGCCTAAGCCAGCCGGCTCCAATAAAAAGGCCCTTGGCTAAACCGCCAAGGGCTTTTTTATATGCAGCTTATTCCTGCAAGTACTTGCCCACGCTTTGGCTCTTAGGCAAGTGATTTGTACTTCATCCAATGGCTGGCTTGCTCCACAGCATAAGCCACAGCATTTTCTGCTGACGCAAAAACAGGCTTGAAAGTAAAAAGACGTTGATAGCGCGCAGCGCCTTCACCGCTGTCGATGCTCAGCTGAGACACAAAGCCTGCACCTTGTGATTGCTGAGCGCGTGGCACAAACGTGAAACGGTCCATGGTGATGGCGCTGGGATGTGCAGAGTGCATAAAACAAGCCTTTTGAATTTGGCGACTCAGCGCCAAAACACTACCGTCGCTCTCGGTAGTGCTATGTGTTGATTTTCTGGTTCTCAACATTCAGCATAAATGGTGGTCATGTCTTTTTGATGACAACAAAAAGAGAGCACCCTAGGAAATGACTGCTTCAAAATATATAGCAGACCATACTGAAATTCAGTATTCATAAGCGTCAGCCGCTCTTGAAACTGATTCACCTTGCTGGTTAGCTTCAATTTTCAGACAGATTTTCTGTCGTCTCCGCCACTTTAGCTGCAGGTGCACTAGCACCTTCTTTCCCAAAAACACTGCGGCAGTTGACCAGCCAGTCATTGAGCGCTTCTGCCAGTGCATCCGAAGGTTGCAGCAATTGCGGCCAGCGGCGCATGCAGGTTTCCACACTGCTTTCCACCTGCCATAGCGCTTCTTTGTTGATCAGTACCAGCTCAGCCATGCTGGAGGGGTCTTCCTCAAACATCTTCAACCAATCTGCCTGCTGACGCGGGTGCGAGCCAGATTCCGCCAAAGACTTCTCCAAGGCTTGCATACGCAAATCCACATACACAGCCGCCCGCCCACTGGCAAGCGTTTGCCATTTCTCCGGGAATTTGCGTTTACATGCGGCCCAGTGCTGCATCACCGCCGCCAGCATTGCAACCACTTGCCGTACCTGCGCCGTCGAGTGCGCAGGCGCCATCTGCTGCGCGCTGTCCGCTGACTGCTCTTGCGATAGCAATGCATGCACATGCTGTGTCAGCCGGTGGTCAAAGCGACTGTGGTTCATGCGCAGCACCAGCGAAAGGCGTTGCGCAGGCATGTCGCTGAACTTGCCGTAAAAGGCCGAGACCACCTCGGCCAGCATCAAAATGCGCCCCCACAGCGAAATGGCATCACCTCTGGTATGGCCCGGGTAGCCACTGCCATCCAAGCGCTCATGGTGCTCCAGCACCGCATCCTCGGCGCGACGAGAGTAGCTCTTGGTGGACTGCACCACCAGCATGGCCGTAATCGAGTGCACCGCCAATTGCTTGCGCTCACTCAGCGTCAGTTTGTGCTGCACGTTCTCCCAGCCCGGTGGCATGTACAGCATGCCGATATCGTGCAGCAAGGCTGCCGCTGCAAGCTCTGCGCAATCTTCCTGCGACATCTCTTCTTGCACCGCCAAACTCACGGCCACCATCATCATCAAAATGCTGTGCTCGAACAATTGCGGCAGTTGGTGGCGCATCACCGTCATCTTGAAACTGGCGCGCTGCGGCCACTTCATGTGCTGCACAACCTGCACCAGCCGAGGGTGCTTGTCACCCAGCCACTGCACCAGTTGCTGCCCCAGCAAAGAACTACCTGACAACCGCTGTACTTGCGCTGCAATGCAGTGCACATCTACCGCATCACTGGTGGTGAGCTGGTCGTCCACTTCACCTGCCAACCTGTGTTGAATCAGCCGCTCATACAAGCGGCTATCAATGCGCACGCCTTTGTCCAGCAGCTTGATGCCGCCTTCCGAATAAATAGCACTTTCGGCGACCACCACTTGGCTATCTGCCATTTGCGTCACGGCACGCAGGTAATGCGCATCGTTAGACAGCGCCGATGGATCCAAAGGTGTTTCACTGTCGCCAGTGGTGGGCAGGTTCATGCGATACGAGCAATTTGTTTAAGTCGATAGTAACGACAGAACGCACACAAAACAAAAACCCGCCATAAGGCGGGTTTGACACAGATTGACAGCTACGCCAAAGGTCACTGCAAAAGCGACACCCCGGTTTTGGACTGAATCTCCTGCAGCGTCACGCCCGGAGCCAGCTCAATCAGCTTGAGGCCTTCAGGCGTCACGTCCATCACACCCAGATCAGTGATGATGCGATCGACCACCCCGACACCCGTCAGTGGCAGCGTGCACTGGGGCAGAATTTTCAGATCGGTCGTGCCATCTTTCTTCTTGGCCACATGCTCCATCAGCACAATCACGCGCTTGACGCCCGCGACCAAGTCCATCGCCCCGCCCATGCCCTTGACCATCTTGCCGGGAATCATCCAGTTCGCCAGATCGCCCTTTTCAGAGACCTGCATGGCACCCAGAATGGACAGGTTGATCTTGCCGCCGCGAATCATCGCAAACGACTGGTCAGAGCCAAAAATGGCCGAGCCGGGAATGGTCGTAACGGTCTGCTTGCCCGCGTTGATCAAGTCGGCATCCACTTGGTCTTCAGTCGGAAAAGGGCCAATGCCCAGCATGCCGTTTTCCGATTGCAGCCAGACCTCTTTATCCCCGGTGTGATTGGCCACCAACGTGGGAATGCCAATGCCCAGGTTCACATAAAAACCATCTTCGAGTTCTTGGGCCGCGCGCGCGGCCATTTGGTCTTGGGTCCACGGCATGGTCAGGCTCCTGCTTTTTCAGTCTTGGTTTCAGTGATGGTGCGTTTTTCAATACGCTTTTCTGGGGTGGCGTTGTGAACGATGCGGTTCACATAGATGCCCGGCAGATGAATATCATCTGGTGCAATGTCGCCCACCTCCACCAGCTCTTCCACTTCCACAATGCAGAACTTGCCGCAGGTGGCCGCTGCCGGGTTGAAGTTGCGTGCCGTCAACCGAAACTGCAGGTTGCCACTCTTGTCCGCACGCCAGGCTTTAACCAGTGACACATCGGCCACGATGGCGCGCTCCATCACATAGGTTTCACCATCAAACTCGCGCAGCTCTTTGCCTTCAGCCACCAGCGTGCCCACACCAGTCTTGGTGAAAAAGGCCGGAATACCGGCACCGCCAGCGCGCATCTTTTCGGCCAGCGTGCCTTGCGGCGTAAATTCCAGCTCCAACTCGCCCGCCAGGTACTGACGCTCAAACTCTTTGTTCTCGCCCACGTAGCTGGCAACCATCTTTTTGATCTGGCGCGTTTCCAGCAACTTGCCAAGACCAAACCCATCCACCCCGGCGTTGTTCGACACCACCGTCAAATTTTTCACTCCGCTGTCGCGCAGTGCATCAATCAAGGCTTCTGGAATGCCGCACAGGCCAAAGCCACCTACCGCCAGCAATTGCTCATCGGCCACTACGCCCTGCAAGGCTGCGGCCGCAGAGGGATAAATCTTTTTCACATCGTCTCCTTGTTGTCTAAGCACGCTTCAAAGATACTACGTAACCACGTACGTAGTTTTTCCTAAAGTGTTGCACCATGAATCTGGATCACCGTTTGGCTTTCGACTTGGCCCCTGTGGGGCTGGTGATCTCTCGCAACCGCATCATGGTCGATTGCAATCAGCGCGTCTGCGAAATGTTCACCACCTCGCGCGAGCTCTTGCTGGGCCAGTCATTTCAAATACTTTACCCCTCTGCCGACGAGTACGAGCGCCTGGGCGCACGCATGGCTCCCATTCTGAATGCCAAGGGCACGTATTCAGACAACCGGATCATGAAGCGGGCCACAGGCGAGACGTTCTGGTGCCACGTCAGCGGCCGCGCTTTGGACCGTTTGAACCCGCACGCTGAAGGCATATGGAGCTTTGAAGACCTGAGCGAGCAACGCCCTGTCAAAGCCACACTCACAGGCCGCGAGCGTGAAGTGGCCGCCAGATTGCTGGAAGGACTGACCTCCAAAGAAATCGGTCGCACCTTGGGCATCAGCCATCGCACCGTAGAAATCTACCGCGCACGCCTGATGCGCAAATACGATGCCAGCACCACCGCTGATCTGGTGCACAAACTGGTCTCCGCTACCTGAAAGCGCCACAGCACCGTTGATCACTTTGTGAGGCGTTGCGCTATATCTGCGAATTGCTCTGACACTCGCAGTAGCATGAGAGTGCGCAGAATGTCTGCACGAAAACCCCCGATATCGTGCGCAAAGCCTTAATCGGCGCGATTCTTAAAATCAATCAATCAATAATTATTTTTGATAGTTTTTGATTAAGAATAACTACACCTCTTGATTTGCACACGCAGTCAGTAAAGCGGACAGCCTTACTGCGTAGCCCTTCCAGTCTGTCCCTCCATCAAAAGGAAGCTTGCGATGAACCGCCTCACGACCGCAGCCGGCGCACCGGTACCCAACAATCAGGACTCTCTGACCGCAGGCCCTCGTGGCCCCATGCTGCTGCAAGATTTGTGGCATCTGGAAAAACTGGCGCACTTTCACCGCGAAGTGATTCCAGAGCGTCGCATGCACGCCAAAGGCTCTGGTGCTTTCGGCACCTTCACAGTCACTGGTGACATCACCCAGTACACCCGAGCCAAGCTGTTCTCTGAGATTGGCAAGAAGACAGAGCTGTTTGCACGCTTTTCCACCGTTGCAGGTGAACGCGGCGCAGCAGATGCCGAGCGCGATATTCGCGGCTTCGCAGTCAAGCTGTACACAGAAGAAGGCAACTGGGATCTGGTGGGCAACAACACCCCCGTCTTCTTTTTCCGCGATCCGCTCAAATTCCCTGACCTGAACAAGGCCGTCAAGCGCGATCCATACACCAACATGCGCTCGGCCGAAAACAATTGGGACTTCTGGACAGGCCTGCCCGAAGCGCTGCACCAGATCACCATCGTGATGAGCGATCGCGGCATTCCCACGGGCTACCGCCATATGCATGGTTTTGGCTCACACACCTATTCCTTGATCAACAAGGATGGCCTGCGCCACTACGTGAAGTTCCACTGGCGCTGCCAGCAAGGCATTCAAAACCTGAGCGATGCAGAAGCTGCCGCTGTGGTTGCCGGCGACCGTGAATCTTCGCAGCGCGACTTGCTGGAAGCGATTGACCGGGGTGACTTCCCAAAGTGGACGCTGTGCGTGCAAATCATGACCGAAGAGCAAGCGCAAACCTACCGCTTCCACCCCTTCGATCTGACCAAGGTATGGAGCAAGAAGGACTTTCCGCTGATCGAAGTGGGTGTGATGGAGCTCAATCGCAACTCCGACAACTACTACGCAGACGTAGAGCAATCAGCGTTCGCACCCTCCAACCTGGTACCCGGCATTGGCCCTTCACCAGACCGCATGCTGCAATCGCGCCTGTTCTCGTACGCAGATGCAGCGCGCTACCGTCTGGGTGTGAATCACCACCAGATCCCCGTGAATGCGCCCCGCTGCCCTGTCAACCAGTACCACCGCGATGGCGCCATGCGCGTAGATGGCAACTTTGGTCGCACCATTGCCTATGAACCCAACACCAAGGGCGCATGGAAAGAGCAGCCCGAGTACGCTGAGCCAGTAGAGAAACTGTACGGTGACGTGGCCCGCTGGGACTACCGTGAAGACGACAGCGATTACTTTACCCAGCCGGGCGACCTGTTCCGCCTGATGACACCGGAGAAGCAACAATTGCTGTTTGCCAACACCGCACGCAACATCAATGGTGTGTCGCAATACATCATCGACAAGCACATTGAGCACTGCACCAAGGCAGATCCAGCTTACGGCGCAGGCGTAGCAGCCGCCCTGCAAGCCGTGCGCGCTGGCAAGCTGTAAATCAGCAAGCTGGCTCATCACAGACAAAAGCCCTCTTTGCCTTGCGCAAGAGGGCTTTTGCAATACTGGGGCTCAGGGCTCAGGCCCCGCACAGCCTGCACACCGGCATCGTTGATCTGCGGGTCAGCACAAGACAACAAAAAACGCTCCTCGGAGCGTTTTTTGTATGCACATGAAGATGCCTGAACCTGCCTCAGTTCGCCAGCGCTCCATCATCGGCCACCACCTGCAAATGCAGGATGGTGAAGTACAACGTCACGTCACCTTGCTTGTCAATGAACGTACCCACCGCACGCTGCAAACGGCCTGCAATGCACAGGCATTCCGTCGCTTCTGGGCGGCTGCCCACAATGCGAGGCGTGGTCAGCAACGCCAAATCATTGGCCTGCCCAAACTCACGCACAGCCTGCAAGGCTTCGCTGTGCTGGGCAGGAATGGCATCGTTGGCCCAGCTCCATAAAAAGCTGCCTTCGCTGTCGCTGGTGGTGCCCACGAGGCATACCGTTGCCACCACCTGGTGCAAGGGTGCCTGCAGCACCAGCGTGGCTTTGTCCAGATCCCAGCGGTAGCTGGGCGCATCCTGCAAGCCAAACTGGCGCGGCCATTGCGCGTTATGGGCCATCATGGTTTCTACGGCCTCGCGGCTCCAGGCGGCCCAGTCGGAGGTTTGATTTGCTTCGCTCATTCCAAGTCCATTGTTCTGCAATAGCTGCCATTGTCGGTCACGGCAGGTGCTTGTCGCTATGCTGCGGATAGCCATCGCTCAGATGGCACCGATAAAACCAATATACGGAGACCAACACCATGACCGCTGCGCGCTACCCTTTTCCAGATATCAACACGCTGCCCGAAGACCTGCGCAGCCGTATTCTGGAGGTGCAAGACAAAGCAGGATTTATTCCCAACGTCTTCTTGGCTTTTGCACGCCGACCGGCAGAGTGGCGCGCATTTTTTGCCTACCACGACGCGCTGATGCTCAAAGAAGACGGCAACCTGACCAAGGGCGAGCGCGAGATGATCGTCACCACCACCAGCGCCGCCAACCAGTGCCTGTACTGTGTGGTGGCGCACGGAGCCATCTTGCGTATCTACGAGAAAAAACCTCTGCTGGCCGACCAGGTGGCGGTCAACTACCGCAAGGCAGACATCACGGCACGCCAGCGCGCCATGCTGGATTTTGCGATGAAGGTCAGCCAAGACAGCCACGCGCTGCAAGACACCGACTTTGCCGCCCTACATGCCCACGGCTTTGACGATGAAGACGCCTGGGACATCGCTGCCATTACGGCGTTCTTTGGCCTGTCCAACCGCATGGCCAGCTTTGCCGGCATGCAACCCAACCCTGAGTTTTACCTGATGGGCCGCGTGCCCAAAGCCAAGGCCTAAGAAAAAGTGAGCATCTAGCGCATACTGACTGCCAACTTCAGATACTTTTATATCTGAAAACTAAGATACAAGCGCGCTAAGTGCTTCTGGAAGTGAAGCAGCTTTCTCGCGCGCTGTATCAATCCATATCACCGTTGCGCCACCGGCTGCGCACAGTACTCCGGGCTCGCTCACACGCTCCATCGTTGTCCAAGTGTCAAACGTGGCTCGTGCTGGGTCACTCACATACATCTTGAGCAGCACGTTGTCTGGGTATTTAAGCTGCCGTTTGAAGTTGCAAAACGCATTCGCAATCACGGGCCCCTGACCGTTGGGCAGCAGCAAAAAGCCAATCTGGCTAAACCAGTCCACACGCGCGTGCTCCATATATTTGAAGTACATCGCATTGTTGACATGCCCCATGGCATCCATGTCCCCCCACTTCACAGCAAAGCTGGTTTCAAAGACCAGCTTTTTGTGCTCCGGTATTTCCAGCTTCATTCCCTTTACTCCTGCTTGTTCGCCAGTAGGCTCATCTTGTTCAAGTGCGTCAGCCTAAGCCAGCGCGATTGCGTCTGTATGGCGTCACCTAGGTGTCACAGATGTGTCTAAAAAGTCGATATGGCCCGCAAATCACGCCCTACCACCCTCAAGTTTTTGGGCACAAGCGATCTTGACGCATAAAATCAGCCGCAAATTGTGGCCATCCGCACGAGCGTGCCATTTAGATTTTTATTATTCCCAAGAGAGACACCCCGATGACAAACGCAGAAATCTTGGCGCAGTACGGCCCGCGAGAGGCTATGGAATACGACGTAGTGATCGTCGGCGGCGGCCCTGGCGGCCTGGCAACTGCCATTCGCCTCAAGCAACTGGCAGCCGAGAAAGGCCAAGACGTTTCGGTGGTGGTTCTGGAAAAAGGCTCCGAGCCCGGCGCACACACGCTGTCCGGCGCCATCATGGATCCCAAGGCACTGACGGAGCTGATCCCTGACTGGAAAGAAAAGGGCGCGCCCCTGAACCAGCCCGTCACCGAAGATGCCATGGTGTTCTTCAGCGAAAAAGGCTCGCTGCGCACGCCTAACTTCCTGCTGCCCAAGTGTTTTCACAACGAAGGCAACTATGTGGTGCGTCTGGGCTTTGTCACCAAGTGGCTGGCCGACCAGGCAGAAGCACTGGGTGTAGAAATTTTCCCGGGCTTCGCTGCTGCAGAAGTCCTCTACAACGAAGATGGCTCCGTCAAAGGCATTGCCACCGGCAACATGGGCGTCGGCAAAGATGGCGAGCCCACGGGCGACTTCCAGCTGGGCATGGAGCTGCATGGCAAATACACCATCTTCTCCGAAGGCTCGCGCGGGCATTTGGGCAAGCAACTGATTGCCAAGTTCAATCTGGACGAAGGCAAAGACCCTCAGGCCTACGGTCTGGGCATCAAAGAACTGTGGGAAATCGACCCCGCACGCCACAAACCCGGCATGGTGCTGCACACCGGCGGCTGGCCCATGGACAGCAAGACCTACGGCGGCGGCTTTCTGTACCACCTGGAAGACAACCTGGTCACGCTGGGCTTTGTCACGGGGCTGGACTACGCCAACCCCTACCTGTCTCCGTTCGAGGAAATGCAGCGTTGGAAGACCCACCCCAATATCCGCTACTACCTGGAAGGCGACGAAGCCAAGGGCATCAAGCCCGCCAAGCGCATCTCATACGGCGCACGTGCCATCACTGCAGGCGGTATTTTGAGCCTACCCAAGCTGGTATTCCCCGGTGGAGCGCTGGTGGGCTGTGACGCTGGCTTCTTGAACGCCTCGCGCATCAAGGGCAGCCACGCCGCTATCAAGACCGGCATGCTGGCTGCCGAAGCAGCGTACGACGCCATCGTCGCTGGTCGCCAGGGCGACGAGCTGGCAGCTTACGAAACCGCATTTGAAAACAGCTGGCTGTACGAAGAGCTGTGGAAGGCGCGCAACTTCAAGACCTGGTTCAAGAAGGGCCTGTCCACCGCAACCGTCATGAACGGCTTGGAGCAATTCCTGCTCAAAGGCTGCATTCCATGGACGCTACACCGCGACAAGCCTGACCACGCCTACCTCAAGCCTGCGGCCGAGTGCCAGCCTATCGTCTACCCCAAGCCCGATGGCAAGCTGACGTTTGACCGCCTCTCCAGCGTGTTCATCAGCAGCACCAACCATGGCGAAGACCAGCCTGCACACCTGACGCTCAAAGACGCCTCCGTGCCAGTGAACATCAACCTGGCCAAATATGCCGGGCCTGAAAGCCGCTACTGCCCAGCGGGCGTCTATGAGTTTGTGCCAGACGCAGACAAAGGCGGTGATGCCCAGCGCCTGCAGATCAACGCACAAAACTGTGTGCACTGCAAAACCTGTGACATCAAGGACCCCACCCAGAACATCGTTTGGGTGACGCCTGAAGGCGGTGGCGGCCCGAACTACTCAGGCATGTAACGCCACGCATGCTTCATGCAAAAAAGACCTGTTCTGCGGGTCTTTTTTTCCAATATCTGCTGCACAAAATCTGAGCAACTGCACCAATAAGGCTCATCACGCACAAAAACTGCGCCGTGTTGACAAACTGTCACAGCACACGTCTTTGCCCAGCAATGCCCAAGACCTGCTGCTATAGACTTGTTCGGCGCAAAGAGCAGACAACTGGCCTGTTCCTTGCATGCATAAATGCCTTCTAGGCTTCATAACAATGGTGGAGAAAACGCAATGAATTTCAAGTCTTGGGCACCTCTGGGTGCTGTCGCCCTGGCCATCGCTTCCATGACAGGTGCACACGCTGCAGACAAGTCTGTCGCGGTGACCGCCATCGTGGAGCACCCTGCACTGGATGCCGTACGTGACGGTGTACAGGCCGCCCTCAAAGCAGAAGGCTTTGAATCGGGCAAGAACCTGAAGTGGCAGTACCAAAGCGCCCAGGGCAATACCGGCACGGCCGCACAAATCGCCCGCAAATTTGTGGGTGACAAGCCCGACGCCATCGTTGCGATTGCCACCCCTTCGGCCCAGGCCGTCGTGGCCTCCACCAAGAGCGTGCCTGTCGTGTTTTCCGCTGTGACAGATCCTGTTGTTGCCAAGCTGGTTCCAAGCTGGGAAGCATCCAAAACCAACGTGACCGGTGTGTCGGACTTGCTGGCGCTGGACAAGCAGATGAACCTGGTCAAGCAAGTGGTGCCCGGTGCCAAGCGCATTGGCATGGTTTACAACCCCGGCGAGGCCAACTCTGTAGTAGTGGTTAAAGAGCTGCAAAAGCTGCTGCCTACATTGGGGATGACACTGGTTGAAGCTGCGGCACCCCGCTCGGTTGACGTCAGCAGCGCTGCCCGCAGCCTGATTGGCAAAGTGGATGTGATTTACACCTCTACTGACAACAACGTCGTGTCCGCCTATGAAGCACTGGTCAAAGTGGGCCAGGACGCCAAAATTCCATTGGTGGCTTCTGACACTGACTCCGTCAAGCGCGGTGCTGTCGCCGCATACGGCATCAACTACCGCGACTTGGGTGAACAGACTGGCCGCATGGTGGCCCGTATTCTCAAGGGCGAAGCACCGGGCACGATCAAGCCTGAGGTGAGCACCAAGATGGAGCTGTTTGTGAACCCGACTGCTGCCGAAAAGCAAGGCATCAAACTGTCTGACGCACTGGTCAAGAGCGCCGCGCAAGTGGTGCAATAAGCCCGCATAGCACCAAGGCAGGCGCCAACTTTCTGGCCCTGCCTTTTTTCATTGAAGTTTTTTCACTATGTCTCTGTTTTCACTGCTCGGCGCCGTTGAAATTGGCCTGATCTTTGCCCTGGTCGCGCTGGGTGTGTACATCTCTTTTCGATTGCTGCGTTTTCCCGATCTGACTGTAGATGGCAGCTTTCCCCTGGGTGGCGCCGTGTGTGCCGTCTTGATCTCTACAGGCACCAACCCCTGGGTGGCTACCCTGGCAGCCACCGCTGCAGGCGCTGCTGCCGGCATGGTGACCGGCTGGCTGAACGTCAAGCTCAAGATCATGGATTTGCTGGCCTCCATCTTGATGATGATTGCGCTGTACTCCGTGAACCTGCGCATCATGGGTGGCCCCAACATCCCCCTGATTAACGACCCCACCATCTTCAACATGCTGCAGCCCGAAGGTATGGACGACTACGTCTTCCGCCCTCTGCTCCTGCTGGTGATTGTGATTGCCGCCAAGCTGCTGCTGGACTGGTTCTTTGCCACAGAGCGGGGCTTGGCCATTCGCGCCACGGGCTCTAACGCCCGCATGGCTCGCGCCCAAGGCGTCAATACAGGTGGCATGATTTTGCTGGGCATGGCTGTCTCTAACGGTCTGGTGGGCTTGGCGGGTGCCATGTTTGTGCAGACCCAAGGTGGCTCGGACATCTCCATGGGCATTGGCACCATCGTGATTGGTCTGGCTGCAGTGATCGTGGGTGAGTCCATCTTGCCGTCGCGCAAAATCATCTGGGCCACGCTGGCTGTTGTCATTGGTGCCATCGTCTACCGCTTCTTTATTGCTGCTGCATTGAACAGCGATTTCATCGGCCTTAAAGCACAAGACCTGAACCTGGTCACCGCCGTGCTGGTGACCATTGCCCTGGTCATTCCACAGCTCAAGCGCAAGCTGAGCCGCAAGCCTTGATGCGCCCACAGAAGAAAGTTGTGAACCTATGTTGAGCGCACAAAACCTCGAACTCACCTTCAACCCCGGCACCCCGATTGAAACGCGCGCTCTGCGCGGTCTGTCGCTGGAAATTCCTGATGGGCAGTTTGTCACCGTCATTGGCTCCAACGGAGCGGGCAAGTCCACCTTCTTGAATGCGGTCTCTGGCGACCAAAGCGTGGATAAAGGCAGCATCCATATTGCCGATGAAGACATGACCCGACGCCCTGTCTGGGACCGTGCCCACCGTGTGGCCCGTGTTTTTCAAGACCCCATGGCCGGCACTTGCGAAGACCTGAGCATTGAAGAAAACATGGCACTGGCGCACTGCCGTGGCACCTCACGCGGCTTGTCCTTAGCTGTCAAGAACGAGCACCGTGCGCTGTACCGCGAGCGCCTGGCTACTTTGGGGCTGGGTCTGGAAAATCGCCTGACCGACCGCATTGGCCTGCTGTCTGGCGGCCAGCGTCAGGCCGTAAGCCTGTTGATGGCTGCACTGCAGCCTTCACGCATTTTGCTGCTCGACGAGCACACTGCCGCACTCGATCCCCGTACCGCAGACTTTGTGCTCCAGCTCACAGCCCGCATCGTCAATGAGAGCAAACTGACCACCATGATGGTCACGCACTCCATGCGCCAAGCGCTGGACGTGGGTGAGCGCACAGTCATGCTGCACCAGGGCCAGGTGGTGCTGGATGTCTCGGGCGAAGAGCGCTCCAAGATGGATGTCACCGATCTGCTGCACATGTTCGAAAAAGTGCGCGGCGAGAAACTGTCAGATGACGCACTGCTGCTCAGTTAACCACTCGCGAAGTTAGCCTCTCACTAGGCGTGCCACTCAGAAAATAGCTGCTCATGCTTGCTTGCCAAGTGTAGGCAGCTATTTTTGTTTTCATTGCGCACAGCCCTTCAGCCTGTGTCAGTCTGCTTCATCACGCAGAAAATGAAAACGCATCAAGGTTCTCTGGCGTGCCGCCGCGTGATCTACAACGGGCAATGGATAGTTTTGCCCAAGTTGTACGCCGCAAGCCTGTAGCTCCAGTGGTTTCATGCCCGCAGGAAAATGGATGTGCTTGTCAGGCACCTTCGCCAGCTCAGGCACGTAGCGGCGGATGAAGCTGCCATCTGGATCAAAGCGCTGGGACTGCGTGACCGGGTTGAAAATTCGAAACCATGGTTGTGCATCGCAGCCCGTAGAAGCGGCCCACTGCCAGCCACCGTTGTTGGCTGCCAAATCAAAGTCATTGAGGTGCTGGGCAAAGTGTGCTTCTCCCCTGCGCCAGTCCACCCCCAAGTCTTTGGTGAGAAAGCTGGCTACCACCATGCGCAAGCGGTTGTGCATGTAACCCGTCTGGTGCAACTGGCGCATGGCCGCGTCCACCAGCGGGTAACCTGTTTTTGCCTCACACCATGCCTGCCAAAGCTCAGGGGCATCGTCCCATTGCACACGGTCATAGGCTTGCCGAAATGATTGACTCACCACACGCGGGTGGTGCCACAGAATCATGAAATAAAAGTCACGCCAAGCCAGCTCTGACAGCCAAGTCTGCGCACCCTCATCACCCAGCCGAGCTTGCTGTTGCGCCAGCGCTGCCACCTGGCGAATGGAGACCGTACCAAAACGCAAATGCACAGACAGGTACGACACACCTTTGCGCCCCGGGTAGTCACGTGCTTCATGGTAGGCCGACATGCGCGCAACAAAGTCATGCAGTAGATGCTGAGCACCTTGCATACCGGTTGGTAAGCGCAGCGCATGCAAGTTGCTGGGGACAAAGCCCAAAGCTTCCAGGCTGGGTATCTGCTCCACACCAGGAGGTGGCGCCAGATGTTGCGCATACCGCTCAACGGGATAAGGTTTGAGCTGAAAATCATCCAATTTTTGCAACCATGCCCGCTTGTAAGGCGTGAACACGCTGTAGGGCTGGCCCTGCTGCGTCATCACCTCCTCTTGCTCCAGTAGCACTTGGTCTTTGTAAGCACTGAATGCAATACCTGCTGCGTGCAAAGCTTGCGCAGCACGCTCGTCCCGTGCAATGGCCTGAGGCTCATAGTCACGATTGGTCAGCACTTCTTGCACACCCAAAATTTGCGCAAGCTGCACGATGCAATCCACCGCAGGGCCATGGCGCACGATCAAGCCACTCCCGGGCGCACTGCTGCGTGCTGCCAGCTCCTTGAGCCCACTATCTAGCTCCAGCACGCTGGCATGGATGAAGTCCACACGCCGATCCTGCCTGCTGGGCAGAGCATCCAAAATATCGGTATCAAATACGAAAGCGCAATACACACGCTCAAAACGGCGCAGTGCGTGGTACAGCGCAGCGTGGTCATCACAACGCAAATCGCGCCGCAGCCACACCAGAGCACTAGAGGTCATGGTTGGTTTTTCGTCAGTGATTATTTGCTGGCTGGTGAATGCTTCAGCCCTCGGCAACAACGGCAGTCATATGCCCCAGGGATTGAAGCACAGCTTGAATGCACCGCCATGTTCATGGCGTTTGAGCACCCCATTTAGACTGGATCACCGCCAGTACCGACCCATTGAAAGCACCCTCGTCCACCAAAGACAATGCGGGGCAAACCCCGCATTGTTATTTGAATGTTTCGCCACAGAGGGGCAAGAATTGACAGCCATAGCTTGTCTTCAACTGCTGCTAAAAGTGGCCCTGCACAATGCAGCGCTAGAACATGCCACCTTGCGCAGTCGCTACTGCAAAGATCAGCTGGCTTTCCAGAATATGTAATCAGCCTGGTACGGCACGATTTGCTTGGCTCCCAAGTTGCCAGCACTGCATGCCATGGCTGGCGCAATACCTCCGCGTGTATTGACTCGCTGGATATAGGTCACGCCCTGCATCGCTCCCATGCCTGTGGCAGGGTTGGCCTTGACCAACTGCAGCGGAATATCCCCCATGCCTGCAGGTGCTACCGCAACCTGGGTGGCGGTGACTTTAGAGCCATCGTTGTTTTCCCATGTGGCAGGAGGCCCCCAATACCGGCCAATCACGGCACCACTGCGTGTCTGCAACTTAGCATCAGGCCCCACAAACACCCACTCATGCGCTCCAGCCATATCTTTCTTGGCGCGGCATTCGTAAGTAATTTGCCCCACACCTACCGTCTCCATCGCTACCTTGTGACCCGCCGGGACTTGCACGGCAGCAGGCAGATTTGCCTGGGAATACATGGAGTGGCCACCCATGTTCGAACACGCTGACAACCCCACAGCCAAAGCAGAGAGCGCAGACACACGAAGAATCAAGGGATATTTCATGAAGGTCTCCTTTAAAAAGCCGAAAAGACAGAACTCACAAGATGAGCAGTGCTGGAGTGACAACACGGCACTCACGTTAGGTGCCAAGCTACAAAGAATTTGTAAGCAGAGGCCGCGCCGTGCCATGTAATGAATCCCTGTGAGTCCGCAGCGGTGTCAGATCACCCACCGGCACTGACACTTTGAATACGCAGCAGGAGGACAACTGGATGCAATTATTTTTTGCATACATCACGACTACGTCATGCATCTGAACGCTGAAAAGCTGCGTACATGGAGATAGGCCAACCACGCAAGACAAAACCATGTGGCTTGGCAGCAATCCAACAACTCCTCCAACCAAGAACGCTTCTCATCACAATGGCATGTATGAGCATCCCCACACCAGATCACACGCTGATAGCACTTCTGGACCGCGTTGCGGCCCAAGATGAAGCGGCACTCAAGCACTTGTACGATCAAACTGCTTCACGGCTGTATGGTCTGGCACTGCGCATTCTTGGCAACCGCGAGTGGGCCGAGGATGTGCTGCAGGAAAGCTTTCTGGGGATATGGCGCAATGCAGGTGATTACCGCAGCTCCCTGAGCCCCCCGCTTGCATGGATGGGGTTGCTGGTCCGCAGCCGATCTCTGGATTTTTTGCGCCGCCGCCGTGCCGAACACCTGCATACGAATCTTCCACTCGACGACACCGACTCGCTGCCTGATCACGCCGATGCCAGTGGGCCCATGCAACTGGTAGAAGCCAGCGAACAGGTTGCAGCGCTTCACCAGTGCATGCAACGCCTGGAACAAGAACAACGCCAAGTCGTCAGCTTGGCGTACCTGCGTGATTTGAGCCACAGCGAGTTGGCTATGCAGCTCAAGCTTCCGCTGGGCACGGTCAAATCGTGGATACGTCGCAGCCTAGAGCAACTGCGCAAATGCATGAGTCGCCATGTTTGAGCCGCACGAGGTACAACCATGAACTTAATGAACAACCCCGAGCTACTGGACCGCCTAGCCTCTGCCTATGCACTGGGCATACTGCGCGCCGGAGCTCGCCGTCGCTTTGAGCACTTGGCTCGTGAGCACGCACAAGTGCGCGCCGCTGCCCTGCTTTGGCAAGGCCGCTGGTCTGCACTGTCAGAAATGCAAGCACCTGTGCAGCCTGATGGCAGCGTCTGGATTCGCATTAACAACCTGCTTCAAGCTGAAAAATCTGCGGCACTTCAAGCCCAACCACGCACAGCCAGCAGAAAAAATTCAGCGGCACACGCACTGGCCTGGTGGCGCAACGCTGCACTGGCAGGGGGCTTGGCTACTGTGGCAGCCACAGCAGTAGGATTGTGGGCACACCAAGCACTCAAACACACCGCACAACAGCAATTGTCCAGCCTGCAAACACAGCTGCAAACTACACAAGCCGCATTAGAGGCCGCGCCACAGATTCAGTACGTGGCAGTGCTGGCAGACGCAAAAGCCGGACCATCCATGCTCGTCACTTTCGACGCCAACCACAGCCAGTTAGTACTCCAGCGCGTGGGGACAGTGCAAGAAGCTGCGAACCAATCACTTCAGCTATGGGCTTTGCCGCAAAAGGGAGCACCACGATCACTGGGAGTGCTAGGCCGCGGGAAAGTCGAACAACTCACCGCCCACGAAGCTGAAGTACAAGCCGTACCCACACTGGCCGTCAGCCTAGAGCCCAAGGGCGGGGTGCCCAGTGAAACTGGCCCTACTGGGCCTGTGCTGTTTACTGGAGCACTCATTCGCCGCCAACTGTGAGCAGCAGGAAACAACGCAGTTCAAGCCATTTATGACTTGGTATTGTTTTACTCCTTTGCTCAATCACTTTGACTGGCTAACATCGACGTTATGTAGATGGCAGATGTCTTGAGGCGCTGCAAGCAGCCCCTGATCCAGTACTTTATGAACCTCGGTTTGCATTGCCACCAATGCCGAGGTAGTTTCAACCCAATGAAGGGCTGTCCAAACAATAAACATTGCCCGGCCATGTGATTCATCGGCTACCCGCTCTCTGACTTCAAGCACGCATCTATCTAAGTCACTCCAGAACAACCTTGGCACTTACGCCCATGTATTTTTTGCGCAAGTTTTTTTCAGTTTCTCTTGTTCTACTGTCTGGGTTGATCTTGTCTGCACCTGCTTGTGCGCAAGACATCGCAACGGATGAGCGTTCTCAAGGTGTCGCACAGGCTGTCTTTGGCATCGTCAGCTACACACGCTGGCCTGCCGATCCTTCTAGTATCCGGCTGTGCGTAGTGGGCCCCACGGAATACGCGGACGAAGTCCTCAAAGGTGCCCAACTTGCTGGTGACCGCAAAGTCGTGGTTCGGCGAATGAGGCTGGATGATCCTGATCTTGCGACTAGCTGCGATGGCATTTATGTAGGCGCAATACCTGACGGAGCCTGGAAACAACTGGCAAGCCGCTTTACAGGGCAACCCGTGTTGTCAATCAGTGAGCAGCCAGAACCCTGCTCCATTGGCGGCATGTTCTGTCTTAGCGTCCGTCCTGGCAATGTGTCGTTTGAAGTGAATCTCGACTCTGTGGCCCGAAGCGGCGTACGCGTGAATCCCCGGGTACTACAACTGGCGCGACGCAAAGGCAAGCCATGAGTGTTGAGCTTGATAAAGCGAGTGCCCCAACCTTGGGGGGAGTTGTCCGCCGTGCACACCGACGCATGGCCTGGGCATCCGTTGCAATGGCTGGCTGTCTGGTGCTGCTAGCGGGGGTTGTGGCATTGCGGATGTACATCGACAACAACCTGCGTCTCGTTGCACGTTCGCTGGCCTACACCGTTGAAGCCGCCGTCGTGTTTAACGACGCAGACGAAACCCATCAAACACTCAACAGCATGCTGGAAGGTGAAGGCATTGCTTTTGCACGTGTGCTCGATGCCAAAGGCCAAGTGCTCGCCCAATGGACGCATAAAGATCAAGGTCTCACCAGCGAGCTGGGTGAATGGCTTGGCCGACAAATATTGACAACCCCTACGGTCAGTGAAATCCACCACGATCAACATGTCGTGGGCCAGGTCGAGCTCAGTGGCGATGGTCGGGGTCTGCTCGGATTTTTGCTTTCAGCCATTGCAGCACTGCTGGTGTGCATGGCAGTAAGTGGTGCCATGGGAACATGGTTGTCTCGCCGAATGCTGCGTGAAATCGTTACGCCTTTGCATTCGCTGGCAGAAGTGGCCAAAGCCGCACGCTACGAACGCGATCTGGCGTTGCGCGTGCAACCTGCGCGTATTCTTGAGCTGCGAGAACTTGGCAACGACTTCAACACGCTACTGGATGAATTGCAGGATCGGCAAACTCAGCTTCAGCATAAGAACACGGCACTGGCACATGAAGCAAGTCATGACAGCCTGACAGGTCTGCCGAACCGAGCACATTTCGAGCACCGGCTACAAACTGCACTGGCCCAAGGTCAGCATGAAGATTGCACTTTTGCCGTCTTGTTCCTAGATAACGACCACTTCAAGCAAGTCAATGACACCTATGGACACGAGGCAGGCGATGCATTGCTGATTGAGGTGGCGCATCGAATACGCTCTCAGCTGCGTGCATCTGATGTTGTCGCAAGGCTTGGAGGTGATGAATTTGCCGTACTACTGACTCCCATTCTGGGCAGTGATGAAGCCACACAAATCGCTGACGATATTCTCAAAGCCATGCAACCCCCACTTGCACTTCAAAGCAGTGGATACCTACAACCTTCGGTGAGTATCGGCATCGCCGTCTATCCAGTACACGGGCAAGATATGTCAACGCTATTGCGCTCCGCTGATACCGCGATGTACCGCGCCAAAGCACAGCGACGTGGATCACAGCATTTGGCTGTCGGCAGTACAACGTAAAAAGGAAACCAAGATGAAGAAACTACTGCAGGCATTAGTTCGCAGCACACCTTTAGTAATAGCTCTTACTTTGAGCGCGTGCCAGTCTCCGCCCGCAGCAACGGGGCTGTCATCTCAGCAAGTCAATGTTTTACGTGAATACGGTTTTGAGCAAACCGACGAAGGCTGGGAGCTCCAAATGCCTGGCAAGCTGCTGTTCGACTTTAATGTCGACAAGCTGTCAGGAGAGCAGAAAGCCAATGTGGAAAAAATGGCCCGCTCACTCCATGGCGTTGGCATCAATCACCTTCGCGTAGAAGGTCATACCGACGATGTGGGAGCCGATGCATACAACGAGCAGCTGTCCCTGCGCCGCGCCCAGGCAGTAGCGCAGGTGTTGGTCAATGTTGGCATCCCCCAAACCAACATTTCGGTGCAAGGCTATGGCAATAGCAAGCCACTTCCTGCGAGCAACGCCAGCGCAGTGCGCAAAGAGAATCGGAGAGTTGCCGTCATCGTCCCTGTTCAATAAGAACTCTCTGGTTGAAAAGACAAACCAAAGTTCATTGTTCCTCGATGGCCAAGCACCCAGAGATGATGCATATGGTCATTCGAGGTATTGAATCAAAAAAGCGCCATAGCCTTAACGGCTACAGCGCTTTTTTATTTTGAGATTCAAGCACACAGAAAAAGCAACTCCCTCGCAGTGAGCACTGCGCAGATCTTGCTGTGCACAATCCCCCATGTAACGCTTCAATAAGCTGTGACGTAGTAAGAAATCACGCTCTCAGCGCTCGCCACTCCTCTGCGCAGTGTGTTAGCAAGTGCCCTTAGTACAGGCCGTACTTATTCAGAAAATACAGTGCCGCCAGAATGCCGATGATGGCGAGAATGGTCATTGTCCGGTTCATGTTACGCCCCCTTCTGAAAGTGCCAATCCATCCTAGCACTTGGTACTTGGTGGCTACCACCCCAAACAGCAGAGGGTACTGCCCACTGACTCCAGAATCTCATACTCCCTTACGCAAACGCAGGATGCACTGGCTGAAGAATCAGCTGTACCTTTGCCCACTTGGCTTGGTGCCTGATCTTTAAGGAGTATTCCATGAGACTTTTAGCTTCCATCACCTTAGTGGCTTCCATAGGATTGACAGCCTGCAGCACTGCACCCGCCAGCAAACCGTCTATGGCTCAGGCTTCGCCAGCCACAGTCATGAACGGCAAGCTCGTTGGGCCCAACCAGATGACGCTCTATGTCTTTGACCGCGATATGGCCGGCAGCGGTAAAAGCGTATGCAATGGCGGATGTGCTACCAACTGGCCACCACTAATGGCTCCTGCAGGAGCCGCACCGATTGGCAACTGGAGCGTAATCACGCGAGACGACGGCAGCAAACAATGGGCCTACCAAGGCAAGCCCCTTTACTACTGGGTCAAAGACAGCAAACCCGGTGACACCACTGGCGATGGTGTCGGCAACGTCTGGCGAATCGCCATGCCGTAATCGCGGTCAATGATGGCAGATCTCTACGCCGTGCCGGGTCGCAAGTCTGCCATCAGCCACTTGGCTACCCAGCCGCTACACAACTTCGTTGCTTAGGTTGACAAAGAATCTGCACAACGGCCAAAATAAAAGCCGCTTAAAAGCGGCTGAACAACTAAAATCAGAGCAAGAAAAAGCCCCGTGTATTGCTACACGGGGCTGTCATCTTTGGTGGGCCCTGCGAGATTCGAACTCGCGACCAACGGATTAAAAGCGGCGTGAGCATCTATAGCGCAATGCACTCTATAGGCAAAAGCATGCGCGCCACGTGCAAAAAGTGCACCAAATGCACGCCCTATGTCAAAAATCCCCGCACACTTTTCCCGGTCAACTTCAGCACGCCGTGGCGAGAAGATCTGCAGGCTTTTCGGTGACCGGCGCGCTCACCACTTTATTGCGGCCCGTTCTTTTGGCCAGATATAGCAAGGCATCCGCTTGATCGATCGCTGACTGCAGTTGCTGCGCCGATTCAAGCACCACCACGCCAAAACTGGCAGTCAGCTTTTGGCGCATCGCGGGGCCACCCTCTGCAAACTGCTCCCGCATGCGATCTGCCACCACACAGGCAGAGTGCAGGCTGTCGCAATTGAGCAGCACAACAAACTCCTCACCGCCCAACCTCACCACAAGGTCAGTGTGACGTGTATTGCTCACCAGCACCTTGGCCACAGATCGCAGCACCTCATCACCCGCAGCATGCCCCAAGGTGTCATTGATCTGCTTGAAGTGATCCACATCGCAAATCAGCAAGGCCCACAAACCGTGCCTGGAGCGCTGAATGCGCGCCGGAGCCTGTTCAAAAAAAGCACGCCGATTCAAAAGAAGGGTCAGCGGATCAAGATCACGCTCTTTCTTCACCGTGAGCAAAACTTCCCTGAAGGTCACCACCAGCAAGACACCGATGAACCAAAGACTCAACAGCAAATTGGCCGCCAACATCAGCAGCCACAGTGGCGACTGCGTAAGCTCCACCGATGGGCCCCGTTCAATAGCTATCGCTATGACCAGTGGCCGAATAAACGAATAGGCCACAAAGCACAAGAACGATCCACGCAAGATACGTTCAAACAAGTCTGCAGACTGCCGGTTTCTAAACACCGCCACCACGCCCAACATCAGCAGCAACGCCATTGCAATGTTGAGTATCAGCATTCTTGCGTGGAGATCGTCGGCCACCTGAGAAAAGTAATACAACCCAGCCAAAGTCACCAGGCTGATCAGCAACGCAATTTTGGGGTGCGCGCTGCCACCAGATCTCTGTGCCATGCCCTGTGCAATGGCCCATAGGCCAAGCAAGTAAAAGCACCCTAGCACCACAGAAGTCTGAGCCAACTGCTGGTTGGTTTGCATGCTTTGCACAGCAATGGGAAACGCGGGCAATATGTACGCGGCAGCCAGCCAGAGCAAATACTGGTGAGTTCTCAATACAGCCCAGCAACCTACCAAAGCAGCGCCCAATAAGACACCGCAAAGAGGTACGACAAGAGCGAAATACTGATTGGCTTGCAATGAGGCTCCGAGGTGAGAAAAAAATAGTCTGTGCTAAGTGCTCTGCAGCCTGTTTACTGCAAATTGGCTCAATATGTAAGCAAGTTTATTATGAACAAACCCCCTGCCAGTTTGCACCTGCAGGGGGTTTTGCACTGAACGCTGGTCGTATTAGAACGGCACGCGCAGGCCCAGTCGCAAGCTGCCTACGTAGGCGTTGCTCTGGTCAATGTTGGTGGTGTATTCCACCCCCAGCTCTACGCCGCTGCGCAGCAGCAGGCGGCCACCCAGGCCCACGGTCCAGCGGCCTGTGTCCATGGCGCGGCCACGCAGTGTGTAGGCGGGGCCTTGGGCTGCAAGGTCAGCATAGGCCAGGCCTGCTTCGTTTTGCTCATCAAAGCTGCGGGCGTATTCCACGCGCACCTGCGGCATGATGTGACCCCAGCGTACAGCCACCTTGCCCTCGGCACGCGCACCCAGCACGGCCTTGTGTGAGCGCGCAGTCTGGTCAAAGTACTTCAGCGCATGCGCTGCAGGGCCGTCTTCGGTGTAGGCATCCAGCTTGGCTTGGCTAAATTCCAAGCGTGCATAGGGTGACCACATCCAGTCGGTGCGGTAAAACTCCAGGCCCGTGGCAATGGAGCCAAACAGTTGCTTGCCGTCGCGGCTGCCCGTGGCCAGCCCACCAGTGGCCGTGATGTAGCGTTGCGAGTCAAAGCTCAGCACGCCATAGCCCAGCAGTGCATCTACAAACACGCCTTGCATGGGCCGCATGCTGGCATAGGCCACGGCCACGGTGCTGTCTGCGTTGCTGCGTGTGCCCTTGTTGCCCACGCGGCTGCGGTCAGTGCTGATGCCCAGGCCCGTACCCACGGTGATCCAGCTGTTAACGCGGTAGTCCACACCAGCGCTGATGCCGTTGGTGGTGAAGCGGTAGCGGTCATCGGCACTGCCGGTGCGCTCACGGCCATAGCTGATGGTGCCGTTCACCCAGAAGGCCCATGGGCTGCGCGCTTGCTCTGCTGTGGCGCCCGGCAAGTCGGGCAGATCGCTGGCTGCAGGCTCTGCCTGCGCTACGCGCCTGGCTTTAAGGCCTACGGTGCGCATGCCGCTGCTCAAAGGGTTGCCGTTGATAACCTTGTCTGCCACACCGTTGCCATTGCTATTGCGGGCCATTTTGCGGCTGTCGTCAGTTGCCAGAGACAAACCAAAGCTGGACTGCCCCCAGCCACTGCCGTGCAGGCTTTCCAGACGCTGGGTGAAGTTGGTGACCTGTGCCGTGGTAAAGCGCTGTGCAGCACTGGCTTGTGCAGTGGCAAGGCCGGCCACTTCAGCATCTTGGGATACATCTACCCGCGCACCCACGGAGATAGTGACAGTTGCCACCGCCGAAGTAGTGGTTGTATTCGACAGCGTATAGCTCACCACTGCCGTGCCTGCAAAGGTTGGCGCAGGCACAAAGCGCACGCTGTAGGCACCTGCACCTCCTGCGATGGTTGCCACACCCGCGTTGGAAGGTATCAAAGACACCACTGTTGCTGCTGTG
Source organism: uncultured Comamonas sp. (assembly GCA_963520865.1). Classification (GTDB taxonomy): domain Bacteria; phylum Pseudomonadota; class Gammaproteobacteria; order Burkholderiales; family Burkholderiaceae_C; genus Comamonas. The sequence goes on from CAUQST010000013.1 coordinate 82,103, forward strand.
AATGGGCCACCTGTTGCGCCTGACACCACATCAACCAGCGCTTCTGCACCAGCAGCCACAGATACGGTCTTGTTAGGTGCGCTCACAGACGAGGCGCTATCGTCATTGAGAATGGTTCCCACGCCTTGAGCATCAACGATCGTGGCGTTGGTCGAGTTACTCAGATTGACAAAAAAGATCTTATTTGGCTCAACCACAGTGTTGCCATTGACCAGAACAGTTAAGGTATGCGTGGTCACACCCGGGCCAAAAGTCAATGTGCCACTGGCGGCTGTGTAATCTGATCCCGCTTTAGCAGTGTCATCAATCGTCGCGTAATCCACTGACACGGCAGAAGCAGAAGCCGGAGTCAGAGTCACAGTGAAAATGAACGCTGTGGTACCCGCATTACCTTCAGGACGCGACACGTCGTTGATAGATAACGAGGGAAGCGGTGCCAATGTGCCCGGTGTCACGCTGTTCGAAGCCGCAGATGCAATACCAGTACCCGCAGAATTGGTGGCGGTCACCGTAAACGTATAAGGCAGTCCATTGGTCAGCCCTGTCACGGTGATAGGACTGCTAGATCCCGTGGCGCTGGCCCCGCCGGGGCTAGCAGTTACGGTATAGCCACCAGCAATAATGGCAGCACCACCATTGGAGGCGGGTGCTGTGAAAGTAACCGTAGCCTGTGTATCACCTGCGGTGGCGACTCCAACCACGGGTGCACCAGGCACGACTGCGTTCACTGTGAAGGTCTGTGGCACATAAGGGGCCTGCGCATAAGTTGCATTACCTGCCTGATCTGCATCAATCGTACAAGAGCCTGCAGTTACAAACGTTAATACACCACTTGAAGTGATCGTACAAACGCCTGTTGTGCTGGATGTAAAGGTGGGGGTAAGGCCAGAGCTACTTGTTGCCGTCAACGTAGGGGTAGTGCCGAAGATCTGAGGACCGGGGTTGAGAAATGTGATGGTTTGCGTTTGTTGCGCGGCTGAATAAGTAAACTGATCAGCCACGCTGGTCGCACTGGTGCCGCCTGCAGTTGTGACACGGATGTCTACCGTGCCAGCAGCACCTGCTGGAGACATCGCAGTGATCTGCGTAGAGCTATTGACCGTAAAGCCAGTCGCCGCAGTCGCCCCAAAAGTAACCGCTGTTGCGCCACTCAAACCTGTGCCATTAATAGTGACTGTAGTTCCACCAGCGGTTAACCCAGTATTCGGCGAGATGGATGTGACAGATGGCAGTGGCACACTCACGGTGAGTGCGGCCGCACTTGATGTGGCTGCAGGTGCCGTTGCACCAATTGCTACAGCCCGATACATGAAGCCACTCATGCCCGCCGTTGCGCCGGTGATCATTAACGTTGCCGTTGTCGCCCCCGAGTAGACACCGCCGTTGCTTACGTTGATAAAGCCAGCACCAGTGTTAACCTGCCACTGGTAAGAGGTAGCGTTGGTTGCAGTGACAGAAAACGAGGTGTTGCCGCCGGCAGCAATTGTGCTGAAGGCCGGATTTGCAGTAATTGCGGGTGCGGGTGCGGCTGGTGGTTCATCGATCGTGAAATTCCGGGTAATTTGGCACGTATTGGCATCCTCGATCGTTACCGTGTAATTGCCGGCACTCAGCCCGGACGCCGTTGCGCCTGTCCCACCCGATGGAGACCAAGAATAGGTATAGCCACCTGCTCCTCCACTAGGAGTGACCGTTGCTTGCCCATCATTCTCCCCATTCGCAGATACATTCATTTGAGATCCAGATGCAGCTAGCATTGGTGGCTCAGTAAGCGTGACGCCGACCTGTGTTGTTTGCGGCGTTCCAGGCGTACTGTCCGTGACAGTCACTGTGTACAGTCTAGGAGTCAGTCCAGAGGCAAAGTCAGCATTACCACCGGATGGTGACCATGAGTAAGAATATGGTGGTGTGCCACCAGATGCGAAAACACTAGCTGAGCCATTACTCCCCCCATTGCAAGAGATGTTTGTCGCGCTGCTTTTTGTAGCTGCCAAAGGGTCTGCCGCATGCGCAGTGGCAGGCAAAAAAAGCGCGTTCAGCACCAGCAAAGCGATGGCTATCGCTAAGGTGCACAGAGATCGTAAATAGGTCATCAAAAGCCTGACGGGGATGGTTGGAGCCGCCACGTTGGTGCCAACCAAACTCCGTCAGATGCGGCTTTGGGTAACAGTACGTGTAAATCGTCGCGAATAGTATTCCCGCCCAACCCGCCTGCATATACCTGAAACTAGGTATTTTGTGACCCATCGCGCATGGCGCATACAGTTATTGCTATAAGGTTTATATAAAAATCAGAATAATCAGCACCGATTTGGGGCGCAATGGCGGGCTATGCCCGACAGGCGGCGGCACACAAGCCAACACGCGCTGGGCTATACTGACGTGGTCTCGAAAGGGATGGAGCGTAAGAACTCCTTAGATCACGCGGAAGAACCGCACCCGATAGCTGGCGGTTTTTTTGTGCCCGGAATTTGTTCGTCTGTACTTTGCACAGACGTTTGACATATGGCCGGGAGGGCGACGGATACAACACCCGCAAGGGGAAGAAGTCCGCCTAGCGTGATCTAGGTTCTTAACCTCCCGGCCGCCTTGTGGCAGTGCGTAAGAACGCTGCGACAAGGCTTCACAAGTCTCATCACGGAGCGCCTCATGTCTCAGCACGCACTGGTTATCTCGCCTGTCATCACTATTGTTGACGGCAAGCCCACTACTCTCAGCACTGATCTGGCACGCCACTTTGGCAAACGCCATGACGATGTGTTGCGAGCCATCCGCACACTGACTCCACAGCTCACCGAAGAACACGCTCGCAATTTTGCGGAGATGTCGATTGACGTTGAAATCTCAGGTGCCCGCAATTTTGCGGAGACCTCACGCAAGTCTCCCGCCTACCGCCTCACCCGCGACGGCTTCACGCTGCTGGCCATGGGCTTCACCGGCAAGAAGGCGCTGGCTTTCAAACTGGCCTACATCGACGCCTTCAACCGTATGGAGGCAGAGCTGCAACAACAACCCGCCCAAGACGCACAGCGCCTGCAACTGGCCCAAACACTGGCCAGCCAAGCGGGCGCGCAGGTGATGCAGGCAGTGTTTGACGCAGTCATGAGCGACAGCAACGCCGACTGGCGCCGCGCCCGCTACCTGCTCAGCTTTGGCTACGACCACAGCGGCCAGCCCAGCCTGCCGCTGACCAAAACGGTGACAGATGGGCAAATAGTGGCCAGCCTGCCCGAGCTGGCGCAGCACATTGCCACAGGCGACATTTTCCCCAGCGACACGCAGCTTGCCGCCCTTGCCTCTGCCTGCACCAACCGCCTGAACGAACGCGCCCAGATCCGCGAGCAACGCGCAGCGGCGGCACAAGCTGCTGAGGCGGCATTACCCGCGCCTACGGCAAGCGCAGTTACCGCAACCAGATCCATCACCACCACAGCGCCCATTCCGCCCCACATTGGCCTCGATGGCAAGCCCCTGCCACCCGGTACATTCCGCGCTGTGTTTGTTTGATGTGCGGTTTGCTTGATAACTTTTTGACAGTAATTTAATAGCTACTCGCTCTTGCTACGTAAGCGATAGAGGCATATTTCATTCATATTTTGCATGTAAAAAACCCCTGCCGGTTTGCACTGGCAGGGGCTCTTCTTGAGTAGCAAGGTAATCGAATTACTTCAATACAGCAGTAATTTCGTAATTCAACTTACGGCCATTGTCCTCAACAGACTTAGCGACCAAGAGTGGAGCAGCTGCCTTATCCAAAACAAAATTCAATGGCCCTACACCAACAACATGTGTAATCGGGAATGAAATTAAACAGTTAGGTTTAGATTTCACATCATTTCTCCCAATCAATTCAGCATTTTTGTATGTCAATGTCACAAAAGCTCTATCTTCGAATTTTCTCGCTTGAGCGATTACATACAAACCACTGCTAGCATCTTCAACTCCTTTGAGGCTAATTTCATTCGGACAATCCGTCGAAGTGTTCACCGCCAAAGTCTTTCGTTCATCGACCAGAAACTCCTTACTGTCATTCACAGGGATCTCAAAGCTACGCTCCCAAGCTGCTGTTTTTATGTTGACAATGACTCGCTCATCCTGCTGAGCAACACTCGATTGTGCAAAAAAGACGCTAGTAAGCAGTAACGTACCAATTAGTGATTTATTCATTTATTCAAATAATTTACGAAAGTTGCCCATCAACTCTCAGTGTTTGAATTTAATACAAAAAAAATAATTTGACACTTTGTTCAATTAAGAATTTCAACTAATCCCCTATCCATGCTCACCTGCCCAATCAGGGCGTTGACTTGGGCGTCGCGCTGTTCGACAAGGTCCACAAGCTCTCCAACCACGCCTGCGCCTTGTGCAAGGTGGGTTGCGAGCTGCTGGTGTTGATCTGCGAGATGGCGGCAGGCAGCGGCGTCACTGGCAGCTTGGGCGTGCTGGGTGGCGGTGGTGCGCAGGTTGTGCTGCAGGCTTGCAATGCGGGCAGCGTCAGCAGTGCGGCCAGCTTCCAGCCGCTGAATTTCTTGGGTGTATGCATGGGTGTTGTCCTGTTGCCCTGCGGAGTGCCGCAGGAGCCCTGCCGCTTTGGTTTGTGTAGCAGCTTGCGATTTCTGCGCCTGGGCTAGTGCCTGTTTTGATTGCTGGTCGTTGCGCAGGGCGATGGCAGTACCTGCACGCAGGCTTTGCACCCACCACGCGCCGCTGCCGCCCAAGGCGATGCCTGCGGCCAGCGCTATAGAGATGGCTTTCATGCCAGGCCCCCTTCACACATCTGGCGCTCTGCCGCACGGCGTTGCACCAAGCCCGGCAGCTGCTTGCCGCCTGCGTACGTCCAGCGGCTGAGTTCTGCGCACGCACCTTGCAGGTCGCCCGCATTGGCTTTGCGCACGAGGGTGGATTTGCAAAATGCGCCCTCCCCCACGTTGAATGCAAAGCTGAGAAATGCGACACGCTGGCCATCTGTGAGCGGCTGGGTGATGCAGCCCAGCGCATCGGCGTGCTGCACCAGGTCTTGGTAGAGCATGTCCTGGCACTGCTGGCGCGTGAAGGTTTGGCCCATGCGCAGCTCTGGCCCGGTGTGGCCGGTGCAGGCGGTGATGATGCCAATCGGGTCACGGTAGGTGCGCAGCACGGTGCCTTCGTATTTGGCAACCAAGGGCACCACGGCTACGGCTGCAGCAGCGCCAATGGTGGCGATGAGTTTGTGCTTGAAGTTCATTTGGGGGTGATGCCTTTTGCTGCGTTCCACGCGCCGATAAGGGCTACGCCCAGAGCCACGATGGCGGCCATGGGCTTGGCCAGCATGCCCAGCCAGCGCAGTACTTTGAAAGCGCCTTGCATGGCGCCAAAGAACTCAAGCAGGTCAGCAAGCTGTTGTTTGAGTTCATTCAGTTCTTGCCGGGTTTTGGCAAGTTCTGTGGTGCTCTGGCCCAGCTCGCGGGTGGTGCCGCCCAGTCCGCGCTCAATGGCAGCCATGCGTTCGCTGCCTTTGTCAAAGCGCTGGTTGACCTGCTCGATGTTGATTACCGGCAGTTCGTCGCCCCAGTCGTCCATGCGCGCCTCTCTTTCTGTTGGATGTGGTGGGTGGTGTTCAGACTTCAATCAGTACATAGGGCATTCGCGAGCTTGCTCGGGCGTCCAGCCCAGCAGGCGGTAATCGGGCAAGGCAGAAAGGCGCAGCACCGCCCCCACAATGTTGTCGCGGTGGGTTTGAATGCCACCGGCCATCAAGCCATCATTGCGCGCTAGGTCACGGCTGCGGCTGGTGAGCGTATCCAGCTCGGGCAGCAAATCGGCATCAGGGCTGCCTGCCAACGGCTGCCAGTCACGCAGCGCCAGGTCGGAGTGCGATGCGCCCTGGTACGCCGTCATGCCCGCACCCGCTGATACAGATGCAGCGGCACGCTGGCGGCGGGTAAGTTGTTTGGTATTGCGCCCCATGTGCCTACGCCAGGTAGATGGGGCCACGGGTTGGGCCACCGGCGCGGCGCGCCAGCTCTTCATTCACTGCGCGCAATTGGCGCTCAAGGTCTGCCGGGGTTTGGGCAAACTGAACAGACCGCCCCTCCCCACTGGCCATGGTGGGCAACGTCAGACGCGCTTCTAGCGCGGCCAGAAATGTGTCGCGCTTGGCTTGAAGCTGTGCGGTGGTGAGGTGGCTGTAAATACCCATGCGCCGATGGTCGGCGGGGTGCTGCGACAAGTCACTGCGACAGGGTCTCTAAATTCTGTCGCAGGCTGCTAACACTTATGCAGCAAAGGCAGTAGCAATCAATTTAATAGCAATCCGCGCAACTTCTTTTCACTGCGGTTGCATGCATGTAAACCATGGTTTACATTAAAGACATGTACCAAGTCTTGCGAACCGAGGAATTCAACAGCTGGATTACGGGCCTGCGTGACAACGTGGGGCAAAAACAAGTGCTAGCGCGCCTTACCCGCCTGTCGCTGGGCCACTGGGGTGACTGCAAACCCGTGGGTGGCGAAGTGACTGAACTGCGCATAGACACAGGCCCCGGCTACCGCGTGTACTGCTGGCGTGATGGCGATGTGGTGGTCATTGCCCTAGGCGGTGGCGACAAATCTACCCAGCAGCGCGACATCACCAAAGCGCAAGCCATGGTGCAAAGTTTGAAGGAGTGACCACGATGAACCGCACAGCCGCTGAAAAACTAGGCATCAAGCCCTTTGATGCCGCTGAATACTTGCAGTCTGATGAAGACTGCGCCGCCTACCTGCAAGCCTGCCTGGAGCAAGCGCCGGATGACGCCGCCGTATTTGCCAAAGCCTTGGGCGACGTAGCCCGCGCACGCGGCATGATGCAGCTGGCCAAAGACACGGGCCTGACCCGTGAAGGCCTGTACAAAGCCTTGGGCGAGAAAGGCAACCCCAGCTTTTCTACCGTCATGAAAGTCATGCACGCACTCGGTCTGCAAATCAGCGTCAACCCACAAAGCGCACACGCTTAATTCTCAGCTCATAAAGATGGAATTCTGGATAACTACCGCTTTAACACTGATTGCCATCACAGTGGCAGTTTTCATTCCAGTGATAACTTGGCGTGCCCCTCACCGCAGAAAGGCCAAGCTTTTATTGCGACGAGCCTCAGACCTTTTGATGCTTGCGACCACGGTGATCGGCTGTGTTGGCTACATCGGCTACTACATCTTTGCGGCAGGCACTCCCAGCAGGATAGATAACGTACTTATGGTGGAGTGCGTTTTTCTACTGTTTGAGATGGTAGTCATCTACGCAATTCTTAAAGACAAGAAGAACGCACCACCATACATCGCTGAACTTGAAGAACGAGTAGCCAAGCTAGAGAAAATGCTTTCCTTCCCCGCTCTAAAAAATTAAATCAATCACTTGCTAGCGCCTACCCAGTAAGCGCTAGCAGCTATCAAAACAACCAATCACACAAACACAGCACGGAAGGTGCCGGGGGGCAAGGGCTTGCCATCGCTGCCGATGTGGGGTGGCAAGGGTGCGGCCACTGCGCGGTTGGTTGTGGGGGTAGCGACTGGAGCTTCTGGGGTTGCAGACGCTGACGCAGCCAGTGCCTTGCGCTCGCGAAACTGGGCGCGGTGGGTGAGTTGCTGGGTGCAGGCGGTTGCCAGCGCGGCAAGCTGCGCGTCGGAGGGCGCTACGTCGTGGTTGATGATGTGCTGGGTCAGCTCGGCCATGGATGCCACCATTTGCCCGTCGGCCAGCGTTTTCACGTGGGGCAAGCTGGGCTGGCCGCTGTTGTCGTAGGCAAAGCTGAGCATGTAGCGCGCGCGGCGCCAGTCGCTGTTGCTGCCAGAGGCGATGGCTTCAAACACGGTCTGCGTGACTTGGGCGGCGGCCTGGGCGGCCAGGGTGTGGGCCAGCTGGATGCGGGCGGGGTCGTAGGCGGGTTTTTGCAGCTCGGCCTCCATGCGGTTGAAGGCGGCGATGAAGGCCAGCTTCCAGCGCAGCGCTTCTTTGCCGGTGAAGCCCATGGCAAGGAGCATGAAACCCTCGCGGGTCATCCGGTATGCAGTACCGCTTTGCACACCGCCCTTGCCGTTGGTGAAGTCCATGATTACCTCCTCAAAATTGAGGAGGTAATCCTCTGATGCACCTTCGCGAAGCAAAACACGGATCGCGCGCAGCACATTGTCATGGCGTTTGCCAAAGAACTGCGCAACTTGAGCGCTGGTGGTGGTAACGGTGCCGTCGTGAATGGAAAGCTCAGGGCGAGCAGAGACAGCGGATGCAGAAGAACCGAGAGTGATGTCAGCCATGGTGAGGCTCCTACTGAACAGGGTTTTGAACCCATCACCCAAGCCGCCAAGCAAAGGTGGTGGACCGTGCAGGGTTGGCGGACCGGCAGTAGGACCGGCACACCCTTGCGGGTGTCCCCACACGGCCCACCATAAAACGGTAGCCATGCGTGCGCAGACATGCTTAAAAAAGCAAAAAAGCCGCAACCATGTTTGTATGGGCGCGGCTGCTGCGCCTACTGATTCCGGGCCGCCAAGCCCAGTTCACGCTTACGGGCGTGATGCTGTGGATTCTATGCGAACTTTGCTATTCGTCCAACCGTCCGGACATTCCACAGACTTCCATATACTTTAATAATCTTTTCACTGGGGTAGTAAAGCTTCCGTGCGATCCTCCCAGTTCACGCAGTATGTGAACATACAAATCGTACTCTGAGTCCTCTATTAAATCATTATTTCTCATGCTTTCATTTTTAGAATAAATTTCTCTCAACACTCTAATTAATGAACTCCATCCAGTGAAAATTGGACTATAGTTTTCATTACCATTCCTAAGATATAAATATTTATTAGTATTAATTACAGATGGTACTGAGTTCAAAACAACTTCAAAAGATGAGTTACTTTGAACCGACCCTTTTTTCATCATGCAAAGAATCAGAAATAATAATTCATCATGAAAAAACTCACCATCAGAACCGATCAACAATGTTCTACACAAAGTCAATCTTGAAAAAATTGACTTTATTGTTCTTAAATCAAAATTAAAGCTAAAGCTAAGTGTTGCGTAAAAATCAAGATATGTCTCATATGCTTGGTTAATTTTATTTGCATCCGAAGCCAAAAGCCTTACTTTTGCATCCTTAATAGAGTTAAATTCATTAAGCGAAGAAATATAATGCTTAATACTTGGGGTGGGCAATTTCAATCTATGATTAAAAAATCTATCCAAATAAATATTTGACTCAAACTTCTCACCATAAATTGTTTTTATTGACTCCTGTAACTGCGTTATATTTACAGAAGATATAAAACATATTCCTTTAGAATTAAATATATGCTTTACAACTTCAAGCAAACGCACCGCATAATCTGGCCTACACCGATCAAGTTCATCAATAAAAATGAAAACTGGAAATTTTTTATCCCTATTTTCGGTTACTTTCTTGGCTGTCTCAGATAATTTGTTTTTGAAATCCTCAATCAGCTGCAAATTTTTATTATGTGCTTGTAGTTGTCGATGTATGAGCATAGATGACATTGATTGTTCATCTTTTACATCGTCCTCTGTCACTTTATCGTGCCCCTCAACAATTGCTTTAACTACTTCTTTTGCAGCCTCATCAGTGACTAAAGTACCTAGTCCTTTAATTGCAGCACCTTTTAGAAGCTCTTTTACCAAAGGCAATAGTAATTTCTGCGATTGTTTGATTTTTTCATCAACGACCTTCACAGCACGCCTCTTGTCCCACTCCCCAAGATCAGCGTAAATATGACTTAAAAAACCAACCAATGGCTCGTCAACAATGTCGTTCTTCCACGCATCAAACCTACTGACCAAGTGCCCTTTAGCTTTCAGGTCTTTAATCCACAAATCAATAAAAAAGCTTTTACCTGTGCCCCACTCGCCATCAATGGCAAAAATTAAGGCATTGTCTTCTTCTTCACTTGTCTGGGCTGATTCAATTATCTTATAAAGAAAATCTGCATAGCCTTTTCTATTCAGCTTATCTTTAGCCCATATGTTATTTATTTCAATGTCAAAATCTGTCATGAAAAATTCTTTTTTAATAAAAAGCGCCACAGAAATTGTGGCGCCGTTACTTAAATTCAATTAGCTCTAACAGGCAAACTAACTTTTGGTTGAATCTGTACAAGCGTCTGGTTGTAAGCACGCAATATATCGTTATAAATATCCGGGCACTTAGGCGCAGTCACCGTCAAAATCAGCGCATAGGGGATGACATCCGCATTACGTGTAGATGCCCCACCCTCTCTGGCGTTGTAGTGAATATCAAATACGGGTTTATCTAAGCTACTTGCATACATACGTTTGGAGTTATGCAACACAGTCTCCCATTTACCCTGATCTGAGCGTTGCTCTTGCTCCGTAGCAAATTTCTTTGTTGAAAAGAATCCTTTGGTGTCCGCATTTTGCGCATCGTCTTTTTTCTTCTTTTCACTACTGGGCCGGAAGGCAACTTCCAAGCCTGCACGCGTGTAAGAGGCTGCATCTTGGGGGTCTGTGGGAGATGCATAGCAAAAAGTGGCAGTCAATGTGACCATTCCTTCTAGTGCCTGCAATGGCATTGGTAGCGGTGCCCGCAAGTATTTGCCCGCCTCAAGCTCACCTTGATAGACCACGCGCGCGACACCCGGGCCGCAGGTGATGATGCTCATAATGTCTTCTGGCGGCTTACCCCAGCCTGTGCCCCATTGGCAGTGGTCTTTGGTCTGGTGCGCCGCATGAACGAGCAGCGCTTTGATGGCCATCGGTGTTAAGTCATCACCCAGAATGGCACGGATGCCTACCGCTTTGCGCAGGAGATAAGGTGCGGCAAAACTTGTACCGAGCTGCGGCACCAATGAGGGCTGCGCACCAGGAGCAAGAACGTGGAAGTATTTACCGCCATCGCCCCCAAAGGCCAGCAGATCGGGTTTGATAACACCCGGACTGCGGCCTGGGCCTTTGGCGCTATAGCTGGCACGGTCCCAAACATCACCCATATTGTTGGCAGCACCCACTGCAATTGCGTTTACGCAGTCTGCAGGCACTTGAACGCGGTTCAAGCGGAGCTGTTCATCTGACTGGCCGTTGTTGCCAGCAGCCACGGTCATGAAGGTTTGGCCATCGCTGAGATAGCTGTCGATTACTGATGTCCAAGCGTGGACTTCGTTATCTTCAATGGGTAAATCTGGTCCAAGGCTGAGATTCAAAAACTCATACTGCCCCGCAATGAGTACTTCTTCAATGTTGCCTAAGGTGCGGTATAGCTCCAGCGGGTCTTCTTCGTTGGACAGATCGTCCAGCACGCGAATGTTGTCCACCAAAGAAAAAGGCCGCTCGGCGGGTTTCCCCGGCTCGATCGGCCCAAACAGAAATGCAGAAGTGACGCCCAGCCCATGTTCTGGGCCACCCGGTTCGTCGTTGGCGGTGTCATCCATCACCCGGGTATTGGCCACCCATTTGCCAATGGGGTGTTTGTCTGGCAAACCACCATCCAGTATGGCAACGCGTGGCTGGGTAGAAAGCGGGCTTTCTGCCGGCAAGGCACAGGCTACCGTTGGGCCTTGGTTGCGCAATATAGGGCGCATACCTCGCATTTTGGGTACGGGTCGGATGACGCGGACAAAGGCGAACTCAGCCAATTTTCGAATGGCCGCTTGGTCGCACTCCACTGGCACAAACCACAAGCCACCCACACCAAATTGCAGTTCTGCATGTACATGGATCTGTGCATTTTTTGCAAAGACTTGAAATGCGTCCTTGAGAAATTCTTCACCGCCCTCAATCAGGTGCACGCCAACTTCAAAGAAGCGAGATTTCTCTGTGCCTAGATTAATGATTCTTTCATCCGGGTCAATTGCTGAAAATTGCTCAATCCGAGCAAGCTCCTGTGCTTCTTTCGAATCAGGGTCTAGCGAATTGACTAAGTTACTGAGATTACGAAATGCGCTACGACTACCAGCCACAAATATTTGAGTTGTCGCTGTATTTGCAGGCACTCCCTTACGCTTCCACTTTTCAGGTGTTATTTTTACGGTGCGACTACCTACCGATCGCAGACGGGCCGCATGTAAAAGTTTGCTGGGAAAATAAGAGCGAGCGATGTAGCTTGGATTAAGAGTCAGCTTGGCAACAGCAAAATCACCAGGACATGCACTTGCATCAAGAGTATTTATGCTTTGTGCAGCTGCGTCCAACTGCGGTACCAGCTTGGCTTTGGCATATTCAAAGCTGTAGACAGGCACTTCAATCATTGGCTTCTTTGGGCCTTTAATTGAAAAAGCTAGCTTTTCACCGCGACCAATTAAAAAATTTGTCTGACTCATTCCCTCGCTCCTTGTCTAATTATCTAAATACTATTTGTTGCGGCGTTTGCGAATTGTGTCGCGGCTAACGCCCGTGATGCTGGAAATAGTCCGCTGTGACAGTGCGGTACTAGCCTCAAGCAAAGCTGCCAGCTCAAGGCGGTCAGGTTGATTTAGATGCAACGATTGCTTTTGAATCAGTGCTTCCACCTGATCTTGTGCTGTGCCCAGGCGCAGGGCCAGCGAGCGGCGCATGCGGTTAATTTCGCGCTGAATGTCGCTGAATGACTGGCCTTTGAAAGCCAGTGTCAGTACATCCATCCACTTGCTGAAATGCTTGGCATCTGCCGCCAGGAACTGCGCAAGCGCGGTTTTGATTTCTGGCTCTGCTGGGGCTGGGAATTGCAGCTCTAGGTCAAAGCGGCGCCACAAGGCAGGGTCAATCAGCTCTGGATGATTGGTGGCTGCCAGCAAGACGCTGTGAGCAGGCCATGCATCTACCTCTTGCAGGATGACGGTGACTAGGCGCTTGAGTTCGCCCACATCACCATCGTCACTGCGGCGCTTGGCGATGGCGTCTATTTCATCGAGTAGCAGCACGCAGGGGCTGCGCTTGGCAAAGTCGAGCGCAGCGCGCAGGTTGCCACCGCTGCGGCCCAGCAAGCTACTCATGACAGCAGTCAGGTCAAGCACATAAAAAGGCACACCCAACTGCGCAGCCAGCCAGCGGGCAGTGATGGTCTTGCCCACGCCCGGAGGGCCTACAAAGATAGCCGAGCGAGTTGGCACCAGACCCAAACCCTCTAGCCGTTTGACTTGCTTGCGCTCTTCGATCAACTGGCCCAGCTTGGCTTGCAACGCTGGAGCCAGCAAGGGCTGCGGTACAGCTTCGCCTTCAAAGGTTTTTAGCAAAGAGAGGCGAGACTCATCATCCACCGGCAACGCCTGCGGTGACGATGTGGGCATGGGCAAGGCCATTGGCGCTTTGCGCAAGGCGCTTTGCCCCCGTGGGGCGTTTGTACGCAGGTGCACATCGAGCTGCTGGGCAAGCTCTGGATCAGTGCTGCGGTACTTGCGCACAAGCTTGGCGACAAACAGGCGAACGTCGCCTGTTTTCTCTTCGAGCGCCAGCCTGACAACTTGGGCTAAATCACTCTGAATACTTGTCATATCGTCCAGACAATCTTTAACATATTGATTTCAAATAACTTTCTTAAACAAGAAAGTGGAATATATGAATTCTACACCCTATAGTGAATAGCTGGGTATTTAAACAGTGGTTTTGTTATGAGTGCTTACACCATCCTTGTGAGCTGTAAGAAGCAAACGCTGAACTTGCCGCACGCTGATGCCAAAGCGGCGGGCGATTTCACGGGTGTTGCGCCCATTGAAATGGGCCACCACCTCACGCCCCAGCTTTTCACGTTCAACAATCCGGCTGACAGGCACATAGATGTTTGCCCCACCCAGGCGCTGCACCACGCGGTTGACCAGCGCGTCGGTCAAATCCTCCACCCGCTCCACGCCGTGGCACACAGCGGCAGCAGCCAGCTCTTCACGCAGCACGGCAATGGGGTCTAGCTTGTGGCTGGGGCTGCTGAAAACTGAGGGGGTGGGGGTCTGGTTTTTGGGGATGGGCATGGGCGTTGTTGGGTTCATTGTTTTGATAGCTGGTTGCGCAGGTATGGCGGTCATTGCAGGCTGATTGGGGCAAAGAGGTTGTCGTCCACCCTGCGCACTGGCTTGGCCGTAGGTGTGCTGGCGGGGGCGGGGCTGGCGGGCGCAGTGCCGTCTGCCACGGGTGGGTTGAAGAGGTCTTGCGCGGGCTGAATGGCTTGCTCTAACTGGCGCCATTTGGATTCAGGCCATTTGTGGATGCCGTGGGCCATGGCGGCGTGCATGGCGTAGTTGCGGCCGTCCAGCACTTCGTTGCGGGCGCGGCGCTTGATCCATTTCAGAATGTCTTTGCCGTTAACGCGTTTGAGCACGCGATGCTCTGCGGTGAGTTGCTCAAACCATTCACGCGGCAGCTGGTTGCTGAAGTGCAGGTAACCGGGGCCGGGTTCTTTGATGGTGAGCTGGCCCAGCAGCAGGTCTTTGGCGTTGTCTACGCCCACGCCCCACAGCTTGATACCGCGTGAGATTTTGCGGCTCCGGTAGTTAACTTCTTGCATGGTGGCCGCGCCCACAATGGGTATGCCGGGCTTGCCTTTGATGGCGCGCAAATTGGGCAGTGATGACTGCGCTTTGCTGACCCAGTTGTAGACGGCCTGCGTCTGGTCGCTACTGTCAATGCTGATGGCAGTCAGCCCCATGGTGACGCCGTTCCAGCAATGGGGGTAGCGGCGTTGCAGGTAGTCGTGCACGGGCTGCCAGTCGGCGTCGTTGGCGGGGTTGCCTTCGATGATGTGGTGGTCAACCACCCAGCTTTCCAGCCCACGGCCAAAGGCCCAGATGTTGATGTCCCACCAGGTGTGCTGCACGTCTACCCCGGCAAACAGCATGAGGCCGCCAACGGGCACGGTGTGCAGGGCGTAGGGTTCTGCCCGCGCTTGCAGTACGTGCTGGTCTGCGCCCTCGCCTTTGAGCTCCCAGGCCTCGCCCAGTGTTTCGTTGGTGAAGGTGGTCATGGGCCCGGCGTCGCCTTCTACCAAGGCGCGGCTGGCTTTTTCATACTCATCCACTATGGATGACCATGGCCGCTGGGGACTGTACGCGGCCCACACGTGTACGCCCAGCGTGCGCGGTGGCGCGCAGGGCTGGCCGCGGGCATCACGCCATGTTTGGTCTGCGCCAAAGCGTTTGCCAGATTTGCGGCAGACCCATGCACCAGTCAACGGCCAGCCGCCGGGCATGTAGTCGGCCTGGGTGATGGAGTCACGGCAATGCGGGCAGATGTGGCAGACGGTGTCGGGCTGGCCCGCCTGCCACTTGAAGCCGTGCAACACCTCGGGGCCACCCCATGTGAGTGCGTGCTCGATATCACAGTGCGGGCATTCGATGAGGTATCCAAGCTCACAGGGATCAACTAGGCTCTTGCTCTTACCAGATCCCCCCCAGCCCATCGCAAGACCGTTGACCAAGAATGCCAAATGGCTGTCGCGGGTAACAACCAGATGCGAAAGTGCCCACCGGGCTGGTGGGCACTGCGCAAACTCAAGCGTCTTTTGGCAAGGGTGCTTGGCTTTGTTGAAACAAACACTTGCAATCATCACACCCCCACCCGATTGAACTTTCACGGTTCAATGCCATCTGTTAATAGTAAGCACCCATCTGCATCAGTTTCAAGCCGGGCTAAGGGCACCTCCTCCCTCCCTCTTATGCATCCCTAAGCACGCCGCAAGGCACCGGCCTTTTCTTCTCAGCCCACCACCCGGTGGGCTTTTTTTTACCGCGCAGGAGGGGGCGAACATAAAACTATGAATCAACGCCTGACCACAGCTTGAACCACTTACGGCAGGCACAAGCCACTATGTCGTGAACTTCAAGCCCTCGGTCATCGCTCCCGATGTGCGCCAGCGCTAAAAGCGCACAAGGCTTCAGTCACCCTACGAGCGATGACCGCTCAGTCATCAAGGCCTTCGTCGTCGCCATCATCGTCAAGCAGCTCAACAAACACCTCAACACGCACCTGTGTGGGTGAGTGCCAGTTAAAGGTTCTGTCCAGAACCTCATAGATTGGCCCATTTTCAAACATGCACACGCAGTCTCCTGGCAGTGGAATAGCCGCCAGTGCACCCACTTCATTGACATCGAAGCCAGGGATAGGGGCTGCGTCAGCCGCATCTTCATTCACCAATACAAACTCAAGAGTTACTTGCATGCTTTTTCCTTTGATACGCCCACAAATGTGGGCATTTTTTTGCCTAGAGATTTTGAAATGACCGCCTGAGAGCCACGTGGGCAACAAGCACCGAAACCCCTGCGCGTCAAGCAGGGCCATCGAGCCATCTGGTGAGGCTGCTGATCTGCGCAGATCTGGGGAGATCTGCAGCCCTCCGGCACGCGCCTTACTGGGTGCGTGATCAACAGCTTCACCTGATGGCTTGAACCAACACCACCGGAGACCCGATCATGAGCGATAACACCGCACAGCGTGCGCTGGCCTACTTCTTCTACCTTGCGCAAGGTCACTGTCACAGCAGCGCCCGTGTTGCTGCCCGCTTGCTACTGAACTGCTACAACGGACACCGCTTCAACTTTGACGTGACTGATTTGCGGCTGCTGGATGCCCAACACCTGGACATGACCCTGCAGATCATGCGCATGGATGCACATTGCACCCGTGAGGTACACGACCATCTCAATGACATGTACGGCCGCACTGACTTTGGCCCGCGCTTTGAGCACTTGGCGTGGAAGTTTGGCCTCAAGGGCAAGACCAAGAAAGACTGGCTCACCCCGGTGGAACCCGTCACCTTCACCAATCCCCTGAAAGAAACAGCCGCCCACTGAGGCGGTTTTTTCATGTCCATTTAGGAGCCATGCAATGAACCACCCACCAGGTCGCCTGACCATGCCCCGCGTGCTGCTGGCTGACCGGGCTTTTAGCTACACAAAGGCAGTTGCCACCAACGTGCAAGCCACTTGGGAGCGTGAAAAGCGCCTCCAGCAGCAAGAAGCCATTGAGCAACAGCGCGCCGCACAACTAGCCCAGCCGTTGCTGCCAGGCATACAGCCCCAGCAACTGACGCCGCCAAAGCCCAGCAGCCACAACTGCGTAAATCAGCCACCCAATCGGTGGTGAAAAATGCACCCGCAGCAATCGTGTGGCCGTCACACATCCAAGTTCAGCACATTGCACTGCCTCAGCCACCCGCTGATTACCGCATCTGCAATGGTTCCAGCAAGCAGGCGTACGTTCCAGCCACGACCCGGTAGCTGGCTACATGCCAACTTTACAAATCTTTGTTTCAGTTTGATACAAAGTGGTCGATAAACTGGAAGTTACTGGATAAGCACAAGGAGACATCAATGAGGCTATGCATCATCAAAGTTGCAGGCGCGTACTACACGGCCCTGTTCCCCAGCACGTTCGCTGCGCTGGAAGATGCCATGAAGCGCTTCCCCAGAGCCGCAGCGATCAGCGTTCAGGCAGCCCGACACTAAGCGCATGCCAAATAGGTGACCCCAGAAGCGCCTTACTTGCAAAGCCAGTAGCGCTAAAGCACCCCACTCATTCCCCAGGCCCGCCACCGTGCGGGCTTTTTAACGCCCGCACGCAGGAGCCACACCATGCGCCAAGTCATTGTCTGGATGGTTGCAATCGCCCTCACAGTGGTTATTGGCGCCATGGCCGCCCAGCCCCTGTGACCTATAAAACCACGCCATACCCAGCTTGCAAACCACAGCCGCAGCATGCCAAAGCGTGCATGCAATTTCAGATCAATCTGCATTCATCTCTCAGCAGCTTGAATCAATCAGATGTTAAGAAACATGAAATATCACTCATTTAGTAAGAACAACCATTATTGACAATGCAGGTAGTCATTCCCTGACACTGTGAACCCGGCCAGTCTGCGAACCTATCAACAAGGCGAGCAACCTGCTTGCCTGCCAACCTGAAGGAGCTACGGAAATGTCGCAACACAACCAGCCACAGAACCCCAACCAAAAGGAAAAGCAGCAACAGCAGCAAAACCCGAATCAGCAGCAGCCGGGGCAAAGCACCCCCAAGCCCGGGCAACAGCAGCAGCAAAACCCCAACCACAGCAACCAGCCAGGGCAGCAACAGCAGCCTCAAAAGCAAAAGCAGTAACGGGCAAATGCTCGCTGCTTTAAGCAAGCAATGGTTTTAGGTTTTTAAATTCTGAGAAGGAACTCCAATGCAAACAATCAACTCAGCGTCGTCCGTCATTTCGTCCTCCCGAGTCAACGGCACGAACGTCTACAACCCAGCTGGAGAGAAGCTGGGTTCCATCGACTCGCTGATGATCGAC
>CAUQST010000014.1:0-95024 GCA_963520865.1 uncultured Comamonas sp.
GAGCGCAACCTTGCCAAGGTTGAGGTCGTCGGTTCGAACCCGATTTCCCGCTCCAGTTTGAGGGGTACATCACTCCTTGGAATGGCGCGATAGCAAAGCGGTTATGCAACGGATTGCAAATCCGTCTAGCCCGGTTCGACTCCGGGTCGCGCCTCCAAAATGCGGGAATAGCTCAGTTGGTAGAGCGCAACCTTGCCAAGGTTGAGGTCGTCGGTTCGAACCCGATTTCCCGCTCCAAATGTAAAAGGAAGCTTCGGCTTCCTTTTTTCATAAGGAAACGGTGCTGGTGCTTCATAAAACATGCGTTTTATGTCTGCCAACATCGGTTATGCTTTAAAGATTCAACCCATTGATTGGTGTTGAAGCCCCGGTGGTGAAATTGGTAGACACATCAGACTTAAAATCTGCCGCCTATTAAACAGGCGTGCCGGTTCGATTCCGGCCCGGGGCACCAAATATTTTTATTTATAGTCTTTTGTTGAACGCAGTAAACCCTAGGTTATCAGTAACTTAGGGTTTTTTTGTTTAAACACACCTCTATCCCCATAGTCATTCAAGCGGCTTGAGCTCAAATAATGTCAGGAGATCGGCATCGCGGAGTTGTTGTGGGCCGCTCAGTGGGCGTTGTCGGGGGTAAGGCTCAGCGTTGGCATTCCCACCCAGCTGTTGTGATGTTTTCTATTGCTCTGCTGTTGCATGGATTTCGCTTAGTTTGGTTTGTGTAAATCTGATTGCTGCACGAGAGGACGCTGTTTTGCTCGTTCCTAGCCTGCTTAATGTCACTTAATGTGTGGCGGACAATCTAAGCAAGGGACAAAAAAACAAGTGGCATGCGAAAATACATGAGGATCTATCAACTGGGATATCACGCACATTGAGTGTGCGTTTTTAACTGAAGAAAACAATGTCTAGCTACAACGCTCCATTTGAAATTCACGTTCACGGCCAAGTGCTGCTGCGCGCTGATGTGACCTTCGAGCAGTTGCAAGATGCACTTAAGCCGCTGTGGTCGTATGCTGGTGCACGTTCGCTGGCTGCTGGCGCTGCCAGTGCTTATGAAGAAGAGCCAGGCATTCAGTTCAACGCCAAAGAGTCGATGCTGCAAATGTGCTGGACAGTGTCTGGAGATGAGAATTTTCGCCAGGCATTGGATGATGTCTGCATGGGACTCAACGAGCTTGCACAAGAAGGCGCCGCTATTGAAGTGACGTTTTACGATGCCGAATTTGATGAAGAAGAGGGTGAACGTTCAGACCAAGCACGTGATGACTTCATCATGCTGTTTGTGGGCCCCAACCCTGCTGCCATCATGAAAGTGCAGCGCGACATGCTGGTTCAGGACGTTATTCAAATGATGGAGCGTCATTTTGAGGCCTCGGAGTTGACCGGTGTGGTTTCCGAGATTGATAAGCTGTTCATGCAGCGCTTTGATAGCTTGCTGAGTTCGCTTGAAATTGGAAAGTTACCTCCAAGTGGAGGAAGTGGTCCCCGTGGCAATGGTCATCGGCCCCGCCATTTGCATTAGCAGATAACGCTTCATGCACGACCGGCTAAATAGCCGGTTTTTTTATTGTTGGCCTGTGAATTGATCCTGCTGCAGTACCAAAGGTGCTGTTTGGGCTCAGGTAGCACATGTCTTTCAGATGGCGTGTTGTATGCGGCTTGTTGTGGCCATCACTGCAATAAAGAAGGGGTATCCAGAAAAGGCTAGAGGCAGCTCTCTTTCTTGCTGCATTGACTTTGTCTCTGCCACCCCTTCTTTGCTCAGGAATGAGAATCTACGTAACACTCTCCGTTTAAGTGGCATGTAGTCCTAGCTGGATGTGAGCGGTGGAGGCGGGCTCCATGGCTGGTAGGAGCAGAGTAACTCGCTGATTTGCTCTGCGGGTACAGGTCTGCTGAATAGATACCCTTGTGCCTCATCGCAGCCTTGCTCACGTAAAAAGTCCAGCTGCTCTTGTGTTTCCACGCCTTCTGCAGTCGTTTGTATACCTAGAGCCTGAGCCATGCGAATGATTGCGCTGACGATTGCGCGATCATTGCTGTCATGGTCGAGGTCATGCACAAAAGACTGATCAATTTTGAGTTTGTAAATTTGGAATCGCTTGAGCTGGCTGAGCGATGAGTAACCGGTTCCAAAATCATCGATGGATAACCAAACGCCGCTTTTTCGCAGGGCGTCCATAGTCAGAGTTGCTGCTTTGGGGTCGTGCACGGCAACGCCTTCTGTCAGCTCCAATTCAAGGGCTGTTGGTGGAATATCTGATTCCAGCAAGATGCGGCTGATTAGCTCGGGCAGCTGCGGCTGGTGAAACTGAATGGCAGATAGGTTGACTGCAACTTTTAATTGCCCAAAACCTGCTTGATGCCAAGTCTGCAGTTGTGCAACAGCTTTGCGCAGTACCCATTCACCAATTTGCAAAATTTGGCCGCTGTCTTCGGCGACAGGAATGAATTCACCTGGTGACACAGACCCAAGCTCGGGCTGATTCCAGCGCAGTAACGCTTCTACGCTGCGGATTTCTCCAGTGTGCAGGCAAATTTGCGGCTGATAGTGCAGCGTGAATTCGTTGCGCTCTAAGGCGCGTCGCATGGCGTTTTCTAGCTGCAATGCACGCACTGACTTGGCGTGCATCTGTGGGGTGAAGAAGCGATAAGTGTTTCGGCCTTCCAGTTTGGCGTGGTACATCGCCACATCTGCCGACTGAGTCAAACTGTCAATGTCTTCGCCATCTTGAGGAAAAAGCGCAATACCCATTGAAGGGGCCATGCTGAGCTCGTGGTGACCAATTTGGTAAGGGCGTAACGAAGCCTCTTGCAATTTTCCTGCAACGCGGGCGGCACCTTGGGCATTGGCGCCTGGTAAGAGCAAGACAAACTCATCTCCGCCCAGGCGTGCCACCGTGTCTTTTTCTCGGACCACCGCACGTAATCGCTTTGCAATTTGCTGCAGCAAGGCATCGCCTACTTTGTGGCCCAGCGAGTCGTTGACGTGTTTGAAGCGGTCTAAATCCAAAAAGATGACAGCCAAAGGACTGGCATTGCTGCGTGCTTGTGCAATGGCTTCTTGGCTGCGATCTGCCATGAACGTTCGATTGGGCAAGCCAGTGAGCGGGTCATAGTGCGCCATCCAATGAATGCGTTCCTGAACACGTTTTCGATCTTCAACTTCTTGGTGCAATGTCTGAATCGTTGCACTGAGTTCGTTGGTGCGTTCATGAACTTGACGCTCAAGCTCGGCCTGCGCTTTGGTGAGCATGGCCTGGATGTTCTTTCGCTCAGTGATGTCCACCAAAATCCAGACCTCACCTTGTGATTGGTCCAGCGGGTCTACCCAGCGGCTGCGTGCTTCACATTCGATGCGGTGCCCTTGCTGGTGGGCCAGTGTCAGTTCACCTTCAAAATTTCCGGAGCTGCTTGCACTCATCTGTGAAAGCACATTCAGTGGCGATATGTTCGCTAGCAGTGAGGCGGGTACGTTGGTGAGACTGAGCAGGGTTTCGGGCTCGTAACCCAGCATGGTGCCCAGATGCGGGTTGCATCGTGTTAAGGCGCCCTGGCGAAAGTACGCAATACCAACTGCAGCGGTTTCGAATAGCAGTTGTTTTTCGCGGATAGCCGAAGACAGCAGTGCTTTGCGATGGCGTTGCTCATCAATGTCATCTACGATCCAGATGGCACCTTCATGCGGGGATTTGGCATTGATGAGGTGGCCTGTCAGGCTGGCCCAGAAGAGGTGGCCGTTGTGGCGACGCAGTCGACGTTCTGTTTTGAATGTCTTGCCCTGAATCATGCTTGGGTAAGCGGTGCGGCCCAGTGCCTTGAAATCTTCGCGAGAGGGGTGCAGGCTGGCACTGCGAATGCCAACGACCTGATCGCGATGGTTGAAGCCAAAAATCTTTGCAAAGTGTGGATTGCAGCGCACGACAACCCGATTTTTGATGAATGCGATTCCCACACCAGCGCTATC
Source organism: uncultured Comamonas sp. (assembly GCA_963520865.1). Taxonomy (GTDB): domain Bacteria; phylum Pseudomonadota; class Gammaproteobacteria; order Burkholderiales; family Burkholderiaceae_C; genus Comamonas. Next base: position 3,971 of record CAUQST010000014.1, read on the forward strand.
AAGTAACGCTTGTTGTTCGCGTGACAAGCGTTCAAGGTCGACGTGTGCAGTTACAAGTGCAGGGTCTTGTTCAACCGAACCAAGGGTCAGGGACATGGGCAGATGCAATACTTGCAATAAAGGGCCAAGCGCTCGTTGTCTTGAGCGAGATGGTTGATAGTGCTGTGCGAATTATTGCCAATGAGTGAGTGCTACTTTAGGTGGGCACCAACTGATTGAATACGGGGTAAATGCAGTGGCGCAGACCGCAACTCAACCATTTCAAAGAGAACGAATGAAAAGACTTGCGTTCTTTACATGCCTAGTGATTTCAACAGTGCTTCTGTTTCCGTATCGTTTGTGCTGGAAGCAGAAGGTGTGGAGCGTGCGCCAGGCGTACCTGCTTGGGCAATGATGGCGTCGGGGTCGATAACTTCATCAGCATCGAACTCATGCAGCTTGATGAATTCGGTGCTGTCAACGGCCAGCTCAAGGTAAAAGATATTGTTGGCTGCTGTGTAAAAGGTCACACGACGCGCTTCAGGATTGTCCAGATTGGCATCCACACTCAGCTGAACTTGCTTGTTCAGCACCAACATTTTGGGTTGATTCTGGGTGATGTGTGTTTGTAGCTCACGGCGCACTTTGCCAGTGAAATCACCCACCACTTGGTTCATCAACTCGCCCATCACGTTGCTGACTTCGTCAGAGGTATGCGAGCTGGCCAAGTCGCTTTCTGACATTCCCATGTTCAACAGATAACTGCGATACAGCTCCATAGCCGCAGCGGCAGAAAAGTTGATGATGACCAGCCCAGAAAATCCACCATCAAACAGTACAAAGCAGCCGATTTCAGGTTTGAGATAGGTCTTTTTGATCCGCTGCACCATGCCTGAGTACTGAATCTGGCAAGTGGTCGCGACATTCAGCACGCGGGTGACAGAGTTACAGAGGCTGACAAGCAGTTCGTCAGTACCTTGAACCGTGGAGAGGGCTTTGTCACTCATGGGTAGTTAGTGCAATGAAACAGAATGTTGTTGATTATGGGTGCTTTCTGCAGGTCGTCGAATTGCTAGCTTGCTTGAGTGAATTGGAGTTGCGCTGTGTCGGGCAAATGGCACAAAAAGAAAGGAGGCCAAAGCCTCCTTTCTTTATTTCGCAGCAGCGCGGGCCTGAGTTAACCAGCCATCGAAAGTTTTCTGGTGGGCTTTGATCCAGCCATTGGTATGGCGCTCAATATCTGCAGGTTTGCCTTGCCCTTGGCTCATCATGTAATTTTGTGCGTTGATATCGGATACGGACAGTTGCATCACTTCAAACAGTTTGGCAGCGGCGGGGTTCGCATCTGCCCATGCCTTGTTGGCCAAGATGTGCTGCTTGTTCACAACAAAACCGTAGTTCTTTCCGTTTGCGAGCTTGGTGTCGACACCTTTTTGTTCGCCGGGTGCCGAAGAGAAGGGTACTTCCAGCCACACCACATCCTTGCCCGGCTTGAGTTCGTTGCTGACCCAATAAGGGGTCCATGTGTAGTAAAGAACGGGTTTACCAGATTTGTAGCGGGTGATGGTGTCTGCAATCAGTGCTGAATAGGTACCTTGTTGGTGAGTGACCGTATCGCGCAGCTTATAGGCATCCAAGTGGTGCTCGATCATGGCTTCACAGCCCCAGCCGGGGTTGCATCCAGTCAAATCTGCCTTGCCGTCACCGTCGGCATCAAACAGTTTGGCAATTTTGGGATCTTGCAACTGCGCAATGTTGGTGATCTTGTGGGCGTCGGCGGTTTTTTTGTCGATCAGATAGCCTTGGGCTGCGTTGTCCGAGTACACACCCTTGCGGTAGAGCTTGGCGTCGCCGCCTGCATTCTTGTAGTAGTCAGCGTGCAGCGGGTTCCAGTGTGTTGCCATGAACGTGGCGTCACCATTACCGATGGCCAGATGAGCGGTGGGGTACTCCACTTCTTTGAATGGCTGGACGTCGTAGCCCAGTTGCTCCAGCGCTTTCATGACCAGAAGTGTCTGGAATGTTTCTTCTGCAATCGAGCTTTTCAAGGGGTGAACCTTGACGCCTTTGCCCGGCGTTTCGTTGGCGTTGGCGCTCAAACAGGTTAAAGCCAGGGTACTTGCGGCCACAGCTGCCAGGGTGCGGGTGGCATGGGTGATAGATGTCATCTCTCGTCCTCCTGTTGAAAATGAATGAAATATGCCTATCAGCGCTTATCCAGTGAGCGCTGATAGCTACTGATTTATTGATTAAGAAGCTTTGCGGGGTTTGAGTAGCAAACCCAAGGGGCCACGGTGCCACCAGCGTTCTCCGCCGCGATGTGGCTGGCCCATCGCCTGGGTGATGCGGTCCAGCACAATTGCCAAAAGCACAATGCCCAAACCGCCTACTGTGGCCAAGCCCATGTCCAGACGGCCAATACCGCGCAATACCATTTGCCCCAAACCACCTACAGCGATCATGGAAGCGATCACCACCATGGACAGCGACAGCATCAGTGCCTGATTGATGCCTGCCATGATGTTGGGCATAGCCAGCGGCAATTGCACTTTCCACAGCAGTTGCCAAGGTGACGCGCCGTAGGCGCGGCTGGCTTCAATCAAGTCGGGGCGTACTTGGCGAATACCCAGGTTGGTCAGACGCACCAGCGGGGGCAGTGCAAAGATGATGGTCACGATCACGCCGGGCACATTGCCAATGCCAAACAGCATCACCACAGGGACCAGGTAGACAAAGGCCGGGGTGGTCTGCATGGCATCCAGCACAGGGCGCGTCCATCGCTGGGTGCGGTCGCTAGAGGCAATCAAAATGCCCAGCGGCAGCCCAATCACAATACAAAACGCCAACGAGGTCAGCACCAATGACAGGGTCACCATGGCTTCGGGCCAGATGCCCAGTGCCGCGACAGCCAGCAGTGACAATGCCGTGCCAATGGCGAGACCACGGCCCGCAAACTGCCAGGCAACCAACGCCACCAGTATGGTCAGTACAGGCCAAGGCAGCGCCAGCATGAGCTGCTCAACGCCTGACAGGGTGGCGTCGATGGGAGCGCGTACGCTTTGGAAGAAAGGCCGGAAGTTATCGACCACCCAGCCAAGGCCTTGGTTGATCCAGGCTTCAATTGGCAGACCTTCGGTGCGCAGTTGATCCCATAGGCTCAGTGGGGCATCCGTAGAGGGGGTGCTGGCTGCCAGCCAATCGGAACCTGCACCTGCATCCGGTGTGGTGGCTGTGGGCGATGCCCATGGATCTGCGGCTGTTTCTGCAGTTGTGCTTGCAGCCCATGGATCTACGGCTTCGGGCGCGCTGCTGGTGTTCCAGGGGTCGGTACTGTTCGTCACTTCACTCATGCTTTTTCTCCTTGTTGCGTGGGCGTTGCGGCGCTGTCGGAATGCTCTTGCAGCATCGTGGGCGAGTCCGCGTCACCAGTGGAAAACAAGGGGTTGAGCGTGAGAGGTGGTTGCACTGGCTGTGGTGGTGGGACTGGAGGCGTGTCGCGGTCCAAGAAGCGCAGCATGGTCGTGCGACTGATGACACCCAGAAACTTGCGGTTCTCTCCCAGCACAGGCAGGGGGCAAGGTGCAGTGGCCATGGGGCCATAAAGATCAGCGACGGGGGTGCCTGCATCCAGTGGCAGTACGCCTTCGATAAATGCATGCTTCAAACCCAGCGCGCCTTTATGACCCTGCAATGCATCGCGCAGCGACTGTGCAGACACTACGCCCTGCAGGCGCTGGCGGGCATTGAGCACATAGGCGTAGTCGCGATCGGAGTCTTCGATCAGGCGCAGCGCTGCGCGGCAGCCTCGGTCGTTGTGCTCCGAGATGATGGTCAGTGCTTGGCGTGCAATGTCCGAGGCTTTGAAGACTGCGGCGGCATCCACGCCTTTGATGAAGCTGCGCACATAGTCGTCGGCTGGACTGCGCAAAATATCATCGGGTGTGCCAACTTGAATGACTTGCCCGTCTTTCATGATGGCAATGCGGTCACCAATGCGCATGGCTTCATCCAGATCATGCGAGATGAACACGATGGTGCGACGTTTGGTTTCCTGCAGGCGCAGCAACTCAGACTGCATCTCGGTGCGGATGATGGGGTCTAGTGCAGAGAATGCTTCATCCATCAGCAAGATGGAGGGGTCGGATGCTAAAGCGCGCGCCAGGCCAACGCGCTGTTGCATGCCTCCAGAAAGCTCGTCAGGGTAACTGGGGCCCCAGCCGGCCAGACCCACTTGCTCCAAGGCTTCTTGTGCGGCTTGCTGGCGTATGGCGGGGGCAACGCCAGCCATCTCTAAACCAAAGGCCGTGTTGTCTTGAACGGTCATGTGGGGCATGAGCGCGAAAGACTGAAACACCATGGAGATATCTTTGCGCCGCAGCGCACGCAGGTCCTTGTCGTTGAGCTCGTTGATATCTTGCCCATCCACCACGATGCGGCCGCTGGTAGGTTCAATCAAGCGATTGAGCATGCGCACGAGGGTTGATTTTCCTGAGCCAGACAGGCCCATGACGACGAAGATCTCACCGGCTTCGATGGTGAAGTCAGCATCGAATACACCGATGGATTGACCGGTGCGTTCGAGGATTTGTTGCTTGGAAAGCCCTTGGCGCACGAGGTCCAAGGCCTGCTTTGGCTGATCGCCAAAGACCTTGAAGACGTTTTCGATGCGAATTTGTTTGGCCACTGGTTGTCCTCCCTTGAGTTGTTCTTGGGGGTTACACACAGTGCAGCCGCGTCACAAGCAGAGCTTGAACGGCCTACACGCGAAGCTGAAAGTCATGCCAACCGATGCACCAGCCTTGCCAAATACCTGGCAAGACCGCAATGAAGGGTGTGAGACTGGGCCCGAATGGCAACGTGGTGTGCGCAAGGGCCGCAAGAGAGGGCAGAGGCAATGCACGGATGTGCGTTACATGATCCAAACATATCCGTGCATCAGTGCCAGAAATCCAGCGCTGTGGCACCAGCGTTCTGCAAGCGCAGGGCTGGTGCCGGATTAATCCATGCCGTTAAAACATGAATTACCTGCATGGCAGGTTGTTAGTGAGTCAATCATTGTAACTATTGGGTATATGGCTGTCAATGGTTAATTTTGGGCTGATATTGGCTTCGTGTGACATCCGTCGGCATTGTGTTGTCAGGCGCTGTCAAAAGAGTGCAAAACAAAAAAACCGGCACGTGGGCCGGTTTTTTGAGTTCAAGGCGTTAGCTTTTTAGTGCGCAGTGGGGTGTTGGCTGTGAATCAGCTTGTCGGTGTAGGCAATGGCTAGGGCACTGAGCAGGAACACCACATGAATGATGGTTTGCCACATCAATACTTTGACGTCGTAATTGCCAGCGTTGATAAACGTTTTGAGCAAGTGAATCGAGCTGATACCGATGATGGACAGGCCCAGCTTGACTTTCAATACCGATGCATTCACATGGTCGAGCCATTCAGGCTGGTCTGGATGGGTATCCAGGCCCAGGCGGCTGACGAAGGTTTCGTAGCCGCCCACGATCACCATGATCAGCAGGTTGGAGATCATGACCACGTCAATCAAGGCCAGTACGACCAGCATGATCACTGTTTCATTCAAGCCGGTGAGTGGTGCATCGGGCTTGTAACCAATGCTGGTGACCAGGGCTTGCAGCGCTGTCTGGCTGCCAAAGGCCGCTTCAATCAAATGCCACAGCTCAACCAGGAAGTGCCAGACGTACACAGCCTGAGCGGCTATGAGCCCCAAGTACAAGGGAAGCTGCAACCAACGGCTGGCAAAAATCAAACTGGGCAGTGGGCGCATGGGTGAGCGGGGCGTGGGTTGTGCGGATGACTCGGAATGCGGGTCGACGGAGGGCATAAATTAAGGTGTGGGTTGAAGTAAGCGAGGGGCCGCGTATTGAGGCGCGGGCTAGCGATTGTAGAGGCCCGAATTGGTATTAACCCTTGCTAAGTCTTTAATTTTGCTCCAGTTTGTACGCTATGGAGTCAGTGGTATGTAAGTGCTGCACCCGACATTTGCGCGCAAACTATCCCTAAAAGAGTAAGGAGATAAATCCATGAGTGCACCAAGTTCTGCAATTGAATCTGTGTTGGTTGAAAACCGTGTGTTTCCACCTTCTGAGGCCACCCAGAAAGCCGCCCGTGTGTCAGGCATGGCAGCGTATGAAGCGCTGTGTGCGGAGGCAGAAAAAGACTACGAAGGTTACTGGGCGCGGCTGGCCCGTGAAAACGTGGTCTGGAGCAAGCCTTTCACCCAGGTTCTGGATGAAAGCAATCCTCCCTTTTACCGCTGGTTTGCCGATGGTGAACTCAACGCCAGTGCCAATTGCTTGGACAAGCATATGGGGACTGCGGCTGAGCACAAGACAGCGATTATTTTTGAAGCAGATGATGGCCATGTAACCAAGGTCACCTACCGCGAGTTGCTCAACCGTGTGGCGCAGTTTGCCAATGGGTTGAAGGCGCAGGGCATCAAAAAGGGTGACCGTGTCCTGATCTACATGCCCATGACGATTGAGGGTGTGGTGGCCATGCAGGCTTGCGCACGCATTGGCGCAACGCACAGCGTGGTGTTTGGTGGTTTCTCCGCCAAGGCCGTGCAAGAGCGTATTGTTGACGTGGGCGCATCGGCGGTGATTACGGCCAACTATCAAATGCGCGGTGGCAAGGAGCTGCCGCTGAAAGCGATTGTGGACGACGCTTTGCAAATGGGTGGATGCGAGCACGTGCACCACGTTTTTGTGTTTGAGCGCACCGCAACAGCCACCCATATGGTGGCTGGGCGTGACATGACATTTGCGCAATTATTAGCTGGGCAAAGTACAGACTGCCCGCCCGTGGCAGTGGATGCCGAACACCCCCTGTTCATCCTCTACACCAGTGGCTCCACAGGTAAACCCAAGGGTGTGCAGCACTCTACGGGTGGCTACATGCTGTGGGCCAAGCAGACGGTCGAGTGGACGTTTGACATGCAGCCGACGGACGTGTTTTGGTGTACGGCCGATATTGGCTGGATCACGGGTCATACCTACGTGGCTTACGGCCCGTTGGCCGCTGGTGCCACGCAAATTGTGTTTGAAGGCGTACCCACTTTCCCGCACGCAGGGCGTTTCTGGCAAATGATTGAGCGCCATGGTTGTACCGTTTTCTACACGGCGCCGACCGCCATTCGCTCGCTGATCAAAGCCGCTGACACAGATGAAAAAGTACACCCCAAGAACTGGAATCTTTCCAGCTTGCGTATTTTGGGCAGTGTGGGCGAACCCATCAATCCTGAAGCGTGGATGTGGTACTACCGCAATGTAGGGGGCGAGCGCTGCCCCATTGTGGATACCTTCTGGCAGACCGAAAACGGCGGTCACATGATTACGCCATTGCCAGGCGCAACACCGCTGGTCCCCGGCTCTTGCACACTTCCTTTGCCCGGCATTACGGCAGCCATCGTTGATGAAACAGGCAATGAGCTGCCCAACGGCGCGGGCGGCATGCTGGTGGTCAAGCGCCCATGGCCCAGCATGATTCGCAATATCTGGGGTGATCCAGAACGTTTCAAGAAGAGCTATTTCCCGGAAGAGCTGGGTGGTAAAACCTACTTGGCTGGCGATGGTGCGGTGCGCAGCGAAGACCGTGGGTACTTCCGTATCACCGGGCGTATTGATGATGTGCTCAATGTCTCGGGCCACCGCATGGGAACGATGGAGATTGAGTCTGCACTGGTCTCCAAGACGGACCTGGTTGCCGAAGCTGCCGTGGTGGGCCGTCCGGATGACATGACGGGTGAAGCCATTTGTGCGTTCGTGGTGCTCAAGCGCCCCATGCCCACTGACCCCGAAGAGGCCAAAGCCTTGGCAACAGAGCTGCGCAATTGGGTGGCCAAAGAAATTGGCCCGATCGCCAAGCCCAAGGACATTCGCTTTGGTGAAAACTTGCCCAAAACACGCAGTGGCAAGATCATGCGTCGCCTGTTGCGCTCAATTGCCAAGGGCGAAGCCATTACCCAAGACACCAGCACCTTGGAAAACCCAGCCATCTTGGATCAATTGTCGAAAACCAATTGATTGGGTTGGGCGGGGGCCGCACTGCGTGAGCGATGCGGTTTGCTGATATGGATAGCGCAGGCACAGGGCCAGCGTCTTTTTATGTCGGAGCAAGCTCTTGCCTGTGTTTGTAATGCCACCTGAGGGTGGCATTTTTCTTTTCACGTGTAGGAGATGATGCAGAGCGAGAATGCGCATGCCACTGGCGTGCAGGTGGTGCGTCTTGGGTTAAAACTCTGACCTATACAAATAGAGCTAAAGGAAGCCGGTATGAAATCGCGTATTGCATTGTTGGTTCTGATCATCGCGGTGATCGGTGTTCTTGCCTTTTTTAACTTTCCTTATTTAGCGCAAGAGGTGCCGATGTCTCTGGGCATCACCACTGTGCAGGCTCCGCTGGGCTTGATCCTGATCGCGCTGACTGCCTTGATGGCGATTGTGTTCATTGCCTATGTGATTGCCATGCAAGGCGCCTGGTTGCTGGAGGCGCGTGCGCACTCCAAGGAAATGGCCGCACAGCGCGAGCTGGCAGACAAGGCTGAAGCCTCGCGCTTCACAGAGCTGCGTATCGCCATTGAGAATTTGCACAAAGAAGAGGAGCGTCGCTTGCTGGATCGCATGGATACTTTGGAGGCGCACCTGCAAGCGCGTGCTTTGGAGAGCGATAACTCGACTGCCGCCTATGTTGGGCAGCTAGAGCAGCAACTGCGCTCCAGCCTGCATGCAACGCCAGCCCGTGCAGATGTGCTCAACCCCGATCCCATGGATGTGACACCCCGCGATACGCGGCTGTGATTTTTTTGAAAACAAGAGCAGCTAGCGCTTGCTGAGTAATGATTTCAAAGTCTTTTGTGTCTGAAACCATTATTGCGAAAGCGCTAGCAGCTATGAAAAAAGCCACCTTGCGGTGGCTTTTTTCATAGACGAAACGAGGCGTGGCTTACTTGAGTGACAGCACCCAGGCAGCCAGTTTCTTGGCATCAGCTTCACTGACCTGGCTGTTGGCAGGCATGGGCACGGGGCCCCAAACGCCACTGCCACCTTTCACAATTTTGGCGGCCAGTTTGTTGACAGCGTCACTTTGGCCTGCATATTTACTGGCAACGTCCTTGAATGAAGGGCCAACCAATTTCTTCTCTACTGCGTGGCAAGCCATGCAGTTCTTGGAAGATGCCAAAGCTTGGTCGGCCATGGCTGGTGCGATTGCGCTCAGAGCCAGCGCAAAAGTGATCATGGAACGTTTCATTGTTACACTTTCCTCTAGTGGGGGAGATGTTGAAAGCCATTGTAGGGTGCGCTGCGCGTGCGCTGATTATTCCTGTGTGAACAAACTGTGAAGAGGGTGACAAGCTATGTGGTTGCTAATGGCTGCGGTGGTCTTGGCGGTGCTTAAGGTGCTGGCACACCTGGAGGTGGTGGATGTGGCAGGCATTGCCGCCATGTCCTGGTGGTGGGTGGTGGGTGGGTTTGCTGCCACGATGGCCTGGTTCTCTTACGCCGATCAATCAGGCCTGACCAAGCGCAAAGCCATGGAGAAGATGGACAAGCGCAAGCAAGAGCGCCTCGACAAACAACGTGAGCTGCTGACAGGGCGGCGCAAGCGTTGAGGGCAGCTTTCGCCAATCGCGAGACCGCTTGCCTTGGTGTGCGGGGTGTCACGTACCCGCAGGGCGAACATGGTGGGACATAATGTTTGAATTGGCTTTTGCGAGCCTTGAGACATTTTTGCAAACCAACAATTAGCTCCACCATGCCTGTTTACCGTTCAAAAACCTCTACCGGTGGCCGCAATATGGCCGGTGCCCGTGCCTTGTGGCGTGCCACTGGCATGAAAGATGGCGACTTTGACAAGCCCATCATCGCCATTGCTAACTCCTTCACGCAGTTTGTGCCCGGCCACGTGCACTTGAAGGATATGGGTCAGCTGGTGGCGCGCGAGATTGAAAGAGCCGGTGGCGTGGCCAAAGAATTCAACACCATTGCGGTGGACGACGGCATTGCCATGGGCCACGATGGCATGCTGTATTCGCTGCCCAGCCGTGATTTGATTGCTGACTCTGTGGAGTACATGGTCAATGCCCACTGCGCGGACGCGCTGGTGTGCATCTCCAACTGCGACAAGATCACTCCCGGCATGTTGATGGCCGCCATGCGCCTGAACATTCCGGTGATCTTCGTCTCGGGCGGCCCCATGGAAGCGGGCAAGACCAAGTTGGCCAATCCCACCACCAACGTGATCGAGTTCAAGAAGCTGGACTTGGTGGATGCGATGGTGATTGCCGCCGATGACCGCTACTCCGATGAAGAAGTGGCGCAGGTGGAGCGCTCCGCTTGCCCCACCTGCGGCTCATGCTCGGGCATGTTCACTGCCAACTCCATGAACTGCCTGACCGAGGCGCTGGGCCTGTCCCTGCCCGGCAACGGCACGGTGGTGGCGACGCACTCGGACCGCGAAGAGCTGTTCTTGACAGCAGGGCGCCGCATTGTCGAGCTGGCCCGCGATTACTACGAGAACGACAACGACCGCGTGCTGCCACGCTCGGTGGGCTTTAAGGCGTTTGAGAATGCCATCACGCTGGATATCGCCATGGGCGGCTCCACCAACACCATCTTGCACCTGCTGGCGATTGCCAAAGAGGCCGAGATTGACTTCACGATGGCCGACATCGACCGTCTCTCGCGCGTGGTGCCCCAGTTGTGCAAGGTGGCGCCCAATACGCAAAAGTACCACATTGAAGACGTGCACCGCGCAGGCGGCATCATGGCCATCCTGGGCGAGCTGGCGCGCGCTGGCAAGCTGCACACCGATGTGCCCACGGTCTACGGTGCCAGCATGGCAGAGGCACTGGCCAAGTGGGACATTGCCGTGTCACAAGACGAGGCAGTCAAGCATTTTTACCTGGCGGGCCCCGCAGGCATCCCCACGCAAACCGCATTCAGCCAAAGCACCCGCTGGCCCAGCCTGGATCTGGACCGGGCTGAAGGCTGCATCCGTTCATACGAACACGCATTCAGCAAAGAAGGCGGACTGGCCGTACTGACTGGCAATATTGCCGTGGACGGCTGCGTGGTGAAGTCGGCGGGTGTGGATGAATCCATTTTGGTGTTCGAAGGCACAGCCCACGTCACTGAGTCGCAAGACGAAGCCGTAGCCAACATCTTGGCCGACAAGGTCAAGGCGGGTGACATCGTTATCGTGCGCTACGAAGGCCCCAAGGGCGGACCCGGCATGCAAGAGATGCTGTACCCCACCAGCTACATCAAATCCAAGGGCCTGGGCAAAGCCTGTGCGTTGCTGACCGATGGCCGTTTCTCGGGTGGCACTTCGGGCTTGTCAATTGGTCACTGCTCGCCCGAGGCGGCAGCCGGCGGCGCGATCGGCCTGGTGCAAAACGGAGATCGAATTCGCATTGATATTCCCAACCGCTCCATCAACGTGCTGGTCAGCGATGAAGAGCTGGCCAAGCGCCGCGAAGTGCAAAACGCCAAGGGCTGGAAGCCTGTGAACCCCCGCCCACGCAAAGTGTCTGCGGCACTCAAGGCCTACGCTTTGCTGGTGACCTCGGCCGATACGGGTGCGGTACGCGATTTGTCCAAGCTGGGTGATTGATGGAGTAGGCCTGCACAGCATGCAAACCGCCCTTTGGGGCGGTTTTTTTATGCGTGCCTGCAAGGCGGCGGTGTCGTCATTGGCGCGGTGCCGCCTGCAGGCCTGTGCGCACCACCCAGATCGCCGCGCAGGGGTGCAAGGGCGCTGCGCTGGTAAAACCACAAGCTTTTTGCCTATGATGCCAAGCATGCGCTCCATCCAACGCTCCTTATCCCTGCGCATCTGGCATGCGGCACGCGACATTGCACTGGCGTGGGGGCGCATCTTTTATCTGGCTGCCATGGTATGGGTGCTGCTGCTTTCACCTTCGACATACCGATGGCAATCTTTGCGCCCCATTTTGCAGCGCATGTACAAGGATACGGCGTCCATTCTCCTGGGCTTTACGATTTTGGCGGCCTTGATTTGCCTGGTCATCACGCGCATTGTGGTGGTGACGGCCATCAGCTATGGGCTGTCGCGTTATGCGCTGGAGATGGTCATTCGGGTGCTGGTGCTGGAGCTGATTCCGCTGACAGCCGCCTTGTTTGTGGCCATGCGCTGCACCATTCCGAATGCGACAGAGCTGGCGTTGATACGCCAGTCTGGGGAGTGGGACGCCAGGCAAAGCCGTGGCGAAGTACTGATGCGCCTCGAGGTATTGCCACGGGTGATTTCAGGCCTGTACGCCTGCGTGACACTGGCGGCGCTGTCGTGCGTGGTGGCGCTGGTCACCGCGTATATTGGTGTTTATGGATTTACGCTGGCCGGTTTGCCTGGCTATACCCGCATGTTTGGGCACGTGTTTAATCCCTCAGTCACTTTGGTGTTTGTGCTCAAGACGTGGCTGTCAAGCTGGGCCGTTGCCATCATTCCGGTAGCCACGGGCCTTTATGCCCATCGTACGCATCGTCAAATGCGGCCCGGTGAAGAACTCAGCGGTCTGGCGCGCATGTTTGCTGTGCTGTTAATGATTGAGCTGGCATCGCTCATGGGTAACTATTACTGAACGAGAAGGGTAAGCGCATCTTGTCTGATACACGAATGCAGTCTTCTGCGGCACCAGAGCCAGAAGCCATGTCATCACTGCGGCCTGTGGCCCATTTGGAGCGTAAAGCTGCAGCGTTGCTGTTATTTACGATAGCGCTGATCGTGGGTGCAGGCCTGTACCTGCTGTATGCACGCGGTGCTTTTGAGCCCACCCAAACTTTGGTGCTGACCTCCGATGATTCAGAAGGGGTGAGCGTGGGCATGGACATGACGTTCTCTGGTTTTCCCATTGGCAGGGTGAGCAAGCTGGAGCTGGCCAACGATGGCAATGTGCGCATTGTGGTGGCCGTGCCCCGCAAAGATGCCCATTGGCTGCGAGAGTCGAGCGTGTTCACCTTGGTCAAAGGCATTGTGGGTGGCACCACCATCAAGGCCTATAGCGGCATATTGCAAGACCCGCCCTTGCACGACGGGGCAGAGCGCCCGGTGCTGCGTGGCGATGCTACTGCCGAGATTCCGCAAATCGTGGCCATGGCCAAAGACTTGCTGAACAACCTGAGCCTGATGACCGCGCAAGATTCTGCCTTGGGCAAATCGATGGAACAAATACGCCAGCTGGGCGAAAAACTCAATGGCAAAAGCGGGGCGATGGAGGTGTTGCTGGGCACCCCAGAAAACGCGCAAAAAACGGTGGAGATGCTGGAGCGCACCAACCAACTGCTGGCGCGCATGGACCATGTGGTGCAGCGCGCGGACCAGCAAGTGTTTGATGCCAACGGCGTCATGCCGCAAGTGCGTGCCACCGTGGAGACACTCAACCAATTGCTGCAAGAAACGCGTGGCAGTTTGAAAAAACTGGATGCAGTGCTGGTGAATGCTGAATCCATCAGCACCAATGTGAACGATGCGAGCAGCGACATCGGGCAACTGCGCAATGAGGTGGAGAGCAATCTGCGCAAGATTGAAACCATGCTGACCGACTTGCAGCGCAAATGGCCCTTTGCCAAAGATGCGGAGGTCAAACTGCCATGAACAACGCACTGCGAATGCCTGTTGTGCTGGGTTTGGCCAGCTTGATGCTGGTGGCCTGCGCGAGTAAAACGCCTTCGCCAAATTGGGCGCTGGAGGCGCAGTCGGCTTCAGAGCGTGCCGTGCAGGCTTATCTGAAAGGCCAGACGCGCGTGGCCGATGTGGAGTGGAGCAAAGCCTTTAACGAAGTGGCGGGCACAGGCTTGCCCAGCCAGATGGCACGCATGGCCTTGCTGCAGTGCGCCGCGCAAACAGCGGCGCTGGAGCTGACGGATTGCCCGCGCTTTCAACGCTATGGCGCAGGGGCAGAAGCTGCAGAGCAGGCTTACGCCCGTTATCTGCAAGGTGCGCACACCGCTGCCGATGTGCCGTTGCTGCCGCAAGCACAGCAGGCCATGGCCACGCAATTGTTGACTGCGGCGCAGGCAGAGGTGGGTTTGCCTGCGGCGCAGGCTTTGTCGCAGTTGACCGCAGCAGGGGTGGCCTTGCGGGCAGGCGCCATCACAAAAGCGCAGGTGCAGCAGGCGGTAGAAGTTGCATCCCAGCAAGGCTGGCGCAGAGCCGTGATGGCGTGGCTGCTGGTAGAGCAGCGTGGGGCACAGGACGCGGGTGATGCAGCCGCTTTGCAGGTTCTGGACTTGCGTTTGCAGGTGCTGCAGGAAGGCTTGCGCAAGGATGAGTTGAAAAATGATATGAAAAGCGAGCTGAAAAGTGAGTTGAAAAAGTGAGCTGCTATCGCTTATGTATAAAGGAATTCAGATAGATAAGTATCTGAAAACATTGTCTATAAAGCGCTGAAAGCTATGAAATAAACCTCAGAGAACATAAAAAAGGCCCCGAGTTCGGGGCCTTTTTGCGTAGCGCACGGGCTTAGAAGCGGTGGCGGATGCCGACAGCCAGGCTGGTGCCGGATTTGTTGTCGATCAGTGCACTGTTCTTGTCGTACATGGCTGCTGCATATGCGTCAGTGCGCTTGGACAGGAAGTGGTCGTAGCCCACAGTGGCTGTCGTCCACTTGCCGGAGACAGAGTCTGTCTTGGTTTGTGCCATGGCTACTTTGACTGTGCCAGCCTTGGTCACTGGTACATCCAGGCCCAGAGAATAGGTTTTCTTTTTGATGTCATCAGCACCCGTGCTGAAGTCTTGCGTGGCTTGGCCGTAAGTAGCGTACAGCTTCACAACGCTGAAGTCATAGGCTGCACCCACCATCCACTTGTCTTTGGAGTAACCAAGCGCGTTGTAGTTGGCCAAACCGGGGTTGCCAATGTCGGCTTGTTCATACACGGCGGTCAAAGCCAGCGGGCCTTGGTTGTAGAACACATTGGCACCAACATTGTTGGTACCTGATTTGCCTGCTTGTTCACCAAATTGGTACTGCAGATTGGCGCGCAGGCCCGCAAATGTGGGGGTGCTGTATGTGATCTGGTTGCTCCAGCCTGTATCTGCAGCGTTGTTGCCTACGGAGTGCAGCACCAAAGGAGAGATCGTGAAAGAGTCACCATAGGGGTTGAACAGGATGGTTGGCAAGAAGTTAGGGGCCATGGAGCGGCCCAGCTTCAAAGTACCAAAGCCGCCAGACAAAGAGACGTTGGCATCGCGTGCAAAGAAGGCGTCTCCATCAAAACGGCCAGGGGTGCCTGCGTCAGCGCGAAAGAACGCACCCAGTGCAAAACCGACTTTCAGACCATTACCCAGGTCTTCCGTGCCGTTCATGCCCCACCAGGAGGTGGTCATGCCGCCAGAGCCGACTTGGCTGGTGCGTTCTTTGCCTGCGGTCTTCATCGAGCCCACATACATATCCACCAAGCCAGTCAACTGCACATTGCTTTGCGCTTGTGCAGCACCCATGCATGCCAAAGCGGCACCAAAAGCGATCAGAGATTTTTTCACAGTCAATTCCCTCAATAGGTCAATTTAAAAACGTTGCGAGCCCATTGCCCACTTCAGGTGCGTATGGGCATCCTGAGTGCTGCTTTTGTATACAAAGCATAAGCTGTGCCAAGTTGGGCAATGGCTGGGGTTGTTGCGGATGTTGCGTCGATGTCGTGCTATTGCATGCAGCCCAGCAAATGCTGTACAGCAGCCTGTGGGTCTGACGCATTCACCAAGGCGCGCACGACGGCAACAGAGCCTACGCCCGTGGTCAAAATGGCCGGAAACTGCTCGGCAGCAATGCCGCCAATGGCCACCAGCGGGTACTGCTGCATCAGGCGCACATAGGCTTGCAAACGGGCCACACCTTGCGGTGCGGTTTCCATCTTTTTGAGGGTGGTAGGGAACACCGCACCCAAAGCAATATAGCTGGGCTGCACGGCATGGGCACGCACCATTTCGGCGTAGCCATGGGTGCTGACACCCAGGCGCAGGCCGCTGGAACGGATGGCGTTCAACTGCGAGCCTTCCAGTGCATCCAGATCTTCCTGCCCAACGTGAATGCCGTAGGCCCCTGCGTCAATGGCGGCCTGCCAGTGGTCATTGATGAACAAGAGGGCGTTGGTGCCCTGTACTGCTTGCACAGCGGCAGCCACTTCATGGCGAATGGCGTTTTGGTCTTCACTTTTAAAGCGCAGCTGCACTGTTGGCACACCGGCACGTGCCATGCGGCCTACCCATTCGGCGCTGGGCAGTACGCCGTACAGACCCAGGGCGCGTGGGCATTGCGGGAAAGCGAGCTGCGGGTCAGCACCGGCCAAGCCAAAGTCTTGCGGCGTATCTGGCCAGTGTGCTGCATCAAACTGGCCCGTGCGCTGGCTCTGGTTTTGCCACGCCTGTGCCAGACATTGCGCATCAATGGCGATAAAGCCCAGCGCACTGCACGCTTGCAGTGCGGCCAGATAGACGGGCTCTTGGCTGGTGGCTGCGGGTGTGGGCTGTGCAGGCAGGCGACTGCCTTCTGGTGCAAAGGTGCTGGTGTGGGCGGCGATGATGGCATCAACCATGCCGGAAATGGGCTGCTCAGTCATGGTGCCAAAACGGTGTGCCCAGAACGGGGGTGCTGGGCTGAGCAGCGGTTTGCTCGGCCATGGCGCCGGCCAGATAGCCATCGCGGCCTGCTTGTGTGGCGTCAGCAAAGGCACCGGCCATGCGCACGGGGTCTTCAGACAGGGCCACTGCGGTGTTCAGCAGCACGGCATCAAAACCCCACTCCATCACGGTGCACGCGTGGCTGGGCCGGCCCAGGCCGGCATCCACAATCAGCGGCACCTTCAGGCGCTCGCGCAGCATTTGCATGGCGTAGGGGTTAGCGGGGCCACGGCCCGTACCAATGGGTGCGGCCCATGGCATGACGGCCTGGCAGCCCACGTCGACCAGCCGCTGGCACAGCACCAAGTCTTCGGTGCAGTAGGGCAGCACCTGAAAACCGTCCTTGATCAGGATGGATGCGGCTTCCACTAGGTTCAGCGTATCGGGCTGCAGGGTGTAGTCGTCGCCAATCAGCTCCAGCTTGATCCAGGGGGTGTCAAACACCTCACGCGCCATCTGTGCTGTGGTGATGGCTTCCTGCGTTGTCATACAGCCTGCCGTGTTGGGCAGCACGGGCACATTCAGCTTGCGCAGCAGCTCCCAGAAGCTGGCGCCAGTTTCGGCTGCATTGCTGCCCTGGCGGCGCAGTGATGCCGTCACCATGGCGGGGTTGGCGCGGGCCACCGCCGCTTCCAGCACGGCGGGTGATGGATAGCGTGAAGTGCCCAGCAACAGGCGGCTGTGGAAGGTCTGGCCGTACAGCACCAAGCTGTCTGCGGGGGCGGTGTATTTGCTCATGGCTGAATTTGTGAGCTATCAGCGCTTGTGTGATGAGCGCTGCAAGCTAATTTGACTGTGTAAATTATGCGGCAAGCGGTTTAGCCGCCAGTGACGGGGGCAATCACTTCCATGCGATCGCCTTCTGCGAGCAGGTGCATGGCGTAGCGTGATTTAGGTACAAAGTCGGTGTTCACGGCCACCGCAAACGGCGGTTGGGCTTGCCAGTGCGCCACAGCGTCTGCCACTGAGGCGTTGACGGGCAGTTGCACAGGTTGCTGGTTGATGGTGATGTTCATGGCGTTTAGGCAGGGGGCACAGGCCCCCGTTTCAAAATTTAAGCGTCTGCCGTGTCGTGCACGGCCACATCAAAACTGGCCGCCAGTTCGGTGCTGCCGGTGCGCAAGATTTGCAGCGTGATGTCCAGCATCGCGGGCGAGATCATGTAGCCATGGCGGTACAGGCCGTTGACTTGCAAGATGCGCTCATCCAGCCAGCGCACGGCAGGCAGATTGTCAGGCAGTGTGGGGCGGCACTGGGTGGCAATTTCCAAAATACGGGCTTCTGCAAAACCGGAGTGCACGGTGTAGAGGGCGCTGAGCAGTTCCATGACCGAGCGCAAGCTGGCCGGGCCCATGTCGTCTGATTCAATCTCGGTAGCACCAATGACAAAGATGTGATCTTCCTTGGGTGCGATGTACAGGGGGTAGCGCGGATGCACCAAGCGCGTGGGGCGTTGCAGTGTCACCTCGGGGGCGTGCACGCGCACCACTTCACCGCGAATGCCGCGTAAATCTTTCCATTCAGTGCGGGCGCCCAGGCCTCGGCAGTCAATCACCAGATCAGGCTGGTGGGCGGTGCCAGGAGCGAAATCTGTGGTTTCGCGCGGGGTGTGCCAATGGAAGGTGACGCCTAGGCGGGTCAGCGTTTTTTCCAGTGTGGCCAGCAACTGGCGATTGTCCAGCTGGCCTTCACCGGGCAGATACACGCCTTGGTTAAAGCGGCCTTGCAGGGCTGGCTCTACTTCATTCAAACGGTCGCTGGCCAGGGTTTCCAGCGCCGGCAGGCTGGGGTTGATGCGGCGGTTTTTCTCAAACAAACCGCACAGGCGGTTGGCATCGGCTGCATCTTGGCGGTGCCACACCACCAGCGTGCCGTTTTGCTGGAAGTAGACGTGATCGTCCAGCTGGGCAATCAATTGAGGCCAGCGGCTCAGCCCATACTGGCCCATGCGCACTACGCCGGGCTCGGTGATCGCCGATTCAGCCAAAGGCGCCAGCATGGCCGCTGCCACACGGGCTGCTGCACCATCGGCCTCTGGGCCCTTGGCTTCAAAGACTTCCACGCGGTGCCCTTCGCGCGCCAGCTCCAAAGCCAGTAAACGGCCCATCAGGCCTGCGCCCAAAATAGCAATGTGAGAGGGTGCGGTGAGAGCGATCATGGTCAGTATTTCGTCCGTTGCTAGGTATCGCCATGGACAAAACGGGCGTTGCAGCCGTCTCGGGCCGCCGCTCTGGTGAAACTCCCCACGCCAGCATGATCTGGATCGGGTAACGGGGCACATGCTGTGATGTTGATTGCCCCAGGGTGTTTCTCAGTCGCTTGCCGCGTAAGCGATAGGCTTGGCGCAGCAGGACACCCCTGTTTCGTCCGCAAGCAGTAATTACATCATATGGGGGGCAACTGCGAGGCCAGCATGTGAACAAGCCTTGGCTTGGGTCATAATTTTTGGCATGACTACGCAAATCCTGCCTTCAAGCAGTGCATCTACCCAGTTGCCGCGCTATCCCCGCGTGCTCTCTATCGCCGGCTCTGACAGTGGCGGCGGCGCAGGCATTCAGGCCGACCTTAAAACTTTCAGCGCTTTGGGCTGTTATGGCATGACCGCCATTACCGCCATCACGGCGCAAAACACATTGGGTGTTCGAGGCATTCATGGCATTCCGCCAGAAATGCTCAAGGCCCAGATCGACGCTGTGGTGCAAGACATTGGCGTGGACGCCATCAAAATTGGCATGCTGCATGCCCCCGAAGTGGTGCATGTGGTGGCCGAGGCGATCCGCAACTATGGCATCACCAATGTAGTGCTTGACCCAGTGATGGTGGCCACCAGCGGAGACAAGCTGATTCATGACGAAACCGTGGATGTGCTGGTGCGCGAGCTGTTTCCACTGGCCACAGTGATTACACCCAATCTGGATGAGGCAGGGTGGTTGATCGGCGGCAAGATTACAGCTATCAGTGACATGGAATCTGCAGCCCAGGCCTTGCTGGAGATGGGCGCACCCCATGTGCTGCTCAAAGGTGGTCACTTGCCTGGTGACTGGGTGGTGGATTTGCTGGCAGGCGATGGTGGCTTGCGCAAAGAACTGGGCTCGCAGCGCATTCACACACACAACGGGCATGGTACGGGCTGCACGCTGTCATCAGCGATTGCCGCGCACATGGCGCTGGGTTTTGATTTGGTGGCTGCGGTGGAAAGCGCGCGCACTTACATTGTGGGGGCCATCGCTTCCGGGGCGCAGGTGCACACAGGCAAAGGGCAGGGGCCGCTGAACCATGGCTTTGCGCCGCTCCCACAAGTCATTTTTCGTAGCTAAGCGTTCTTCAGGACTGGCACGTTAAAAATACAAAACGGCGCTGAAAGCGCCGTTTTTCTTTGGGTGGAAAGTCGCCACAGAGCAGGGCTTACCAGCCCCAACCCAGCTTTTCCATCATCCAGCCTTCTTGGCCTTCTGAGGTTTGCACTTTGGCCCATTCGTCTTGCTTTTGAATGGTTTTGACAATGTCGTATTTTTTCAGCTTGGTGACCACGCTGTGATTGGTGCCTGGGCCTGAGCGCAGATTGACCGTCTCGGCTTTCACCAGAAAGTGAGGCTCGGTTGATGTCAGGGGTTTATGCACCCAGCCCAATGGGCCCTCAAAGTCTTTGACTTTGACCCAATCGTCTTGCTTGGCGATCACTTCTACGGGATAGCCGTTGATCAATTCCCAGGCAATTTCAGACTGCGTGCTGGGTTTCGCACGGATGTTGACGGTCTTGCCCTTGATGCTCAAAAACTCTTGGGCTTGGGCCAATGTTGGGGCGGTGGCGATGGCGCCTGTCAGCAACAGGGCAGCAATGCCGCCGCGACGCAGGCGGCCGGTGAGGTGAAGGGCAAATTGAGGCAACACGCGGTAATAACTCCTGTGAATCAATGGATGAGGCACTTACGTATAACGCGTTGCCTGCAGTGGCATGGATCATGCCTTGGATGGCGCTGCTGATTTTGAATGAGACATACAAAAAGAAGAGCGAAATCCTGACGTCATCGCGTTGCGGCCCATATTAATTGATGAAACGTTTGGACACAACTTGCAAATTGCCTTCACTTGATCACACGCGGGATGCAGGCGCGCGCGGTAGCCAGCGCGCCAATACAAAGCAGACAATCAAGGTGGGCACTGAGCGACCAGCTTCTGCTGCAATCAACGGTATGAGATGGTAAAACGCCACGCCCGACAGCCACAGCAGCACTGCAGGCCAATGGGTGTGGTGTGCATCTTGTAGCCATTGCGCAGCTTGGGACAAGCGCAGTGGGGCTGCCTGCCATGCCAGCCGGCCCAAAATGACACCAAACAAAGGCACAAACACGGAACTGAGCGTCAACAAAAATGGCTCAATGCTGTGCATGGGCAGTACCAGTGCGAGCAGAACGCACACCAGCGTCAGAGCCAGGCCCCAGCGGCGCAGACTCCAGCGCGGCACGATGCTGTGCGCAGCCATGGCTCCCGAGTAGGTGTCGCCATACGCGTTGTCTACTTCGTCAATCAAGATCAAGGTCAGTGCAATCAATCCTCCCTGGGCTAGCAGCAAGGCGGTGACCAAATCGGCGCTAGGCAGCGTCAGTGTCACGAGCACGCCCAAGCCGTAGCACCACATATTGGCTGCGGCATAGCCCAGCCATGTGCCACGCAGGGCGCTACGGCCATCGCGGCCGTGGCGTGCATAGTCGGCCACCAGGGGGAGCCAGGAAATAGGCATGGCAATGACCAGATCCATGGCGGGTAACCAGCCCATGCCGCCTGTGCCTTCACGTTGCCACAGGCTGTGCCAGCCTTGCTCCATGGCCAGGCCCACAAAGTGCCACGTCAGCCACAGCAGCGATGCGATCACCAGCGGCAGTGCCACACGTGCGATCAGCTGGCGCACCAGTTTGAGCATGGAGCCACTGATAAGCAGTGCAATCACGCCACCCCAGACCAGTGTCATCACCACAGGCCAGAACGTGGACACCATGCCACCAGCCTGGCGTGCAATGGCAACGCTGGCATCGCGCATGACCACCAGCTCAAATGTGCCCCAGCCAATCAGTTGCACCAAGTTCAGCAAAATAGGCAGTTTGGCAAACTGACGACCGTACACATGCGTCATCAGTGCTGCGCTGGACAAGCCTGTTTCACAGGCAATTTTGGCCATCCAGCCCAAAAGCCCAGCACCTAAAGTTGAGCCTAAAACAATCGCCAATACGGCTTGCTGAGTAGACAGTGCAGGCAATAAATAGGCACCCACCTGCATGACCAGCAAGCCAACGCCCAGGCTGAACCACAGTGCGGCATGGTCGCGCGTGGCAAACACCCGTTCAGACGGCAAAGTCTGTGACAGCGCTTGGTTAGCGGGCGTGGAAGAAGAGGGACTCATTAAATGCTCCGTATGCCAACGAAGCAGGGGCCGTGACAGGCGAGTACCCGGGCAGCGCTCAAAGCGTGCGCAGGCATAGACCGGCTGAACAGCTTCCCTGCGCGAGGATGATCTCAATCAGGTTCAAAGGGACTCTCTCAGCCCTCTGTCCTGCGACAGGGGGCACCCCTAGCGAGTTGCTGCAAGAAAGCAGCGGGGCGATTGTGCCACGTTGTTCAGAGAATTTGCGCGGGCGCAAATCTGGCACAGATTGCACTGTCTTTGCTATTTAATCTGCGGTGCGCGCAATCGCGCGTATTTGATAATGAGCGCCCATGTTGGAGCAGATCCGTAACAACCGTCGATTGCACACCGTCATTTTCACGGTGTTCACAGCGCTATGGCTGGTAGCGTTGCTTTCTGGCGCGCGTGTGCGTGGGCTGCCGACGAACAGCGATACGCTGGCCGTTGCGATGCACGACAGCCTCTGTATTTCAGAGGCCGAGGGTGCCACGAGCAGTCTGCTTCAGATGCCACTTTGGGTGGATGCACAGGTCGATCAAGACCACGGCAGCAATCCACACAGCAACCACCAAGACCCGCAATGTTTGCTTTGTATTGCACTGAGTCCGCCCCCTGCGTGGTCATTGCAACTGGCTCAATACCCTGAGCCCGTCTACCTGGAAAACTGGCGGCTCCCTGCACATTTCCCCCCCTCCTTGCAGGTGGCGGCGCAATTGCCGCCCCGTGGTCCCCCCGTATCCGCGCGCGTTTGAAACGGGCGCATTCCTTGTGAATGCGCCGATCCCTCATTCAAATTTGCCTTGACCCGCATGCACGCAGGGCAGGTGTGCTTGCACGCTTGTGATTTTTGCAGTCGGGAAGGGGCGCGGATTTTTGCAAGATGAATAAACAATTTTGGGCACCACGTGGCCCTTTGGCCCCCGGCGTGTGTTTCTGGGCGTGTGCATCCGTGTTTTCAATGGCCTCTGTCAGCCGGGCTGCAATGCCTGTTGAGCAAGGTGAGCAACTGCCTGAAGTCGTTGTGACAGCAATCCACGACCACTCTTTCGCGCAGGTGGTGACCGATCCCAAACAGCCGCGGCAACCTATTCCTGCCAGTGATGCGGCGGATTACCTCAAAAGCATTCCTGGTTTTTCGGCCATCCGCAGTGGTGGCTCCAACAGTGACCCCGTTTTTCGGGGGCAGTTTGGCTCACGGCTGCCGCTATTGACCAATGGATCGCAGTTGATGGGCGCTTGTCCCTCGCGCATGGATGCTCCCAGCTCGTACATCTCCCCGGAGACCTATGACCAGCTCACCTTGGTGAAAGGGCCGCAAACCGTGCTGTGGGGGCCTGGTGCATCGGCGGGGGTGGTGCGTTTTGATCGCTTGCCACCTGAATTTACCGAGCCCGGTGCGCGCGGTTCTGCCAGTGTGCTGGGTGACAGCCATGGCCGCAATGACCAGCGTGTGGAGCTGGAGCTGGGTAACGCCAGCATGTTTGCTCGGATCAGTGCCAACCGCGCGCACAGCCAGGATTACCAAGATGGTGCTGGGCGGCGCGTGCCTTCAGCCTATGAAAAATGGAACACGGATGTAGCGCTGGGCTGGACCCCCGATGCCCAGACTTTGCTGGAGTTAAGCGCTGGTGCTGGAGATGGTGAGGCGCGGTATGGTGCACGCGGTATGGACGGTACCCAGTTTCGTCGAGAAAGCTGGGGGCTGCGCTTTGAAAAGCGCCAAATCAATAGTTGGCTATCCAAAGTGGAGGCACAGCTTTACCACCACAACGCAGACCATGTGATGGACAACTTCAAGCTGCGAACACCCCCGGCGTCAGGAATGATGGCAGGTGGCATGGCCAGCAATGTGCGCCGTATCACAACAGGGGGGCGCATCGCAGCCACTGTGCAACCCGCGGCGCAATGGGAGCTGACCACAGGCATGGATATGTACACCAGCCCGCACGACAAACGTACAGGAACACCACTGGTGCCTTTCCAAACGAAAGAGCGTGTGCGCGATGCCAAGTTTTCTAACTGGGGGTGGTTTGCAGAATTGGGCTGGCAGGCCAGTGTGCAGACACGCTGGATCGGGGGCTTGCGTCTGGATCAAGCCAAGGCGCAGCGCTATGGCGCAGCACAGGCCGATACACGCAGTAGCTCGGCCATGCCCAGCGGTTTTGTGCGGTGGGAGCACGTGGCTGCGGATGGCACAACGGTCTATGCAGGTGTTGGCCATGTTCAGCGCTTTCCTGATTACTGGGAGCTGATCTCTCCGGGCAATAGTGCGGTGGGCAAAGGCAATGCATTCGCTACGCTCAAACCTGAGAAAACAACCCAGCTGGATGTGGGCGCGCAATGGAAAAGTGACAAGGCTCAAGCTTGGGTGTCTGGTTATGTGGGCGTGGTGCAGGACTACATCTTGCTCAATTACCCGGGCATGGCCTCCAGTGTGCGCAATGTGGATGCACGCACTGCGGGCTTCGAGCTGGGCGGTAGCTACCGCCTGACGCCTGCATGGACAGGGCAGGCCACATTGGCGGGGACCTGGTCGGACAACCGTACAGATCACCGGCCCTTGCCTCAAATTCCGCCTGCCGAATTGCGCTTGGGGCTGGATTACGCCCAAGATGCATGGACCGCTGGTGCTCTGTGGCGGCTGGTTCCAGGCCAGCATCGCTATAGCTTGAATGAGGGCAACATTGTGGGGCGTGATCTAGGAGCCAGTTCTGGTTTTGGCACCTTGGCCATCAATGCGAGCTATCGCGTGAATTCGCACATCAAGTTGCTGGCAGGTGTTGATAACTTGTTTGACAAAGACTATGCAGAGCATCTGAACTTGGCAGGCAATGCAGGCTTTGGTTATCCCGGTTTTGCTCGTTTGCAAGAGCCTGGGCGCACCCTCTGGGTGCGTGCAGATTTCCAGTTCTGATGTAGTTCAGCGCATCACCTTGACTAAGGAGTAAGCACACCCTTGTCGCACGGCGGTAAGGGTGCTGCCCCTTAAAATTAGCGCCATGCCCAATCTGTATGACACCCTGATCGCTATCTTGCGCGAGCACTGGAAAACCCACAACAACGCGTATCCACAGCGCATTGAGTTGAGTGCGAGTGATATGCAAGTGTTGAGCGATGAGCGAGCGCTGGTCAATGAAACGATGAACTTCAAACTCACTGACGGATGGGAAGCCAGCTTTCACGGCACACCTGTGCAACTCGGTGATGCGTCCTGCGTGATTGATCTCCATGGGGTGTGCATCCCAGTAGTGGCAGTGCACACAGATGAGCAGGCGTAGCCGCACATCTGAATGGTTTTTGGCGTTGATGTAGTCAGCGCTGTGAGTGACCCAAAAAGCATGGCAAGTTTTCTTGCCATGCTTTTTTTATGCACGCTGGCGGATGCAGTCTTGGTGATGCAGACATGGGCCATGGTGCGTAGTTAATTGGCGCTGTTTTTGTGTGCTGAGGCTGCCGGTAGGTATGCCTGTCAAAGCATTGCCTGAGATAACCATGTTCCGCACAGCGGAAATTTCGAATCAAAAAACCACATATTCTCGCTAAGCACGAGTGCAGGCTTATTTAAAGAAGTCCTTTGAAGACAATAAGTTAAGGGTTAACCCTTTGTGTTTTGGCTTTGTAAAGCGAAAACTGTCACTTTCTGGACAAATTGGCCATGTGGGGGCTGTTCAAGTGCGAAACGTGCCGGTCTCTGACGCGACAATGGTCTGGTTTTCAGTCACAGAAACGACAGGCTATGGACGATCCGATTCTTACTATCGAAGAACGTGAAGCGATCAACTCAGGTCGCTGGTTTTCATCCCTTTCACCTTCTCTCAGGCACGACATTCTGCGATGCGCTTACGTCAAACGATTCAAGGATGGTGCGTTAATTTGCGCCCGCGGCGAAGCGCCGGAAGAATGGTTTGCGTGCGCCAGGGGGGCGGTGCGTATCAGTTCCACCTCTATCACGGGCAAGCAAATTACGCTGACCTATGTCGAGCCGGGACTGTGGTTTGGGGATACCTCCATTTTCGACGGAGATCGGCGCACCCACGACGGGTATGCGCACGGCTCCACCACGCTGCTGTGCGTGGCCAAGGCCGATTTCAAACGCATTTTGGCAACGCACACCGAGTTTTACGAAGCCATGTTGTGGCTGGCGGCGCGTCGCATTCGGCAGCTCTATGGTTTGGTGGAAGACCTGAACACGCTGCCACTGCGGGCACGTCTGGCCAAGCAGCTGCTGCATCTGGCACGCAGCTATGGCATTCCCAGCCTTGCCAATGGCGAGGAGATTCGTATCGGCCTGCAACTGGCGCAGGAAGAGTTGGCCCAGCTGCTCGGGGCATCACGCCAGCGCGTGAACCAAGAGCTCAAGGGTATGGAGCGCGAGAACATCATCCGGATCGAGCCGGGTGGGTTGGTGGTGCGCGACCGCGATGGGCTTTTGCGCATCGTGGAAACTGACCTTTAAAGACGTATGAGCAACTTTGACCATTTTGTAGGTACCAAACCCGTCTCTGAGGCACATGAGTTTGATGTGCAGGCGCTGAGCACATGGATGGCGCAGCACGTTGCAGGCTTTGAGGGGCCTGTGACGGTAGAGATGTTCAAAGGTGGGCAGTCCAACCCTACCTACAAATTGGTCACACCGGGGCGCAGTTACGTCATGCGCTCCAAGCCCGGGCCGGTAGCCAAGCTGTTACCGTCGGCGCACGCCATTGAGCGAGAGTTCAAGGTGATGAGTGGCTTGGCGGGTACTGATGTACCTGTGCCGCACATGTACGCATTGTGTGAGGACGAGTCCATCATTGGTCGCGCCTTCTTCATCATGGAGTTCAAGGACGGGCGCATTCTGTGGGACCAGTCGTTGCCAGCAATGACCAACGCACAGCGCGGTGAAATTTACGACGAGATGAACCGCGTGATAGCGGCGCTGCACACGGTGGATGTGCACCAGCAGGGGTTGGCAGACTATGGCAAGCCCGGCAATTATTTTGAGCGCCAAATTGGACGCTGGAGCAAGCAGTACACGGCCTCCGTTACGCAGCCCATCCAAGAGATGGACAAGCTGATGGCATGGCTGCCAGCGAACATGCCCGATAGCGCCAAGGATGAGCGCAAGGTTTCCATCGTGCATGGTGACTACCGGCTGGACAACGTCATGTTTGCACCCGATACGGCCAAGGTCATTGCGGTGCTGGACTGGGAGTTGTCTACGCTGGGCCATCCCTTGGCAGACTTTAGCTACCACTGCATGGCCTGGCACATTCCTGTCAGCCTGGGGCGTGGCATTGGTGGCTTGGATATTCAGGCGCTGGGCATCCCCAGCGAGGCTGAATATATGCTTCGCTATTGCGAGCGCACAGGTCTGGCAACGCCTGAGCAGCTCAAAGCGGACTGGAACTTTTATCTGGCCTACAACATGTTCCGCATTGCGGCCATCTTGCAGGGCATTGCCAAACGTGTGGAAGCCGGAACAGCTTCCAGCGCACAGGCCAAGGCAGCAGGCGATACGGCGCGTCCGATGGCCCAGCTGGCATGGTCGTACGCACAGAAACACGGCGCTTAAACAGCGCTGGTCACAACCCCCCTTTCCCCCTTGTGTGTTAGACGGCTTGTAGCTGCCGGGGGGCAGTGCATGCCCATGTTTGCTAGTTAACGAAAAAGGAGCACTCCATGGATTTCGATTACTCCCCTAAAACCAAGGAATTGCAGGCACGCTTGCTGCGTTTCATGGAACAGCACGTCTACCCTGCAGAAGAGACTTTTCACCATGAACTGGAGGCCAATACGCAGGCAGGCAAGCGCTGGACGCCGCTGAAAGTCATCGAGGGCCTGAAAGAAAAAGCCAAAGAACAAGACCTGTGGAATCTGTTCTTGCCCAAAGACACGGCTGACATTGCTGGCGTGCAGGGTGCGGGGTTGACCAACCAGGAGTACGCGCCACTGGCCGAAATCA
This sequence comes from uncultured Comamonas sp., assembly GCA_963520865.1. Taxonomy (GTDB): domain Bacteria; phylum Pseudomonadota; class Gammaproteobacteria; order Burkholderiales; family Burkholderiaceae_C; genus Comamonas. The sequence goes on from CAUQST010000014.1 coordinate 31,946, forward strand.
TGGGGCGTGTGGGCTGGGCATCGGAAGTGTTCAACTGCTCGGCACCTGACACGGGAAACATGGAAACCATTGCCCGCTATGGCTCCCAAGAGCACCGTGACAAATGGCTGCAACCACTGCTGCGCGGTGAGATCCGCTCTGCTTTTGCGATGACCGAGCCTGAGGTGGCTTCCAGTGATGCCACCAACATCTGCACCCGTATTGAGCGCCAGGGTGATGAATACGTCATCAATGGCCACAAGTGGTGGATCTCGGGTGCGGGTGATCCGCGCTGTGCCATCTATATCACCATGGGCAAGACCGACCCAGAGGCAGCCAAGCACTCACAGCAAAGCATGGTGCTGGTCCCCGCCGATACCCCGGGTGTGCGTGTTGTGCGTCCTTTGAGCGTGCTGGGCTTTGACGATGCACCGCACGGTCACATGGAAATGTACTTTGAGAATGTGCGCGTGCCCGTCAGCAACGTGCTGCTGGGTGAAGGCCGTGGTTTTGAAATTGCCCAAGGCCGCCTTGGCCCTGGGCGTATTCACCATTGCATGCGCTTGATTGGCCAGGCCGAGCGGGCGCTGGAGTTGATGTGCAAGCGCGCGTCCAGCCGCGTGGCGTTTGGCAAGACCATTGCACAGCAAACAGTGACGCAAGAGCGCATTGCTGAAGCGCGTTGCCGTATTGACATGGCCCGTCTGCTGACGCTCAAGGCTGCATGGATGATGGACACCGTAGGCAACAAGGTGGCGCGCTCCGAGATCGCCATGATCAAGGTGGTTGCTCCGCAACTGGCCTGCGATGTGATCGACTGGGCCATGCAGGTGCACGGTGGTGGTGGCTTATGCCAGGACTTCCCGCTGGCCCACGCCTACGCCACATCGCGCACGCTGCGCTTTGCAGATGGCCCGGATGAAGTGCACCGCAACGCAATTGCCAAGTGGGAGCTGGGCAAGTACGGCACCTATGGACGCGACGCACAGGTGCCCATTACACGGGGCGCATAAACAGGCCGCCGTGCAGACCACAAAAAAGCGACCCTCGGGTCGCTTTTTTGTGAGTGGAGCCGGTGTGGCTTATTTCACCTTGGCCTTGGCGCGCAGCGCTTCTTGGAACTGCATCATCTTTTGCTGTTCCAACTGCTCGGCGATTTGGGGCTTGATGTCTTCCAGGCTGGGCAACTGGGCATCGCGCAGGTCGTCCACGCGAATGACGTGCCAGCCAAACTGGCTCTTCACGGGCGCATCAGACAGGCCGCCCTTTTGCAGCTTGACCATGGCTTCAGTGAACTCAGGCACATAGTTGGCAGGGCTGGCCCAGCCCAGATCGCCGCCTTGTGCTCCCGATCCGGGGTCCTTGGACTCCTTCTTGGCGATGTCTTCAAACTTTTTGCCGGCTTTCACTTCTGCAATGATGGCCTTGGCGCGGTCTTCAGACTCCACCAGGATGTGGCTGGCGCGGTATTCCTTGCCTGCGTTGGCTTGTACGAATTTGTCGTATTCAGCCTTGATTTCGGCGTCGGTGACCGGGTTCTTCTTTTGGTAGTCGGTGAACAGGTCGCGGATCAAAATGGTCTGGCGGGCCAGATCCATTTGCTGCTTGTACTCCGGTGTGGCATCCAGGCCGCGCTTGGATGCTTCTTGCATGAAGATTTCACGGGCAATGACTTCTTCCTTGATCTGGGCGTCCATCTCAGGAGGCACCTGGCGGCCGGAGCGCTCAATTTGCTGCTTGAGCACAGTCACGCGCTCCAGGGGCACGGCCTTGCCGTTGACGATGGCCAAGTTTTGCGCAGAAGCCGAAAGGGCGACAGTGCCCAACACGGCGGCAGCCACAAGGCTGGGCAAAAGCTGTTTTTTCATGCGGAAATCCAAGAAAAAGATAAGTGGTTGGTGCCTGCCAACGACCGTTGGCAGGTCTAGCTAATCGTCTGCTTACAGCACTTCAATCGCCAGGGCGTGCAACCCTTGGTCGATAAAGTGTTGCAAGGAATCATACACAACGCGGTGACGTGCAACACGGCTTTTGCCTTCAAAAGCAGGCGCAGCGATACGTACGCGAAAGTGTGTGCCAAAACCTGTGCCATTGGCACCTGCATGGCCAGCGTGCGCTGCGCTTTCGTCAATCACTTGCAACTGCGTGGGTGCAAGCTTGTCGCGCAGCATTTGCTCAATGGCTGCGGCAGTGATGCCTTCACTCATTGCCAGGCTCCTTGGCCGAGGTTTGCTCGGGTTCCTTGAGGTAGCGGCCCAGGTACAGGGCCTGGCCCACAACAAACACCAGCATCAGGCCAATGCCGCCAAACATCTTGAAGTTGACCCAGGCATCGGTATCAAAGTTAAAGGCCACCCACAGATTGAGCACGCCCATGACCGCAAAGAAGCAGGTCCATGCCCAGTTCAACGTGGTCCACACGGGTTCTGGCAATTGCAGTTGCGCACCCATCAGGCTTTTCAAGAAGTTTTTCTTGAACATCAGATGACCGACCAGCAATGCGCCACCCATCAGCCAGTACAGCACGGTGGGTTTCCATTTGATGAAGTTTTCATCGTGGGCCAGCAAAGTGGCGCCGCCAAACAAAACAATCACGCCCAGGCTGAGCCACTGCATGGTTTCTACCTTGCCAGTTTTGATGCGCAGATAGGCAATCTGGATGATGGTGGCCACGATGGCAACGGCCGTGGCGGCATAGATGCCCCAGACCTTGAAGGCCACGAAAAACAAAATGATGGGGAAAAAGTCGATCAGCAGTTTCATGAAATGCATTCGGGCTGGGAGGAGCCCGCGGTCATGCGAAAAAGATGCCAAGCATGCCATAGCACTGCAGGCATGCTGGCGCTAAAACCTTCAAGGAGCAGGCTTTCGGTGGTGCAAAGGTCAATTGCTGCCATCACCGCTGTCACCGCTGTCTGAGTGGGCACTGCCCAGGCTGTCTTCGTGCGGGGTGCTGGCACCGCTTTGTGAGGCGGGGTCGTGAAAGTTCAGTGAGGCTGAATTCATGCAGTAGCGCAGCCCAGTAGGCTGAGGGCCGTCTTCAAACACATGGCCCAAATGCGCTCCGCACTGGCTGCACACGGTTTCGGTGCGCACCATGTGGTGGCTGCGATCTACGATTTCGGTGATGGCTCCGGGAACGGCTTTGTAAAAACTGGGCCAGCCGCAGCCCGCATCAAACTTGGTGTCGGACTCAAACAGCTGCGCGCCGCAGCAAACGCAGTGATAGCTGCCATCGGCCCAGTGCTGCTCGTACTTGCCTGTGAACGGGCGCTCTGTGGCTGCGTGGCGTGTGACCTGGTAGGCCACTGGTTCAGCACCTTTGGCTTGCAGTGCTTCAAACCATTCGGTGTCGGTCTTTTGGATAGGGAATGTCATGACGAGCAGCTGATCGCAATAGATGAAGCCCAGTCGGGCGGGAAATCAGCCCACGCGCTGTGCGCTGGGTGATCGGCAAAAGGCTGACTCAGCACCTGCTGCAATGATTGCACCATGCTGAAATCACCGGCTTGTGCAGCCCGAATGGCCAATTCGCCGACGTGGTTGCGCAGCACAAAGGCCGGGTTGGTGTTGCGCATTAAATTGGCATCAGGTGCTTGACCACTTTGCGCTGAAAGCTCTTGATAGGTGAGCAACCAGCGGTCAAACGCCGCGGTATCTAAAAACAGCTCGCGTGCGCGCTCGTAGTCGTGGTCTTGTGCTGACAGGGACAGGCGACGCCAGAAGATGGTGTGATCGACCCGGTTGGCGGCCAGAATTTCCAGCAATTGCCCAATAACGGGGGTGGCTGCTGCTTCGTGGCTGTCGGTGGCTGATGGCAGGCCCAGCTTATGGCACATCAGGCGGCGAAATGCGTAGCTGAACGTGGGGCGGTAGGCCTCCAGCGCCTGCACGGTGATGTCTTCGTCTTCAATCAGTGGCAGCAGAGCCTGGCCCAGGCAAAACAGGTTCCAGTAGGCGATTTGCGGTTGCTTGTTGAAGGCGTAGCGGCCTTGATGGTCACTGTGGTTGCAGATGTGGCTGGGGTCAAACGCATCCAGAAACTGAAAGGGGCCGTAGTCAATCGTGAGGCCCAGGATGCTCATGTTGTCGGTGTTCATGACGCCATGGCAAAAGCCCACCGCCTGCCAGTGCGCCACCATCTGTGCGGTGCGCTGGCCTACCTCATACAGCAGCGCTGCGTAGGCGTTGCCTGTGCTGGCGCTGGCACTTTGCCAGCCATTGCGGCAAGCGGGGTAGTAGCGGTCAATCACATAGTCGGCCAGCTGGCGCAGCTCATGCTGCATGTCGCGTGCGGCAAAGTGTTCAAAATGGCCAAAGCGCACAAAGCTGGGTGCCGTGCGGGTGACCACGGCGGCAGTCTCCGCTTCTTCGCGGTAGACGGGGGCGTCTGACGCCGTCAGGCACAGCGCCCGTGTTGTGGGAATGCCGAGCGCGTGCATGGCCTCGCTGCATAAAAACTCGCGGATGCTCGAGCGCAGCACTGCCCGGCCATCACCGCCCCGTGAATAGGGCGTGCGGCCTGCGCCTTTGAGTTGCAGCTCCCAGCCTGCGGCGGTTTCACCCAGATGGATGGCTCTGCCATCGCCCAGCTGGCCTGCCCACACGCCAAACTGGTGGCCGCTGTAGACGCTGGCATAGGGCTGGCTGCCGGGCAATACGGTGTTGCCGGTGAAGGCTTGCAGCGCTGCATCGGTGTGCAAAAAACCATCAGGCAAGCCTGCAAGGCTGGCAACTTCAGGGGTGCGAGCCACCCATTGCGCATTGGGCAAGGGTGTAGGTTGCAAATGGGTAAGGAAAGCGCTGCCAAGTCGGCCAAAGCCTTCTTGCCACGCTATGGCGTGAGAACCATCGGATGAATGCATGCAGCCATTGTGGCCAAGCTGTGAAACCTTGTTGCGCGCAGGAAATGGGGGGTGAAAAGCCGTCCAACTGGCACATTGGCGACACATGCATGCTGGAAAGCCCGCAATCGGCGCTGTGGGGGCTGCGCTTAGGATGGAAGATGAAAGCGTTGCCGGCCTGTGTGCTGGTGCAGTGCATGACCTCTACTAAAACATCCAAGGAGCAACATCCATGCAAGGATTGATGCAGAACCAGCAGCTACTGATTTCGTCGTTGATTGAGTTTGCAGCGCGGCACCACCATGATGCGCAGATCGTCTCTCGCCGTGTAGAAGGCGATATTCACCGTTATACCTATGCCGATTTGGGGGCACGTGCCAAGCAACTGGCCAATGCGCTGGATGGGATGAAGCTGGCCCATGGCGACCGTGTGGCATCGATTGCGTGGAATGGCTACCGGCACATGGAGATGTACTTTGGCGTCAGTGGCTCTGGCCGCGTGCTGCACACCATCAACCCGCGCCTGCATCCGGAGCAGGTGGCCTGGATTGTCAACCACGCAGAAGATCAGGTGGTGTGCTTTGACATGACGTTCCTGCCTTTGGTGCAGGCTGTGCATGCCAAATGCCCCACTGTGCGCCAATGGGTGGCCTTGTGTGATGCCGACAAACTGCCTGCGGACAGCGGCATTCCGGGTCTGACCAGCTATGAAGTGTGGATTGGCGGGCAAAGCAAAAACTACCGCTGGCCGCAGCTCGATGAAAACACCGCCTCCAGCATGTGCTACACCAGCGGCACCACTGGCAATCCCAAGGCGGCGCTGTACAGCCACCGCTCGACCGTATTGCATGCCTACGCCGCTGCACTGCCTGATGTGATGGGGCTGTCGGCGCGCGATGCGGTGCTGCCCGTAGTGCCCATGTTCCACGTCAATGCCTGGGGCATTCCATATTCAGCAGCGCTGACGGGGGCCAAAGTGGTGTTCCCTGGCCCGGCGATGGATGGCAAATCGTTGTACGAATTGATGGAAGCGGAAGGGGTGACCTACGCAGCAGGCGTGCCCACCGTCTGGCAGATGCTGCTGAGCCATGTGCAGGCCAACAAGCTGGGCTTTAGCACGCTGCGCCGCACGGTGATTGGCGGTGCAGCCTGCCCGCCAGCCATGATCACGGCGTTTGAAGATGGCTTGAACGTGAAGGTGCTGCACGCCTGGGGCATGACCGAGATGAGCCCGCTGGGCACGCTGTGCACGCTCAAGAACAAGCACTTGAAACTGTCCAAGGAAGACCAGTTCAAGATCAATCAAAAACAAGGCCGCGCCATTTATGGCGTGGAGATGAAGATTGTGGATGCCGAGGGCAACGAGCAGCCCTGGGATGGCAAAACCTACGGTGACTTGCTGGTGCGTGGCCCGTGGATCATTGAGCGTTACTTCAAGGGCGACAGCCCGCTGGTGATGGATGAGCAAGGCCTGGGCTGGTTCCCCACCGGAGATGTGGCCACCATCGATGCCGATGGCTTCATGCAAATCACCGACCGCACCAAAGACGTGATCAAGTCTGGCGGGGAGTGGATCAGCTCGATCGATATTGAAAACATCGCCATGGGCCACCCCGCAGTGGCCATGGCGGCCTGCGTGGGCATGCCGCACCCCAAGTGGGATGAGCGCCCGATTGTGGTGGTCTCTAAAAAGCCCGGTGCTGAAGTCAGCCGCGAAGAGCTGCTGGCTTTTTACGAAGGCAAAACTGCCAAATGGCAAATCCCGGATGACGTGGTGTTTCTGGATGCCATTCCGCTGGGTGCTACGGGCAAGATGCTCAAGACCAAGCTGCGTGAACAGCTCAAGGACTACAAGCTGCCATCGGCGTAGCCGGTGGTGCAGCGGGGATTGCTCCCCGCTGTTGACGATCTTTTAAATAAATGAGCGCTTATCGCTTGCCCTGCTTGGCTTTGCATACTGAATGTATGTGAAAACAAGTATAGGTAAGCGTTGGGTGCTCTTTTTTTTATGCAGGTTCCTACGGAGGGGGATAGTCCCAAGAGTGAAACCACCATGCGGTTTTCTCGGCGTACTGACTACGCTTGCTGGGTGTTTCGGTGAGTTCCTACCAGCCCTCAATCTATTGCTACAACGCAGGAGACAAGCATGCAGTTTGTGTTGAAGACCGTGGCCGCTTCCGTATTGCTCAGCTGTGCCGGTGCCTCGATGGCCCAGCAAGGCGAGACCGTCAAGATCGCATGGTTAGACCCACTGTCGGGCCTGATGGCTGCGCTGGGCACCAACCAGATGAAAAGCTGGCAGTACCTGGCCGAAGAGTTCAGCAAGAACAATCCGGCCGGCGTGAAGTTTGAAATCATCGCCATCGACAACAAACTCAGCCCGCAGGAGACCACCAGCGCATTGCGCTCGGCCATGGACCAGGGCGTGCGCTACGTGGTGCAGGGCAATGGTTCTGGCCCGGCGCTGGCCATCATGGATGCGCTGGAAAAGCACAACGCCCGCAACAAGGGCAAGGAAGTGGTCTATCTGAACTACGCCGCAGTAGACCCTGATCTGACCAACAGCAAATGCAGCTACTGGCACTTCCGCCTGGATGCCGATACCTCCATGAAGATGGAGGCGCTGACCTCGTACCTGAAAGACGTGCCCGAGGTCAAAAAGGTTTACCTGATCAACCAAAACTATGCGCACGGCCACCAGGTCAGCAAGTACGCCAAGGAGATGCTGCAGCGCAAGCGCCCTGACGTTGAAATTGTGGGCGACGACATGGCCCCTTTGGCCCAGGTGCGTGACTTTGCGCCCTACATCGCCAAGATCAAGCAGTCCGGTGCTGACAGCGTTATTACCGGCAACTGGGGCTCAGATCTGTCGCTGCTGATCAAGGCGGCCAACGATGCGGGCCTGAACAACGTCAAGTTCTATACCTACTACGCAGTGGCTACCGGCTCGCCCACGGCCATGGGTGCAGGCGCGGCGGGCCGCGTGTATTCGGTGGGTTACTCGTACACCAACATGCCGGGGCCCATCAACAACGTCATCAAGGGCTTCAAGGCCAAGTTCAACGATGACATGTACACCGGTGCGGTCTACCACGGCTTTGCAATCCTGACAGAGGCTTTTCAGCGCGCCAAGAGTACCGACCCCGTGAAGGTGGCCGCTGCCATGGAGGGCATGAAGTTCAAGAGCTTCAACGGCGATGTCGAAATGCGCAAGCAAGACCACCAGCTGCAGCAGGGCCTGTACATCAGCCGCTGGGAAAAAACCGATGCACAGAACCCCATCGACATGGAAAACACCGGCTACACCTTCAAGCAGGTGAAGTACTTTGAGCCCTATGTGGCCAGTACGCCCACCTCGTGCCAGATGAAGCGACCCTCATGACGGCATAACTGGCCAGTGAACTTCGCAAAGGGGCGCGAGGTGCCCCTTTTTTTTGCCTGAAATCAGGCAAAACACGGTTTTTCGGTCTGATCGGTGGTTATTTGTTGTCAATGTGTCAAGGATTGCGGCCAAGTCGCATGCGCGATAGTTTCTAAGGCATTCCCCGAGGAGGCGTTGTCATTCAGGCGTTAGTCTGGTGCCAATACAGATATCCGAATCAAGCGGAAAAAGGAGACAGAGTCATGAAGTGGATCGTGCATTCGGTGGCGGCAGCCTCGGCCATGCTGGTCTGTGCGTCGGGGGCCTGGGCGCAAAAGGGCGAGACCGTGAAGATCGGCTGGATCGACCCGTTGTCAGGTCTGATGGCCGCCGTGGGCACGAACCAGCTCAAGACTTTCCAGCTGATGGCCGAGGACTTCAACAGGAAGAACGCCTCGGGCGTGAGGTTCGAGATCATCCCGCTGGACAACAAGCTCAGCCCGCAGGAAACCACGGCCGTGCTGCGCTCGGCCATGGATCAGGGCGCGCGCTACGTGGTGCAAGGCAATGGCTCGGGCCCGGCGCTGGCCATCATGGATGCGCTGGATAAGCACAACGCGCGCAACAAGGGCAAGGAAGTCGTCTACCTGAACTACGCCGCAGTAGACCCTGACCTGACCAACAGCAAGTGCAGCTACTGGCATTTTCGCCTGGATGCCGACACCTCCATGAAGATGGAGGCGCTGACGACCTATATGAAGGACGTGCCCGAAGTCAAGAAGGTCTACCTGATCAACCAGAACTACTCGCACGGTCAGCAGGTCTCCAAATACGCCAAGGAAATGCTCAAGGCCAAGCGGCCCGACGTGCAGGTGGTGGGTGACGATTTCGCGCCGCTGGCACAAGTGCGCGACTTTGCGCCCTACATCGCCAAGATCAAGCAATCGGGCGCCGACACGGTGATCACGGGCAACTGGGGCTCGGACCTGTCGCTGCTGCTCAAGGCCGCCAACGACGCGGGCCTGAACAACGTCAAGTTCTACACCTACTACGCCTTCGGCTCGGGCTCGCCCACGGCCATGGGCGCGGCCTCCGACGGCAAGGTTTACACCGTGGGCTACGGCCACTACAACATGGGCGGCCCCATCCAGCCTCTGATGGCCGAGTTCAAGAAAAAGATGAACGACGACCTCACGCAAAGCTCGATCTACCACGTGTTCACGCTGCTGGATGCGGCGTTTGCCAAGACCGGCGGCACCGATCCCGTCAAGGTGGCGGCGGCGCTGGAAGGCATCAAGGTCAAGAGCTTCAATGGCGAAGTGGAGATGCGCAAGAGCGACCACCAACTGCAGCAGGGCCTGTACATCACGCGCTGGGAAAAGGCCGGCGGCAAGAACCCTTATGACGCCGAGAACACGGGCTACACCTTCGCTCCGGTGAAGTACTACGAGCCCTATGTGGCCAGCACGCCCACCTCGTGCCAGATGAAGCGCCCGTCCTGAGTCGGATCCAAACCGCTCTCTGTCCCCAACGCTCCGAAACCAAGGCCTTTCGATGACGCTTGAGTTCTTCACCATATCGCTGCTCAACGGCGTGAGCTATGGACTGCTGCTGTTCATGCTCAGCTCGGGGCTGACGCTGATCTTCAGCATGATGGGCGTTCTCAATTTCGCCCACACCAGCTTCTACATGCTGGGCGCTTACTTTGGCTACATGCTCTCCGGGGTCATCGGTTTCTGGCCAGCGCTGCTCATTGCACCGTTGCTGGTGGGTGTGCTGGGCGCTGTGTTTGAGCGCTACAGCCTGCGCAAAGTGCACAAGTACGGCCACGTGCCCGAGCTGCTGGTGACGTTTGGCCTGTCATACCTGATTTTGGAAGTGGTGCAACTGGTCTGGGGCCGCAGTGCCGTGCCTTACGCCTTGCCCGCCGCGCTGCAGGGGCCGCTGTTTACGCTGTATGGCACGCAGTTCCCCAAATCGCGCTCGTTCATCATGCTGCTGGCGCTGCTCATGCTGCTGGCCGTGTGGCTGGTGCTGACCCGCACACGCATTGGGCTGGTCATTCAGGCGGCCCTGAAAAAACCTGAAATGGTGGAGGCGCTGGGCCACAATGTGCCGCGCGTTTTCATGCTGGTGTTTGGCGGTGGCTGTGCACTGGCCGGGCTGGCCGGTGTGATTGGCGGCAACACTTACATGACTGAGCCATCGATGGCCATGTCGGTGGGCTCCATCATCTTTGTGGTGGTGGTGGTGGGCGGTCTGGGGTCGCTGGCCGGGGCATTTCTGGCCTCGCTGCTCATTGGCATTGTGCAGACCTTTGCCGTGGCGCTGGATTACTCCTGGGCTTCGCTGTTCAACAGCATGGGCATGAACCTGACGCCAGACAGCTTTGGCTGGCCCGTGCTCAGCCTGACTATTTCGCAGATGGCACCCATCCTGCCGTATTTGTTCCTGGTACTCATGCTCATCTTCCGCCCCAAGGGCTTGATGGGTACGCGGGAGGACTGAGCCATGTCCGCCATATTGCATCCGCAAATACGCAACGAAACCATGCCTGTTGCCGGGCAAGCTGCCATGAATGTGCCTGACTACTACCGTTTTAAGCCCTGGAATGTGGGGCGCGTGATTGTCTGGGGCGTGTTCGCGCTGCTGCTGATCGCGGCTCCCCATGTGTTTACCAGCTCGCTGGCGCTGACCATGCTCAGCCAGATGGGTTACGCCATCATCATTTGCCTGTCCTACAACATCTTGCTGGGGCAGGGCGGCATGCTCAGCTTTGGACATGCGGTGTATACGGGGCTGGGCTCGTTCATTGCCATCCATGCCATGAACCGTGCCGCTGGCGGGCATTTGCCCATTCCGGTGTGGTTGATTCCGATTGTGGGCGGCTTGGCCGGCATGTTCTTTGCCGCGCTGCTGGGCTGGGTGACCACCAGAAAATCAGGCACAACCTTCGCCATGATCACGCTCGGTGTGGGGGAGTTGGTGGCCTCGATGGCGCTGATGTTCCCCGGCTTTTTCGGCGGCGAAGGCGGCATCACCACCGACCGCGTGTACGGCCCCACATTTTTTGGCGCAGATTTTGGCCCGGGCATACAGGTGTACTACCTGATCGCGTTTTACTGCTTTGTCTGCACGGCGCTGATGTTTGCCTTCACCGCCACACCGCTGGGCCGCATGCTCAACGCCGTGCGCGACAACCCCGAGCGCGTGGCCTTTGTGGGTTACAGCACGCAGCGTGTGCGCTACATGGGCTTCATCATTGCTGGTTTTTTTGCCGGTATTGGCGGGGGACTGGCGGCCATCAACTTTGAGATCGTGACCGCCATGGACAGCGTGAGCATCATCCGCTCAGGCACCTATTTGCTGTTCACGTTTTTGGGGGGCGCCACCTTTTTCTTTGGCCCCATCATCGGCGGCGTGCTGCTGGTGCTGGCTACCGTGTTCTTGTCTGAAATTACCAAGGCCTGGATGCTGTACCTGGGGCTGGTGTTCCTGTTTATGGTGATGTATGCGCCCGGTGGCATTGCCGGCCTGATCATGATGAATTTGCGCCTGGCCAAATACGGTAAGTTAGGCCGCATCTTTGGTGCGTATCTGGCCCTGCTGGGCACGGGGCTGGCCATGGTGGTGGGCTTTGCTGCGCTGGTGGAAATGCTCTACCACCTGCAGCTCAACAGCGGGCTGGGCAGTGAGCTGCGCTTCATGGGCACCACACTCAATGTGCACAGTGTGGACAGCTGGGTGGGTGCTGGTTTGATCTTTCTGACAGGGCTGGGCCTGTTTGAGCTGGTGCGCAGGCAGTACATGCGCCAGTGGGGAGAGATTCAGGAAGAAATTGAACATGACATCCAGCGTGGGGAGTCCGTCTGATGAGCGCCGCAACACCTTATGCGCTGGAGCTGCGTGATCTGCGCAAAAGCTTTGGCAAGACCGAAATCATCCGTGGTGCCAATCTGGCTGTGCAGGCCGGTGAGCGCGTGGCCATCATCGGCCCCAATGGCGCAGGCAAGAGCACTTTGTTCAACCTGATCAGCGGGCGCTTTGCCCCCAGCAGCGGTGATGTGCTGCTGCACGGCCAGTCGATCAACGGCAAAGAGCCGTACGAGATCAACCGTCTGGGCCTGTCGCGCAGCTTTCAGATCACCAACATCTTTCCCAAGCTCAGCGTGTTTGAAAACCTGCGCTGCGGGGTGCTGTGGAGCATGGGCTACCGCTACACCTTTTTGCGATTTCTGTCGCGCATGGATGCAGTCAACGAACGCGCCAAGCAGTTGATGGAGCAGATCGGGCTGCAGAAAAAACGCGATGAGCTGGCCGTGAACCTGACGTACGCCGAGCAGCGTGCGCTGGAGATCGGGATCACCATTGCCGGTGGTGCCGATGTGATCTTGCTGGACGAGCCCACCGCGGGCATGAGCAACAGTGAAACGCGGCGCTTTATCCAGCTCATCCGCGAAGTGACCGAAGGCAAAACCTTGCTGACGGTGGAGCACGACATGGGCGTGGTGTTTGGGCTTGCCGACAAGATTGCCGTGGTGGTTTATGGTGAGGTGATTGCCTTTGATACGCCCGAAAACGTGCGTGCCAATGCCCGCGTGCAAGAGGCCTACTTGGGTTCAGCGGTGGCGGATGAACAAGCGGCTTTGCATTGAGAGGAATGTGCCATGTTGAAGATTAATAACTTGCACGCCTACTACGGCAAAAGCCATGTGCTGCACGGTGTAGATTTTGAGGTGCAGCCCGGAGAGATTGTGGCCCTGCTGGGGCGCAATGGATCGGGCCGCTCCACCACCGCCAAGGCCATCATGGGGCTGGTGGACTGGGAGGGCGATATCGAATGGAAAACCCAGCGCCTGGATGGCAAGAAAGCATTTGAAATTGCCCATCTGGGCCTGGGTTATGTACCCGAGAGCCGCGACGTATTCCCGAACCTGACCGTGCACCAGAACTTGCTGCTGGGCCAAAAGGGCCGTGGCAAAGGCAGCCGCTGGGCTTTTGATGACATGTACGCCATGTTTCCGCGCCTTAAAGAGCGCCAGCACACTGAGGCGGGTGTCATGTCGGGGGGCGAGCAGCAAATGCTGACCCTGTGCCGCACGCTGATGGGCGACCCCGATCTCATCATCATCGATGAGCCCACCGAAGGCCTTGCGCCCAAAATTGTGGAGCTGGTGGGCGAATACCTCAAAAAGATCAAGGAGCGTGGAGTATCGGTGCTGCTGATTGAGCAAAAGCTCACCATTGCCATGCGCATTTCAGACCGTGCCCTGGTCATGGGCCACGGGGCCATCGTGTTTGACGGTACGCCCCAGTCGCTCAACAGCAATCAGCACATTCGCAAGGAATGGCTGGAGGTTTGAAATTTATAGCTGCAAGCGCCCTTGTATATTGGTTTTCAGAATTAAAACTATTTGAAAAGACCAGTAGGTAAGCGATATCAGCTATTATTTATAATGTTCCCCGCAATGGTGCATATAAAAAAGGGCACCGCAAGGTGCCCTTTTTGTGGGTGAGCCCAACGCTCAATCACTTCACTTGTGTGCGGCTGCCATCTTTGGCCAGCTTGAACACCACAAACTCGAAGTCCTTCAAATCGCCCTTGGCATCAAAGGCCACCTTGCCAATCGCGGTGTCAAAGGTGTTGGCGTGCATGTAGTCGGCCACTTTCTTGGCGTCGGCTCCCACGGCCTTCATCGACTTGTCGAGCACTTGCAGCGCTGCGTAGGCAGGCATCTGGTAGGCACCGTTGGCAGAGCGGTTGGCCTTTTTGAAGGCCTCCACAATGCCCTTGTTCTCGGGGCGCTGGCTGAAGTCAGCCGGGAAGGTAAACATCATGCCTTCCACTGCCGGGCCGGCTATTTCAATCAGGCCCTGGTTGAATGCACCTTCTGCCCCCACAAACTGGGTCTTCAGACCTTGCTCTTTGGCCTGGCGCAGCAGCAGGCCCATTTCTGGGTGGTAGCCGCCAAAGAACACCACGTCCACCTTGGCGCTCTTGAGCTTGGTGATGACGGCGGAGTAATCGCTGTCACCGGCGTTCAGGCCGTCATACATCACCACGGGAGCTTTGAGCTTGTCCAGCGTGTTTTTCACGTGCTGGGCCACACCGGCACCGTAGGTTTGCTTGTCGTGCAGCACGGCCACTGCCTTGGGCTTGAGTTTTTCTGCAATGAACTTTGCAGCGAAAGGCCCTTGCTGGTCATCGCGCCCAATAGTGCGAAAGAAGTAGTGGCCTTTGAGGCCGTCGGTCACCTGCGGGGCAGTGGCGCCGGGGGTGATGGCCACAATGCCTTCTTCTTCATAAATCTTCGATGCCGGAATAGTCACGCCCGAGCACACGTGGGCGACCGCAAATTTGGCCCCGGAGTTGAGCACACGGTTGGCAGCGGGTACGGCTTGCTTGGGCTCGCAGGCATCGTCCACAAACACGGGCTTGTACTCGCGGCCATTCATGCCACCTGCGGCGTTCATGGTTTCTATAGCGGTCAGCAAACCGGCTTTCACTTCATCGCCGTACTGGGTGTTAGGACCCGTCATGGGGATCGGTACACCGATCAAAATGGGTTCGGCCGCGTGGGCGCTGAGGGAGGCTGCGCCCATCAAGGTGGCGGCGGCCCAGGCTGTGCTCAGGCGGATGAATGTTTTGCGTTGCATATTGGAGTGAGCCTTCCGTAAATAGCTTGGGATTGCGTGTGCCCGCTGCACGCGCAATGCACATTGTTGGGGCGGCGCTTTGGCGCATGGGTATGGGTTTCCCCAGCGTTTTATTGCAGCCACACCCACAAGGCACGGCATGTGCAGGTGATGCCAACAGACTGTCGCAAGAAGTGAGCCACGCGTGAGCGCGCGGCATGCCGTTGATCGGATTTATGGCGTCAGAAAGCAGGGTGGCACCTCGGTCTTTTCTGATAAGGAACAAGCGCTGTGCGGCTGCGCAGTTCCGCTGTTCGGAATTTGCCTTGTGAGGCATGTCCCAATCGAGACAATTCGAGGGCAAAACGCGATAGCGCTCACTGGCATCCCTTCCTAGAATGAATTGCAGAACGCCCGTTCTTTTTTCATAGAACTGAAGGAGACAAGCCATGACGGCTGAATACAAGGTTCACGGTGCAGTGGCCGTGATCACGCTCAACAACCCGCCTGTCAATGGCCTGGGTTTGTCCACCCGCCGTGCCGTGATTGAAGGCTTGAACCAGGCCAATGCCGATGCAGCGGTGCAAGCCATCGTGATCACGGGAGCGGGCAAGGCGTTCTCGGGCGGCGCTGACATTAAAGAGTTTGGCAAAGAGTCGGCTTTGCAAGAGCCCAATCTGCACACCGTGATTGCGCAGGTGGAGCAGTCCAGCAAGCCCGTTGTGGCTGCCATTCACTCCGTGTGCATGGGCGGCGGGCTGGAGCTGGCCCTGGGTTGTCACTACCGCATGGCGGCACCCGGTACCCTCGTCGCTTTGCCTGAAGTCAAGCTGGGACTGCTGCCCGGCGCGGGCGGCACACAACGGCTGCCACGCGCGATTGGGGTGGAGCCAGCGCTGAACATGATCGTCAGTGGCGAATCCATCCAGAGCGACATGCTGGCGCAAATTCCGGGGCAAAAGCTGTTTGACAAACTGTCGGTCAGCGCGCAGACGCTGGCTGCAGAAGCCTTGATCTTTGCGCAGGAAGTGGGCGAGCGGCATGTGGCAGGCAACGAGGCCCTGCCTCTGGTGCGCGACCTCAAGTGCAAGCACCCCAAAGGCGATGCTTACTTTGGCTTTGTGCGCAACATGGTCAAGGGCATGTCCAAGAACTACCCCGCACCACTCAAGTGCGTGGATGCGGTAGAAGCGGCCACCAAGCGCAAATTCCAGGATGGTCTGGACTTTGAGCGCGAGCTGTTCGTGAACCTGATGTGGACGCCCGAGTCGCGCGCGCTGCGCCACCTGTTCATGGCTGAGCGTGCCACCACCAAGATTGCCGATATTCCTGCCGATACACCCGTGCGCAACATCCAGAAAGTGGGCGTGATTGGTGCGGGTACCATGGGTGGTGGCATCAGCATGAACTTCTTGAATGCGGGCATTCCGGTCACTATTTTGGAGACCAAACCCGAAGCGCTGGAGCGCGGCGTGGCCACCATCAAGAAAAACTACGAAGCGCAAGTCAAGAAGGGCAAGCTCAAGGAAGACAAGTACGCACAGCGCATGGCGCTGCTGAGCACCACGCTGAGCTATGACGACCTCAAAGACTGTGATCTGATCATTGAGGCCGTGTTTGAAGAGCTGGGCGTTAAAGAAATCGTGTTCAAGCAACTGGATGCAGTGGCCAAGCCCGGTGCCATCCTGGCCTCCAACACATCAACCCTGGACGTGGACAAGATTGCGGCGTTCACCAGCCGCCCGCAAGACGTGGTGGGCATGCACTTCTTCAGTCCTGCCAACGTCATGAAACTGCTGGAAGTGGTGCGCGGCAAGGCCACCGCCAAAGACGTGATGGCTACCGTCATGCAGATCGCCAAGAAGATCAAAAAGACCGCTGTGGTCTCGGGCGTGTGTGACGGTTTCATTGGCAACCGCATGATTGAGCAATACAGCCGCCAGGCTGGCTTTTTGCTGGATGAAGGTGCCACGCCGCAGCAGGTGGACAAAGCCGCAGAAAAATTTGGCTTTGCCATGGGCCCGTTCCGCATGGGTGACCTGGCGGGAAACGACATTGGTTGGGCCATCCGCAAGCGCCGCGTGGTAGAAAAACCCGGCATGAAGTACAGCGCCAGTGCTGACCGCCTGTGCGAGCTGGGCCGCTTTGGCCAGAAAACCGGCAAAGGCTGGTACGACTACCAGGCTGGCAAGCGCGATGCGATCCCCAGTCAGGAAGTGCTGGACATGATTGATGCGCACCGCAAAGCCATCGGCATCACGCCACGCAAGATTTCGGACGAAGAAATCGTGCAGCGCCTGGTGTTCTCGCTGGTCAACGAAGGCGCTCACATTCTGGAAGACGGCATTGCCAGCAAGTCCGGTGACATCGACATGGTGTACCTGACCGGCTACGGCTTTCCCATCTATCGCGGTGGCCCCATGCATTACGCCAGCGAGCTGGGCCTGATCAACGTGGTGCAAGCCATGCACCGTTTTGCCCAGAACCCCCACGACGATGCCAAATTCTGGCAGCCCGCACCTTTGCTGGCGCGTCTGGCCGCTGAAGGCCAGCGCTTTGCGTAAGCGGTGTGCGCCGCTTGAACTGTACGAGTTAAAGGATTGAAGTTATGACATCCGCTGTGATTGTTTCTACCGCGCGCACCCCGCTGGCCAAGAGCTGGAAGGGTTCGTTCAATATGACGTATGGCCCCACGCTGGGTGGCCACGTGGTGCAACACGCTGTGCAGCGTGCAGGCATTGAAGGTGCCGATGTGGAAGACGTGGTGATGGGCCTGTCGTTGCCGGAAGGCACAACGGGTGGCAACGTTGCCCGCCTGATTGCCGTGCGTGCAGGCCTGCCTGTGACGACGTCGGGCATGACCATCAACCGCTTTTGCTCTTCGGGCCTGCAAGCCATTGCCTTGGCTTCGCAACGCATCATTGCGGGTGAAAACGAGGTGCTGGTGGCCGGTGGTCTGGAAAGCATTTCCTGCGTGCAGCAGGAAGTGAACCAGCATATGGCGCATGACCCCGAGCTGAGCAAGATGAAGCCCGAGATCTACTGGTCCATGCTGCAAACAGCCGAGCAAGTGGCCAAGCGCTACAACATCGGTCGCCAAGCCATGGACGAGTACGGCGCGGCCAGCCAGCAAAAAGCCTGCGCAGCGCAAGCTGCCGGGCTGTTTGATGCCGAAATCGCCCCCATCACCGTCACCATGGGTGTCGCTGACAAAGTCATGGGCTTGACCACCAAGCAAGTCACCGTCAGCAAAGACGAGGGTACCCGTGAAGGCACAACCGTAGAGGCCATTGCTGGCCTGCGCAGCGCCTTGCCCGGTGGCTTGATCACGGCGGGCAACGCCAGCCAGTTCTCTGACGGTGCCGGTGCCTGTGTGGTGGTGCATGAAGACTACGCCAGCAAGAAGGGCCTGCAACCCATCGGCCGCTTTCTGGGCTTTGCGGTGGCTGGCTGCGAGCCCGATGAAATGGGCATTGGCCCGGTGTACGCTATTCCCAAGGTGCTCAAAAAGCTGGGTCTGAAGGTACAGGACATTGATCTGTGGGAGCTCAACGAAGCGTTTGCCGTACAGGTGATCTACTGCCGCGACAAGCTGGGCATTCCGAACGAAAAGCTCAACGTCAATGGAGGCGCAATTGCCTTGGGCCACCCCTACGGTGTCTCGGGTCAACGCCTCACAGGCCATGCGCTGATTGAAGGCAAGCGCCGTGGTGGCAAGCTGGTGTGCGTGACCATGTGCATTGGCGGCGGCATGGGCGCTGCCGGTGTGTTTGAGGTGCTGTAAGTCCCGGCCTGGCACCAGGAGTCGCCGTTGCCAAAGCCGGTCGTAGCGCTGCTGCTGACTGCGCTTTGGCACCTCGTCTCCACCACCCATCTGCGATGGGCTGGCGCTATGGCGTGCCTTGGGGCCGCAGGAATCTGAGCCGCCGTACCTTGATGGCCGAGGAGGCGGCTTTTTTACCGCCTTGAATTTTAAATAACCATAGCTTCCAGCGCTTGCTGCATAAGCGTTAGAGCCTAATTTTTCTTAAAACTATGTCTCAGTTGCGATCTACCCTTGAATTCTTGGTGTACGACTGGCTGCAAGCCGAAAACCTGACCAGCCGTGACCGTTACGCCGACCACAGCCGCGAAACGTTCGATGCGGTCATGGACACTTGCGAGCGCATAGCACGTGAAAAATACGCCCCCTTCAATCGCACGGTAGACACACAAGAGCCCACGTTTGATGGCGAGAAAGTCACCCAGCCACAGTGCACGCACGATGCGCGCAAAGCCTTTGCTGACAGCGGCATGCTCAGCGCCGCACAGCCGTATGAAAAGGGAGGCATGCAACTGCCCTATGTGGTGGAAGCGGCAGCCAACAGTTTCTTTGGCTGTGCCAGCATCAGCATTGGCTCTAACCTGCTGACCGTGGGCAACGCCAACTTGCTGCGCGTGCACGGTACGCCCATGCAGCAACAGGTGTTTGCCGACAATGAATTCAATGGCCGCTGGGCTGGCACCATGGCCTTGTCTGAGCCGCAGGCGGGCTCCAGCCTGAGCGACATCCTTACGCGTGCCGAACCCGATGGGGCCGACTTTGACAGCGATGCACTGGGGGCGCGCTATCGCCTCAAGGGCAACAAGATGTGGATCAGCTCGGGCGACCATGAGTTGACCGAAAACATCGTGCATCTGGTGCTGGCCAAGATTCCTGGGCCGGACGGCAAACTGATTGCGGGCGTGAAAGGTATCTCGCTCTTTATCGTGCCCAAAAAACTGGTGGACACCGACGGCAATCTGACGGGTGAGCGCAACGATGTGGCGCTGGCTGGCCTGAACCATAAACTGGGCTGGCGCGGCACCACCAATACGCTGCTCAATTTTGGTGAAGGCAAATACCCGGTGCGCGGCGGCTCTGGGGCGATTGGCTACTTAGTGGGCAAGCCGCACGAAGGCCTTAAATGCATGTTCCACATGATGAACGAGGCGCGCATTGGCATTGGCATGGCGGCCACCATGCTGGGCCTGGCTGGCTATTACGCCAGCCTGGAATATGCCAAGAACCGCCCGCAAGGCCGGCCCATGACAGAGGGCGGCAAAGACGCAGCCAGCGCTCAGGTAGCCATCATTGAACACACCGACGTCAAGCGCATGCTGCTGGCACAAAAGGCGTATTGCGAAGGCGCGCTGGCGCTGAACATGTACTGTGCCCGTTTGGTGGACGAAGGACGCACCGGCGCTGCCGAGGAAGCGGCCCGCGCCAAGCTGCTGCTGGAGGTGCTGACGCCGATTGCCAAGAGCTGGCCCAGCGAGAACTGCCTGGAGGCCAACTCTCTGGCCATCCAGATTCATGGTGGCTATGGCTATACGCGCGACTTTCCAGTGGAGCAGTACTGGCGCGACAACCGCCTGAACATGATTCATGAAGGCACGCACGGTATTCAGGCGGCTGACTTGCTGGGCCGCAAGGTACGCATGCAAGACGGTGCCGGTTTGCAACTGCTGGCTCAGACGATGCAAGCCACGATCAAGAAGGCAGGCGCCCGGTCCGAGCTTGCGCAGTATGCGCACGACTTGAACCAGGCCTTGCAAGACGTCAGCGCTGCTACGCAGGCCGCATGGCTGACAGGCAATCCGCAAGAAGCACTGGCCAATGCCGTGCCCTATATGCAAGCCTTTGGCCACACGGTGCTGGCATGGGTATGGCTGGATGTGGCGTGTAAGGTGCTGGAGCAGGATGCTTCGCAAGCCTTAGCGGCTAACGCTGGCCGGATCAGTGCAATCAGTTATTTTTACCGTTATGAACTGCCAAAAATTACCGCATGGCTGAACGTGGTGAATACACGCGATATGACTTGTGCACAGATGGCGGTAGAAGCTTTTTAAGCGCTGCCAGCGCCAAGGTAGCGCAATGTTTTGTGCGCCCATTCACCCAGCACTGCTCTCTATCGGGGCGATGGCTGGGGTGCACCTTGCCATCGTGAGTCAGCTTTGGCGCAGTTCAAGCACGGACTTGCGTCCAAGGCGGCTCACGTTGAGTAACACTTCGTAGCATTTCGGTGTTGCGCGGCGGCCTTCGCTATCATCCGCCGCATGCAAAAGTTTATGGATTCGGCCAAGAGCGTTGACTGCCCTCTGTGTGCGTATGCCTGCGATGTGTGGGGGCGCAGCGTCTCATGAGCGCGGGCCAGTGGTTCACGCAATTGAGCGCCTGGCAGGTCATGCTGCTGGGGTTGGTCTTTTTTGGCAGCCTGTACCTGCTGGGCGGTGCCGGCATGCAGGCTCTGACACGCAGCCTCTCACGCCAAGGGGTTGGTCATGTGCTGGATACACGTCCTCTCAAGCCCGATCAACTGCAGCGTGAATGGCGTCAGTCACTGCATTCGGTGCTCTTGTTTGGCATTGGCATGGGGGTGCCCTGGGGACTGTTGCAACTGGGGTGGGCTCAACTGGCGCCGAGTGCCAGTGCAGGGCGTGCGGCGCTGGAAATTGTGGTGCTGATGATCTGGAACGATGTGCACTTTTGGATCAACCACCGCTTGCTGCATACTCGCCCGCTGGCGCGCTTTCATACCGACCACCATCGCTCCATCGTGACCACGCCGTGGTCCACCTACAGTTTTCACCCGGTAGAGGCGCTGATGCTGGGCAACATCATCTTGTTGCCCATGCTGGTGCACGATTTCTATTTCTGGTCATTGGCGGCAGTGCCGGTGCTCAGCCTGCTGCTCAATCTGATTGGCCACTCCAACTACGATTTCTTTCCGCGTGTGTCTGACAACCACCCGCTGGCTGCCAGCCGCCGCCACTATTTGCACCACGCACGGCCCAAAGGCAACTATGGCTTTGCGCTGGCGTTCATGGATCGGTGGATGCACACGCAGGCCGACTCAGCACCTGCATCCAGCAGCCGTGGTACGCACTGAATGGGACTGATGCAGCATGCGTTTGCGGGCTGGCCCCGCCTGCGCCATTGGCGCGATGTGCAGTCTCTGGCGTATCTGGTGGCGTTGCCGGCGCTGGTGGCTTGGCAATGGCACAACGGCTTTGTCTGGTGGCTGTATGCCGTGCTGCTGTTCTTGACACTGGGTATTGGCGTGATTCACCACAACCACACGCACTTGCGCATGTGGCGCGGGCGTTGGGCCAACCGGCTGACCGACTACGCGCTGACGGTGCTGCAAGGCCACCCCACCTTTGTCTTTTGGCCTGCGCATGTGGGCAATCACCACCGTTTTCGCCATGGCCCGCGAGATTTGGCACGTACCTATCAGCCCGCGTTTGGCGGCGATACCAATCATCTGTGGGGTTACCTGGTGCACCCCCTGCAGGCGGCGTGGGTGCTGTACCCGCTGTTTGTGCGCTGGCTGCTGCGTTTGCGCCTGAGCGCACCGGGCGCATTCCAGTATTGCATGGGGCAGTACGTGCTGTGGCTGTGCAGCTGGACTTTCTTTCTGGTGCTGGACTGGCAAAAAGCTTTGCTGTTTGTCATCGTGCCACAGCTGCATGGATTGCACTGGCTGCTGGCCACCAACTATCTGCAGCACGCCCATGCCGATGGCCGCCCCTTGAGCCGGGCGCAGCGCCAATCCCCCCATACCACGTTGAATTACGCGCGCAATTTTCAGGGCTGGGTCAACCCCTTGCTGTTCAATATCGGGCTGCACACGGCACACCATGAACACCCGCAGGCCCATTGGTCGGATTTGCAGCGCCTGCACCGTGAGCACTACCAGCACCGTGTGGCACCAGCGCTCAATGAAGCGGGGCTGCTGCCCTATATGGGGCGCGTGTTTGTGCTGGGCCTTGTGTGGCCCAAGGCTCGTACCCAGTCTTTGCTGCCACCCCAAGATATCTGTTAACCAGAACGACACTACCTATGCCAGTTGCTTATTCCAATGTCTATCTGCAGTCTGCTGGCTGGTTCTTGCCGGGCTCTCCGGTAGATAACGCCGGTATGGATGCTTTTGTTGCACCGTTGAACCGCTTGTCCGAACGCATCAAGCGCCGCATCTTGGGTGAAAACGGTATTCAGTCGCGCCATTACGCACTGGATGCGCAAGGCCAGACTGTGTTCAGCAATACACAGATGGCGGCCGCAGCGATTACCGCGTGCATGCAAGGTGCTGGGCGTAAGCTGCAAGAGGTGGGTTTTTTGGCCAGCGGCTCATCGGGCGGCGATGCCTTGATGCCCGGCTTTGCCAGCATGATTCAAGGCGAGATGGCGGCACCGCCCATGGAAACGCTGTCTGTACATGGCGTATGTGCGGCCAGCGTGGGCGCGCTGCAAGCGGCGGCGCTGGCCATCGAGAGCGGGGCGCACACCCAGTCGCTGGCGGTAGCCAGTGAAATGCCCTCGCGCCTGTTCAAGCGTTCGCGCTTTGCCGCGCAAGGCTATGACACCGATTTCGATGCCCATTTCTTGCGCTGGATGCTGTCGGATGGCGCAGGCGCAGTGCTGCTGGGTGGGCCACAGGCACTGCCCCGGGCACCGGGTTTGCGCCTGAAGCTCAAGTGGACGCACTTGCGCAGTTTCGCGGGCGACTACCCGGTGTGCATGCAACTGGGGCTGACGCCGGATCGCTCTAAAAGCCACTTGGACTTTCCGGCGTGGGCAGATGCTGAAGCCGCCGGCGCTTTGGCGTTGCGCCAAGACATTCGCTTGCTGCCGCATCTGTTTGACGTCTGCATCCATGAATACGCCGATCTGGCCCACAAGGGCTGGGTGCCTGAGCGCGGGATTGACCACTTTCTGTGCCACTACTCCTCAGAGCGCTTCATGCCTGTGGTGCAAGAGCTGCTGGAGAAAGCACAGCTGGGTATTCCCAAAGAACGCTGGTGGAGCAATCTGGCATGGCGTGGAAATACTGGAGCGGCGTCCATTTTCATCATGCTGGCAGAGTTCTTGGAGAAAGAGACGGCTCGCCTGAAGGCGGGCGATACGGTGCTGTGCTTTATCCCTGAGTCGGGGCGTTTCACGGCAGGTTACATGCTCTGGGAAGTCGAGCAGGATGCGCCCGTGGAAACTGAGCAAAAACCTTTTTTTGCTCAGAAAACAAAGGCAGTATCGCCTGCCAATGACGCACTGCCTGATGTGGCAGCTATTGCTCCGCCGCATGACCCGGCCGCTGCGCCTGCAGCATTGGCTCCTTTGTTGACTGAGCTGGCCAGCGTGTGGCAAGACTACCGCTCTCAGGTCTGGCGCACGCCGCTATTGCAGCGCATGCGTACCCGCCAGTTGCACACCGCGGACTATGTGCGCTGGATGGAACACTGGATTCCGCAGGTGCGTGAGGGTAGTTTGTGGATGCGCGAAGGCGCAGCCTCGCTGACCGGGGATTACGCCGCACTGGCGGCGCTGATTGATCTGCACGCCGATGACGAGCAGCATGACTTCAAAGTGCTGCACAGCGACTATCTGAAAGCCGGGGGCACGCAAGCCGACATCAGCCAGTTGCGGCGCAACCCCGGTGGTGAAGCGCTCAATGCCTATCTGCACGGCTTGGCGGTCACGCCCAATCCGGTTGGTTTGCTGGGGGCGATTTACATCATTGAAGGCACGGGCCAGCGCATTGTGCCCAGCTTGCTGCCTTTGTTGCGCCAGGCCTTGCCGCTGCCACCTGATGCATTTCGTTTTCTGGAGTACCACGGTGCCAACGATGAGCACCATCTGGAGCGCTGGCTGATGGCTGTGCAGATGACGCTGGAGATGGATACCACGGGCACGGCACAGCAAGCCATCGTCCAGACTGCCCGCCATACTGCGGCGATGTACCTGATGCAGTTTCAGCATGTACTGACTGCGCAGGCTTGAGCATCAAGGAGCAGCTATGAAGAAACACAATGATTTTCTGGAGCAGCCCTGGGATGAGCGCGACCCCAGCCCCTGGCTGGCGCTGTACCTGGACCAGAGCACCCCGCTGCCAGATGCCGTCAAAGCCGCATGGTTGCGTGATTGCAGCAGTGGTTCGCGCCAGTATTTGCTGCCCTTTTTAAGGCCCTTGGCACGCTTGAGCATCATCTTGATTCAGGTGCTCAAAGTGCTGCTACCCAAGCGCTGGGCGCATTCGATCTTGCTGCACAAAGTGCTGGCGTTCAGCATGAAAACCTTTGTCTCGCCCGAGGCCAACTGGTTGATCATGCGGCACTTTCACCTTGGTTCGCACATTTTGGCTTTTGTGGCTGCGAATGCCCCGACAAAGGTTGCCACCTACCCGATTGCACCCACCACGCTGGACGATATCAAGGACGAGCTGTTCCTCAAGCATGACCTGAATCTGTTTAACTTCGTGATCCGGCTCAACAAGGCTTTGCGCAACGCAGGGCAGGACATTGGTCCGGTGGCCGAGCCTGATTTTTCGATGATCACAGAACCCTCGCTGGCATTGAGCGACATGCCCAGAGGCTGGCTGAACCGGCTGGATCTGCAAAGTGCCATTGAGGTCTACACCCCCGTCTACCAGCTGCTGCTGACCGACAACGACTTCTGGCGCGCCAGTAATTCTTTGCAGCTCGATGAAACCCTGGCCATTTATTGCGCCAAGATTTTGGGCTCCCCCGAGCATCTGGTGATGCTCAACAACAAACACCCGCTGGTGCCGCTTTCGACTTTGCGGGCAGGTCACCGTCTGGTGTTGCATGGCCTGTCGACAGAAATGCTGCATTGCTTGCTGGCACGCATGGCCAGTGGAGAGCTGACGCTGCCATCGCGGGCCATGGCCAGCATGCAGGCCGATCTGGCACGCGCTGTGGCTGCCAAGGATGGTGGCACAAACGCTGCATAAAACCCGAAAGGCGCAGTGGGTGGCCGCGGTGCAACTGGCGTTTTTTTTGGCACTTGGGTGCGCTCCATACTGTTTTTGGATGGCTCTGATGCGGCATAGTTAGGGCGAATCAGGTGCGATTGGCCCCCATGTCGTATGTGGGGTTGTTCAATCGCAGAGCACGGTGAAAGGTCAGATTCGCCAAAATACTTTGCATGCAAACTAATTGTGTATTGCCTGCGGATGAGGCCTCTGAACGTGTCTCGGCACGCTCGCGTTTTGGCCTGTTGATTGGAAGCGTCTATCGCCAGTGGCGCAGGCAGGTGGATCTGAGTTTCAAAGACTTGGGGCTGTCAGATGCCACACGCATGCCCTTGCTGGTGCTGTATGCGGGCGGTGTGCCCATGCGCCAGAAAGACCTGGCTGAGGCGTTGTATCTGGATACCTCATCCCTGGTGCGGGTGTTGTCACAGCTGCGTGCAGAGGCGCTGGTGGACTGGTCTTGCGACCCCACCGATCGGCGTACTAAATACATTGAGTTGACGCAGGAAGGGCAGCGTGTGGCTTCACTCATCCTGCACAAAAGCTTGCAAATTGAGCAAACCATTTTGGCCGGCCTGACCCCTGAAGAGCTGGTGATCACTCGCGCATCGTTGCTCAAGATTTCTCAGCGCTTTGACCACATAACGGGTCAGCCTTGCAGCCATGAACCTGTAGATGCGAACCTCAGCCAGAACAAGAATTAAGTACACGGTGTTGCGATGAAATTAAAAGGTTCTCCCTTTGTCTGGGTGAGTTTCGCCATGATTGTGGGCGTGATGGGCACTGCGCTCATCAGCCCGCTGTACGCGCTTTACAAAGAAGCGTGGCAACTTCAGGCCAGCGACATTTCGCTGATTTACGTGCTCTATATGGGCGGTGCGCTGTGCGGCCTGCTGTTTCTGGGGCGTATGCCCGACCGTGCAGGCTTTCGTCGCGTGATGCAGTGCGGGCTGGTGCTGGCCTTGATTGGTACGTTCATCAGCATGATCGCCTGGAACATGGGCAGCTTGATCGTGGGGCGCGTGATAGTGGGCGTGGCCTCCAGCATGTTGACGACCAGTGCCACGCTGGGGTTGTCGCAACTGTCACGCGCAGGGCAGATGCAACGCGTGGCCATGGTGACGGGGTTTCTGATGGCGCTGGGCTTTGGGCTAGGCCCACTGGTGGGCGGCATCATGGGCCAGTGGGTGGCCTACCCCTTGGTGACCACCTATATCCCAACGCTGCTCCTGGGCAGCCTGGGCCTGTTTGCCCTGACCCGGCTGGAACTGCCAGAGTCGACCCTGCCTAGCAACACGCAGCGCTTGCATTGGCGCGATGCTTTGCCCAAGCTGACATGGCCTGAATCCAAGGACTCCATCGCGTTTGTGCTGACCAGTGCATTGCCGTTCATGGCATTTGGTGTGTTTGGTCTGTATGCCTCGATGTCGCCACTGTTTCTGGACAAACTCGTGCCCTGGCATGGCCCGTTTGTCAGTGGCACGGCGATTGCCGTGATCCTGCTGGCATCGGCCTGTGTGCAAATCATGGCGGGGCGCTTGCCCACGCATTGGTGTGGCTTTGGTGGGCT
This sequence comes from uncultured Comamonas sp., assembly GCA_963520865.1. Lineage (GTDB taxonomy): Bacteria > Pseudomonadota > Gammaproteobacteria > Burkholderiales > Burkholderiaceae_C > Comamonas. Next base: position 59,126 of record CAUQST010000014.1, read on the forward strand.
GTTGGGTTTGGCGTTGAGCAATGCCTTGCTGATGGTGAACCTGTGGGCCGGGTCGGCCATCTTGTTTGCCTTGGGTGTGGCGCTGACTGCCATGGGCCACGGTATGAGCATGCTGGCCGGCATGGGCATGGTTAACCGCATTGCCAAACCCAACAACCGCTCGGGCTTGCTGTCCACGTACCTGGTGATTGGTTACATCGGCAGCATGCTGCCCATGATGGCGATTGGCTGGATTGCCGACCACTGGGGAATGAATGTGGCGGTGTGCACGTTTTGTATTTTTGTCATTGCGCTGGCGCTGACTGTGGCCTTCTTCTTTCAACGCCACCCCCGCATGCGCGCTGCAGGGCTTTAAGCCATGCATGAAGACAACAACGCGGCCGCCAAACGGCCTGTGGCTCCCATGTGGTTGCTGGTGCTGGTCACGCTCAGTGGCACCATGGCCATGCACATTTTTGTGCCAGCACTGCCGATTGCAGGCGCTGCACTGGGGGCTGCACCTGCAGGCATGCAGCAAACCATCACGTTATATGTATTGGGCTTGGCGCTGGGGCAGTTGGTGTATGGCCCGCTGTCGGATACCTTGGGGCGGCGGCCCACGCTGCTGGTGGGCCTGGGGCTGTATCTGAGTGCCAGCGTCTTGGCGCTGTGCGCACCCAGCTTGCAATGGCTGGTGGTGGCTAGGCTGCTGCAGGCATTAGGGGGTGCTGCTGGCATTACCTTGGGCCGGGCCATTGTGCGCGACACCTCGGCACCTGATCGGGTCACCAAGGATCTGGCCTTGCTCAATTTGCTCACCTTGGTGGGCCCCGGTCTGGCTCCAGTGGTGGGTGCTTATCTGGCCGATCACTTTGGCTGGCGTGCAATTTATCTGTTTCTGGTGGGCATGGGCTGCATCATGCTCGGCTGTGCGTGGCGGCTGTTGCCCGAGACCCATGTGCTGCGCCGTCCCCTGGCGGTGAAAGCGATTGCACTGGACTACCGCCGCTTGCTGGAGCAGCCGAGTTTTGTGGCATTCATGCTGGGAGGTGCCTGCTCCAGCACCGCGCTGTATCCGTATCTGGCCACCTCGTCTTACATCGTGCATGAGCAGTTAGGTTTGCCCATCAGCGATGTGGGTTGGTTTGCGGCCAGCACTATTGTGGGGGCCAGTCTGGGTACGCTGGCAACGCGGCGTTTGGCAGGGCGGCTGCCCAACGCGTATTTCTTGTATGCGGGTGCCGGCTTGGGGCTGGCGATGGCAACGTTGCTGCTGCTGGTGCAGCTTATGGGGTGGTTGACCGCGCCCTGGCTGCTGGCGATCACCATCACGATGACTTTTGGCGCAGGGCTGGCCAGCCCTGCAGCCTTGTCCAGTGCCTTGTCGTGTACGCCCGGTCTGGTGGGCGCTGCAGCGGGTCTGTATGGCTTTGGGCAAATGGCCATGGGTGCCATCGGTACCCAGCTGGTCGGTTACGGCAGTGTGCCTGCTGTGGCCTGCGCCGTAACCCAGATGTGCATCACGGGGCTGGCCTTGGCCAGCTACCGCTTTGCTGCTACGCGCCAGCAGAGCACATTGGTGTAAGGAATTGCTTGGCGGAGCGCGCTGCCCATTCGCGCATGCAAGACAAGGATTTTTGGTCGTGAGCACTGTGGTGCTGTTGTGCACGAGTGCAAGGGGCCAAACTGCCGTTGGTATTGAGCGTAATTGTTAGCACTAACGCTCTTCTATATTGCGTTTGATGCTGGTTCGACTGAGATTTAGTCGAATCAGGTAGCAACATTCAGCCACGGAGCCAGCCAGCGTTGCACCATGGCCGTATCCAGATTCATGGAGGGGCGGGTGTCTAAATGCTCAACGGGCGGTTTGATCCAGTGCGCTGCAATCAAGGGCTGGGGCAGCAGGTGTGCACTGACCGACGTGGTGTAGTGCTGCTGCAGCGCGCCATTTACTGCGGTAAAGACGCGGTGAAAGGGCAGGTGGCGCTGAGAGACAGGGGCGACGGAGGCACTGGCTTGCAGCTGCTGCAGCAACTGTGTAGCGTTGGCGCGGTCAGTGTCAGGCAGCGCCAAGGCTGCGTTGCGGGCGCGCAGTAAAAAATCGCGGTCTGTGGTTTCAGCCCAGGCTGGCTGACCTAAAGCCAGCAGGCAGGCTGCGGTAAGAACGGACAGTGTGTAGCGCATAGCCAGTCAAGCTTTCTAGCAATGTCTTGCCCTTGTGGCCGGGCAAAAACCAAACGCAAGATTAAGCATTCGTCGTCTTTGTTACAAGATTTTTTACAAGTGCTTTCAGTCTGTGGTGCTTGTCTCGTAAGCGTTTGCTGCTATGAAATGCTTTTAACGGTTGGCTGCGCCACCCAACTGCCAGTCAGGCATGGCGCGTGCAATGCTGTGCACCACCAGGGCAGTCAGTGCGCACTTGATCAGATCACCGGGCACAAAAATGGCGTTGGCCCAGATGGCTTGTGTGAGTGGAATCTTGGCAATCCATACCAAGCCCGCAATCCCAAACAGATAGAGCACAGCGATGCAGCCAATGGTTGATGCCGCAAATGCACTGCCTGCAGCGCGCAGTGGTGTGGATTTGGGCAGGATGGACATGAGCCAGCCGGTCACAAAGGCTGCAGCGGTCCAGCCCACCAGGTAGCCGGTAGTAGGAGACATGAAAACGCCCAGACCGCCTCGTCCGCCAGACAGCAGGGGCAGGCCCGCCGCCACAGCCACCAAGAACAGACCAATAGCTTGCAAGCCACGCCATGGGCCCAGCAGGCAACCTGCCAGCATGACACCCAGCGTCTGGATGGAGATGTGCACTCCCAGTGGTAAATCGATCTTGGGAATCAAGCCCATCACCCCCAGCAGGGCAGCAAACAAAGCCACCAGAGCTATCGATTCGGTGTTGCGGCGCGTAAGAGTGTGGTTCATGGCGTGCTTGTCAAAGTTGAACACTCGCCTGCTGGCGAAATGTGCAGGCATTTTATGCACGTCAATTGCACTTAACGCGGCATGAATTTGAATTCATCTGCATTTAATTGTGGGCAATGTAGTGTGTCTAACGGGTGATATTTGTGTCGATAAATCACTGCAAAAGGCTTGGATTTGCCTGCTGTTAGCCGCACGATGAGGTGGCATCGTGCAACACACCATCATCTGGCCGCTAAATGCTGTGATCTGCTTGCAAGCCGCCTATGGTTTATGCGCAGGTCGCGCGAACTTGCTCTAGAAGGCTGCACGCTGTGTATACATGCTGGCGTGCAGCGGGGCTGCTGACCAAGATGCGTGCAAAGCCGTGCACCATGCCTTCAGCGCGCTGCAGACACACACTCGGGCCTTGGGGCAGGGCTTGCAATTGGTGTGCAAAATCTTCGGCTTCATCCCGCAGTACATCGTGGCTTGCCGTCATGATGACGGTGGGTGGCAGCAAGGGCAGGGCATCAAGGCACAGGCTGGGGGTGCGTAAGTTCTCGTCTGCACCACCTAAGACATCCCAGTACTGCTGCATGGCAGCGCCAGTCAGCCCAAACCCTTGGGCAAAGCGGCGCATGCTGTCGTTGTCTTGTGCTGGTTGGATGCAGGGGTAGAGCAGCAGCAGGGCTTGAATATGGGCATGCGCGTCTTGCGGTGTCTGCACAGCACGCACAGCAGTTGCCAAAGCCAGATGGCCGCCTGCGCTGTCACCACCCAGCAGCACTTTCTGGCAGGCAAAAGGCAGCACCCCTTGCATCTGATAGAGCCAGCGCAGCACGGCCTGGGCATCATCCACAGCGGCGGGAAAGGAATTTTCTGGTGTGCGGCGGTAGTGCACGCTCAGCACGGTGTGGCCGGTGTAGTGGGCCAGGTGCTCACACAGATCGTCGTGGGTATCCAGGCTGCCCACCATCCAGCCGCCACCGTGCAGCCATACCAACGTTTCTCCCGTGGCCTGCGCGCTGGGCATGTAGCTGCGCAAGGCAATTTCACGGCCTTCTTCGGTGACGTAGTGGTTGTGCACGCTAATGCCGGGCAATGGCTGGTTGCGCAGAGTGCGGGCTTGCAGCTCACTGAGCAAGCGGCGTCGCTGCACGTAGTCCAGATTCGGAGTGGGCGTGTTCGCATCCAGTTGCACAAAACGTTGCAGGCACGATGCCAGAGCGGGATCAATCAAAGCAGTATTCATATTTTGATAGCTTTAGGCGCTTATTTTGCAGGCGCTATAGGTGCTTTTTTTCTGATAATTTAATCGACCATGGCTTCGGTGTCGGGCGCACGGTAGACCAAGACTTTGAGGCTGCGCTCTTCATCTACGTCCGCAAACGCGGCTGGGTTGGCGACACGCTCGACAAACTGCAGCGTGGGCGCAATCTCTGCCATTTGCTCTTTCAAAAATGCTGTGCCCAGCTCTGGTGCGTTCAGGCACAGCAGCACATGACCACCGGGGCGCAGTAAGTCAGGCAGGCGACGCATGAGCTTGCCGTAGTCTTTGGTGGCAATAAAACTGCCCTTCTGATAGCTAGGGGGGTCGATAACGATCAAGTGGTAGGGCCCACTTCGAGTGATCTTGCCCCAACTGCTAAAGATGTCGTGCGCCAGAAAGCTGGCACCGCTGAGTGCATTGAGCTGGTGATTTTGCTGGCCCGTCGCCAGCGCGCTCTGGGACATGTCCATGTTCAGGACCTGGCGTGCGCCTGCGTGCAGTGCTGCGACAGAGAAGGCGCAGGTGTAGGCAAACAGGTTCAGGACCTTGATGCCGTGGCGGTGTTCAGGGTGTTGGGCCACATGTTCATGCACCCAGCGGCGGCCTTCGGCCATGTCCAGAAACAGACCGTGGTTTTGCCCGCGCAGCACATGGGCGCGAAACTGAAGGCCAGCCTCGGTCACGGTGTGCGGTTCTGGCACGCTGCCAGCCATCAAGCGTGTCTCTACCTTGTTGCCGCTTTGGCGTGTTTGAAATACCCAGTTCAGGGGCTTGCCCTGGCCAATCTGTGCCCAGCGCGCTTGCAGTGCGTGGTCAATGGTTGTTAGTGCGGCGTCGTCCAGAGGCTGAAAACTGGTCAGCAGCAAAACAGGCGGGAACGCGTCCAGCACCAGATGCTCGCACCCCGGAAAGCGTCCGCCCCGACCGTGGAAGATACGCTGGGCATCGGTTGGCAACTCAAATTGAGCAATGGCGTCGAGCAGGGCTTGCATGGCAGTCACAAAAAACTTCAAAGGCCGTGAGTATGAGGGACACCGCGCTCTGATGAGGTTGAGGGGCGGTTAGGGCTGCTTGCCGCTGGCAGCGAACTGTCTGGTCATTTGTTCTTAACAACGCCGACTTGATATGGCACCTGCCAATCTCAACGCGGATTTGATGGGCAAGTTCTTAGATTGCAGGCTTCGAAACTACAGGCCTGAACTTTCAGGCACATGCATGTATGAAGCCTATTGCCATTCTTCAGCACGAAGCTACGCAAGGCCCCGGCGTATTTGAAGAGTATTTGTCATCCCAAGGTATTGCCTACGAGTTGATCACGCCCTGTGTTGAAGGCTGCATGCCGTGGCACGCGAGCGACTACAGAGGGGTGGTGGTGCTGGGGAGCAACCATTGCGCGAATGAACCGCTGCGCTGGATTGAGCAAGAGTGCAGCCTGCTGCAAGATGCCTTGGCACACGATATACCAGTGTTAGGCCACTGCTTTGGCGCGCAAATGCTCGCCAGAGCGATGGGTGCGCGGGTGCGGCGCAATCCTTGTCCCAACATTGGGTGGAGTAATGTGTGGGTCACGCGCCAAGCGCAGGAGCTGCTTGAGCTGCCGCGCGAGATTGCCCAGTTCAACTGGCATTACGACACTTTTGAAATCCCCTCTGGTGCCATTCGCAGCCTGTATGGCACGTTTTGCTTGAACAAGGGTTTTTTGCACGGACGCAACTGGGCATTCCAAGGGCACCTGGAGGTAACTGCGCAGAGCGTGCAAGCCTGGTGTGACGAAGGCCATGAAGAATTGTGTCAGGCGTATGGACCTGCCGTGCAGTCTGAGGCGCAAATCTTGTCTCAATTGCCTCTGCGGATTTCGGCGCTTCGAGCCACCGCCGTGCAGGTTTATGGCGCGTGGACGCGGCAGCTGAATCGGCCCATGCAGGTTTGTCTTGGTGGACTGCCAGATGTACAGCCCGGCGTGCAGTCCGATTCCAAGTTGTCTGTGTATGCACAGCTCCATGCAGGCCAAGCTGTGCAGTTTCAGGCATCGCTGGCGGAGAAAACGAAAGCTATTTTGAAGAACGCATCAAGGACACCCCTTGCACGCTCTGCGAATTCAAAAGCTTGATGCCATCTTGATATGTAGCGCGCCATTCTCTATACGGCGTTGATGGGTGAATTTTTATATTTCTTTCATCGCTGGCAAATGACGCCTCCTTGCAAGGTGCATGGAGGCTGCTGGCAACGGGAGAAATGAAATGATGACCGGCCACTGGATTGAAGCCTGCGCTGCAGTAATGGCGTTTGGTTTATTTGCCTATTTAGGCTATGCGCTGCTGCGCCCTGAAAAATTCTAAGGAGCCAGCATGCACGCACTACAAGACCTGATTTTTGTCAGTCTCACGGTCACCTGCTTTGTTGCCCTGCTGGGCTTTGCTCGCGCTTTGGCGCGTATCTGAGAGGGGAACACCATGTGGTTACCCTGGATGGAATTTGCCGTAGTGCTGACGGTCATGGCAATGCTGACTGTGCCTATGGGCCAATGGCTGGCGCGCTGTTTTACCAGTGAGCACCACACATGGCTAGAGCGTTTGACTTATGGCACCTTGGGCATTAATCCGCAAGAACAGATGGGCTGGCAGCGCTATGGCGCGGCACTGCTGCTTTCCAATGCGGTGATGATGCTGCTGGGTTACCTGATCTTGCGTACGCAAGACTGGTTGCCGCTTAACCCGCTGGAGATCGCCGCACAACCGCCGCATTTGGCATTCAATACCGCAGCCTCTTTCATCACAAACACCAATTGGCAGGCTTATGCGGGTGAAAGCAGCTTGACCAACGCCACGCAAATGGCCGCCATTACTTTTCTGATGTTTGCGGGCGCGACAACGGGTGTTGCCGTCTGCGGAGGTTTTGTCAGAGGTCTGGCGCGGTCCAGCAGTCTGAATATGGGCAACTACTGGGTCGACTACGTGCGAGTGTTATGGCGCGTGTTGCTGCCGTTGTCCTTGCTTGTAGCGCTTTTTTATGTGTGGCAAGGCATTCCCCAGACGTTGAATACGCAGACTTTGGCCACCACGGTGGAAGGCGCGCACCAGCAATTGATGATGGGGCCAGTGGCTAGTCTGGAGAGCATCAAGCACCTGGGCACCAATGGAGGCGGCTTCTTCAGCATGAATGCTGCGCACCCGTTTGAAAACCCCACGCCGCTGACGAATCTTGTGCACATCCTGTCGATGTTGTTGATTCCCGCTTCATTGACTTATGCGTTCGGCTCCATGCTGCTGCAGCGCCGTCAGGGGTGGGTGTTTTTTGGAGCCTGTCTGGTCTTGTTTGTCGGCTTCCTGAGTCTGGTGTTTACGGCAGAGCAGGGTGGCAGTCAATTGCTGGCACGGGCAGGAGCTGATCAGCAGGCGAGTGTCACCCAGCCGGGTGGCAATATGGAAGGCAAGGAGTTGCGTTTCGGGATTGCTGACACGGCGTTGTTTGTAACGACAACAACGGCTGCAACCACAGGCTCGGTCAATGCCATGCACGATTCGCTGACTCCGCTGGGCAGCATCACACCGCTAGCGCTCATGATGCTCAATTGCGTGTTTGGGGGTGATGGCGTGGGTCTGATCAACCTGATTCAGTACGCAATCCTGACGGTTTTCTTGGCCGGAATGATGATTGGCCGTACGCCCGAGTTTTTGGGCAAGAAGATCGAAGTGCGTGAGATCAAGCTTGTCATGCTCTCAGTGCTGGCACACCCGGCGGTCATCTTGGGCTTCACCGCGCTGGCTGCACTGTGGCCCGATGCGAGTGCCAGTCTGAACAACCGTGGGCCGCATGGTTTTTCGGAAATCTTGTACGCCTATGCCTCAGCCGCAGCCAACAACGGCTCTGCTTTTGCGGGGCTGAATGCCAACACTCCCTTCTTTAACACCACGATTGGCCTGGCCATGATTGCAGGGCGCTTTCTAACCTTGCTGCCTTTGCTGGCTGTGGCCGGCAGCATGGCCGCCAAGGCGACGGTGCCAGCTGGGCCAGGTACTTTCCCAACTGCCACGCCGCTGTTCATGGGGCTACTGGTCTTTGTAGTACTGGTGGTTGGTGGGCTTACTTTCCTGCCTGCCTTGGCGTTAGGCCCGGTGATTGAGCATCTGCAAATGCTTGTGGGCCAGCTGTACGCATAACGAAACTTTTTGCCAAAGGAGCGGGGCTTATGTGCCCCGTACCAAGGAGCAAGCTATGAAATCCTCTTCCTCTCTTTTCCCGTCTGTGTCTGCGGCTGTGGACGTGGCACCGCCCACGGCATCGAACCCCAGCTCCTGGGGGCAGCTTGTAGGCAGCAGCGTGCGTGCTGCTGTGGTGGTAATGCTGGTGACCGGCATTGCTTACCCACTTTTGACCACGGGTGTGGCGCAAGCCCTTTTCCCACAGGCTGCCAATGGCAGTCTGATCGTGCGCGATGGACAAATCCTGGGGTCTGCTTTGATTGGCCAGCAGTTTGAAGCTGCGTCTTACTTTCACAGCCGGCCTAGCGTGACCCTTAGCCCTGACCCAGCCCAGGAAGGTGCCAGCATGGCGTCGCCTTACAACGCGGCTGCATCCGGGGCAAGTAACCAGGGCAGTACCCACCAGGATCTGGCTGAAACGGTTGCCAAGCGTGTGACGCAGTACCGCATGGACAACGGGATGGCCGCTGGGGCTGCTGTTCCTGTGGACGCGGTGACAGCTTCGGCATCGGGGCTTGATCCACATATCTCACTGGCCAATGCCGCGCTGCAATTGCCGCGTGTGGCCAGGGAGCGCAGCTTGACGCATGAGCAGGTGCAGCAACTGCTCAGTCAATCAACGGAGCAGCGCACCCTTTTTCTGCTGGGTGAGCCGCGGGTCAATGTATTGCAGCTCAATCTGGCGTTGGATGCTTTGCACCAGCCCGCAGTCTCTGCTGGTGCAGCCAAGGAGTAAGCCATGAATCACAAGAATATGACGGCAGGCCATAGTCTGTTTGACGGCAAGCTGTTGCGCGCTGCTTTGTGGGGTGCTGTGTGCAAGCTTTCCCCGCGCACGCAGTGGGCCAACCCGGTGATGTTTGTGGTCTATCTCGGTGCCATGCTGACAACTGTGCTGTGGATGCAAGGCCTCATGGATCAGGAGGGTCAGAACCCGGGCTTTACGTTGGCAATTGCCCTCTGGCTGTGGTTCACCGTACTGTTTGCCAACTTTGCAGAGGCCCTGGCCGAAGGCCGTAGCCGCGCTCAGGCGGAAAGCCTGCGTGGCATGAAGCGCGACACCATGGCCAAGGTGTTGCAGCAACCGAGCTACGGCAGCAGCTGGATTCCTGTGCGTGCCAGCGAGCTGCGCAAGGGGGTGACCTTGCTGGTGGAAGCCGGCGATGTGATTGCGCTGGACGGCACGGTCATTGAAGGGGTGGCATCGGTGGATGAAAGCGCCATTACCGGTGAGTCAGCTCCCGTGATCCGTGAGGCTGGGGGAGATTTTTCTTCCGTCACTGGTGGTACGCGTGTGCTGTCAGACTGGCTGGTGGTGCAGGTTTCGGTCAATCCTGGCGAGTCGTTTCTGGACCGAATGATCTCCATGGTCGAGTCGGCCAAGCGCCAGAAAACACCCAATGAGCTGGCACTGTCGATTTTGCTGGTGGGCCTGACTCTGGTGTTCCTGCTGGTCATCGTTACGCTGTGGCCGTTCTCGGCATTTGCGGTATCACAGGCTGGTAGTGGGTCGGTGGTCAGCATTGCTGTGCTGGTGGCATTGCTGGTGTGCCTGATCCCAACCACGATTGGAGGCTTGTTGTCCGCAATTGGTGTGGCAGGAATGAGCCGCATGATGCAGGCCAATGTGATTGCGACTTCTGGCCGTGCGGTGGAGGCGGCTGGCGATGTGGATGTGCTGTTGTTGGATAAGACGGGCACCATCACATTGGGTAATCGGCAGGCCAGTGAATTTTTTCCGGCGCCAGGCGTGACTGCACTGCAATTGGCTGAAGCGGCACAGCTCGCTTCGCTGGCGGATGAAACTCCGGAAGGGCGCAGCGTGGTGAATTTAGCCAAAGAGCGCCATGGGCTGCCTGACCGCAGTGCTGCTGAACTCGTGGCCGAATTTGTGCCATTTACCGCACAGACACGCATGAGTGGTGTGGACTTGCCAGTACCAGATGGCCTGCGCAGCTTGCGCAAAGGTGCTGCCGATGCAGTGCGCAGCCATGTGCAAGCGCTGGGTGGCAGCTTGCCTGCGGCGGTACAGCAAACGGTTGACAATGTCTCGCGCAAGGGCAGCACGCCGCTGGTGGTGGCTGATGGGGCCCGGGTGCTGGGTGTGATTGAGCTGAAAGATATTGTTAAACCCGGTATGCGAGAGCGCTTTGCTGAGCTGCGGCGCATGGGCATTCAAACGGTGATGGTGACGGGGGACAACCCGCTGACTGCTGCCGCTATTGCTGCCGAAGCAGGGGTGGATGACTATCTGGCTGAAGCCAGGCCTGAAGACAAGCTGCAGTTGATCCGGTCGCATCAGGCGGCCGGGCGTCTGGTGGCAATGACGGGCGATGGTACCAACGATGCCCCAGCACTGGCGCAGGCCGATGTGGCCGTTGCCATGAACAGTGGTACTCAGGCTGCCAAAGAGGCCGGCAACATGGTGGATTTGGACAGCAATCCCACCAAGCTGATTGAGGTGGTCGCGACTGGTAAGCAAATGCTGATGACTCGTGGTGCGCTGACCACCTTCAGTGTGGCCAATGATGTGGCCAAGTATTTCGCCATCATTCCTGCAGCTTTTGTGGGCACTTATCCGCAACTGGCCTCATTGAATGTCATGCAGTTGCACAGTGCTGATTCGGCGATTTTGAGCGCGGTGATTTTCAATGCGCTGATCATCATTGCCCTCGTGCCATTGGCCTTGCGTGGTGTGTCTTATCGTGCTGTGGGTGCTGCTGCACTGCTGCGCCGCAATTTGCTGATCTATGGTCTGGGTGGATTGATCGTGCCGTTTGTGGCGATCAAAATCATTGATATGTCGCTGACACTGCTGGGGCTTGTGTGATCACAGAAACACTGACAATGACAACACGATGTCGGTAAACCACCACCACCCATTTTCTGCGCCGGTACGCCCCGATCCGGATGCGCTGGTTGCCCAATTGCAGGCAGCGCAACAGCAGGCGCAGCGCGGTAAGTTGCGTATTTACTTCGGCTCCAACGCTGGCGTAGGCAAGACCTACGCCATGCTGGCAGCGGCGCAGCGAGAGCGGCAGACAGGTCTGGATGTTTTGGTGGGTTTGGTGGAAACACATGATCGTGCCGAAACCGTGCAGCAGTTGCATGGGCTTAAGCAACTGCCGCGTCGGTCAGTGTCCTACCAAGGCAAGACACTGACCGAGTTTGATTTGGATGCAGCGCTGGCGCACCGCCCTGGCGTCTTGTTGCTTGACGAGCTGGCCCACAGCAATGTGGCTGGCTCGCGCCACCCCAAGCGCTGGCAGGATGTTCAGGAGTTGCTGGATGCGGGCATTGATGTGTGGACCACACTGAATGTGCAACATCTGGAGAGTCTGAACGACGTGGTCAGCGGTATTGTGGGAATACAGGTGCACGAAACCGTGCCTGACCATATCTTTGATGATGCTGATGAAGTCATCGTGGTAGATATTCCACCGGAAGAGCTGCTCAAGCGGCTCAAGGCCGGAAAGGTGTACCCACTGGAGCAGGCGGAGCGTGCCTCGCGCAATTTCTTTCGACTGGGCAATTTGCTGGCACTGCGCGAGCTGGCTTTGCGCCGCACGGCCGATCGCGTAGATGAAGACATGCGCGATTACCGCCGAGAGCGCGCAATCAATGAGGTCTGGCCTGCACGTGAGCGGTTGCTGGTCTGCATTGGCGGGCGCGCAGGAGACGATGCGCTGGTGCGTCAGGTGGCACGGCTGTCGCGTCGGCTGGAGGCTGAGTGGATGGTGGTCTACGTGGATGCACCTGAGCGCCAGCACCGTCCACGCCCGGCGCAAGAGGCTGTCCTGAAGACACTGGCGCTGGCAGCACGGTTGGGTGCAGACACGGCGACCATCCCGGGCGCGCATGTGGCGCAGGCATTGGTGGACTATGCGCGAGAGCGCAACGCCAGCCATCTGGTGCTGGCAAGGGTGCAGCAGCGCTTGAACCGCTGGTTGCCTTGGAGATCTCCCAGCTTGCCAGAGCAGATCGCACTGCTCAATCCTGGGCTGGATGTGCTGGTGCTATCTGTAAACAGTTTTAAAAATGAGAGCGCCCTGCGTTTGCCTGTAGACACTGGCAGCCTTTTTTCATGGAAAGGTTATCTGGGCGTTACGCTGGCCTGTTTTGCTGCAACCGGCTTGGCGGAGTTGCTGCTTCAAGTGTTTGACCCGGCCAATGTGGTCATGCTGTTCTTGCTGGTGGTGGTGCTTTCTGCACTGCGCTGGGGGCGTGGGCCGGGGGCATGGGCGGCATTGCTGTCGGTGCTGCTGTTTGATTTCTACTTTGTACCGCCGCGCAACTCATTCAGCGTCAACGATACCCAGTACGTTTTTACCTTTTGCCTGATGCTGGGGGTGGCCCTGGTTTGTGGGCAATTGATGGCACGGTTGCGCCACGAAGCGCGTGTGGCAGCAGAGCGTGAACGCAGGGCTGGGGCATTGGCGCGACTTGCGCGGGATCTCTCGGGTGCCCTGACACAAGACCAAGTCTCTGCCATTGCGTTGTCCACCATGTCAGGGGTATTTGGTGCGCAAACCGGTTTGCTGCTGCCTGACAGTGAAGAGCAACTGCATATCGCCCGCGGTAGTGAAGGACCGATTGACATCAGCGTAGGGCGCTGGTGCATGGAGCATGGAAAAATAGCCGGGCATGGTACCGACACGTTGGCCGCAGCGCCTGCGCTGTATGTGCCGCTGATGGCTCCGGTGCGTGCGCGTGGTGTGCTGGCGCTGCAACTGCGCGCCCCGGATCGTTTGCGAGTGCCGGAAGAGCGCCGCTTGCTTGACGCCTGTGCCAGCCAGATTGCACTGGCGCTGGAGCGTGTTCACTTTGTCGAGGTAGCGCAGCAAACGCAAGTTGCCATGGAAGGCGAGCACATGCGAAACACGCTGCTTGCGGCAGTTTCACATGATTTGCGCACCCCTTTGACCAGTATTTTGGGGGCAGCCCAAGCGGCCTTGCCCCATGCCGGCACAGGGGCTAGCAGAGACATGCTGCTCCAAATCTTCAATCAAGCACAGTCCATGCAGCAGCTGATTGATAACCTTCTGGCGATGGCTCGGTTGCAGCAAGGTGGAGTGCACCTGAACAGGCAGTGGTTTCCTGTGGATGAGCTGGTGGGAAGCGCCCTGCATCAGGTGCGTGAGCGTCTGACCGATCACCCCGTGCACACCGACATTCCAGCCACATTACCGTTGCTGCACGTGGATGCTGTGCTGATGGAGCGTCTACTGGTCAACTTGCTCGACAACGCGATCAAATACACCCCCAGTGGGACGTTGATTTCATTGGCCGCCAAGATCGACGGGCCAGTCTGTGTCATTTCAATCCGCGACGCTGGCCCCGGTTTGCCTGTGCATATGGACACAGCGCAACTGTTTGAACCATTTACCCGTGGTCAGACTGAAACTGCAGTCTCTGGCATGGGGTTGGGTCTTGCTTTGGCGCAGCGCATTGTGCAGGCGCATGGAGGAAGTTTGAGCGCTGCCACCGCTGAAGCGGGGACTGGTGCAGTTTTTTTTATCAAACTGCCATTGACCCAGCAGCCAGACATTGATGCATAAAGTTGTGTGAATGCTCTTACGCCCTTTCGCTCTATGAACAGTTCTACTCCCCGAATTTTGCTGATTGAAGACGATGCCAGCATTCGTCGTTTTGTGCGCTTGGCCTTGGAGGATGAAGGTTGGCATGTTTTTGAAGCCGAAACCGCCAAGCGTGGATTGATTGAAGCGGCTTCCAGGCAGCCTGATGCGGTGGTTCTGGATCTTGGTCTGCCTGATGCAGACGGGAAAAGTGTGATCACCGAGCTGCGTCGCTGGAGTCAGTTGCCTCTTCTCGTTTTGTCAGCACGAGACCATGAGGACGAAAAAGTCGCTGCATTGGATGCCGGTGCGGATGACTACCTGTCCAAACCATTTGGTGTGCCTGAACTCCTGGCCCGTTTGCGGGTCATGCTGCGGCGGCGCCAGCTCTTGGTCACAGCTGGTGTGCCCAGTACGCAAATTGCGTTTGGTGCGGTGACTGTGGATTTGGCAACCCACGAGGTACGGCGTGGGCAAGAGGATGTGCATCTGACGCCGATCGAGTTTCGTTTACTGGCAGCCCTGATTGCGGGGCAGGGCAGGGTACTCACTCACCGGCAATTGTTACTGCAAGTCTGGGGGCCAGAGTATCTGGATCGACCTCACTACTTGCGTGTGCATATGGCAAATTTGCGTCAAAAAATTGAACAAAACGCCGCACAGCCGCAATACCTCATGACGGAATTGCAAGTGGGCTATCGCCTGAACTTGAAACCAGAAAAATAAATGGCAGACCAGTTCTTGGTCATCGCGATTGCATCCGTTATCTATAAGAGCACCAAAGGTGCATGTTGCAACGCAGGGTTCTGGGAGAGGCAAGCGAACAGCTGATTTTTCATCTCTCTGTAGCACCGGCTGTTCAGTGAGGATGGAGAGCGATACATGAATTAACTGGTGCGGTGGCTGGCTGCACAGGAGGTGTTGTTGTTCAAATTGCTTAGGTGCATTTGAGCCTTGTCTTGCACGAAGGCAGTGGCTGCTTGAAAGGTCATGGTTTTGTCATGCGCATGTCGCATCGCTGTCATGCATGACAGTCAGCATCACGGTGTGTTCAGCACTCGCCAGGAAGCACCATGATTTCAGTCGATCAGATCGTTGACATGCATTTGCCGCAGTTACAGCGTCATCCACGCATCAGTCAGGGGGTGCGCGGGGTGTTGCGGCGCTTGCTGCGGGAGCAGAGCTTTCGCAACTTTGCCCAGCAATACCCGCACCTCGAAGGATTCCAGTTTGTGGAGCAGGCACTGGAACACTTTGCGTTCAGCTATGCCGTGCGGGATAACGAACGCGAGCGCATTCCTGCACAGGGCCGCGTAGTCATCATTGCCAATCACCCCATTGGCTCTTTGGATGGTTTGGCGTTGCTGAATTTGGTGGGACGCATACGGCGTGATGTGAAGATTGTGGCCAACGGTTTGCTGGCCGAAGTAGCGCCTCTGAAACGTCTGTTGTTGCCGGTCACCATGATGGGCGAGCGCAGCGGGGCGCGCCAGCTCAAGGCGATTCTTGAACACCTGCAGGGAGACGGCGCGGTGATCATATTTCCGGCGGGCGAGGTATCGCGCCTGCACCCGGAAGGCGTGAGGGACGGGCGCTGGAACAATGGTTTCTTGCGTTTGGCCGGGCAGACACAAGCGCCTATCGTGCCAATCCATATTGATGGGCGTAATTCCGCACTGTTTTACGGTGCCTCCATGCTGTACAAGCCACTGGCGACCCTGCTGCTAGTGAAAGAGATGTTTGGTCAGCACCAGAAAAGCATTGCCTTGCGGATTGGGCATCCGATTCCGCACACGAGCTATGGCGCATTGCCCTTAGAGCCGGATGCTGCTGCCAAGCTGCTGCGCAAGCACCTGTACCGTGTAGCGCAGGACAAACCTTCGCTGCTGCGTGTTGAAACAGCGATTGCACATCCTGTGGATCGCAGTGCCCTGGCTCAAGCGGTGGCCGCTTGCAAGTTGCTGGGGCAGACCCCTGACGGCAAACGCATTCATTTGTTTACCGGTGAACTGGATTCACCCATCCTGCGGGAAGTGGGGCGCTTGCGTGAGCTGTCTTTTCGCGCTGTCGGGGAAGGCAGTGGTACCCGGCGGGATCTGGACCGTTTTGATGCCTATTACGATCATCTGATCTTGTGGGACCCTCAGGATCTGGAGATCGCCGGTGCTTACCGTATGGCGCGCACGGCCCAGGTGCTGGCGCAGCAGGGTGCCGAGGGCTTGTACACGCACAGCCTGTTTGAATTTACGCCGGGCATGCAACCGTTTTTGCAGCAAGGACTGGAGCTGGGGCGCTCTTTTGTGCAGCCACGCTATTGGGGCAAGCGTTCGCTGGACTACCTCTGGTTTGGGATTGGTGCCTATGTGCAGCATTACCCCGAATGCCGCTACCTGTTCGGTCCGGTTTCCCTCAGTCGCGACATGCCGCAGGCGGCACGTGACTTGCTCATCTACCACTACCGCACCCACTATGGTGCGGCATGTCTGGCCCATGCACGCAGGCCGTATGTTCCCTCAGGGGATGGGCTGGAGGTATGTGCTCAATTCACTGGAGAGGATCGTGCCGCAGACTTTGTCCGGCTCAAGCATTTGCTGGCACACATGGGCTCCAGCGTGCCAACGCTGTACAAGCAATACGCTGAAGTGGCCGAGCCAGGCGGGGTACGTTTTTTAGATTTTGGCGTAGACCCGGATTTTTCGAACTGTGTGGATGGACTGGTGCTGGTGGATGTACACAAGCTAAAAGCGCATAAGCGAGAGCGCTACATGCCGGGTTATGCCTTCAGTGAAATTGAAGTCCTTTAGGCTTTTGGCGCTTGCCAGTTAAGCGCAAGTAGCTAGTGAATTTAAAGCTGCATGTCGTGCATGCTTATTACGTTGGGTCGTGTTCAGCGTGTACCGGGCATAAAAACCAGTTGGTGCAAACCATCGCTAAAGCGCGCTGCATACATCCCCAGGCGAACCATGGTGCGGTGATCAACCTGCAGGTTGACTTCAAAAGGTGACAGGGCATGACTGATACGCAGCTCTTGCCCATTGGTTGCGGTTAGTTCAGGTTGACGCAGTGGCATCTTTCGAGTGTCCAGCAGCGTTGCAACCAAAGGGTAGCCAATGTGAGGGGTGCGCCGCACAACGACGGCTGTTTCACCAGTGGAAAGGGCCACGTACACGCCAGGAGGAAAGAGTCCAACACTGCGAATCAAGGCATCGCCCGCTTGCTCATACAGCTTGGATTGCGGACCTGTCACTGCCTGTACCGATTCAGTCACGCTACGCCCAGTCCGGCTGCGCCGGGGGCTGATCATGGCAGCGTACCGGTCGCAGGTGGCCAGTATGCGTGCCAAGCGCTCTGCAGCAGGCTGTTGCATCAACGGGACTTGGGCGGACGTGTTGATGTGGTGCAGGCCCACCACGTCGAGCCAGAGTCTGTTCTCTATGCCTAGCTTTTGGAGCGTGTGTCGCCCTTCGGCAGGGTGCATGCGTATGGCTTCTTGCTGGGCCACGCTGGGGCGTTCGCGCTGCAGTGCCAATTGATCTTGCAAAGCTGTCATGCCTATGTTCATGGTGAAAGCAGCATGAACCAAGGCGTCGCGTTCAGCCTGTGGCAACTGAAAGTCTGCAGCCAAAATATGGCACAGGGTGGCACAGACCAAGGCGTGCGAAGCGCTGTAGCCCACAGTTGAACTGCCAGCCAGCTGGAACATGAGATAGAGAGCACTATCACTGTCGTGAGCGACAAGCTCTTGCAGCCAGGCATCGAGCTGCATCACTTTGGTAGGTAACTGCTGAATCAGGGCCGGGCGGGCTAGCAGCAGGCTCAGTGCAGCCTCAAGATCCGACCACATGCCCAGCAAATCTTGATAAGGCGCCTCATCCTCTGCTTGGGTTGGCAAAGACAGGTGCGTCAAAGTAGTCGGTAGGGTGCTGATCACGGTTTAACGCTGCTCCAGTACCATCTCGTTGCCTTGGCGAGTCATGTGCAACTGCGCCAAAAAGCTGTTGCCAAGCAGGATAAAAGGCATGGGTTGGGGGCTGACGATGGCATCCACCCCATAAACGGTAATGTCGCCCACACGTACCGTATCTAGCTTGATACGCCAACCTTGGGTATTTCCGTTGGCTGTGCGGACGGTCACAGGCAGGCCTTTTTTGTAATCAATGCCCAGGCGCTGAGCGTCTGATTGGCCAATACCAATCGCACTGGCCCCGGTGTCGACCATGTAGACCATGGGCTTGTTATTGATAAACCCGTTTTCTCGAAAGTGCCCACGGCTGTCTGCACGTAGAACCACTTTGCGCCCACTTGGCAGGCCCTGACCTACGCTGACGGGAGAGCCGCCTAGCTGCAGGGTCTGGCGCTTACCCAGCACCTCAACAATGGCGCTATCGCCCTGCACCTGTACCACGCGAACACCCTCATAGCTTTCGTTGGCACTCAGTGCTTTGGGCGCTCCGCCATTGACGATAAGTAGCACCTTGCTGCCCATCACCCCGGTCATGGCCACTGATTGCGCGTAGCTGGCGGTGGCAGCCAGCATGCAGCTTGCAGCGGCAAAAACTGTATGAGTCAGGAGATGGCGGCGCATGGGGTGTTCGTTAAGACTGTTTAAGGTTGTAACAGTCTAACGGACACGCTTAGTCGCGGAAGTTGTTAAAAGACAGCGGATGGTCTGCCATTTTCTCGCGGATCAGCGTCATTGCTGCTTGCAAATCATCGCGTTTGGCGCCAGTGATGCGTACTTTGTCTTCTTGAATGGCAGCTTGCACTTTCAGCTTGCTTTCCTTCATCAACTTTTGCAGTTGTTTGGCAATTTCAGACTCAATGCCATTCTTGACCTTGATGACTTGCTTGACCTTGTCGCCACCAATTTTTTGTGACTTTTGAATGTCCAGAAAGCGAACGTCCACGTTGCGCTTGGTGAGCTTGTTGCGCAACAAGTCTTCCACTTGAGTCAGTTGAAACTCAGCATCACCAAACATGGTGATTTCTTTGTCCTTGAGCTCTACTGCGGCTGAAGTGCCTTTGAAGTCAAAGCGGGTAGCAATTTCCTTGGAGGCGTTTTCAACGGCGTTTTTCACTTCAACGAAATCGGCTTCCAGCACAGTGTCAAACGATGGCATGGTTTTACTTTCTTAAATAGGGTAGTAGACAAGGCACTTGGCAGATCAAGCAGACACAGGTCTGAGTGCAGTGCGACAATCTCAAGGATGTTAGTCGAGAAAAATACCCCCCTGCAGGATTGCAACACCTTCGGCATTGTGGCCAGTGCGGACACCTTGGTGCGCATTCATAGCGCAGCCGATGTGCAAGAGTTTGTAGCCAGTCCACATTACCGGGGCCGCAAAGTATTTGTACTGGGCGGTGGTAGCAACATTGTGCTGACAGGCGATGTCACGGATGCAGTGGTGCTGAAAATGGAGATATCCGGCATTGCAGCGACTGCAGAGACAGACAGTCATTGGATTGTGGAGGCTGGCGCTGGCGTGCTTTGGCATGACTTGGTGGCTTGGACCGTTGAGCATGGTTACCCGGGTCTAGAAAACCTGGCTTTGGTGCCTGGCACAGTAGGTGCTGCGCCAGTGCAGAACATTGGTGCCTACGGTGTAGAGCTGCAAGACCGTTTCTATGAATTAGATGCGGTGGATCTGGCCAGTGGCCAGTCATTTACGTTGAATGCGGCGCAGTGCGCATTTGGCTATCGAGACTCTGTCTTCAAGCATGCACCGGCCTCACCCGTCGGTACGCCAGTGGCCAAGGCCCAAGGCATGGGGCTGGCAGGTCGTGCTGTGATTACCAAGGTGCGTTTTGCTCTGGCCAAACATTGGAAGCCAGAGCTGGGGTACATGGATCTGCAGCGCAAACAAGCGGACGAAGGTGTTGAGCATCCTTGCGCGCAGCAAATCTTCGATTGGGTGGTGGCGATTCGCCGTGCCAAGTTACCCGATCCAGCGGTGGTTGGTAATGCAGGCAGTTTCTTTAAGAACCCAACCGTTACCGAAGACCAGTGCCGTGACATCTTGGAGCGAGAACCAAAAATTGTGCACTACTCCATGCCCAATGGCTCTATCAAGCTGGCTGCCGGCTGGATGATTGATGCCTGTGGCTGGAAGGGCAAGACGGTTGGCAATGCCGGCGTTTACGAGAAGCAGGCGCTTGTGCTGGTGAACCGGGGTACGGGTGAAAACAGCGTGACAGGCGGTGAGGTAATGACTTTGGCAGGCGCAATACAGACCAGTGTGTATGAGCGTTTTGGAATTCGCTTGGAGCCTGAACCCGTTGTGGTCTAAGCCAGGCGGGGCATTAAGAATCAGGAATTAAAAAAGCGCTGTGAATTTCACAGCGCTTTTTGCTTGCAGCCAGTATTGGCTGCGAAGTTGCTTGTCAATCAGGCCAGCGATTTTTGCTTCATCCATTCGCCAGCTTGCTGGGCCGCATAAGCCAAAGCACGATCTGCCGATTTGAACAGGGGCTTGAACGTGAAAAAACGCTGCGTGCGGCCAGCACCGTTGCCACTGTCTACCGTGAGTTGCGCGTGAAAGCGTCCATCAGCTTCAGGTAATGCCTTGGGCTCAAACGTGAAGCGGTCAATCGTGATGGTGTGCGAGGGTTGTGTTTGGATTTTGGACATGGTGTCTCTCCCTTCTTTATGTGTCTCATACATACGCAGTGCGTAATGCATCATAAAGATAGAGAGAGGTAAGTCAAAGAAAGTTCCGTGTTGCCTGTGTGCCTGCTGTCAAGCAATGCGGAGGTTGGGTGGATGAATTACTTCAAGCTGCCCGACAGAAACTTGGCCAAACGTTCGCTTTGAGGGTTGCTCAGTACTTCGCGCGGATGGCCTTGTTCTTCGATCAAACCTTGGTGCAAAAAGACCACATGGTTGGAGACTTCACGGGCAAATCCTATTTCGTGTGTAACGACCACCATGGTACGGCCTTCTTGGGCCAGAACTTGCATCACGCGCAGTACTTCACCAACCAGCTCAGGGTCTAGCGCACTGGTGGGTTCGTCAAACAACATGACTTCAGGCTCAACCGCAAGGGCGCGAGCGATGGCTACGCGTTGCTGCTGGCCACCGCTCATGTGGTTGGGCCAGGTATCTTCCCGGTTTTCAAGACCCACAAGGCGCAAGTATTTGCGAGCACGCTCAATGGCCTCTTCTTTGGGCAGGCCCAGAACATGTATGGGCGCTTCGATGATGTTTTCTAGAACTGTCTTGTGTGCCCACAGGTTGAAATGCTGAAACACCATCGAAAGCTTGGTGCGCAATTGCTGCAATTGTTTGGGGCTCACGGGCTCCAGCTCGCCTTTGCGGCCAAGTTTGAGTTGCAGCTCTTCTCCTGCCACTACGATGCGTCCTTGCTGAGGTTTTTCCAGCAAGTTGATGCAGCGCAGTAATGTCGATTTGCCGGAGCCAGAGCTACCAATCAGGCTGATCACGTCACCTGCCTTGGCCGTTAGCGTGACGCCTTTGAGCACATGGTTGCTGCCATAGCTCTTGTGGATACCTTCGGCTTGAAGTTTGTATGCAGTGGATGTCATGGGTGCGATGCGTGTGCGGTGTTAGTGCGTACGAGGTGCCAGATAGGCCAGAAAGCGTTTTTCTAGCAATCGGAAAAACCCAATCAGCGCAAAAGTGACGCACAAATAAATAACGGCAGCGGCCAGATAGGCCTCGAAAGGAAGGTAGTAGTCGGAGTAGATGCGGCTGGCCACTGCTGTCACATCGGTCAAAGCAGGCACTACGCTGGCCAAACTGGTTGAGTGCAGCATCATTACGGCTTCATTGCAGTAAGGCGGCAATGTACGGCGCAGAGCGCTGGGTAGCACGATGCGAACCATGATTTGCCAGCGGCTCATGCCGATGGCACGTGCTGCTTCGACTTCACCAGGGTTGGTTTCACGAATGGCGCCAGCCAGCATCTCTGCGGTGTAGCCTGCAGTATTCAACGTGAAAGCCAAGAAGGCGCAGAAGAATGGCTCTTTGAAATGCGTCCATGGCCAGACATCGTCCCAGCGGGTTTGAATCCATTCCAGTTGTGCCAGCCCGTAGTAAATCAGGTAAACCTGAATCAGTAGCGGTGTGCCTCGCACGAAGTAGGTAAAGGCACCGACAATTTTTTCGAGTACAAAATTGCCACTGGTCAGGGCAATAGCCCCCAGCAAGGCCAAGATGCAGCCGATTGCCAAACTGGAGATCAGCAACCACAAGGTGGTGAGCAAACCGTTGCCATACATGGCCAGGTGCTCAGGTTGAAAGATGATGTCCCAGCTCATAACTGCACCTTCTCTGTGCCCAGGCTATAGCGTGCATTCAGACGTTTGAGTGCCCACAGGGAAATACTGGTAAACACAAGGTACAAAGCAGCAGCAAACAGCAAAAAGATAAAAGGCTCACGCGTTGCAGCGCTGGCTTGCTTGGCCAGATAGGTCATGTCATGCAGGCCAATCAGGCTGACCAGCGCCGTAGCCTTGATTAACACCAGCCAATTGTTGGTAAAGCCAGGTAATGCATAGCGCACCATTTGCGGCAAGGTGATGCGCATAAAGGTTTGGGTTGAGCCCATACCAAAGGCCCATGCAGCTTCCATTTGGCCACGTGGGATCGACAAAATCGCACCGCGAAACGTCTCTGTCATGTAGGCGCCGTAGATAAAGCCTAAAGTGCCAACACCAGCCACAAAGGGGTTGAGGTCCAGCGTGAATTCGGAACCTATCGATTCAAAAAACGTATTAATACCAATTGCTGCGCCATAAAAAATCAGCAGCATGAGCACCAGTTCCGGGATGCCTCGCACCACCGTGGTGTAGAGCGTAGAAATCCACACGAGCGGTTTTTTGCCGGATAGTTTTGCGGTCGCGCCTAGCAGCCCCAGTACTGTGGATACAACAAGTGAAGCAAGGGACACCGCTACAGTCAGCAGTGCCCCTTGCAAGATAGATAAGTAGTAATCGCTCATGCGTAGCAGACGCTTTTCCTAAACAAGACTGCCCGCAGCCGGAATATCCGGTCAGCGGGCAGTGGCAGCCTTAGAGCTTAGTTGCCGTATGGGTCAAAGTCAAAGTACTTCTTGGCAATGGTGTTGTAAGTGCCATTGCTGCGGATGGTTTTGATCGCCTTGTTGATCTGCTCTTTCAGATCCTTTTGGTTCTTGCGCATGCCAATGCCAATGCCGTCACCGTAGTACTTGGTTTCGTACTGGTCATGGCCCACATAGCCGTAGTCCTTGCCTTCAGGCTTGCGCAGGAAGCCACCGTGCACTTCTACCTTGTCGGCCACTGTACCGTCCAAGCGGCCAGCATTGATGTCCAGATAGACTTGGTCTTGCGCTTCGTAAGGAACGACATTAACGCCAGCGGGTTTGAGCTCGCCAAGCGCCCATTTTTCTTGGGTGCTACCCTTGAGAACGCCAATACGCTTGCCTTTGAGCGAGGCTGGACCCGTGTACTCTGTGCCCTTTTTCACCACGATGGCGCTGGGTGTCTTGTAGTAGCGGTCAGAGAAATCAATGACACGCTTGCGCTCGTCGGTGATTGACAGCGAACTGACGATCACATCGTATTTACGCGCTTGCAGGCCGGGGATCATGCTGTCCCAGACTTGTTCGACAAATACACAGTTACGCTTGATTTCTGCGCAGACGGCGTTGGCAATGTCTACATCAAAGCCTGCGGGCTTGCCGTCAGGGGTTTTGTAGGTGAAGGGTTCGTATGTGGGGTCAATGGCCACCTTCAGATCAGCGGCTTGTACTGCTGTTGCACAAACGGCCAACAAAGCCAAGCTTACAAATTTCTTTGCCATTCAAGTCTTCCTTCAATGTAGTTATATACGCCTTGGTATTTGCATGATGCATGCCAAGTTGCGATTGCATTGTAGGAGTCCGTGAATGTTTTTTTACTGCGTTTTCTACCAATATGAGCAGCCTTGTGTCGAAGGCAAACACAATGGACCTGCCGGTACAAAACACTGGACTGACATTAAGGTTTGTTGTAGCTGGGGCGTATGAGAAGACTGTGCACGCGATACGGTGCACGTTCTTCTACCGCAATGTCCATGGGAACAAAGGCTTTGTCGCATTGCAGCAAGTAGCTGCCGATGTAAGAGATGGGTGAGCGCATTTGCCCCGCAATGTGGCAGTCGCCAACGGTCTGGTGCACTTGAGCAAACACTTGCTTGAGTTGTTCGGAGCTGGCTTGTCTGTTGAATTCTTCGGTGAAGTTTTTGGCGTCTGGTACCGCTGTCTTGCCTTCAAATGCCGAAAAAATAGCTTGAAAGTGTTTTTTGAGTGCTTGCTCTGCCGCAGGGTTGGGTAAGGGTTGCTGCGGGGTGGGCGTTGCAGCAGGGCTGGCAGGTTTGTTGTTGTCAGCCGCAAAAGCTGTGGGTAGGGCTGTGGCTAGAGCCAAGGCGGCCATCCATTTGCCAGCCTTGAAGGGGTGCATTGCAGAATTCATTGTTGCAAACTCCTTGTTTTGAGTGATGAGGCAGTTTTCACTTTGATCTTGAAGTGCTTGGTAGGAAAAACTCTTGCATCGCTGTAGTGGTGCAAGACGGCGCTGGTACCGCTGTGCTGTTGCTCCTGCATAAAAAAAGCCGCTGAAATACAGCGGCTTTTGAATTTGAAAACTCAAGCAGTTGCCCGGTTCACAAACAGGAATTACTTCTTGTCATTACCCAGCTGAGGCAACGCGCTGGCGCTGCTCACACTCAGCAGGCCTGCCTTGGAGTAAATCGCCAGCTTGTCACGGGTGTCGATCAAATCCAGGTTGCGCATGGTCAATTGACCGATGCGGTCTGCCGGGCTGAATGGCGCATCTTCTACCTTTTCCATGGACAGGCGCTCAGGCGCGTAAGTCAGGTTAGGCGATTCGGTGTTCAGGATGGAGTAATCATTGCCACGGCGCAGCTCCAGTGTCACGGTGCCGGTAACGGCGCGTGCTACCCAGCGTTGCGAAGCTTCGCGCAGCATGATGGCCTGTGGGTCAAACCAGCGGCCTTGGTACAGCAGGCGGCCGAGCTTGAGGCCATTGATGCGGTACTGCTCAATGGTGTCTTCGTTGTGAATGCCGGACACCAAGCGCTCGTAAGCAATGTGCAGCAGCGCCATGCCAGGGGCTTCGTAAATGCCGCGGCTCTTGGCTTCAATGATGCGGTTTTCAATCTGATCGCTCATGCCGATACCGTGGCGGCCACCGATGCGGTTCAGCTCCATGAATACTTCGACCAGGTCGGTCACAGCGTTGCCATTGATAGCTACGGGGCGACCTTCGTCAAAGGTGATGGAGACTTCTTCGGCCTTCACTTCGACTTCGGGCTTCCAGAATGCCACGCCCATGATGGGGTTCACGATGCGGATGCCAGAGTTCAGTTGTTCCAGATCCTTGGCTTCGTGGGTGGCGCCCAGCATGTTGGAGTCTGTGGAGTAGGCTTTTTCGGCCGACATCTTGTAGCCGAAACCTTCCTTTGTCATGAACTCCGACATTTCGGAGCGGCCACCCAGTTCATCGATGAAAGTCTGGTCCAGCCAAGGCTTGTAGATCTTCAGCTCGGGGTTGGTCAGCAGGCCATAACGGTAGAAACGCTCGATGTCGTTGCCCTTGAAGGTCGAGCCATCGCCCCAGATGTTGACGTCATCTTCCTTCATGGCTGCAACCAGCATGGTGCCGGTCACGGCGCGGCCCAGTGGCGTGGTGTTGAAGTAGGTGATGCCGCCGGTAGAGATGTGGAAAGCACCAGACTGGATAGCGGCAAGGCCTTCATTGGCCAGTTGAGGGCGGCAATCGATCAGGCGGGCTTGTTCTGCGCCGTATTCCATCGCCTTGCGGGGAATTTCGTCGTAATCGGCTTCATCGGGCTGGCCCAGATTGGCGGTGTAAGCGTAGGGCAGAGCGCCTTTGTTCTTCATCCAGCGCAAAGCGGCGCTGGTGTCCAGACCACCGGAGAAGGCGATGCCGACTTTTTGGTCAACGGGTACGGATTGCAGAATAGTTTCCATCAGATTCTCTTTAAATTAATAGCTTTCAGCGCTTGCTACATAAGTGCTAAATGCTAAAAAGGCTTGAAATTTTTATGCCTCAGTCCCAAAAACTTAGGCGTAGTGGCAGATGTAGTGGTAAGCCTCTGTCACGCGAATGTCGAACTTGGAGTTTGCGGGGATGTGAAAGCTTTCACCGGCGGCAGAGGTCTTCCATGCATCGCTGCCGTCCAACTTGTACTCGCAAGAGCCGCCCACGCATTCCATGATTTCTGCCGCAGCCGTGCCAAAAGTCAGCGTAGCGGGCAAGACAACGCCAACTGATTTCTTGGTGCCGTCGGCCAAAGTGAAGCTGTGGCTTACGCACTTGCCGTCAAAGTAGACGTTGGCCTTGGTGGTCAGAGTGACGCTGGAGAAATGCTCGGTAGTCATGGTGAACGCGCAGTCGCTGAGGTTGGAACGAAGCTGACCATTTTAGGCTACCTGCGCCATCCTTGGGGTTTCGCAAAACGCATGCGAAAAAGCCCCTGGACAGGGGCTTGTTGCAGGCTTACCGCCAGTGTCCAGATGCTGGTGAAGCGGGGTAAGTGGGCGCTGCCCCATAGGGGTTGCCAGGCTGAGCAGAGGCGATGTTGTTGGTCACAACCATATTGGCTGGCGCTGGCTGGTAGATGCCACTGGGGCCTGAAAAATGCCCAGCACTGGTGGTTGGCGGGTATGAATATCTGTTTTCAGCTTGGGGCTGCACGTTAATGGGCAGCCAAGCTCCGGGGTAGCTGTCCGTCCGTGTGATGTAGCGGCGGCCTGCATACTCATAGGTCACGTCGTAGCCGATGGTGCGGTTTTCGTACACGGTTTCATTGGTGCAGCGACGCACGGTTTCGTAGCGGGGCTGGCTGTTGCTGCTTTCGATGACGTTTCCAATCAGGCCGCCAGCAATGGTGCCCACAATGGTTGCAACGCCCCGGTCAGAACCTTGGCGGTAGCTGTGGTGGCCGTAGCCGTGATAACCACGGGGGCTGTAATAGCCTCTCGGAGCAGGACGACCGCTGCTCCGCCCGAGGGCATTGCCTGCTACACCACCAACAACGGCGCCGATGATGGCGCCGGTGCCATTGGTACGCTGCCCGCTATATACCTGCTCATCTTCACAAAACTGTTGTGGCACACCCACTTGTTGCATCACTGGTATGGCTGAAAGTACGCGAGCCTGCTCTTGAGCGAAGGTGCTGGCGCAAGCTAGGCCTGTTGTGACTGCTGCAGTGAGCCAATGCTTGATACCCATACGAAAGCTCCTGACCTGATGGCAATCAGGGTGTGATTGCGCACACAAGTTTAGGTGTGTCGCGTCGCCATCGTCACTGGTGCGGGTAAAAGCCGCGTCACTTGAAGAGGGAGAGTGCGCACTCAGCGTCGGGGCTGCGGGCGACCCGGATGTATCTCGACGTTGATAGGGATGTCGGCATCGTTGTTGCGATATTCAATGCTTTCCACCACGGGGGCGCCTGGTGCCACAGAGCCATAAGACTTTTCCCCGGGCGTGACGCTGTTGGCGCTGGCGCGGTCGTTGCTGCCATAGCGGTGGCCAGGAGTGGCTGCCTGTATGGGGATGCGTTTGCCGGGGTTGCGTGCCATGCGCTGGGCGTGTTGCTGACCGTCGTATTCGTAGAGCACGTCATAGCCAACCAACTGCTCTTCATAGATCGTGGTGGTTTTGCAGCGTGTGTGCCGGGCGAAGTCCATGCACTCTTCGTGCGGCACAGCTACTTGTTCATACACGGGCGTAGCGCTGAGCACCCGGGCATAGTTTTGCTGTGCCGATGCTGCCAAAGGCAGGCTGAATCCCAAACACACGCTGGCGACAGCAAGGCTAAAGCGTTGAAGCGATGTGAGGGTCACGAGGTTTTCTCCTGAACGCGATGTGTCATTTGCTGGGGTAGTGTGCTCGTCGGGCTCATGCCTGGGCTGTTTGCCAGGCATCTGCTTTGAAACCTACGGTAATACGGCCATCTGCCCATTCCACCACAGGGCGTTTGATAACGCTGGAATGGGTTTGCAACAGCTGGGCGGCGCTGGCCGCATCCGTTACGCCAGCTTGAATGCTGGGATCCAGCTTGCGCCAAGTGGTTCCTTGGCGGTTGGTGAGCTTGTCCCAGCCTACTGCCAGCAGCCATAGCGCCAGCTTGTCGGCGGGTACGCCTTGCTTTTTGAAGTCGTGAAATTCGTAATCCAGACCTTGCTCAGTAAGCCAGGTGCGTCCTTTTTTCACAGTGTCACAGTTTGGGATGCCGTAAACACGAATAATCTTGTTGGTACTCATGGTGTTGATGGTGATGCATGCGTGGGTGCGCCACAATCATGCCCTGTATGCACAGTACTTTCTCCACACTTTCTGAATGGCTTGCGCACTGCGAGCAAATTCATCCACAAACCATTGCCATGGGGCTTGAGCGTGTGCGCGAAGTTTCGCAGCGCATGCAGTTGAAGTTCGACTGCCCTGTGATCACCGTGGCAGGCACCAACGGCAAAGGTTCGACCTGTGCCATGTTGGAAGCCGTGGCCCTGCAATCAGGCTACAAGCCCGGTGTTTATACATCGCCCCATTTGGTGCACTTTGAAGAGCGTTGCCGCATTCATGGCGAGATCGCCAAGGCCGATGATTTCTTGCCGCACTTTGAAGCGGTAGAAGCTGCACGCTTGCAAGGTGAGGAGGTGCTGCTGACGTACTTTGAGTTCACTACGCTGGCCATCATGCGCATGCTCAGCTTGGCCAAGCTGGATGTTGCCATCTTGGAAGTGGGCCTGGGTGGGCGCTTGGATGCAACCAACATTGTGGATGCTGACTGCGCCATCATCACCAGCGTTGATATTGATCACGCTGCTATTTTGGGCAACGACCGAGAAACTATTGGCCGCGAGAAGGCCGGCATCATGCGTGCCGGGCGGCCTGTGGTGGTGAGTGACCCTGTTCCTCCGCAAAGCGTGCTTGACCACGCGGCTGCGATTGGCGCAGATCTGCGTCTGTTTGGTCGTGACTTCAACTACGACGGGGACAAGCAGCAGTGGGGTTGGGCTGGGCGTGACCGACGCTATGCCGGGTTGTCTTACCCGGCTTTGCGCGGAGCGAATCAGTTGATGAATGCCTCAGGAGTTTTGGCCGCTTATGAAGCGCTGCGGCCTGTATTGCCGGTCACAGCGCAAGCGGTGCGCACAGGCTTGGCAATGGTGGAGTTACCGGGGCGCTTTCAGATTATTCCGGGGCAGCCAACGCTGGTGCTTGATGTGGCACACAACCCGCATTCGGTTGCCGCACTGACCGCCAATCTGGATGCCATGGGGTACTACCCCACAACACATGCAGTCTTTGGAGCCATGGCGGACAAAGACTTGGCACCGATGCTGATGAAAGTCGGGGTCTTGATTGATCGCTGGTATTTCACGGATCTGCCAACAGAGCGTGCAGAGACTGCCGCCAATCTGCAGCAAAAAATGAATGCACTGCAAGTGGTGGCTGGTGGTACGCGCCGGGAAGTGCCCATCAGCTTGCATGCCAATCCGCAAGCCGCTTTGGATGCTGCCGTACGCGCAGCAGACCCGGCTGATAGAATCGTAGTCTTTGGCTCGTTCTATACGGTAGGTGAGGTTTTGAAAGATGGGCCACCTCGCCTGCACGCCAAACATTTGGGCGAATAAGGTCCGCTACGCGACGCATCTTCATGGCACTTTTCAAATTCCGTTGGCCTGGTCAGAAAGAGGAGCGCGAGCAAACGCCTATGCGGCGTTCTCGCACTGCGCAGGCAGAGAGCGTAGATGACATGCGCCGCCGTGCGCGCCATCGCCTGATTGGCGCTGCCGTGCTGGTGGTGCTGGGGGTGATTGGTTTCCCCATCTTGTTTGATACCCAGCCACGCCCGATTCCAGTCGATGTACCGATCGAAATCCCTGACCGCAATCAGGTGGCCCCCTTGATCGTGCCGGGTGCACAGGCGCAAACGGAGCCCAAAGGGGCTGTGCCTGCTTCGGCATTGCCGCCTATTGCAGATGGTGCACTGGGTGATGGTGAAGAGTTGGTGGTGAATGAGCCGGCTCCTTTGGCGGTGCCTAAGCCGCCAGAGCCACCGCGCTTGGTGCCTGAGCCTGTGCGCACACCTGTTGCGGTGCATAAGCCTGAACCTAAGCCCGAACCCAAGCCAGATGTATTGCCTGAGCCCAAGCCCGTGCCTGCCCCCAAGCCGGTGAGTGAGGCTGAGCGTGCCCGTGCTTTGCTGGAGGGGCGCAGTGTGCCTGCTGCCGCCGCAACGCCCGCCAAGGTAGAAGCCAACAAGCAAGGGCGCTTTATTGTGCAAGTGGGTGCCTTTGCCGATGTGGCCAAAGCCAATGAAGTGCGTAGCAAGCTGGAGCGGTCAGGGCTGAAGACTTACACCCAGGCGGTAGATACCAAAGACGGTAAGCGCACACGTGTGCGTGTGGGCCCTTACGAGCAGCGTGGTGATGCGGATCAGGCTGCAGCACGCATCAAGGGCTTGGGTCTGCCAGCCTCTGTACTGAATTTGTAAGTCGGCGGATGATGACTAGCTACAAATAGGGCTCTGAAAGCGCATGGCTATTTTGGATGGTGTGTTGCTGGGCATTCTGGTGGTGTCCTTGCTGCTGGGTGCTTGGCGTGGCCTGATTTTTGAGCTGTTCTCTTTGGTGGGCTGGGTGGCTGGGTTTTTTGTGGCCCGCCTGTTCGCTGAAGATGTAGCTGCCTTTTTGCCTGTGGATGGCTTTGATGCCACCGTGCAATACGGCATTGGATTTGTACTGACTTTTGTGCTGTCCGTTTTTGCATGGGGGTTGCTCAGCGCCTTGGCCAAAAAATTGGTGGAGGTGGCAGGATTGCGGCCAGTGGACCGTACGCTGGGTGCTGTGTTTGGCCTGTTGCGCGCTGCGGTGCTTATTTTGGTGCTGGCGGTGGTGGTGGTGTCCACGCCTTTGCATGCGCAAGCTTGGTGGACACAATCCTTGGCAGCGCCATGGTTGACAGACGCGGTGGCAAGCATCTTGCCCGCCTTGTCCGTGGAATGGGGAAGGCTCTTGCCTTCCACGTGAGAGAGAAAGGCTGTGCCTGACCTGGGCATGGCTTTCAAGCAAATACCGCGGGAGCAATCCCGCAGATTGATGGAACGCGACTATGTGTGGAATCGTCGGGGTGGTCAGCACCACGCCAGTGAATCAACTGATCTATGACGCCTTGCTGCTGCTTCAGCACCGCGGCCAAGATGCAGCCGGTATCGTCACCCAGCAAGAGCGCAAGTTCTTCATGCACAAAGCCAAGGGCATGGTGAAGGATGTGTTCCGCACCCGCAATATGCGCGCATTGCCCGGCACGATTGGCTTGGGTCAGGTGCGTTACCCCACGGCTGGCAATGCAGAGAGCGAAGAAGAGGCGCAGCCCTTTTACGTGAATGCACCGTTTGGCATTGTGATGGTGCACAACGGCAACCTGACCAACGCCAAGCAATTGCGCGAAGAGCTGGCCAGCACCGATCACCGCCACACCAATACCGAGAGTGACTCTGAGGTGCTGCTCAACGTGCTGGCGCATGAACTGGGTCGCAGCACCAGCGGCGTGCCACTGACAACGCAAGACGTGTTCAAGGCCGTGCGTGCGGTGCACAAGCGCATCAAGGGCTCTTACGCTGTGATCGCCTTGATTGCTGGCTACGGTTTGCTGGCTTTCCGTGACCCCTATGGTATTCGCCCCCTGTGCTTGGGCAAGGGCGCAGACGGCACCTGGGTGCTGGCTTCTGAATCTGTAGCGCTTGAAGGCACTTTGCATACGCTGGAGCGTGATGTGGCGCCGGGTGAGGCGGTGTTCATCTCGACGGATGGCCAAGTGCACTCAGAGCAATGTGCAGAAAACAGTGTGCTGAACCCCTGCGTGTTTGAGTACGTGTACCTGGCCCGCCCTGACTCCACCATGGATGGCATTTCGGTCTACCAAGCCCGCTTGAACATGGGTGAAACCTTGGCCAAACGCGTGATCTCCACCGTACCCCCGGCAGAGATCGATGCCATCATTCCCATTCCCGAATCCAGCCGCCCCAGTGCCATGCAGCTGGCGCAACTGCTGGGCATTCCCTATCGCGAAGGTTTTGTGAAAAACCGCTACGTGGGCCGCACCTTCATCATGCCGGGCCAAGGGGCTCGCAAGAAGTCCGTGCGCCAAAAGCTCAATGCCATTGGCAGTGAGTTCAAGGGCCGCAATGTGCTGCTGGTAGATGACTCCATCGTGCGCGGCACCACCTCCAAAGAGATTGTGCAAATGGCACGCGATGCAGGTGCCAACAAGGTGTACCTGGCATCGGCCGCGCCACCGGTGCGCCATCCCAACGTGTACGGCATTGACATGCCCACCCGCGCTGAGCTGGTGGCCCATGGCCGCACAGTGGAAGAGATTCGCCAGGTCATCGGTTGCGATGCTCTGATTTACCAAGACGTGGATGCCATGAAGCAGGCGGTGGGCAAGATCAACCCCGCAGTCAAGGGTTTTGAGGCCTCGTGTTTTGATGGTGTTTATGTGACTGGCGATATCTCTGAGGCAGACGTGGTGGCACTCAATGAAGGCCGCAATGCGGGTGCACAAGAAGAGTCGCAAGACACTTCCCGCCTGTCTCTGCCCAATGCTCAGGAGCAATAAGCTCTAAGCTCACAACCGGGCGTCATAAGCCCGCAGGCACAATAAAAGGAGCTGCTAGCGCAGGTGGAATAAGTACTTCAAAGTGGTTTTGCTTTGAATTCCTTGTCTACTCTGCGTAAGTTGCTCCTTTTTTCGTGGTGCAACATCGTTATTTGCACTCTACAAAGACGTAAATACATAACAAGGAATAGCCGCCGTGACCGATTCAACACTTCCACAAGGCTTGCACCCTGAAACCTTGGCGGTGCGCGAAGCGTTGCCCCGCAGCCAGTGGGGTGAGCACTGCGAAGCGCTGTACATGACCAGCAGTTTTGTGCAGCCCGACTGTGAAACGTCTGCACGCCGCTTTGCAGCGCAGGAAGACGGCTACACCTACAGCCGCACCGGCAACCCCACCGTAACCAGTTTTGAGCGGCGCTTGGCGGCGATGGAAGGCACGGAATGCGCCGTGGCCACCAGCACGGGCATGTCAGCCATTTTGCTGGTTGCACTGACTACGCTGAAGGCGGGTGACCACGTGATCTGTTCGCTGTCCATGTTTGGCTCCACCATCAAGCTGCTGGGCACCGAGATGGCGCGCTTTGGTGTCGAGACCTCATTTGTCTCGCAAACCGATATCAGCGAGTGGAAGGCTGCCATCAAGCCCAACACGCGCCTGTTCTTTGCAGAAACTCCCACCAACCCGCTGACCGACCTGTGCGATATCGCAGCCTTGGCCGAGCTGGCGCACGCCCATGGCGCTTTGCTGGCGGTAGACAACAGTTTTGCCACACCTGTGTTGCAGCAGCCCGCAAAGCTGGGCGCTGACATTGTGGTGCACTCGGGCACCAAATTTCTGGATGGCCAAGGCCGTACCATGATTGGCGCTGTGTGTGGCTCTATCGCCTTGGTGGATAAGGTGATGGGTACTTTCCTGCGCAGCGGTGGCCTGAATGCTGCGCCGTTCAATGCATGGACGGTGATGAAGGGCTTGGAAACCTTGGCCTTGCGCGTCAAAGCGCAAAGCGCTGCAGCGCTGGAGCTAGCTGCATGGCTAGAGGCGCACCCCAAAGTGGCGCGCGTGTACTACCCCGGCCTGAAGAGCCATTCGCAGTACGAGCTGGCAATGCGCCAGCAAAATGGCCTGGGTGGTGGCGTGCTGTCCTTTGACATCGTGGGCGATACGCCGGAAAACCTGAGAAAGAATGCCTTTCACGTGGTCGACCATACACAGGTGTGTAGCATTACGGCTAATTTGGGCGATGTGAAAACCACCATCACCCATCCCGCCAGCACCTCGCATGGCCGCCTGACTGAAGCGCAGCGTCAAGCTGCTGGCCTGGGTCAGGGACTTATTCGCATCTCCGTGGGCTTGGAGTACTTGGACGATATCAAGGCCGATCTTTCCCGCGGACTGGACACACTGTAATGACACAAAAAATTCGCACCCGCTTTGCACCTTCGCCCACTGGTTTTATCCACTTGGGCAATATCCGTTCGGCCTTGTATCCATGGGCTTTTGCGCGCGCCAATGGCGGTGATTTCATCTTGCGTATTGAAGATACCGATGTAGAGCGTTCTACCCAGGCTTCTGTGGATGTGATCATCGAAGGCATGCAATGGCTGGAACTGACCCACGACGAGGGCCCG
Source organism: uncultured Comamonas sp. (assembly GCA_963520865.1). GTDB lineage: Bacteria > Pseudomonadota > Gammaproteobacteria > Burkholderiales > Burkholderiaceae_C > Comamonas. The sequence continues at coordinate 93,340 of CAUQST010000014.1, forward strand.
TTCTTTCAAATGCAGCGTATGGATCGCTACAAGGAAGTGCTGGCCCAATTGCAAGCCAAAGGCTATGTCTACCCTTGCTACATGAGCATGCAAGAGCTGGATGCGCTGCGCGAAAAGCAGATGGCCAACAAGGAAAAGCCCCGTTATGACGGCACATGGCGTCCTGAAGAAGGAAAGGTGCTGCCTGCTATTCCTGAAGGCGTCAAACCCGTGCTGCGCTTCAAGACCCCTAAGGACGGCATCGTTGCCTGGGAAGACAAGTGCAAGGGTCGCATTGAGTTTCAGAACTCGGAGCTGGATGACTTGGTGATCGCCCGCCCAGACGGCACGCCAACCTACAACTTCTGCGTGTGCGTGGACGATATGGATATGACCATTACCCACGTGATCCGCGGCGACGACCATGTGAACAACACGCCTCGCCAGATTCACATCTTTGAGGCTTTGGGTGCTGCAGTGCCCGTGTTTGCCCACCTGCCTACCGTGCTGAACGAGCAGGGCGAAAAAATGTCCAAGCGCAATGGCGCTAAAGCTGTAACTCAGTACCGCGATGAAGGCTACCTGGCCGATGCCATGGTGAACTATCTGGCCCGCTTGGGATGGAGCCACGGTGACGACGAAATCTTCTCGCGCCAGCAATTTTTGGAGTGGTTCAATCTGGACCACTTGGGCCGCAGTGCAGGCCAGTTCGATGAAGCCAAGCTGCGCTGGGTGAATGCCCAGCACTTGAAGGCAATGGACGATGTAGCCCTGGCCGCCAAGGCCAAGCCTTTTCTGATCAAGGCTGGTGTGGCTGAAGCCTTGATTGATGCGGATGACCGCTTTGTGCGCATTTGTGCACTCTTCAAGGACCGTTGCGAAACCCTGGTGGATTTGGCCAACTGGGCCAAGCTGTTCTATGTCGACGGTGTAGAGCGTAACGAGGAAGACTTTGCCAAGCACGTGACCGAAGCTGCTAATCCAGTGCTGGATGCATTCGCGGCTGTCATGGAAACTGTGCAATGGAATAAAGAAGCCATTTCTGCTGCGATTAAAGAAGTGCTCAAGGAGCAGGGTGTGAAAATGCCCGTTTTGGCCATGCCAGTGCGTGTATTGACCGTGGGTACAGCGCATACGCCATCGGTAGATGCCGTACTGGAATTGCTGGGGCGTGAAAAAATTCTCTCGCGTTTGAAAAACCGCTAAAAACCTGTCTATAATTCGAGTCTCTGTGCAGCACAATAACTAAATTGTTGTGTTGTCAAGTGGGGGTATAGCTCAGCTGGGAGAGCGCTTGCATGGCATGCAAGAGGTCATCGGTTCGATCCCGTTTACCTCCACCAAGATTTATCAGAAGCGAGAAATCGGTTCTTAGGTTATGACCCTATCGTCTAGAGGCCTAGGACACTACCCTTTCACGGTAGGTACCGGGGTTCGAATCCCCGTAGGGTCGCCAAGTTTGAGGCGCTTGAAGCTACAAAGTAGCTAGCAAAGCTTCCTGCCAGGAGTGGTAGTTCAGTTGGTTAGAATACCGGCCTGTCACGCCGGGGGTCGCGGGTTCGAGTCCCGTCCACTCCGCCAGTTTTAAACGTTGCTTGATTGAACAAGCGCCTTTGATTCAAAGGGCGCTTTTTTAATCGGAAACGATTTCTAGGTTATGACCCTATCGTCTAGAGGCCTAGGACACTACCCTTTCACGGTAGGTA
>CAUQST010000015.1:0-92963 GCA_963520865.1 uncultured Comamonas sp.
GTTTTGGGCGAAGCGGACGTTCGCCATGCGAAGCCTGTACTTCCGAGATCAGCCTGAAACTGCCTGCCGGGTGTTCGTGCTCACCGGCTGCTCATGGCCGGGAGTGTGAAGTCAACATGAACCCCCAGAGCAGACGCTCGAACTGAACAGAAAATCAGCCGGTGACTACTTTTGGAGGCATCAGTGAAATGGTGCTATCGGCCACTTTCGGACATTGATCTTTAGCCTCCACCAGAGGTGGAGATCAAAATTTTTAGGATTTTTCAAACGCGTCGGCAGCTAATTTTCCCGCAAAGTTTCAGATGCTTACAATATTGGGCGAACTAGGTATGCCTGTTGTATGCCTTCTAAATCTAGCTCACATCATGCCTAATCGGATACGTAGCCATATCCTCGAAGAACGATCGCTCGCTTTCTTACGGGATGTATTTCCAGACACTTGGACCATTCATCCTTTTACACGAGACTACGGGATCGATGTTCAAGTAGAGGTATTTTCCGAGAATGGGGACCGCACAGGAATTCGCTTCTACGGCCAAGTTAAGGCCACTGACAAAAATGAAAGCGATGATCTTTTAAGACTAGACCGCTCGCATTTCGAATACTGGTCTGCTCATACTGACCCAGTTGCACTTTTTCGGTACTTCGATAAAACAAAAAAGTTGCAGTGGTGCTGGTTGCATGATGTAGATTGGCTTATGAAGCCCGGAAATGAATCCTTAGACGTGGCCGGTTTATTGAAGGCATGGGATATAACTATTTCTCCGGCGGAAGTTGAAAGATACCTTCATGCAAGAAGGCAGGCACTATTTGAGCCACTTATCCCGCCGTACGAAGTCACCATTGAGAAATTAGGAAACAACGATGTCGCACCAGTCATTGCCGCAAAGATAGCTAGCGAAATAAAATCAAAGAGCTTCAAATTTTTCACGCGAGAAATGGCAGTTGGCCATTTTAATTTAAACTTCACTCCTACCAAGATCGCTGCTAGCTACAGTGGATTACCAGGGTTCGTAATTCATCACCAGGATGGCTTAAAGGAAGGTGAGCTAGTAGAATATGCGCTATTGGCGACATTCCTTTGCGCATGTCGATATGAACGGGTTCTCTTTGCAAGATCACTTGCTAGCGTTTCAGCACCGCTCCTATATCGCGCCGCTGGAGAAGTGCTAAGACCTCAGTTCTTCGACGCAATGATTTTTTCTTTAGGGCTCATGCCAGCCGTAGAAATGATTGCCCCTCTGCTAAACGGTGAAGCCGATTCGTCATTGCAGTGGCTCCTGTTCTCGACAACATGCGCGGCTTCATCGTGGAAATATGGTGAGGCACACTCCTGGACTGCTTTGCTTCGGCAGTGGCTGGAAAAACCACCTATCCCGGAGAATGCTGGTCCGTTTGCTTATAACTTGGGTAACTCACTGGCTAGCCAAGGGAACTGGGAAGAAGCCTGTGACGCATACAGTATCGCCATAGCAAAAGATTCTGCATACGGTCGCAGGCCTTATTTTTGGAGCGAGTTCGGAGCAGCAAATTTTGAAATAGAAAATTTTGAAAAAGCCGCACGCTGTTATGAAGAATCACTTCTTCTGGAAGATTCTTCCGAAACCCGTTGGCGCCTCGGAGATGCTCTCTTGCATGCGGGTCAATTCGCAAAAGCCAGCGAGCAACTCCAAATTGCACTACCTGAAGTACCTGAACGCAATAGAACCTATGTCGAGCTTCTCTTATTGTTATGCAATGAGCTTCGCGGACTGTGGGGTTTGGAATCGCAAACTGTCTCGGTAATCGAGGAATGCGAACACGAAGTATTGCAAATATCTACGTCTATGAATGAAGATGAATTAGTTACGCACCTACGCCCACTTATAAACAAGAATGCAATTGACGGTTTGCTTAACTTTAATGCTGGAATATTTGCTGCACGTAATGGCCATTACTCAATTGCCGGATACCGATTTCTGACTTGCGCGCTTAGACAGCGTGGGGATGCGGAGGCATGGATTAATTCGATCATGTGCGCTCTGAATGCCGGGAACACCTACTTGGCGATCATTTCTGCTAAGACTGCACATTTTTTCGTGGGCGAAGAATTTTTACCATGGGCTCTTGGCTTGATGCCTGGTAGTCCACAAATTCCTCCTCAAATAGCAGATTCATGGCGCTCCTTAATTTCTGAACTGGTTGTGTTATTTGAACAGGATCGAACTGAGAGTGAGGAAATTCCTGTATTTCGGTGTCATACGCCAGATGGCACAAAGGTATTTCATTTGGACCAGAACAATGTTGGCTAACCCATCATTCCACCGGGCCTACGCGAAAGCCGCTCAGACCGGCGAATTCATACGCTAGCAGTTTGGCGGTCTCCTTTGGGTCGCTGTGAGACCGTCGCCTACTGGCCAGAAGGGGCCGGTTAGCCCACCTCAGTGGAGAGCCGCTTCTCGCTGCATAGCAGCCGTAGGCAAAACGGGAGCGCAGCCTCGGTTACCGTCCATCAGTGAGAGCTCCAAGCATGCTTTTTCCGTCCATAACTACTTGATGGAACCCTGCCTACCAGTACGGTGCTCGTGGTATTAGACAATTAGACGCATGTCAGGAGCATCCCTTATCGCAAACCATATGAACGTGCCATACGGGCGCATCGTAAGTGCGTCTGATGTCGTTGCATCGTTCCGCAATGGCTGCTTAAGTGCATCCAGCCGGACTGCGAATGGAATCCTTGCTCCATTTTTTAATGAAATTGAGCCCAGCTTGATCTGGCGTTGTGCCCGTGAAGTGAATGCGTCGCTGGAAATGGTCAACCACCTCTATGCGCACACATTACGTTTGGGCTTTATGCCCTCCCCCGCGTGGGAAGCTGCAGCAGCTCAACTCCAGGCTGGAATCGATGGTCACGCCTCACCAGATAGCTGAGTGAAGCGAGCACCTCTGATCAGCAAAGCAGGGGCCAGAGGCATTCACGACCACATCAAAAAAGCGTCAACTGTGCCAATGAAGCATGCCGAGAATCCAAGGTTGATTTAGGCGAATTGGATAACAACCAATGCAGCATGGACTGCGCAGTGCTGAAGTCGGTGCTGCTTTCTTCACCAGGGGACGCTACGAAGTCGCACAGCAGATCAATCAAGACGCTGGGGCGGTGAGTACGAAGGCTGATGGGTTCGAGCTGTGCGACTTTGCGCCCGAAGCCTGATGCCATACGAATCGTCTGCTGGATTTTCGGCATGGCACGTCGCAAACGCGGCTCTACGGGTGCAGTGAAGTCATAAGCTGCAGCAGTCGCCAAAGCGAAGACGATGCGCATCACTCCGTCAAGGCTTAGATGCCGAAGGAGCACACCCCAACTGTTCCATGGCGAAATCAGGGAGCACCATCCTCCATCTCGACTTCCATCAGGCACTCGCAAATCAATGGCATGCGCAATGAGAAGCTCGTCACTTGAAGGCGGATCTGCTGCACCATTCTCGACCCAAAGGCATCCACAGGAACAAGCATTCATTGCAGCTCGGTTCCAGGATATTGGCCGTGTACACCACGGACACGCGTCGATCAGTACACGCCGGTGGCGCACGCAAGCCACACACAGCGCCAGATCCCACGCCAGCCGGCAGTAGCCAAGCTCTTCAATGCAATTTGGGCAAATCCTGGGAAAAGATCGCACCAGAAAATAGCTTCGACCCAGCAGATGACCTGCGAAACTGCAGCCCAATGACCTTTTGCCTAGTGGTATCTGCTCCAGTGCAAATACCAAGCGCTGCTCGCTTGCTCCGAACCAATGTGCAATGTATTGCGCATCGTGGGCATCGAAGGCCATCGCGTGGGTCTTGCCCAGTAGTGCTTTGATCGTGACGACACTCCGAAGACCATTGAGCAAAGACATCCGTAGGACATAGCCTTGGCCGGATTCCCCTTCCATGATTTCGTCTTGATAAGGAAACTGAACAGACTGAGGGGCATTGCAAGTGATCTCTCGTCTCATCCCTGTTCCTTGGCTTCACGAGCGGCCAACTTCTCCCACCGCGTGATGCGTAGCAAGCCAGCCATTGCCACGCGTGCATTGGCATCAAGGTTCCAACTCCACTGAATCTTCTTGGCTTTCTTCTTGTAGACGTTGTAGTTTTTGGAAAGCGCAGTGTTGTGTCCCATTGTTGCCAAAAGACGTTCACTGCACTGAACAGACCGCAGCCACGCTTTCTCGTAGAACAACCGTTTCCTCACCTCCCTAGCAGTTAGCCCCTCTGGCGTGCGATGGAAAGGTGTGTCCGTTGCCTTGCTCAATGCCAGGCGAGGAGCGTTACGCTTCTCTTCTTTGGGAACAGCAGGCAGCATGGGCGCTAGATATGAACGAGCCCGATGCGCAGCCGCTACGTCGACGAAACGGTGAAGTTCTCCCAAGCGGCTGAGCAAGATTTCCAGCGGAACTGTCGTCTCGTCTTTTGCTACTTTCCAACGAGGTTTTGGATCTCTCAATGGCATGCCACAGTTGTCACAGTGGGCCAACGTTGATGCTTGCCCATGCCTGCCAGAAGCGACTAAACGGCTGGTATGCATCAGCAGCGGAACACCACATATTGGGCAAACTTCCGACAACAAGCGGCTGTGGATCGGACACCACGTTAAAGCAGACAATCGCCAAAACCAACGCAGATAGGGAACCTCATCCCGTTTGAAGCATTCTCGGCACCAACGGTATCGGGGTATTCGACGCTCATGCCATAGCAACTGGGCGGGATGGATGTGAGAGCACAGAGCTCCCAGAGTCGATAGTGAGGGATGGTCGTGCTCAGGTCCCAATGGCAGTAGCTGCTTTGTTTGCGCCCAAATAGCGTGTGGAATCGGGAGATCCCAATCTCGCAACCGAGGCTCATAACCAATGGATCGAATCAACATCGGCATGGTGTACTGATGGTCTCCGCAGACACGCTGCACCCATGAGGCAAGGCTTTCATTGGGTAGCGCTGGCTTGGCTGCCAAAAGTTGCGTGCGAAGGCTTAGGTCCGGGGGATTTACATGCGCTGCTTGCATCATTTGGATACCTCGCGACGCTGTACCTTAAAAGGGTTGGATTGCTCTGCCACTTGCCCCTTCGCGTCAACAAATGCAATAGCCAAAGATTCCATCGTGACAACCCGCTTCTCTTGCGTGGCTGCATGCATACAGGCGAAGGCCAACACACGTTTGAGTGCACGCATATTTCCGCCTGTTGCCGCATGCAGAGGGCGACAAGCAGCCGTGTTAATCACGCTGAGATCTACGGTGCCGGACATGGTCTGGGTAAATGCTGCAAGTAGCTGGCGCCAGGCATCATCGAAGGCAAACGGGTAAATCACGAAGCCTATAGATGCCCGGCTGGTGAACTGTGGGTTGATGACTGGAAGGCGCTCAAGCACATGGGTACCGGCACAAATCACTGGCGTATTGAAGGCATCCATACGAACCTTGAGCCAGTCGGTCACTGCGCGAGCAGTGATGTCCTTGTTGCCTTCGCAGACGTGCTGCATTTCGTCAATCAATAGCGCCCAGGGTTTGCGCTTTTCAAACCCTACTTTCACCAAATGGTTCATGGCCACAAGATTGGGTCTGCTTGGTAATGAGGGGTACCCCAACGCCAGCATTACGCTCTCCGCCATAGCGCGCGTGTCAACAGCGCTGTCGAGTCCAATTCGTAGACAGGTCTCGTGGCGATCGCTTAGGGCATTGGCCTGCAGCTCCCGTTGGATGAGCTCGAGCAGCAGGGTCTTTCCCATCCCTGAATCAGCCTGAATTAAGATTCCGCAAGGGCTCTTAAGCACCCGCATCGAGTGCACCAAGTCCAACGCAGCATCGCGGATGCGCCGAAATACTGCATGGTCTACCACAACGTTTAAGAGTTGCTCGCCCACTTTGAGAACTTCAGGAGAGCGGGTGCCGGAAAAATCTGGATTACGCATCTCAGTCCTCATCGAGAGAAAATGTTTTGAATGGGATGACCTCTGGCAATGCCTCATACATGGCAGGGCTTAGCTCAAGTGGCGGCATTTGACTAAGAGCAGGAGCGGCAGAAGCTGTAAGCGTCATAGGGACGGAAGTCATGCCTTGCAGGCGTATAAGCTTCTGGTCTGGACGTTTTTGAATACCTCGGCAGGTAGCTTCTTGCCAGCTCTCACTGAGGTTGTTCAACGCCATTTCAAGCATCTGCGGCGCATTGGCCTTGGTGAGCTTGCGGCCAGCCTCATCTCGAAGTATCTGGAGCTGCATCAAAGACACAGGCCAATCACCCGAGAACATCGGTCTTTGCAACGGCACAGTTAACCAAGACCGTGCCTTGGGCAACTGCACGAATATTTGCCGAAGATTCTCTGGGTTGAACCGTATTTCGGTGCGAAATCCTGAGCCGTGGCTGCGTTGATAGTCTCTGAGCTCAAGCGAGTTAAATCTCAGATAGTTGAATTGCACACCATCGCCATCAACTCGACGATGAGTCCCTAAGCCACACATCAAGTCCAAGCCGGATAGATTGGGAGGAAGGGCGGGCGGCGGTGTGGAGGCTCTTCCCTCCTCCCATAAATCCCACGGACGCACTAGCGTCTTGGGGTGGATACGCAGAGGATGTACTTGTGATGCCCACTCAATCAGGCACGTGCACAAGTCATCAAACGTTACCGCTGCCGACTTCGCCGGATTGATGCGGACTGCATTAGCAAGAGGACGGTGCACTTTGCCATGCAAAGGTAGCGCCCTGTTGGTCTCCATGATCGTCCGTTCAATCGAGGATTTGTACCAAGGGCTACGCACTGGGTTGTAAATCAGGTCAGAGCGTAATTCCCATGCAATCCGTTGAAACTGCTGCGCATGGAACTCCAATCCGTTATCCACGACATAAGTTTCAGCACACCCCATGGCAGTCCATGCCAGCTGTGGCGATCGCAGCATCTCGGTGTATCTGTCTTTCGGAAAAATAGACTCCTTGATAGCACTGGCTACGGTTGCCACTGAAGGGCCGTAGAAACTGATATACACACCTAACAGATACCCCGAGAAACGATCAATCACCATAGTGATCCAGGGGCGGCCCAAAGGAATTCCGGTTCGAGGATCTAGCACCCAGATATCGAGCAGCGTGTGATCAATCTCCACGCGTTCTAAGATGCGAGTGCTTTGGTCCCCTTTCAGGCTGTAGCGCCATTGGTTACGTGCGTAACCTACTCCCACTCGCTTTAAGTCGCATATGTAGGGTGGGATGCTCTGCACCCGCCGCAGCACGGTGCTCTCGGACGGCACTGCCAAACTAGAACCTTGTTGCTGATTAGTTTGCTTGATCTGTGTTTTTATGATCCCATGCGCCTTCTTCGCAGACACTCCGTTGAGCTTGAGATAGTGCGTAGCCAAAACATGGTCGACTAACGCATCGACATTGGTGTCGACGCGTTTGGGACGTACGACCAAAGACCGCTGATCAAGCAAAACGTAGGGGCTGGCATCACCTTGACGGAATTTGCGCAGCCACACCTCAACCGCGCCTACAGACGGCTTTTTGATCAAGCGATGTTTAAACATCAACGTCACATTTGAGCTCCACACATCCCATACCTGTTGGCAAATGAGCTCTCGGCGAGTACGCGTGCGAGGGGCGCTTTTTCCATCATCGATAAAGGCCCGGACAAAGCCCATCCGAAAAGTAATCAATGCTTGCTGTTGCTCCGTCAGTACAGCCGGTAGCGGCTGGGACTGTGTATCAATCGATAGTTCGCTGTGTGCAGGAACATGCGCTGGGATGTAGCGGCCGTCCAAGATGCCCTGGTACAGCTTTGACATTCGGAAAGTGCAGACCTCGAAGTTATCGAGGTACTTGAACTGCACCCTCCCGTCTCCCAGATCACGCTCGAATTCGAGCTGCCGGTCACCGCTGCGCAGCACCAAACCACGACCGAAAGTAATCATGGCAATCTCCTGCGTAAGGGGTGGTCGTAATGGACTGAGTTAGGTCGAGCTGAAAGTCCGATGGCACATGACATAGGTGTCGTGCAACGAGGTTCCACACCATGCCCTCAGGTAATCCTTGTTCGACGAGCTGTTGTACTGAAACGCTGTCATGCCCTGCATGCCGTATTGCCTTCAACGTCTCTTGAACTTGGACTTCAGTGCAATGCATACGTCCGTAGCGCATCACCAGCATGGCGCGTGCGGATAGGTTCTTACCGTCAATCAGCGTATCGGTTGCAACGAAAAAACGCTGTCCTTGGGACTGCAGCACCTGCTCTGCTGCATGCAGCCGTTCCTCGTGGCGTTTGAGGTAGGCCTGAGGTTTGACTTCCACCACGAGGCTTGTTGAATCACGGAATGTGATCAGAAAGTCTGGGGTGTACTTTCTGGCAGCCCCGGCTTCACTCAGTTGCAAGGTGAAAGGTTGATGCTGGATGTCACAGACCACCGGGCAGCTCAGCGCTGCGATGATGAAGCGACGCTCCAAATGTGATTCGTGTTGCACGGGATGGTCCAGCAGCCATCCTGCATTGACGATGCCCACCTCACGATGAGGTGCGCGGGTAACGACCTTACGGGTCATGAAAACTCCTGCTTGTAGGTGCGAGTTGACCCAGCACGCAACAAAATAGTCAGCGCACATGGGTTGACGCTGCCCGCAACTCAGGAGTAAATTCCGACCTATGGGGCCTAAACCTAGGTGGTCTTAACTTCTAGACTGCTGAGCAACGCCGATCTTCTGAAAAGAGGGTTGGCGTTTGTTTTTTCTGGTTTGTGTTTCTCCTTAATCCTTGGGATTTTTTGCCTTAGGGCTGGCTAGAAAGTTTTCCTCGTTTCATGCCAAGTTCCACTGCAATTTGGTGTGATTGGCCACGCAAACACTTGCGTTTTCCTGCGATCACCATGCGCGTCAAAACAACGCTAAATCCTCGCTCGCGCGCCCAGTCTGAAATCGGAACCCCGCTTTCATTAAAAAGGGCACGAACCTGCTCAGAGGTGCGAAGTGGCGCCCCCTCTAAGGCGGTCAACACTGAAGAAACTGAAGCTCTCATTGATTCATCATTTTTCTGGCGTACGGGCTATGGCATCGAAAATGCGACTAAGCATGTTGCTCATTGTTGCTAATTTCAGCAGTGCCTCATAGATGGCAAGAAAATCGGACAGTTTGAATAATTCGCCCCCCTTCTCAACGATCCCACCTTTGGAGCGCCGTTCATTAAGCGGAAGGCCCAGAACTAAGGGTCAACCGTCGAACTCCAGAGGAGAAACGTTGAGAGCGATGCTCTCTTTCGGAGTCTTGAAAGATGATTTAGGACTGTCTTATGAAGCTTTGGAAACGGCTTATCGTTCAGATAAAAGCACATTAATTCGCGAGTCCCCCAAGGAGTCAAAATCATTCAAACGATATATAAAAGGATTAACGAGTAGGCCGCGTACTAGCGATGGACGGCTACCGTGGGCGTTAACGAAATCAGCAAAGTTCGCAGAACTGTACAGGTCGCCGCTGTTCGACCTGTTGGACATGGAACTAAATGAAGATAACGTCAAAGATCAATTCACTTGTTGGCTTTGGAGGGCCATTACCCCTTGTGGAACAGTCGTCCGTTTGCGTGGCAGACCTCCGTCATACCAACTTTCTCAGCGTGAATTCCGTGAACAAATGACAGCATTTATGAGGGCTGCAAGTAACTACGGAGAGCAAGAGAGAGTCAACATTAAGATTGATAAATCGCTCACCGAAATTAGAGGCAGGTGCTTTGCAGCCTCAGTGGTTGAAATCATTCCGCTTATCTACAAAAAGTCCACCGCTAAAGTTCTGCCTGCGCCTTATCAGGTGGAATCAGTGCTTAGTCGGCTAATCGAGATAGATCACCCTGATGCACTTTGCATCATGCTCTTGGGCGTAAAGCTTCCAGGGTCAACATCAGGAATTCGCGAGTTGGCTATTCAAGGATGCGCAGCTTGGCTTTTGCGGTGGACCACAACTCACCCAGATCGGAATCAAGAGATGCAGCAATTTTTAGTTGAACTGAGCTCGAAAAATACTGAGATAGAGCCGGTAATTGCGACTTGGAAAAACGCCAGCTTGATGCGCGGCATTAATTCATAACTCGACTCTAGGGCCCGTCTTCTCAAGACGTGTCAAGCAAAGCTCCCCATAGTGCTCGATGACCAATGCAATTTGATATTTCCGTACTGGGTGCCCATGAGTACTGAACACAGCCCACAAATACCGGCTGCAATCGAGCGTCTGACTTCCTTACATTGCAGACGGATTTCTGTGCAAAAACAGATTGATACGGTAAGCGGAGAATCGTCCGTGGGCTATTTCCGGCAACGATCGCAGCAAAGCACTAGTTCAGCTTTAGGCTGATTGCTGCCGGTCAGGATTCGGCATCCAACAGCAGTTGACGTCAGAGCCTGCCATTCGCCGTTGCCATACGCTTGTCCGTAAGGCATCACGGTTTCGCTATGTCGGTACGTGAAACACGAGCACGGTCAGGACCAACTCGCGGTTCTTGTCGCCGCTGCTATGAAGGGTGTATCGGAAGCCGCTCTCATGTGGCCACGTCACGACGCGCTTGAAGTTGCCGTGCGCCTTGGCAACAGCGTCGATGCCGGTGAGAACGGTTGAGGTCTCGGTGCCACGATTGAAAACGAGGATCGCTGTCTTGCTATCGCGCCACGTGGTGTAGCCAAGCAACTGATCAATGGCCTCGCCGAAGGCTTTCGGCCCCTTCCAGAACTTGCACTCGGCGATGAAGACGTTGCGGTCGCCCTCGCGCAGGAGGATGTCGGTCTTGCCCGCCATGTTGAAGGTCTCGCCCGTTGCCTTGCCCTCGAACTGGCCGTTGAGCTGCACGAGGAAGTGTTGGCGCAGAGCTTCCTCATTCATCGCCTTGAAAGCATCGGGGCTGCGTTCCATGACGAGCGCCATGTCTTGCACCACTTTCAGTATGTGCTCGTACAGCTCTATGGTGAGCGCCGGTTCGGGCTTGAACTGCGCCGTCGTCGCCGGTGGCAAGGTCGGAACCGCCTTGCGCTTCACCGTAGGGAGCGCGTAGGTTTTCGGTGCGTCAGCGCGCCGCCGGATCGGGATGCCGAGTGCCTCCGCGCGCTGTGACTGTGCCAGCAGGCGCTCGCGCCGCTGGTGGATCGCTTGCTCCGCAGCCTGTGGGAGGCTCTGGTTGTGCGCGTCGATCATCGGGCGCTGCCATCCCAGATGCTGCTCGATCTCCTTAAGGGTCTGGTCGACCAGCGCGCGGATGTCGCGGGGTTGGTCAGCAGGGGTTTCGTAGCGCAGGACGATCTCGTCCTTTTCAATGACGGCGCGGGGCGGGTTGAGCGAAAAGGTGTCGGCCTTCGCGTAGAACAGCTCACTCTCGCCCTCGAAGGGGATGCGAACCTCGACACGCTCGCCCGCCACCATGACCGGGCGGCTCCGGTCATCAATCCATCGCATGGGGTCGTGCCGTAAATCAACCGCTGCATCCTGATAGTCGGCATACCACTCGTCGCGCAGCAGCGTTATCGGCGTAATGCCATGCCTCTCAACCATGTACCGCTTTAGGTCTTCAGGCGGAGTGCTGAGCAGCCGGTTCTCTTCCAACCTCTCGACCTCCTGCTGCATCTTCCGAATGGTCGCCCGTATGGACTGGTCGAGATCGTGGGTGAAGAACAGAAGTCCCTTGCTCTTGTCGATGGTGCAGAACATGTTCCTCTCCCTGTCTCTGATCAGATGGTCTCGGTTTTGTTGTGAGTTCAGCGCGGCGCGCCGTCATCACTGGTTGGCAACTGGCGCCTGACTTGCCGAACGGGGAAGCCCTTGTAGGCCGTCAAGCAGTTCGCGACTGCCGACGCATGTTCTCGACGGCGGCCACCAAGTCGATTTCTTTCTTGGGCTTCGCCCACCGGGACCAAAAGGCGATCGTCGCGCTGCGAGGCTCGTGGACTGGCTTGTTCATCCGGATTCGCGTTGGCAGGAGCGTTGCGTCACCGACCACGACCGCCTCGCCTACATCCAACGTCGGCAACACCTCCATTAGCCCCTCCAAACTCTCTGGTAGGAGCTGCTTCACCACGCCCTGGTCAGTCTTGTTCGATAAGCGCAGGCTGATGATGTTGCTGCACTGGCTGAGGATGGTTGTGCTCACGTCCGAGGGACGCTGACTTACCACCAGCAAGCCGACGCCGTACTTACGACCTTCCTTGGCGATGCGCTCAAAGTTCTCGAGCGCTCGCCTCTCGAGCGGCCCGGTGGATGCGGCCGAGCTTGGCAGGTAGAGGTGCGCTTCATCGCAGACGATGACCACTGGATGTCGCTCATCGCCGGCTGGCCCCGGGTCACTCCAGAACTGAACTTGGTACACGAGGCGGGCCACCAGACCAATGACCACAGGAAGAATGTCTGAAGGGACCTCCGAGAAGTCGATGATCTTGATGCCCGGGTTCACACCATCCTTGATATTGCCGGTTCCCAGAAGCTTCTTCGCTAGGGCATGTAATGCGTCGTAGGTCTCGTATTCCGCCGGAGCCTGGTACATGAACGCGTACCGTCTGTCGTTCATCTTCGTCTTCAGCCGGATGAGGAACCGCGACAGCTTGCCATTCAGGGGCCCCTTCTCGGTCTTCGGCTGGCCCTTCTTGGCACCGCTTACATACTCCTCTCCCGTAGGAATTACTTCCTCGTTCTTCAAGTCGAGAGACTGAACCAGCTCGGATAGACGGTAGGGAACAGGCGTGTCCACCGTGAAGCCATCCAGCAAGTCCTGCCTCTTCAGTGCTTCTATGGCGCCTCGCTTCATCTCAATCACCGAATCCATCAACGCGAGCGCCTGGTTCGGTGCGTTGTCGCCGGAGCGATCCACGAAAACGGACTGCATCTCGTCGTAGGTGTGCAACCAGAAAGGCAAGAAGATCGCCCCCTCGCGCGCGTTCTTGAGGTCGCCGATGCCAGCAATCCGGTAGTGTGACGCGAACTTCATGCTGGAGTATTCGCCGTGCAGATCCAGAACAATCATGTTCGTGTGGGGCAACTGGGCAGACTGCTCCAGGATTGAAGCCACCGTGAAGGACTTTCCAGAACCGGTGCTACCCAGCAACGCCGCGTGGCGTTGGAAGAGCTTGTCGCCGTCGATGTAGGCGGTCGCTTTGCCATCAAGGGTGTAGGTGCCAACCTTCAGCGGAGCAGCAGCATCGGCTTTCGACGAGGCGCTGAGAATGCCCATGAAGTCTTCGAGAGACTTCTCCTCGATAGGGAAAACTGGGCGATTGATCTCAGGCAACGCGAAGACTGCGCGCGAGAAGGTATCCCGCTTCTGCCCGTCACGAGCACGGTAGGTGCCGACGAGGCTGATAGCCACGCCGTTCTCCTCCTGCTGGATGGCCGCCTGGTCCGCAGGCATTTCGGCCTCGGCAAGAGTCGGTAGCTCAACAGGATGCCGCCAGACCCGCTCGATGATGCCGATGAGCCATTCATCGCCCATGGACTGGATGGCGACGAGACGCCCAACGCGTGCCTTCTGGAGGCGCTGGCCATCGGTCACTCGGACCGTGATGCGCGCAGTCTCGACGCTGCGAACCTCGCCGATGCCTTGTTCTTCTGTGAACGAGAAAATGCTCATACGTTTGCATCACTCCAAGAATGTCTTCAAAAAATCGTCGAGCTGCCAAAGCGGTGTGGCGTTATGCATGGTTGTCCCGCGCCAGTGAATTTCGGCACCGGTGCCATCGCTGAAGACGCCAATGACATGGGGGTAGGTTCTCAACACCTCCTCGATGCTGGGAGTCTTGCCACGGGTCAACATAACCATGGGCATCCCGGCATTCAGCCGATCACGGATAACTCCCTGAAGGTGGTCATCGTTGAAACCAAAGCCCAGGCAGAGCAAAGCCGAGGCGTTGGTGATGACACTGTTCATTTCTGTACGCATCGAGTCGAACAGGACGTTCACCAGCGCATCCTGATACTTTGACGGTCCTGGAACCACAATTGCACGCGCAGCAACCGAATCTGCGTTCAGCACCTCGATAGGCCCGTGCTCGGTGGTCAGCCAACTGATGGAGCCGTGCGGCTTGTGCAAGCGGATGGTCTTGCACGGCCTGTGGTCGATCTGCACGCCGCCCCGCTTCTCAGGCGCCCAGCTGCGGCTGTACTGCGTTTGGAAGATTGATCCAGCCCTCGGCTTGCGCCGACGATGTCCAACGAATCCCGTATCCAGGGCGAGCTCAGCGAGATCGCAGAACAGCTCGATGAGGGTGTCGTAGTTGGTCGTGATGACGGAGATGCACTCCGAGTTCTGCGGCGAACCCGAGAAGAGCATCTTCAACAACCGAACTGGCGCGAGCTCGGCTGCATTCAGTGCCAGGATGTCGCTCTCAGCCTTCTCGGTGGCCGCAAGAATGAGCTTGGCCGTCTCGCCCCGGATGGCCGCAACAATCTCCTCACGACCAGCCACGCCTTGAGGGATCGTGTTCAACCCAGCTTCGAGGTTGTCGTGCACCGCCGGCAGTGACTTGGCCCAAAGCGCCTGCGCCTCCGCTGACACCAAGCCAGGGCCAACCTTGGCCTCCAGGTGGGCGCCTAGTGCCCACATGCCGGGCAGACCGTACCCGCAAGAAAACCCGGAACCCACAAGAAGCGCCGGCGTCTGGCGAAAGATCTGCTGGACTTCCTGGAAAAAGTCGTCCGGAAGGGCCACTCCCGGAGCGGTCACCGCAGGCTCCCCGAACGCATGGAATTGCCACTACGCAAACAACCCTGATGGTCGAACGGCATGATCTAACCTCCCTTTGCGGCGCACACACGCCGTCATCTTTACGGAATGTTACACGACCCCCGGCAGAGAGGTCGGGGCTCTTAGGAATCTCTCAACCAAGGCCTAGCTATCACAACGACGATAGCCGGGGTAAGAGAAGCTGGGCAGGTTGGAGGTGGTCGACAGATCAGGGGCAATCTGAGACGGTCTCGGGGCCTCGAATTTACCTCCCACCACGGACTCATGAGCGAGCGGCCTGCTAACCGTCAATCAGAACGCTCGGAGCTTGATCTGGCCGGCGACGGGATGGCCAGAATGAGCGCAGGACCGGCCATACGACAAACAGCGTTCACTGACCGCAACCGCTGCAAAACTGACCTAAGTACCAGAATTCAACCAGTCGTTGCACACCACCCTTATGTACGATTCCAAATCAAAAAATATTTAAGGCGTCAGGCAAAGACGTGCGCAGGGTCCATGTCCTTAGGCAAAATTGCAAGCAAATACTAAGCCTGAGGGAGGACACAGCAAATGACAAAACTGCAGTTCATCGTGGTCAAGCCATGTGCTGACGTCGCAAGCGTCCCCGAACCTTGCTTCGTTCTTGAGCAAGACAACTGGAACGATCATTTCTTTCGCACTCAGTACCACCTGACCTATTGGGGACTAGATGCCAGTGGACAGCTTGAGAAGACGGAGATAGGTGCCGTAAAAATCCTTAAGGCTGGGCAGGTCAAGAAAGATCCGCTCTTGATCACCAGCAACTTCTATGAGTTGGAGGATGCGTTCTGCTCAGTGGGTCAGTCGCTGGACTACTACCAACGCCTGAGTGAGTTAAAGAACATTGGCATCCATATCCTCCACTCGTTGCGAGATGTAGTTGCTCACCCGGACTTACTGAATAAGTTTGAAAAGGAGCCTGGCTGGTCGATCTCTCTATTCAGAGATCAGTCGGACCAAGGGAAAAGGTTCCGAATGCAAGCAACAGGTCTTGTTCAAGGGCACTACGACATTGCGGCAAATGCCCTTCCATCCTTCAGCTTCACGCTGCGAGGGTGGAGCACGAAGTTCGAGTTCGATGCCTCGACAGGTGAGCCTCCCTCGCTTAGGTACAACAATGACCTTCCGGATCGCGTGAACATCCTTATTGGCCGCAACGGATGTGGAAAGAGTACCGTTCTCGCGCGCTTGGCTCGTATTGCTTACGCATCACCATCGGCAAGAGTGCAATCAAGGATGCAGGAGCTTGGCGAGCTTGCACCGGAGGGCATTGGATTCACCCGCATCGTGACTGTTGCATTCAGTCCTTTCGACAGTTTCTTATTCCCAACTACAGACGAAAGAGATCAAGTTCAAGTTCTCAAGGAGATGCAGCAGGGGCGGGGGCGATACACCTTTATCGGTCTGCGCGATTTACTGGCTGAGGTTGAAGCCAACAATGAAGGCGCGAATGGCGCCGTCAATGGTCGACAGGAGCGACAGGCGGTTACTCGTCTGAAAAGCATCGAAAAACTCGCTGACGAGTTCATTGCCTTTGTGCGCAAGATCGTCATTCAGGATCGGCAAAAGGCATTAGGTCGAGCACTCAACAATATGGGGCAAGAGCTGGCTGATTCGGATGCTCTATTTGCGTTAGTCGCCTTTGGAGAAACCGATGCAAGAAAGTGGTTTATTGAGCGAAGCACCGGTCACAAGATCGCTCTGTTGATCGTTCTCGGCCTAGTCGCCAATCTAGAGCCCTATTCACTTGTACTCATCGACGAACCGGAGACCCACCTTCATCCGCCATTGCTCGCGGGACTGATGCACGCGCTACGCAAAACGCTTCGCGAATTCGAATCGTCAGCGGTCATCGCGACTCACTCTCCTGTCGTGGTGCAAGAGTCCATGGCGCGGCATGTTCATCTCGTGCGCCGTGAGAACAACTCAGCTGGCGTCTATTCACTCGAGGACGAGACCTTCGGAGAAAGCATCGGACATATCTCCAGCCAGGTTTTTGGACTCCAGAGTGATGTCACTGACTACCACGCCGTACTCGATAGCCTGATTAGTCTTCATGGCAAGCTTGAAAGCATCGAGGCATTGTTCCTGGATGGCTCGATGAGCAATCAGGCCCGAGCCTACGTTATGAGCCGGATGGCCGATACGAAGCGGGGATGAACATGTGGAACCTTCCTCGTCCCGCGCTTGATGACTGCGAAGACCACATCGACATCGCCTTTCCGCCAGCTCAGGCGGGAGTAGTTACCGCCGCAGACAAGGCGAATCTGCTGGCTCTCTACGTTCTCTATGAGGAGCTCAAAGGCCGACCCAAGACCGAGCTGCAAGGCGAGCCACTTGAGGCGCTCCAGCTGCAAGCGATCCACGATGCCTACGAGTTAGTCCAAGATCGACGTCGTCTTGCCTCACTTCGAGCAGACGTAAAACTACTCACCAAGACATGCCCTTATTGTGGCTATGGAGACGTCGAAGAGCTAGATCATCTGCTGCAGAAAGCTCCATTTAAGGCATTCAGCATCTTTGCGTTGAATTTAGTTCCATGCTGTGGACGATGCAATCGCATCAAACCGAAGCAGCCATCGGCAAATGTGCAGGAACATCAGGTACACGTCTATCTTGAAGACGTGTCAATGTATGACCTGCTGCGCTGCGACGTAGAGATCGATGGGGCTTCAGGCGCGCTACTTACTCGCTATTACGTGGAACGGCCAGATGATATGTCCGATGACCTGTACTCGCGGCTAGCGCATCACTTGACAATGTTCCGGCTTCACGACCGATACATGCGCCAAGTCAATCAGTTCCTAAGTGGCCTAGAGCACGCTCTGGACGAGGCGTACGAAAGCGGTGGCGCAGAGACACTTACGGCGTATCTTTTGCAGACAGCCTCGAAGCTGCGGAAAAGAACAGGCCACAACGACTGGCGATATGCACTACTTGTTGGTCTTGCTAGTTGTCCCTCATTTCTTAATGGAGGTCACCCGAAGGCCCTTGGTCATTGAAGGAACTCCGGTTGAATCTTCCGACGCAATTACCACCCATCTGCTGCAGCAGCAGCAGCAAAAAGCGGTCCATCCACCCCCAGCCTGTCGACTGGCGGCAATCGCTGCAAAGCCGAAGTTGATGCCTGGAGGCTGCTTCAGGCTGGTTGCTGCCTCTCACACAATTGCCGGCGAACAGCTGCCGACAGTGAAGACGAGGGTTTCCGGCTATCCCACCCACTCGAGTGGCCTCGGATGCATTAGCGCCTCAAAAACCTTTCTTCTAAGGCTGTTTTGGCTGTCTTGGCTGCCCTGACCGGCTTGCACTCATCCCCTCGCGCCCGGAAAAAACGAAAGTAGAGTGACGTACCAACGAAAGTACAGTGACGTTCCGCAGTTCAGCAGTAGCCGTTACAACTTCTTCGGAAGGCCTACCTCTTGAAAGCAAAAAATTTTCCCTTATTATTAGCACTCGATGGTGTTGAGTGCTAACAGCACCAACTCCACATCAGTTAGAACCAATCCTGCTTCTGCAGGGTTTCAGATCTATTCACCTTGTTGATTGATATCTAGGAGATGTTATGAACCTGCGTCCTTTGCACGACCGCGTGATCGTCAAGCGCCTTGAGAACGAAACCAAGACAGCTTCGGGCATCTATATCCCTGACAACGCTGCTGAAAAGCCTGACCAAGGCGAAGTGCTGGCTGTGGGCCCTGGCAAGCGTAACGACAAGGGCGAACAAATCGCTCTGAACGTGAAGGTCGGTGACCGCGTTCTGTTCGGCAAGTACAGCGGCCAGACCGTAAAGGTCAACGGCGACGAGCTGCTGGTGATGAAGGAAGACGACTTGTTTGCAGTCGTCGAGAAGTAATCTCTCGCTTCTTTCCAACTTTCAAATTCATAGCTGCAAGCGATTTATTTATAAGTACTTGCGGCTCAATTGAACTCAATTTGTAGGAGCCAAAAATGGCAGCAAAAGACGTAGTATTCGGTGGTGAAGCCCGCGCTCGCATGGTTGAAGGCGTGAACATTCTGGCCAATGCGGTCAAGGTGACTCTGGGCCCTAAAGGCCGCAACGTCGTGCTGGAGCGCTCTTTCGGCGCCCCTACCGTGACCAAGGACGGTGTGTCCGTGGCCAAGGAAATCGAACTCAAGGACAAGCTGCAGAACATGGGCGCTCAGCTCGTGAAGGAAGTTGCCTCCAAGACCAACGACATTGCTGGTGACGGCACAACAACTGCTACCGTGCTGGCACAAGCCATCGTGCGCGAAGGCAGCAAGTACGTTGCCGCTGGTCTGAACCCGATGGACCTGAAGCGCGGCATCGACAAGGCTGTGGCCGCTCTGGTGGAACAGCTGAAGACTCAGTCCAAAGCCACAACCACTTCCAAGGAAATCGCCCAAGTTGGCTCGATCTCCGCCAACTCCGACGAATCCATCGGCAAGATCATTGCTGACGCGATGGACAAGGTTGGCAAGGAAGGCGTGATCACTGTGGAAGAAGGCAAGAGCCTGGACAACGAGCTGGATGTCGTTGAAGGCATGCAATTCGACCGTGGCTACCTGTCGCCTTACTTCATCAACAACCCAGAAAAGCAATCCGCTGTTCTGGACAACCCCTTCGTTCTGCTGTTCGACAAGAAGATCAGCAACATCCGCGACCTGCTGCCTACACTGGAGCAAGTGGCCAAGGCTGGCCGTCCTCTGCTGATCATTGCAGAAGACGTCGAAGGCGAAGCCCTGGCAACGCTGGTGGTCAACACCATCCGCGGCATCCTGAAGGTTGTGGCTGTGAAGGCTCCTGGCTTCGGCGACCGCCGCAAGGCCATGCTGGAAGACATCGCCATCCTGACGGGCGGCAAGGTCATCGCTGAAGAAGTGGGTCTGACACTGGACAAGGTCACTTTGGAAGACCTGGGCCAAGCTCAGCGCGTCGAAATCGGCAAGGAAAACACCACCATCATCGACGGTGCTGGCCAAGCTGACGAAATCGAAACTCGCGTCAAGCAAATCCGCCTGCAAATCGAAGAAGCGACCAGCGACTACGACCGTGAAAAACTGCAAGAGCGCGTGGCCAAGCTGGCCGGTGGTGTTGCAGTGATCAAGGTTGGCGCTGCAACCGAAGTCGAAATGAAGGAAAAGAAGGCCCGCGTGGAAGACGCCCTGCACGCAACCCGCGCTGCAGTGGAAGAAGGCATTGTGGCTGGCGGCGGCGTGGCATTCCTGCGCGCCAAACAAGCTATTGGCAACCTGAAGGGCGACAACGCCGAGCAGGATGCTGGTATCAAGCTGGTGCTGAAGGCCATCGAAGCGCCTCTGCGCGAAATCGTGGCCAACGCTGGTGGTGAGCCATCGGTGGTGGTGGACGCTGTGCTGAAGGGCCAAGGCAACTTCGGCTTTAACGCTGCCAACGACACTTACGGCGACATGCTGGAAATGGGTATTCTGGACCCAACCAAGGTGACCCGTACTGCGCTGCAGAACGCTGCTTCCGTGGCTTCGCTGCTGCTGACCACAGAGTGCATGGTTGCCGAAGCCCCTAAGGCTGAAGGCGCCGGTGCTCCTGACATGGGTGGCATGGGCGGCATGGGCGGCATGGGTGGCATGGGCATGTAATTGCCCGGCTGCTGACCGAAGTTACAACACTTCGGTTGCTGCACATAAAAAAACAAAAGGCCGCTTCTGCGGCCTTTTGTTTTAGAGATAAAAAATGACTTTAACGCTTATCTATAAGGGATTTAAAGCTCACATTTAATTCCCATTCACTGGTGACTCTGCCAAGCGCTGCATCAAGGCGACAGTCGAAGGATCGACACCACTCCAATCATCACTTTGCTGACATCCACGCAACTCTTGGGCCAACTTTTTACCCAACTCTACGCCCCACTGATCAAAGCTATTGATGCCCCACACCGCACCAGAAACAAACACACGGTGCTCATACAAAGCGATCAGCGCCCCCAAAGATGCAGGGTCCAGCGATTGCAGCAGCAAAAACGTACTGGGCCGATTGCCTGGACAGTCCCGCTCCACACCCTCTCCATGCCGCCCGACCATCAGCGCCTGTGCTTGAGCAATCGCGTTGATCACCAAACTTTGGTGGTGTGCCCCCAGATACTTTCCCCCATCGCGCAACGCAATAAACTCCACCGGAATGACATCAGGGCCCTGGTGAAGCATCTGAAAGAAGGCATGCTGGCCATTGGTTCCGGGCTCACCCCAAACAACGGCGGAGGTTGGAACCCCCAATTTGTGCCCATGGCGCGTCACGCCCTTGCCATTGCTCTCCATCTCCAATTGCTGGAGATAAGCCGTCAAGCGGCGCAAGCCATGGCTATACGGTGCAATACAACGACTGCCGAAGCCGCAAAAGTTGCGATTCCATACATCCAGCAACCCCAAGCGCATGGGTAAATTGTGTGCGTCAGGTGCCGAAAAGAAGTGCGCATCCATTGCATGCGCGCCCTGCAGCAGACGACGAAATTGCGCTTCCCCTATCGCAATCGCAATAGGCAAGCCAATGGCTGACCACAGGGAGAAGCGGCCACCCACCCAGTCCCAAAAGCCCAGCGTGCGTGAAATACCAAATGCTGCTGCAGCCTCTGTATTGGTTGTCAACGCCACAAAGTGCTGATCAATATTGCATGCATCTTCGGCGCTGTCACTGCCCCCGTTGGCTAAGAACCATTCACGTGCGGAATGTGCATTGAGCATGGTTTCCGCCGTAGTGAAGGACTTGGACGCAATCAGAAAGAGGGTGCTCTCAGGCCTGACCTTGCGCAGCACGTGCCCCAGCTCATGCCCATCGACATTCGAGACAAAGTGAAACTGCTTACCCGCATCCACCCAGTCTTCCAGCGCCTGCACCACCACTTCTGGGCCAAGGTGCGAACCACCAATCCCAATGTTGACCACATCCGTGATGCGTGAGTCTGCGCGCAACTGCTGTGCCAATTGCAGCATGGCATCCAACGTGCTGTGAACATTACCCAGCGCTTGGTGCATGTCAGCCTGCCACGCTTGCACAACTTTGTTTTCACGCAGCAAGCCACCATCTTGTGGCGTTCGCAGCAGCCAGTGCATGGCCGCACGCCCTTCACTCGTGTTAATAGTCTGCCCAGACAGCATGCCATCACGCAGGGCATGCACCCTGCGAGCGTGGCCCAATTGAGCAAGCAATGCTTCCGTTTTTTCTAGCAACCAATTTTTGGATAAATCTGCAAACACATAAGGTGCTTGCTGACTCAGCTTTTCTAAGCGCTGGGCATCAGCATCAAACGCTTGCTGCAAGTCAAAGCCATCTTTGATGGCCTGGAAGTGCACTTGCAACTGCGCCCACTCTGGCGTTTCATGACAAACCAAATCCATACTTAACTTAGTGCTTGCGCACCACCACGCTTCCCACGGAATAACCTGCGCCAAAAGAGCAGATCACGCCCGTATCACCCGCAAGCAAATCTGCACGGTGCTTGTGAAAAGCGATGATGGATCCCGCAGAAGCGGTATTGGCAAATTCATCCAGAATCAACGGTGCTCGGTCAGCCGAGGCTTCTCCAACCAGTTTTTTCAAGACCAGCTGGTTCATCCCCAAATTAGCTTGGTGCAGCCAGTAGCGTCGCACTTGCTCAGGCGTGTGCCCCATTTTTTCCAGATGTGCTTGAATGTGTGCTGCAGCAATCGGCACGACTTCCTTAAATACCTTGCGGCCTTCTTGACGGAAAGTCTTGTCCCGTGCAGCAGGATCACTGTCTTCACTTCGGTTCATGAAACCGAAGTTGTTGCGAATATTGTTGGAGAACTGTGTCGCTAAATGCGTACCCAGCACCTCCCACGCATCCTGGCTTGTGGCAGTGTCCGCACGCTCAATGATCACTGCCGTACACACATCACCAAAGATAAAGTGGCAATCGCGGTCACGCCACTCAAGGTGCGCCGAAGTAATCTCGGGATTGACCACCAGCACACATTGGGCAGTACCACAGCGCACGGCATTGACTGCTTGTTCTATCGCAAACGTGGCCGATGAGCAGGCGACATTCATGTCAAACCCATAGCCCCCGGCGCCCAGAGCTTGCTGAACTTCCACCGCAATGGCGGGATAGGCACGCTGCATATTGGAAGCCGCACACAGCACCATATCAATATCAGCCCCCGTTTTACCGGCTTGCGCTAGTGCTTCACGGGCTGCGGCGACGGAAATTTCTGCCATCAATGACAGCTGATCGTCAGAGCGTTCCTCAAAACGGGGGTACATGCGCTGCGGATCCAGTACACCCGTCTTCTCCATCACATAGCGCTGGCCAATGCCAGAGGCTTTCTCGATGAATTCCACACTCGAGTGCTGCAATGCCGGATGGTTACCCGATGCAATTTCGCTGGCGAAACGTGCATTTTGAAGATCTACGTAGCTATTGAATGCCTCCACCAGCTCTGCATTGGTGATGGTGTGAGGAGGCTGATACAAGCCAGTACCGCTAATAACAACAGAGTGCATAAAAATATTTCCATGGCCAGCCAGCGCGGCGCAGCCTGCAATTTTAACGATCAGGCCGCTTCAATAAGCTGTTCGAGCTTGATGGCATCGACAGCAAAGGCTCGAATGCCTTCGGCAAGCTTCTCCGTGGCCATCGCATCTTCATTCAAGGCATAGCGAAAGCCCGCCTCATCGTAATGCTCTGCATGCAAATTAAGACTTCGCGCCTGCTCTGCATCCAACATCCGCTGAACAGCGGCTTCACTTTGGCTCAACTGCGCCAAGAGCTCTGGCGCAATGGTCAGCAAGTCGCAACCCGCTAACGCCACAATTTGCCCCGTACTGCGAAAGCTCGCGCCCATGACCTCCGTCGTGATACCGAAATGCTTGTAGTACTCATAAATCGCACGCACAGACCGCACTCCAGGATCATTGGCGCCAGACATAGCGACCTCATCCCACTGCGCTCCCGCCTGTTTCTTGTACCAGTCGTAAATACGCCCCACGAACGGCGATATCAGGCACACCTTGGCTTGTCCACAGGCAACGGCCTGCACTTTAGAGAAAAGCAAGGTCAGATTCGTATGAATGCCGCGCATTTCCAGCAACCGAGCCGCCTCAATGCCCTCCCACGTCGCGGCAATCTTGATCAGAACACGGTCAGTGTGTATGCCCGCAGCCTGGTACAACTCAATAATCCGCTCTGCACGTGCAAGGGTGGCCTCTGTATTGAAAGACAAACGGGCATCGACTTCTGTAGAAACACGGCCTGGCACCACCGACAAAATCTCGCAGCCAAACCTCACCAGCAAACGATCAGTCACTTCCTCCAGAGATTTGGCTTGCCACTGGCGCGCCATATCCAACAGCAAAGGCCGGTACTCAGGCAGCTGGACCGCCTTCAAAATCAAGGATGGGTTGGTCGTCGCATCTTGTGGTTTGAACTGCGTGAGCTGCTGAAAATTGCCTGTATCAGCTACCACCACCGTAAATTGCTTGAGTTGCTCCAACTGGTTCATCTTGTCTCACTTCTTGTTGTGTATTTTTCAAATCAAAAACCGAGTGTAGTGCGCGTTTTCTGCCTACGGTTGCGCAAAACCTGCCTCTGACTTGGTTTGTTGCAAGTGACGCAAAATTGCACCTTTTCCGACACTCCACCAAGGCCTGCACATGCTTGATCGAATTTCAGCCTCTCTCCCTTCGCTGGCGCCTGCCGAGCAACGGGTGGGACAGCTTGTGCTAGCAGACCCTCACAGTTTTGCACGCTTACCTGTCCGTGAGCTGGCTGAAAAAGCGCAAGTCAGCAAACCGACTGTGATCCGTTTTTGTCGAAGCCTGGGGTACGACGGCTTGGCCGATTTCAAGCTCAAACTGGCGGGCAATGTGGCAGAAGGTGTTCCATTTGTACACCGCAGCGTTGATGCCGACGACAAAACTTCAGACGTATTGGTCAAAGTCATCGACAACTCAGTGGCTGCATTTTTGCAATACCGTAACGCAGCCAATGCATCCGCCATTGAACACGCGGTAGATGCCATCGTGAATGCCTGGAAGGCCAAAAAACGTGTGGAAATTTATGGTGTCGGCAACTCAGGTGTCGTCGCCCAAGACGCTCAACACAAGTTTTTCCGTCTTGGCATCAGCAGCCAAGCCACCAGTGACAGTCACATCCAAACCATGGGTGCAACCATGCTCAGGCAGGGCGACTGCCTGATCGTCATCTCCAATTCTGGCCGCACGCGAGAACTGGTAGATGTGGCTCACATCGCTCGCGCGCAAGGTGCAACCATCATTGCCATCACATCCAGCCATACACAATTGTCAGACAGCTGCCACATCCTGCTGGCTGCTGATAATTTAGAAGGCTCCGACCTCTACAGCCCGATGGCATCGCGCCTGCTGCACCTGCTCATCATCGATATTTTGGCCACTGCTGTGGCCTTAAAGATGGACGGCAGCCTTGCGCAAAACCTTCAAAACCTGCAAAACCAGCTACAACAAAAACGTTACGGCATTTAAAGTAGCGTTCACCACCAGTCCATCGAAAATTTACGACGTAAATGAGACACGCAGTATCAACCAGTACGTGTAAAGCAACGGCGTATCAACGGTCGTGCTAGTGGCTCCTTGATTATTTTTAATAGCTATCAAGGCACAAAAACAAAGGATTTCAGATATAAAACCATCTGAAACTATTGCTTACCAAGCGTTAGTAGCTTTCACCTAGGCCATGGTTTCTAAACAGCTTGAGCGCTGTGAGCACCGCCCAAAAAACTAAAAGGTTGTGATGGATAAGAGGTACAAGGTGTGCATGCAGTATGTGCTGTACAAGTACGGCGAGATAAAACAAGGGTGAATCAAAGGCAGCTTTAACGACTCTTTGGCGCTGCAAACGAAAAAACCGGCATCACTGCCGGTTTTTTTATTAGCTTATCAATCAGAAGCGATGGCGCAGGCCCGCTGTAATACCTGTTCGGCTGCGTGCCAAGCTGGCTGCATCGATATAGATCCTCTGCCCACCAGACACCTTCGTGTGATCTATCGCGAAATATGCATCCGTGCGCTTGCTGAATGCATAGTCCAGCGCTGCCACCATCATGTTGGACTTGCCATTAGAAACACCCGAAGTTGAGCCTGACTGCTTAGCATGAAAATAATGCATGCCAGCATTGATCTGTGGCGTCACCTGGTAGCCAAAACCCACCTTGATCATTTGGCGCTTATCCGAATCACCCACTTGGAAGCCACCATTGGTTTGACCTTGCCACATGTTGTTAATGATGGCCTGATCAACTAAACGGTCAGCCAGTGCGCCTACATAGGCACCAACTGTCGTGGGTGCACCCGGAGACTTCCATTTCACCTTGTTTTGTCCATAACCTAAATTAAGGTACAAAGGCCCGGTGCGGTAAGAACCACCAAAAGTCCAGGCATCCAGATCAGAACCTCCAGGCAGCGCTGTTCTCAAGAAACCGCCACCTACAGAGATTCCATTCTCCGAATAGCGCAAGAAACCACCCATTGTTTTCAGCGCCCCTGACGCGATACCTCCAGCGGCAGTCGTTAGTGCATTAGGAGTGGTACTGCCAGAGGCAGCGGCAACAGCGTTATCAATGCCAGCCTTCACAGGAGCAGACAATCCAGTGCCTGGAGTGAGTAAGTAAGGTGGCGCTGCAAGCATCGCAAGACCCACATTACGAACGTTGTTAGTATTGTCATTACCTTCCGCAAACGAGTACTGCACCGTACCTACCCAGCTACGTGTCGGTGTAGCCAGCGTGTATTTCAGCGCATTACTGGTACGTGCCCCTGCCGCCATACCCAATTCGGGCTTGAACGCTTCCATATAGGGAGAGTAAGGGAACGATGAATAAGTGCTGGTCACCACATCAAACAGCACGTTCCACTGACGCCCCATCGTCAGCCGACCATAAGGCCCCTGCAAGCCCACATAAGCCAGTTGGAAAAATGGAGTGCTGACAGTGCCATCGTCTGCATTTAAGCGGTTTTCCAACTCAACGAGCGCCTTGCTGCCTCCCCCTAAATCTTCTTCCACTTTGATACCCCAGCGGCTTTGAGACATGCCGCCGCCGATCATTTTAGTCAGATTACCTTTAGCGGGGCCTTCATTGTTGGTGTGGCGGATAGCCGCATCCACAATTCCCCACAGCTCCACCTTGCTAGCGCCAGTTGCCTGGGCCATGGCTGGCATGACAGTGGCACAAAGTATGCCTGCGGCGAGCGCTACGATTTTCTTTTGCATCTGCTTGTCTCCTCTTGAAGTGAAATTGTTCGATTCAGGATGCAATTTCATTCTAGAAAAGCACTGCCGTTCTAATTTCATTCTTAGCACGAAAACCACGCTCGTTTTCCCGTGCCATAGAAACTACAAATGCAAAAAGCCAGCCCGAAGGCTGGCTTTTTTATCTAACAAAAACTGAGGCTAGCCCAGCTTCATATTAGAAAGCGTGGCGAATACCAACTTGCACGCCAGTCTGGTTTTCACCAGCGCCGGGGCCGGCTGTGTTCAGACCCTTAGAGCTCAGCGCCATGTTGGAGCCGTCTTTGTTCTTCAGGTAAGAAACAATACCGTACACAGCAGTGCGCTTAGACAGGTTGTGGTCGTAACCAACCGACAGCTGGTGAGCCTTGGTGTTCAGAGCCTTCTGGTCGTACAGAGCGTACTGAGCCTTCACCAAGCCGGCAGCGCCCACGGGAGCGGACACACCTACAGCGTAGTTGTTGAACTTGTCGCTAGAGCCAGCGCCGTCAAACTTGTACTTGACCTGCTGCACCAAACCGGACAACTTGACCACGCCAAAGTTGTAAGAAGCGCCCAGAGTCATCATCTGCTTCTTCAGGTTTTCGCTCTCTGCGATTGCTGGCAAAGCAGGCGTAGTCACTGCTGGTGCGACCAAACCGTAGTTCAGCTTGCGCTGGTCAGCACCAAAAGTCACGCTCAGAGGACCATTGTCATAAGCGATATGGCCGCCGAAGTATTGACCTGCCTTGTATTGACCGGATGTCTTCTCATCAAAGCCATACGACAGACCAGCCTTGAAGCCGCTGAAGCTAGGAGTGTAGAAGCTGATCAGGTTGTCGCTACGCACGCCAGCAGCATCAGCTGTTGCAGTGACTGTAGGGTTGTAACCTTCAGCGATCAGAGCTGTTGTCAGCGCAGAGCCAGCAAAGTCAGACCAGCCCATGAATTGGCCGATACCAGTTTGACCGAATACGTCGTAGGAGCTGGGCTTGTTGTAGCCAGCCACTTGGTCACGACCCAGACGCACTTCACCGAAGCTGCCTTCCAGGGACACAGTCGAACGACGCTTGAAATCCAAGCCCGAACCACCGTTGTCAGCAAAAATTTCGCCTTCCAACCAGAAGCCAGCCTTCAGGCCGTTGCCCAGATCTTCAGTACCGCGGAAACCCAGGCGGCTTGTGGAGTTGCCGCTGTTGTACACGCCGTACTTGTTGTCGCCAGCAGCGTTGGCATTGCTGACGTAGCCGATACCGGTATCAACGATACCGAACAGGGTCACGGAAGACTGAGCCATTGCAGCGCCGGAAGAGGCCAGCACGGCCAAGGCGATCAGAGATTTCTTCATATCAATTACTCCAAGGTTTATAGAGGGCACGCAGCAGCAGTTTTTTGTTGCCTTGACTCAATCAAACTCAAGTCGGGCCTGTTGAGCGCGCCAACCTCCTGGTGGGGAAGTTGGGCTTATTGCACCAGACTGGGCACCCTTGCGCAAAGAAAATCCCCTTCTCATGGCTGAATTCACCCCATTGTGTTGCTCACGTGCAACAAACCATCAGCAAATGGCGTTTCGCACAGCAATGTCGAGATTTCCAATGAATAGCGACACTTATTTTTACAGTGGCACGGCCACAACAGTGAGTACACACCGACACTTATGTGTACCCGGCATTCCACATAGACACTCCATCGCTAGCCCCGTTGACTCGCCTGCAACACGTATTAAAAATTCATAAAAAAAGCGCCTTTTAGGCGCTTTTTTTAAATCTTTAGACCTTTTAAGCGTCGTGCAGCTCAAAGCTGGTCGTGATTTCGGCGGTCTTGCCCAGCATGATGCTGGCCGAGCAATATTTCTCGTGGCTCATGGCAATCGCGCGCTCTACAGCGGTGTCGGGCAGGCCTTTACCCGTTACGGTGAAGTGCATATTGATCTTGGTGAAAACCTTGGGCTCAACTTCGGCACGCTCTGCGGTGAGCTTGACGGAGCAGCCTCGCACATCATGGCGGCCACGTTTCAAAATGAGCACAACGTCATAGGCTGTGCACCCGCCAGTGCCTGCCAGCAGCGCCTCCATGGGGCGCGGTGCCAGGTTCTGGCCGCCATTGGCTGGAGTGCGCTCATCCGGGGCACCATCCATGGCCAGTACGTGACCACTGCCTGTTTCGGCAATAAAACCCATTCCAGATCGTGTGCCTGCTGCGCCTGTCCAGCTTACGGTGCATTCCATGTCGTTTTTTCCTCAGAGATGTAGTCAGTTGGCCGGTATCCCGCACCTCAGTCAGCGAATGGCAAAACTGTAGTTTCAGAAAACCTTGAAATCTTGTTGCAACGCAACATTATCCGCGTTACAATGCGCTCCTGCGTTTCATAGCTGGTTTTATCCGGCGGTACCACAGTGAGCATTAGCTACTGTAGCGCACCAGTTGTCTCCTCCACCTCCTCTAACGGTGGATTCAGCCCCAAGCCCTCGCGGCTTGGGGCTTTTTTTGTGCCGCGATGGCCGCCTTGCAGCACTGTCATGGCGCGCGCTGCGCCCACATGCCTATGATGGCGGATCTGGACTGCGCGCCATCTTTGCGCCAGCACGCTTTGATTTGTCGCCCTATGCCTGCACAAAAGACACTTACGCCCTTTGACTACCTCACCAAGATTCTGAACGCCCGCGTGTATGACGTGGCGATTGAATCTGACCTAGACCCTGCCAAGAACCTCAGCCGCCGTCTGCACAACAAAGTGCTGCTCAAGCGCGAAGATCAGCAGCCCGTATTCAGCTTCAAGCTGCGCGGCGCCTATAACAAGATGGCCCACCTGACGGCGGAGCAACTGGGCAAGGGCGTGATCTGTGCCTCTGCGGGCAACCACGCCCAAGGCGTGGCCATGAGTGCCAAGAAGCTGGGCTGCCGCGCCGTGATCGTGATGCCCACCACCACACCGCAGGTGAAGGTGGATGCCGTAGCTGCGCTGGGCGGCGAGGTGGTACTGGCTGGGGAAAGCTATTCCGATGCCTACAAACACGCGGTCAAGCTGCAAAAGACCGAAGGCCTGACCTTTGTGCACCCCTTTGATGACCCAGACGTGATTGCGGGCCAGGGCACCATCGCCATGGAAATGCTGCGCCAGTTGCAAAAGCTGGGCAGCCAGCGTCTGGATGCAGTGTTTGTAGCGATTGGCGGGGGTGGCCTGATCAGCGGCGTGGCCAACTACATCAAGGCTGTGCGCCCCGAGATCAAGGTGATTGGCGTGCACACCAAGGATTCCAGCGCCATGCTTCAGTCGGTGCAGGCGGGCGAGCGGGTAGAGCTGGCCGATGTGGGCTTGTTTGCCGATGGCACCGCCGTGAAGCTGGTGGGCGAAGAAACTTTTCGCATCGCCAAGGACCTGGTGGATGACTATGTGGTGGTGGATACCGATGCCGTCTGCGCCGCCATCAAAGACATTTTTGTAGACACGCGCTCCATCGTCGAGCCCTCAGGGGCACTGGCTGTGGCGGCCATCAAGCAGTACGTAGCCAAGCACAAGACCAAGGGCGAGACCTACGCGGCCATTCTGTGCGGCGCGAACATGAACTTTGACCGCCTGCGCTTTGTGGCCGAGCGGGCCGAGGTGGGTGAAGAGCGTGAAGCTCTGTTTGCCGTGACCATCCCCGAAGAGCGCGGCAGCTTCAAGCGCTTTTGCGAGGTGGTGGGCAAACTGCCCGGCGGCCCGCGCAGCGTGACGGAGTTCAACTACCGCATCAGCCACGACAGCAAGGCCCACGTCTTTGTCGGCCTGACCACGCCCACCAAGGGCGAGAGCGAAAAGATCTGCAAAAACTTTCAGAAAAACGGCTTTGACGCGCTGGACCTGACGTTTGACGAGATGGCCAAAGAGCACCTGCGCCACATGGTGGGCGGGCATTCGCCGCTGGCGCAAGAAGAGCGGCTGCTGCGCTTTGTCTTCCCGGAGCGCCCCGGCGCACTGTTCAAGTTCCTCAGCCTGATGGCTCCGACCTGGAACATCTCGCTGTTTCACTACCGCAACCAGGGCGCCGACTATGGCCGCATTCTGGTGGGAATGCAGGTGCCTGAGAAAGACAGCAAAAAGTTTGATACCTTCCTCAAGCAACTGGGCTACCCATGGGTAGAAGAGACCCAGAACCCTGCCTACCAGTTGTTCTTGAAATAGCAGTTCAAGCTTTTCACCCCAATCCTTTTCGCACCCAAGCTGTGTGCCTTATGCATAAAGCGCTTGCAGCACACCTTTTCTAAAACCTTTATGCAAGCCCTTCGCCATTTTTTGCTGGCCGTGCAGTTTTTCAGCCGCATTCCGGTCACAGGGCGCATGGCGGCGTGGGTGGGCTGGAGCGCCGAGATGCAGCGCGCCAGCGCAGCCCATCTGCCCGGTGTGGGCTGGCTGGTGGGGTTGTGGGCGGCGCTGTTGATGGGTGGTGTCTGCTGGCTGATGCCAGATACCCCGTGGACGCCGCTGCTGGCTGCCGTCATCAGCACTGCGGGCACACTGTGGTTGACGGGTGGTTTTCATGAAGACGGCCTGGCTGATGTAGCCGATGGGCTAGGCGGCTTTGTGCCAGCTGAACGCGCACTGGAGATCATGAAGGACTCGCGCCTTGGTGCTTACGGTGTGATGACGCTGGTCATGGCCTTGCTGACCAAAGTGGCCCTGATCGCCCTGCTGCTCAGCGCCATGCAAGCGTTTTGGGGGCCAGTCCCCATCCTCGTGCTGGTGTGCTGCATCCACGTGCTGTCGCGCTTTGCGCCACTGGTGCTGATGCGCAGCCTGCCCCATGTCGGGCTGGCGGCCAGCAGCAAAACCCTGCATGTGGCGGGCCAGCAGATGGGCTGGCAAGGTCTGCTGACCGGAGCCCTGTGGTGCCTGCCTGCACTGGCACTGCTGGGCTGGCTGGGTATTTACAGTTTTGTGCTGAGCCTGCTGGCTGCCATGGCTGTCACCATATGGCTGCTGCAGCGCTGGTTCAAAAAACGCCTGAGCGGCATGACAGGCGACTGCCTGGGCGCATGCCAGCAACTGAGCGAACTGGCCATGCTGCTGGCCACGGCCCTGTACCTGGGCCACCAGCTGTGACGCTGCGATGAGTACGTTGTGGCTGGTGCGCCATGCACGCCCCTTGATTGACAGCGGCATCTGCTATGGCAGCCTGAATGTGGCTGCCGATGCTGCGCTGACTGCCGCTGCAGCGCAAGAGTTGGTTGAGGCACTCGTTGCCAGCACTGCAAAGAACTTTTCATCGCCCACAGCTTGCAGCGTGGTGCTGCGCCACTCGCCCTTGCAAAGATGTGAGCAACTTGCGCACGCATTGGTTGCGCGACAGTCCAACTTAGCCTTTCACCCCCACGCCGACATCCGGCTGCAAGAGATGGATTTTGGCGCGTGGGAAGGCGTGGCGTGGCACGACATCTCCCGCGCCCACATCGATGCATGGGCGGGCGACCTGCCCCACTACGCTCCCGGCGGGGGCGAGTCACTGGCCAGCATGCTGCAACGCGTGCAAGCCGCACTGCAGCACAGCTGGCTGATAGATAGCCAGCAGGGCACGCGCAACGTCGTCTGGGCCACCCACGCGGGCGTCATCCGCTGCGTGCAGTGGTTGCTGCAGCACGGCAACGCCCTGCCCTGCAGTGCCACATGGACCCTGCCCGCACCCGGCTTTGGGCAATGGCTGGCACTGCCGTGGGCCGCAGCCGCCCCCTGCCTTTCCCACCAGAACCCTTAACTGCGCTGCTTGGCGCTGAGAGCTACACCGCAATGTCTTTGCAACTCACCCCTGAATCCCAGCAACAGGCCATTGCCTCTATCGAACGCTATTTCCGCGAGCACATGGACGAGCCGATTGGCAATGTCGCAGCTGGCGGGCTGCTGAAGTTTTTTCTGCAAGAAATTGCCCCTGTCGCCTACAACCAGGGCGTGGCCGATGCGCAAGAGCGCCTGCAGCAACGTGTGGCAGAAATTGACATTGAAGTGCACCACGCACCTTTCACCTACTGGCCGCAGCCCACGCGCACGCGCCGCAGTTAAGCGGCTGCTCACACCGCATGGCTCTAACACCACCAGGCCTTGAAGCTGCCCAGGCACTGGCAGCGGCTGCACGCCTTAACTGCCAACAAATCTGCGCTGAAATGGCTGATGCCAGCAGCGCCAAACCGTTGACACATTCATAACCCGACACCATCCCGGGCATGGCACCTGCCCCACAATGGCTGCATGTTTGAATCCCTGCGCACTTGGGCCACCCCCTACGGTGGCGATGCTTTTCTCTACATCACGCTCTTGGCCGTTGCCAGTTTCATCGCCCTTGTGGTGCTGAAACAGCGCCTGAGCACATTCACACTCAACCGCCTCATTCGCATGGGCGCGCTGGTGGCATTGCCGCTGTCCTTCGTCTCCATGGAGATGGGCGACAACAACTGGGGCATCGCAGTCGTGGCCATTGTGTGGTGCGTGCTGGTGGCCATCATCTGCAAAAACGAAACCAGCCAGCGCGCCATTCAACAAGGCGCATCTAAAAAATGAGCTTCCATCGCTTATCAGCGCTTGTTTTCAGATATTTTTATATCTAAAAACAAGCATGCATAAGCGCTGATAGCTTCTATTTCAAGAGTGGAGCTTCCCATGCATTTCAAAACGCCCCGTCTGTCCATGCTTGACCTGGTGGCTGTGCGCGAAGGCGGCACCGTGCGCCAGGCGCTGGACATTGCCGTGCAAACCGCACAAAAAGCCGAAGCACTGGGCTTTGCCCGCTACTGGCTGGCCGAACACCACAACATGCCGGGCATTGCCAGCTCAGCCACCTCGGTGCTGATTGGCCACATTGCCGGCAAGACAGAGCACATCCGCGTGGGCTCGGGCGGCATCATGCTGCCCAACCATGCGCCGCTGGTGGTGGCTGAAGCCTTTGGCACGCTGGCCGAGCTGTACCCGGGCCGCATTGACCTGGGTCTGGGCCGTGCTCCCGGCACTGACGGCGCCACCATGCGCGCACTGCGCCGTGACCGCGTTGAGACCGAGCAGGACTTCCCCGCAGACGTGGCAGAGCTGCAGCGCTTGCTGGGCCCTGCGCAAGAAGGCGCTCGCATCACCGCCACACCGGGCACCAACACCAACATCCCCATCTGGCTGCTGGGCTCCAGCCTGTTCTCTGCACAGCTGGCGGCCATGAAAGGGTTGCCCTACGCCTTTGCCTCGCACTTTGCACCGCGCTTTTTGCACCAGGCCATTGAGTTGTATCGCAACATGTTTCGCCCCTCTGCCACGCTGGCCAAGCCCTATGTGATGGTGGGTGTGCCCGTGGTGGCAGCACCCACTGATGAAGAGGCCGAGTTTTTGGCCACCAGCACGCAGCAGCGCGTGCTGGGCATCTTGACTGGCCAGCGCGGCCAGTTGCCAGCGCCCGTTGCCAACTTCATGCAGCAACTGGGCCCGCGTGAGCAAGCCGCAATCAACGACTTTCTGGCCATGTCTGTGGTCGGTGGCCCAGAGACGGTGCGCGCAGGCTTTGCCCGCATTCAAGAAAGCACCGAAGCTGACGAGCTGATTTTGGTGACCGATGTGTACAACCCCATGCTGCGCCTGACCAGCCTGGAGATTGCGGCACAAGCGCTCAAGTAAGCCCACGCCAGCTTGTGCGCATGAGCCGCCCGGCCCGCCTGCTTCAACTGCTGGACCTGCTGCGCCGCGCCCGCCAGCCGCGCAGCGGGCCACAACTTGCGCAGACGCTGCAGATCAGCCTGCGCACGCTGTACCGCGACATTGCCACGCTGCGCGAGCAAGGCGCAGCCATTGTGGGCGACCCCGGTGTCGGCTACGAAATGCGGCCCGGCTTTTTGCTGCCCCCGCTGATGTTCACTGCCGACGAGCTGGAAGCCCTGCTGCTGGGTGCCCGCTGGGCCCGCCAGCAGGCAGACCCACAACTGGCCAGCGCCGCTAGCACAGCCATGGACCGCATCCGCTCAGCCCTGCCGCTGGAGTTGCGCATTGAGGTCGATACCACCGGGCTGCTTGTGCCACCCGTTGCTGTGCCCGACCAGCAGCCCGAACCCTGGCAGAGCGCACTGCGCCAGGCCATTCGCGCCCAGCACAGAGTGGTGCTGCACTACCAAGACCAGCATGGCGTGCTCACGCAGCGCCCGGTCTGGCCCTTTGCCATGGCCTACTTTGAGCGCTGCCGGGTGGTCTCGGCCTGGTGCGAGCTGCGTCAGGACTTTCGCCACTTTCGCGCCGACCGCGTACTCACCCTGCACGACAGTGGCGAGCGCTACCCCCAGTCGCGCCAGCAACTAATTGGCCGGTGGCTCAAGCACACAGGCTACCAGGTGCAGATGGGCTGAGCCACTGGAGCGGCACAGTTGCCACGGCCCCGCAGCCACCACTGACACAAACTGACAGCGTGCCTGCCTACAGTGCCCTGCATGGCTACTTCGCCATCGCAAACGGAACGCACCAATGCAGCACCACAACACCCAGAACACCCAGAACAGCGACACCCTGCGCTTTTTCTTTCACCCCATGTCACGCGCCCGCTCGGTGCGCTGGATGCTGGAGGAATGCCAGGCCACTTACGAAGCCGTGCTACTTGACTACGGCACCAGCATGAAGGCCCCCGCCTATCTGGCCCTGAACCCCATGGGCAAAGTGCCTGCGCTGCAGCATGGCAAGGCACTTATCACCGAAACCGCTGCCGTACTGGCCTATCTTGCCGACTTGTTCCCTGAGCGCCAACTGGCCCCAGCCCCGGGCAGCGCAGAGCGCGGCAGCTACTATCGCTGGCTGTTTTTTGTTGCTGGGCCAGTTGAAGCCATCACCACGGCACAGGCTGAGGGCTGGCTGGCCCAGCAAACGCTGCAGCAAGCCCAGACCGCCGGTTATGGCCGCATGGAAGATGTCATCCGCACCCTGCAGCTGGCAGTACAAGGCAAAACCTATGTCTGCGGCGCACACTTCAGCGCGGCTGATATTTACCTGTCCACCTATCTGGCCTGGGCCTGCCAGCACGGCCAGTTGCCCAAGCTGCCAGAGTTCGAGCTTTACTACCAACCCCTGATGGCCCGACCGGCCGCACTGCGCGCCCAGCAGATCGACGACAGCCTGGCAGACGTGCAGCCATAGGGCACTTTACGCAGGGGCACAGGGGCAGAGGCGGCAGCCAGGCAGCAGGTGATGCAACCGTTATGCTTGGGCCAGCCCCCGTTTCGCTGCAAGGAATGTTTCATGTCCGCCTCACTGCAAGACCAGCTGGTGGTCGCCATCTCATCACGCGCCCTCTTCAATTTTGAAGAAGAAAACCAGCTGTTTGACCAAAACCCGGGCGCCTACGTGCAACTGCAGCGCCAGCGGCTGGATGTGCCCGCTGCGCCCGGAGTGGCGTTGCCCCTGGTACGCAAGCTGCTGGCTTTCAACCACAGCGGCCAGCGCCGCGTCGAGGTGGTGGTGCTTTCACGCAATGACCCCGTCAGCGGCATGCGCGTATTTCGCAGCGCCAAGGCGCACGGGCTGGACACCTTGCAGCGCGGCGTGTTCACCCAGGGGCGCGATCCCTTTGGCTACTTGCGCCCACTGGGGGCCCACCTGTTTTTGTCCGCCAACGAGGCGGATGTGACCGAGGCTTTGGGCCTGGGCTACCCCGCCGCCCGCGTGCTGACGGAATCAGCCGGTGCCAGCAATGCCCACCCCCACGAAGTGCGCATTGCTTTTGACGGCGATGCCGTACTGTTCTCCGACGAAGCCGAACGCGTGTACCAGGCACAAGGGCTGGATGCTTTTTTGCGCCACGAGGTTGAACACGTGGCCCAGCCACTGCCTGACGGCCCCTTCAAACCCTTGCTGGCTGCCTTGCACCGCCTGCAAAAAGCGGCGCAAGCAGGTGACACCGGCGGCATGCACCTGCGCACCGCCCTGGTCACTGCACGCAGCGCGCCTGCGCACGAACGCGCCATTCGCACACTGATGGACTGGAAAATTGAAGTGGATGAGGCCATGTTTCTGGGTGGCCTGCCCAAAGGCGAATTTCTGCGCGAGTTTGCGCCCGACTTTTTCTTTGATGACCAGACCGGACACGTACAGTCGGCCAGCGCCCATGTGCCCGCAGGCCACGTGCGCAGCGGCATTGCCAACGCTGGCACTTAGTGGTGGTTTGAAGTGCGCCATCGCGGCAAGGCGCTAGACCTTGCTGCACCTTGCCGCGATCAATGCACTCTTTGCTCAGCCAGCGCCTTCACAGCACGCGGCACGCGCTCACCGCTGACAGGTTGCGTCGTCTGCGGTGATTCGGGCACCCCAAGACATCAAAAAAGCCACCCGCAGGTGGCTTTTTCTGGAACCTGACTTTTGATACTTACAGACCACCTGTGCGCTTGACCTTGGGCTCTTCATAGGTCAGCGGCTGGGTGCGCACCTGCAGCATGTTGCGCTCTTGCTGGTCAGTTTTCTGGGCTTCCTGGGCCGCTTCCACGGCCATGGCGCTGGCGCGCCACATGGACTGAATGTGCTCAATCAGCTGCTTGTAGATAGGCTCTTTGGGAGGCTCTTCCACCTCTTGCTTGGCCTTTTTCTCCTGCACTTCGGTCCAGTCGCGATCCGTCAGGCTCTTGTCGGTGGGTTTTTCCGGGCTCTTGATGGTGACCGTAACGCCTTCACCCAATTGATCGGTGGACTCCACCGCGTTGACGGCGTGCACCGGACGAACGGCTGCCGGCCCCGAGGCACCTGTGGAATACAAATTGGCACCCTGGGTATTCGTCCACTGAATGGGATTACGTTCTACAGGTGGTATTTGCATAGCTAGGCCCTCGGTTCACGGTCAGGATTGACGTCGACAATAATTGGTTCCGACCTTTTTATCGGCACCTTGCAGAAAAACTTTAGAAAAATTTTTCGCCGTTCGTCGGGAATCCTTCAGCAAGCGGAAACCCTTACAGAAACAATTCCAAGAACTTCTGCGACTGCCTGTCCAGTGCCCGGGAATCACGAATCCGGTATTGCACACCATCACGGCTGGTGATCAGCAGATCATGCCGCCCATCGAGCTTGCGAATATCTTCTTCCGCCTTCAGCGCTAGGTGGGTCAGCCCCCTGTCCGTCTGCACAGTCCACACGCTGGGCACCGAAATCGCGTCAATCGCCTCAATGCGCTGCACCTCGGGTACGAACTCGCGCACCGCAAACTCTTCCTGCAGCAGTTGGCGCGCCGCAGTGGGCACGTCGCTCAACTGATCAATCCAGAAA
Organism: uncultured Comamonas sp.; assembly: GCA_963520865.1. GTDB lineage: Bacteria > Pseudomonadota > Gammaproteobacteria > Burkholderiales > Burkholderiaceae_C > Comamonas. The sequence continues at coordinate 38,169 of CAUQST010000015.1, forward strand.
ACCTCTTTGCCGTCGCGCCCCACTAAAGAAATGGATTCTTCAGGTGCCGCAATCGGAAATGCCCGCACAGGGATGAGCCCTTCATGCTGCGTGCCATCACTCAGTGTCAAACACAGGCGGCCATGGGCATTGCGACTCAGCGTCATATTTTCTGCACTCATGCGTGCTCTCCTTCACGGGCCAAGGTCAGGCCAGCGGCTTGCGCATCTTCTTCTGCGCGGCGGGCTTGCGCTTCGTACAGACGCCAGTAAGCGCCCTTGGCAGCCATCAGTGCATCGTGCGGGCCCACTTCTACAATTTCACCGCGGTCCATGACCACCAGACGGTCGGCCTTGCGCAGCGTCGACAAACGGTGGGCAATGGCAATCGTGGTGCGGCCTTTGACCAGGTTGTCCAGTGCTTTCTGGATTTCCTTTTCGGTCTCTGTGTCCACGGCCGATGTCGCCTCATCCAAGATCAGCAGGCGCGGATCAATCAGCAATGCACGTGCAATGCTGATGCGCTGGCGCTCACCACCCGACAGACCCTGACCACGCTCACCCACCACCGAGTCATAGCCATGCGGCAACCGCAAGATGAACTCATGCGCATGGGCGGCACGCGCTGCGGCCACGATTTCTGCACGGGTTGCCAATGGCTTGCCGTAGGCAATGTTCTCTGCCACAGTGCCAAAAAACAGGAAAGGCTCTTGCAATACCAAACCAATGTTGCGGCGGTAATCTGCTACAGCCAGACGGCGGACATCCACACCATCGAGCTGGATGCTGCCCTCTGTCACATCATAGAAACGGTTGATCAGGTTCACCAAGGTGCTCTTGCCTGAGCCGCTGTGCCCCACCAGACCAATCATTTCGCCGGGCTGAATATCCAAATTCAAATTGCGAATGACCTGACGGCTGCCGTAGCGAAAGCCAACGTCGTGCAAAGAGATGCGTCCCTTGACAGGCTGCGGCAGTTGCACCGGGTTGACCGGCTCTGGCACGCTGCTGACCTGATCGAGCACATCAAAAATACGCTTGGCGCCTGCAGCGGCCTTTTGCGTGATGTTGACGATGCGGCTCATGGAGTCAAGGCGCGTATAAAAGCGCCCAATATAGGCAATAAAGGCAGACAGCACACCCACCGTAATCTGGTCGTGCGCCACCAGCCAAATACCAAAGCCCCAGACCACCAGCAAACCAATTTCCGTCATCAACCCCACGGTGGGTGAGAACAGAGACCACACCTTGTTGACGCGGTCATTGGCTTCCAGGTTGCGTACATTGGCTTCGCGAAAGCGCTCGATTTCGTGCTCTTCCTGGGCAAAGGCCTTCACCACACGCACACCGGGAATGGTGTCGGACAACACGTTCGTCACATCGGCCCATACGCGGCTGACGCGGTCAAAACCCACACTCAGGCGGCCACGCACCTTCTGAATCAGCCACGCAATGAAAGGCAGCGGCACCAAGGTCACCAGTGCCAGCCAGGGGTTGATGGAGGCCAAAATTACCGCCGTCATCACAATCATGATCACGTCAGTCACAAAATCCAGTGCGTACAGCGACAGGAACATGTTGATGCGGTCAGTGTCCGCACTGATGCGGCTCATCAAATCGCCCGTGCGCTTGCCGCCAAAGTACTCCAGCGACTGCTTCATCATGTGGGCATAAGTGGTGGTGCGCATGTCTGCGCCAATGCGCTCAGACACCTTGGCCATCACCCATGTCCGCGCCCAGCTCAGCCCCCATGCCAGCAAGGCCGACAGCAGCAACCCTCCCAAATACACCGACACCAGGTACGGATCGACCGGCTGGCCGCTCTTTTGGTAGGGGATGAGAATGTCATCCATGATGGGAATCGTCAGGTAAGGCGGCACCAAGGTGGCCGCCGTAGCCAGCAACGTCATGACAAAGCCCAGAATCAACATCCCTTTGTAAGGAGTTGCAAAACGCCCAACGCGCAGCAAAACCCAGGTGGAGGTTTTAGGGCCGGCTTGCCGCGCACATGCAGGGCATTCATCGCTGTCTGGTGGCAAGATTTCACTGCATACGCTGCAGCGGCTTTCATCCACGGGCAGCAGCGCGTGCTCCAGGTTTCCTGCGGCCGCCGCATCGCGTAATTGTTCAAAGCGCAGTAAAAAACGTAACACCTGGGCTTGCTGCCCCAAGGTGAATCGCCACAAACTCAAACGCTGGTGACTGTCGTGCAACTCCAGCGTGCCCACGCCGGCGTGGTCCATCAGGCGTAGCTGTAAATCTGCAGACAGTTGCCAACTTTGCCAGTCACTGTCCGCATCTTTGCCCACAATACGGTTTTCTGTGAGCACCAGCAGCCCCTGCGCAAAGCGAAGCGACACCGTCAGGTCAACCGACAATGCGGCTTGAACGTTCTCATGGGGTGCGAGCTGTGCCCGCAATTCAGCCCCCAAAGGGCCATTGAAGATACCGGAGGCATCTACAGGATGGTGATGTTGCATGTTGAATCGTTAGAACCCGGCGTTGGCCAATCTGCCAAGGGGTGGGGACATGACGTATTCTCTGCAGAACCACACCATGCCCAAGTAGGAGCTATCCCCTTCAACGCATTAGCTGCGAGTTTGGCTGACAAACAGCCACGGCTTTACCTCCCGCACACAATGGCCCTCTTTTTCCAGACTGTGGCCTCTGACCCCAGCCTCACACTCTAACGCTGACATTCATGGCGACATTCAAAGACATCCAACTGCTTCGTACCACCTACCTGCGTGGCCCCAGCGTCTGGACTTACCGTCCGGTCCTTGAAGTCTGGTTGGACCTCGGAGAGTTGGAGGATTACCCCTCCAACAAGATCGACGGTTTTACCAAACGCCTGACCACATGGCTGCCCGGTCTGATTGAGCACCACTGTGGCGTGGGCCACCGCGGAGGCTTTCTCGAGCGCCTGACGGAAGGCACCTGGTGCGGCCATGTGATGGAGCACACCATCATTGAGCTGCTGAACATGGCTGGCATGCCCGCCGAGTTTGGTCAGACCCGCAGCGTGTCACAACACGGTGTGTACCGCATGGTGTTTCGCTGCCCCGAAGAATCGGTGGCACACGTGGCATTGCAGCAAGGCCACGCGCTGTTGATGGCCGCCATCAACAACCAGCCTTTCGATGTGGCCGCCGCTGTAGAGGCCATCAAGGCGGAAATCGAGAATCGTTACCTCGGCCCCAGCACTGCCAGCATTGTCAATGCCGCCGCAGAGCGCCGTATTCCCTGCATTCGCCTCAATGACGGCAATCTGGTGCAACTGGGCTACGGTGCATCACAGCGCCGCATCTGGACCACAGAAACCGACAAGACCAGCGCCATTGGCTTTGGCATTGCCGAAGACAAAGACCTGAGCAAGCAGCTGATCAAGGCCTGCGGCGTACCCGTGCCCGAGTGGGAGCTGGCCAAAAGCGCAGACCACGCCTGGGAAGAAGCGGATTACATGGGCCTGCCCGTCACGGTCAAACCCTACAACTCCAACAAAGGCCAAGGTGTTGGCGTCAACCTGAACAGCGAAGCCGAAGTGCGCGCTGCCTATGACGAAGCCCGCAAGCTCACCCGCTATGTGATGGTGGAGCGCCACATCCCCGGTCACGTACACCGCCTGCTGGTGGTGGGTGGCAAGATGGTGGCCGCTTCGCGCGGCGAATATCCTGAAGGCCGCCACAACCCACGCGCCAAGGTCGTCACCGTAGATTGCACCAGCGAGGTGCACCCCGACACTGCCTACATGGCAGCGCTGTCGGCCAAGGTGGTGGGCCTGGACATTGCCGGCGTGGATCTGGTCTGCCAGGACATCTCCCAGCCTTTGCAAGCCCAGGGCGGAGCCATTTTGGAAGTGAATGGCGGCCCAGGCCTGCTGATGCACCTCAAGCCCAGTGTAGGTGTAGCACGCCCTGTGGGGCAGGCGATTGTGGAGCATCTGTTCCCCACCGCCGACGGCGACAGCGATGGCCAGACCTCGCGCATCCCCGTAGTAGGTATTGCAGGCACACGCCATAACGCATTCATTGCCCGCTTGGTAGGCTGGTTGCTGCAACTGAGTGGCAGACGTACTGGCGTGGCCAGCAGTGAAGGCACCTTCCTGGAAGGCCGCCTGACACAAAAGGGCGACAACACCAACTGGCATGCAGCACACCGCCTGCTGGTCAACCGACTGGCAGAGGCCGCCGTGATTCAAACCACGGCACGCTCGATCTTTGAAGAAGGCCTGGCTTACGACCGCTGCCAGGTGGGCGTTGTCACCGACATGGATGGCTTTGAAGGCCTGGCCGACCACGATGTGCTGGAAGCCGATCAAATGACCCGCGTCATGCGCACCCAGATTGATGTGGTGCTGGGCCAAGGCGCTGGCGTGCTCAACGCCGACGATGAGCAAACCACCGATCTTGCACGCTTGTGCGATGGTCAGGTGCTGTTCTACACCCACGACCCCAAGAACTCGGTCTTGCTGGCACACCGCGAGGCAGGTGGCCGCGCGGTGGTGCTCCAGGGCAACGACGTGTTGCTGGCACACGGCAATACCGAACGCGCTTTGGGCAAGCTGGAAGCGCTGCGCCCCGTCAATGGTTTTGAGCCTGACACCTCGGCCTTGCTGGCAGCGATTGCCACCGCCTGGGCACTGGACATCACGCCTGAACTGATTGCGGCTGGCATCAAGACTTTTGACTACCAGCCTCTGTAATTTAAACGATAGCTATCAGCGCTTGTCACATCTACGTTAGAAGCCAATTTAACTAAAATTTTGGCGGAAAGACAGACCATGGAAATTTCTCGCTCCCGCGCCTTGCGCGGCCCCAACCTCTGGAGCCGCAATACCGCTATCGAATCCATCGTGCATTGCACGCCTGAAGAACAAAACTTCACACTGATCCCTCGTTTTGAAGACAAGGTGCGTGCACGCTTTCCTGCCATTGGCGGGCTGCAGGGCCAAGGCATGGACAACACCTTGTCCGTCGCCCATGTGCTGGAAGCTGCTGCGCTGTCCATGCAAGCCCAGGCTGGCTGCCCCGTCACCTTCAGTCGCACACACGCCACCGTAGAGCCCGGCACATTCCAGGTCATCGTGGAATACACGGAAGAAGCCGTGGGCAAGCGCGCAGTTGAGCTTGCGCAGCAATTGATCAATGCAGCCCTGAACGACACGGAATTTGACGTCAAGGCCGCCATCAACGAACTGCGCGAGTTGGATGAAGAAGAGCGCGTCGGCCCATCCACCGGGTCGCTGCTCAACGCAGCGCTGGGGCGCGGCATTCCCTTTCGCCGCCTGACCGCTGGCAGCTTGGTGCAACTGGGCTGGGGCTCCAAGGCGCGCAAATTTCAGGCCGCTGAAGTGGACCAGACCAGCTCGGTGGCTGAGACCATTGCACAAGACAAAGATCTGACCAAACGCCTGCTGCACGCTGCAGGCGTACCCGTGCCCATGGGCCGCCCCGCCAAAGACGTGGAAGATGCCTGGGCAATTGCCGAAGAAGTCGGCCTGCCCGTGGTGGTCAAGCCCCAAGACGGCAACCAGGGCAAGGGCGTGACGGTCAACATCACTAGCCGTGAACAGCTAGAAAAAGCCTACGCCACATCCATGGAGTTTGGCACCGTGGTGATGGTGGAGCGCTTCTTGCCCGGCCACGACTTCCGTCTGCTGGTGGTGGGCAATCACCTTGTGGCCGCAGCCCGCCGCGACCCACCCCAGGTACTGGGCGATGGCGAGCACACCATCCGTGAGCTGGTCGACATCGTCAACCAGGACCCCCGTCGTGGCTCCGGTCACGGTACTGCGCTGACCAAGATTCAGCTCGACAACATCGCTATTGGCCGCATCGCCGCCGAAGGCTTGACCCCCGACTCCGTTCCCGCTCAAGGCCAGCGCGTAGTGCTGCGCAACAACGCCAATCTGTCCACAGGCGGCAGCGCCACCGACGTAACCGATGACGTGCACCCCGATATTGCTGCACGCGCTGTAGAGGCCGCTGCCTGCGTGGGCCTGCACATCTGCGGTGTAGACGTAGTGTGCGAGACCATGCTCAAACCGCTGGAAGAGCAAAACGGCGGCATTGTGGAAGTGAACGCAGCCCCCGGCCTGCGCATGCACCTGGCCCCTTCGTTCGGTAAACCACGCAATGTGGGCACCCCCATGGTGGACCTGCTGTTTGGCCCTGGTGAAGATGGCCGCATTCCCGTGGTGGCCGTCACCGGCACCAACGGCAAGACCACCACAACGCGCTTGATCTCGCACATTTTTGCTGCACAAGGCCTGCGCGTAGGCATGACCAACACCGATGGCGTCTATGTGAATGGCCGCCAGATCGACAGTGGCGACTGCTCTGGCCCCAAGAGCGCCCGCAATGTGCTGGCCCACCCCGAAGTCGATGCGGCCATTTTGGAATGCGCCCGTGGCGGCGTGCTGCGTGAAGGCCTGGGTTTTGACCGCTGTCAGGTTGCCGTAGTGACCAACGTGGGTGAAGGCGATCACCTGGGCCTGAACTTCATCACCACCGTCGAAGACGTCATGGTCTTGAAGCGCGTGATCGTGCAAAACGTCGCACCCAATGGCTACGCCGTACTCAACGCGATTGACCCGCACGTAGCCCCCATGGCCAATGTCTGCCAAGGCAAGGTGATTTACTTTGGTGCAGACCGCCACCACCACGTCATGGCCACACACCGTGCCCAGGGCAACCGCGTGGTGTATGTGGACGACGGCCACATCATCTGCGCCGAAGGTGCGTTCAAGGAAACCGTGGCACTGGCAGAGATTCCGCTGACCCGCAATGGCTCCATCGGCTTTCAGGTGGACAACGCCATGGCCTCGATCGGTGCAGCATGGGCAGCCGACCTGCCCTGGGACACCATTCGCCGAGGTTTGGCATCGTTTCACAACGACTCATCCAACGCCCCCGGTCGCTTCAATGTGATGGATTACAAGGGTGCCACCATCGTGGCGGACTACGGCCACAACCCTGATGCCATTCGTGCACTGACACAAGCTGTCGCCAGCATGCCTGCCAACCGCCGCAGCGTGGTCATCAGCGGTGCGGGTGACCGCCGCGACCAGGACATCGTCGAGCAAACCCGCATCTTGGGTGCATCGTTTGATGATGTCATCCTGTACCAGGACGCGTGCCAGCGTGGCCGCGAAGATGGTGAGGTACTGGCCCTGCTGCGCCAAGGCCTGGAAGGTGCAACCCGCACCAGCTACACCACCGACATCCACGGTGAATTCATCGCCATTGACCATGCCCTGAGCCGTTTGCAGCCTGGCGATCTGTGCCTGGTACTGGTGGACCAGGTGGAGGAATCGCTGGAACACTTGCGCAAGCATGTGGAAGAAGCCAGCAAGGCCTAAACCTCTGTGCTTGATGCAACAAAAGGCTCCTCTTAGAGGAGCCTTTTTTTATCGCCCAAAGCAGTGTCTGCATCCAACATCCAACAGCCTGATTGCATCGCGATTGCTGATGTCCGGCAATCACTTTGCCAAGCGCGCCTTCTACAATGGCCCACTGGATATCAGCCTTGCAAGCGGCAATACCCACCGCACTCAACGCTGATCGTCCAAGCCATCCAGCCATATACGACCCGTTTGTTATGCAACTTCCCATCCACGTCATCGACGCTTTCACATCAGAACGTTTCAAGGGCAACCAAGCTGCGGTTGTTCCGCTGGCCGAATGGCTTCCCGCGCCTACGCTTCAGGCCATTGCAACCGAAAACAATTTATCTGAAACCTCTTATCTGGTTTGGAGCGCTGAGCGCAGTGCTTTTGAAATCCGGTGGTTTTCTCCGATCAAGGAAATTGATTTCTGCGGCCATGCAACACTTGCCAGTGCATTCGTTCTCTTCGAAGCTGATCCCACGCTTCAAAGCATTACGTTCTGGGCTGCCGCGGTTGGCAACGTATCGGCAACGCGGGAAAGCAACGGCCGCATCCTGATGACGTTCCCTCGCCGCGATGCGCGAGCCTTGGATGCCCCCCCGGCTGCACTGCATGAGGCTCTCGTCCCACCACCATCCTTCTATTTGGTTAATCAACAGGCCTACGTTGCTGTTTACCCATCTGAAGATGACGTCCTGGCCGTAAAGCCCGATCTGGAACGCCTCAAGTCTCTAGGGCCGCTGGACGTGGTGGTCACCGCACCAGCGAACGCTGGCGCGGCCTATGACTTTGTCAGCCGCTACTTCTGGCCCGCTAACGGTGGGGATGAAGATCCGGTCACCGGCTCCATTCATGCGGCACTGGCCCCATACTGGGCCAGCAGGCTCGGCAAGAACAGCCTGATCAGCCATCAGGCATCGCGCCGCACGGGGACACTGTTCTGTGAGGTAACGGACTCCAGCGTGAAGGTGGCAGGGCACTGCGCTCGATACCTGAGCGGCACAATCACCATCTAGCCCTGCGTCGTTGCAGCTACAGGCTGCAGCGCAAATGCACAGCAACGCCTTGTTCGCGGCTCAAACAAAGCGCTGCACAAGGCGCTGTGCCAAAGCGGTCATCGCTGCAGCGTTGATGTACGCATCGAACGGTGCGCCATACAGAATGCGGCCAACACGGCACCTCTGCAACTACGCAGACAAAATGCAAAGGGGCCACAGAGCTGCACTTCGGCTCCTGGTGGCACTGCGTTTGATTTTCAGGGCCCACACGCACCAGAAAAGTGCTGACTGCAACGCTCTAGCTTTGAGTGCTTCATCAGCTTTTTGCGCCGTTACTGATTGCTAGGATCTACGTACCACTTCATTGGACCACGCAGAGGAATTGGACATGCTGAATCACACTCGAACACGAAGCATTGCTCTGGCGCTGCTACTCGGCCTGCCGCTCTTGACCTCCGCCACCGAGCCCAGCGTGCAAGTTGGCTTCTCCCCCGAAGGCACAGCGCGACAGCTGGTGCTGGACACGATTGCCAGCGCAGAGACCAGCATCCAGATCCTGGCCTACGCCTTTCAATCCAAAGACATCGCACAAGCGTTGATAGCGGCACACCAGCGTGGCGTGGAAGTACGCATCGTGGTGGACAAGAAGCGCAACCAAGGCAAAACCAGCCAAGCAGCCATGCGCCTGGTAGTAAGCAATGGCGTACAACTTCGAACCAATGACCATTTCCACATACACCACGACAAAGCAATGTTATGTAGTCAAGGCATTTTTTGACTTTTGAGCAAGGTAGCGACAGCGCATGTGGTGTCTATTGTTGCTCCCTGTAAATAACTATCATCGGCCGATCGATTGTGAACAACTGAATGCCGATGCAGCCAATTCACCAAACCTTGGGGGCGAGCGCCGCTGAGCTCTTCCGATGCGTGCACCGACAACTTTGATCATTCAAACCAAAGGTGTTGATTTCCACCCAGAAGTGACCCACTAACCCCCGGTGGGGATGCGGATAAAAACTTGGACTGGTTTTTATGCGGCTAGACCAAGTTCTTGTCGGTATTCCACAGGACTTAAACGTCCCAGAGATACCTTGATACGTTTTTCGTTGTACCAACGAATGTAAGTATCGACAGCTTCAATGAACTGCTCAATCGTCGTTGATTGCCAGTTGCCGGGATAGAACAGCTCTATTTTCAGCCTTCCAAAGAAGCCTTCGCACGCAGCGTTGTCTGGCGAGCACCCTTTGCGGGACATTGAACGAACCAACTTTGCATCATGGATCCTCGAGAGCCAGCCTGGCCAGCGGTAGTGAGCTCCACGATCAGAATGAATCACAGGGCGGCTCTCGCTGCCTTGAACAGCATCAATGGCCGCATCCAGCATTGTGTTGACGAGATTTGCGTTGGGATGAGTCCCAATCGACCAGCTCACCACCAGCCCGTCAAAGCAATCAATGACTGGCGACAGGTAAACCTTGCCAGCAGGAATCTGGAATTCAGTAATGTCGGTGAGCCACTTCTCATTGGGCGCAGCGGCATGGAAGTCTCGATTGATGAGGTTTTGCGGGGCAGCACCTATCTCTCCAAGGTATGAGTTATATCTGCGGCGTTTGGGCTTGGCCACGATCAACCCCTCCTGCTTCATCAGCCGACGAACCACCTTCTCTGAGATGCCCCTGCACTCCTTGAGCAGGCATGCCTGCACCCTGCGATATCCATAGCAGCGGTAGTTGTTGTCGAAGATATCTGTGATGCTTCGGCGTACATCCAAGTATTTGTCAGCCAGCTTCAGCCGGGCACGATGGTAAAAATACGAGCTTCTAGCAAGGCCAACAAGGCAAAGCAGTTCTGGCAATTCATACTGCCCGTGCAGCGCTTCAACCAGCACAGCCTTATCTTTGTTTGCCAGCCTATGCAGATCAATGTCAGCCCCATTTTTTAAGATTTCATGGGCCTGCTTGAGAAGCTCACGCTCTATCTTCAGCCGCCGAACATCCTGGCGCAATGATTCAACTTGGCGCCTGAGCGCTGCTGCATCCAACACAGGCGATCGCTTTGGACTGTGTTTCATCGAGGTGGGGGCACAAGGGCCAAGCAACTGATTTTTCCAGTTGTACAAGGTTCCCCGGCATACCCCTAGCTTGTCCGCAATCTCCTGTGCACTTGATTGGCGGGAACACAGTTGCACCACGCCCTCACACATCAAAGCATCCGGATATGTAGCTGGCCAAGACCTGCCTACCATCGATTTGCTGATCTCGGGGCAGTCTTGCCGAACCCACGCAGTTAACGTTCCTCGACCCGGGTAACCCAAAGCCCTCATCGTGGCAGCAATACAGCGATCGTGGGCGAGGTAATGAGCAACCGCAACCTGTCTTTGCTGCAGCGAATACTTTGGTGCCCTTGGCGCTTGGCTCGCTGGCAAATCCTGATGCTTCAGGTAGTGCTGATACCAGCCTTTCAATGCATTCTTGGTTGGGTATCCCAACTGGCGAATCGTGGCTCTGACACGCAAGCCAAGCTTGATGTAAAGCTCAACTGCACGAATCCTGTCTTCGTATGAGTACATGAACTACCTCCTGGTAGTCCAAGTTTTTGTCCGCATCACCGGCGGGTCAGATTTGCGTGGAAATTAACAGGTTCAGATCATTCTTGACTGGAAAAGTCTTCGACACCCTGAAATACAGGGACTCTGTCGATTCATTGGCTGAGATGCTGATGAAGTTTTTGAGTTTCCACACAGCCTCGACCCAGAGCGAACGCTCAACTAATTAGGCTGGAGAACAGCGGCAGCACGTGCTCAGCCCGTTATTCCAGAACTTCGCTTGCGGGCCTGCGGCTTGCCTTGAGGTTCATGGCGACGTGATTGACCCTTAAAGCTTGGGCGTAACGCAGAAACGCAATATAGGAATTGCGTACACCACGGAGCGTGGGGCCGATGCTCATCAGTAGCTCATTGAGGTTGGCCGCTAGATCGAAGAAGAAACCTTGGACATAAGACTTGAACGCATCTGCGCCGGCAGCTGTGAAAGCTTGCTGTACTGCTCCATTCCACTCTTTGAGTAGGTCTCCCAGATGTTCGAGACGCACGTTTTAGAAGAGCCTGGCAGGGGGCGGCGCAGGGCTGAAAGAGCCTCGTGAGGGTCAAAAAGCCTTTAGAAACAAAAAATTCGATAAGCTATTGAAAATTAAGGAGTTATACAAGTATTCAGTACGCCCGGAAATTTTGGACATTTCGCGCCGTTGGCGACTCAAAATCAGAGCTAGCCTAAGGTAAAGCAGTACTCATAAATTCAGTAAGTCTTTGAATTTATTATAGTTGTACAAGTTTTTAAAAAATCATGTTTTGGAATACAAACATGGAAGCACAACACCTCTCCAACACGACCACAAAGCAAGTCATTGACGCCACCCGAGGATTCCGCGAACTGGTGGCGGTCAGGCGCAACCTGCAAAGGCTGGGCGGGTCGATGTACTGGAAGCCATCTGGTCACTATGTCTACCTAGCTCAGCGAAGCTATCACGACAGTCAGAAGGTTGTGCATTTGGGTTTGAGGTCTGCTGAAACAGAGCGCATCTATGAGCAATTTGAGTCCGAGCGCGCAAAGCTGCAGCAGCGTGAAAAGGCACTGAGCGAACGCATTGCCATCCATGAGCGCATGAACAAAGCAGTCCGCGCCGGCACTGCGTCTTCTCAAGTCATCGAAGCGATCAACCTCTTGGAAGGACTGGGCATCAGCGATGACAGCCGCTGGCTGGGCACACCCGCCCTCCACGCCTATTGGCAGTCCACTGGGTATGAGGCTCCAAAGGCACTCAAAGAGGTGGATGAGATCGGTTATTTCCTCGTCTTTGTGATGCACAAGCTGGAGGCGCAGACCATCCTCAAGCTCAAGCGCTCCAAATCCATTACGCACCAAGCTGTCACTAGTGATCACAGCAGCGTTCTGATCATCAAGTCGTCAAAGGAATCTAGGCATGAAGAAGATCAGGCGAAGGCGCTTCGGAGCGCCCACGATACCCTTTTGGCCTATCTGCAGCAGACAGCCAGACAGTTCCTAGATGCACTGGGCGAAGAGCTGAGCCATACCCCGGCGTTTGAGCAAGTGGTGATCAGCAAAACCGGAAAAATGGGCCTGATGAAAACGGTTGAGCCGCAGTGCTTGAAGGCCTTCAACACCCTGCTTGGCATTGATACCGTCGACAACGGCGTGCTGAGCGATCTGCTGTCCACCAACAGATTCCAGCATAAGTAAATCCATCGCCGCAGCGCCAGCTGCAGCTGGTCTTGGCAAGAACAGCAACACAGAGTTAGCAAGCAAGATGGATTTCCTGATTACCGAGTTTTCACAAGAGCAGCGCACACAGTTGCTGGCCTCCGAAAATGCTGCGCTGGCGCTGCGAACCTGCCTAGCCACCTCGAAACGGGATTGCTACTACTGGGAGTGGTCTGAGATGGACGGGCAACGACCCTGACTTCTGGGGCAACGCCCAGCGCACTCTTACCCAGCAGTATTAGCAGCTGTTAGTGCCGATGTAAAACTGACCAGCCAAAACGTAAAGTGCCGATGCAAAATTGACCAGGGGGGATGCGGACAAAAACTTGGACTACCAGGAGGTAGTTCATGTACTCATACGCAGATAGGATTCGCGCAGTTGAGCTTTACATCAAGCTTGGCTTGCGTGTCAGAGCCACGATTCACCAGTTGGGGTACGGTCGTGCTGTTCTTGTCAGGGACTAGGCAGCACGACTTGAGCGGCTGCTTTACGGCGCAGGCTCGAAATGACACACTCGGCCTGCAGATGCAGATCAGCTTTGTGAGGTACTAGAGGAGTTCCAGCTCCTGGTGGCTTAAGCCAAGCACACGTAATCAGAAAGCATCCAAGGGCCAACGGACCATTGGGTGCATGCAATTGAGCGGGGGGAGTCATGACCGAAAGGAAACTACTGGCTATCGTCACAACGGATGAAGACAACCGTATTCGTTGCCAGCACAACGGATGCAACCATCCAGTGTACAAAGCCATCCATGTCGTACTAGATGATGCCAAGCTCAAAGTCATTGGCTCAACGTGCTTTGTGAAAGGTTATCCAGAACTGCAATCCAAAGCCAAGCTGACGGAACGCTACGGCGCAACAGGCCGCAAGCTCAATGCACAGGAGTTGGAAAAGCTCATTGACAACACCGAGCAGTTGGTCACACAACTGACGCAAGAATACGAAGAGCACATCAAAGCAGAAGAACTTCGGCTAGTCCAGGCTGAACAGCAGCGCATGGAGCAAGAGCAGCAACGTATCAATGCCGCTGCCTTGCTGGAAGAGCAAAGGACAAACGCGCAGCTGCAGGCCCAGGCTGAAGCTGAAAGACGCAGGAAAGAGTTCGATGAAAAGGTTGCCAAAAGAACGGCAGAGCTGGTTGCGCATGCTGAGCGCTCTGGACTTGCCAACCGCTATCGCGATCCCCTGCAGTGGGAGCAAGTCAAGCCAAGCCACTGGGTTAATAGCAATAAGTCTGCGCTAGCCCTGATCTTGCAAGATGGCAGCGCTTGGATTCGCTGTGAAGATGTATCTGGAAAGCAGCGCTTGTACCCAGTCAATCCGAAAGACGATTGGACCCAGTCACTGCCTACCCGCTGCGGCAATGCAGATTTAGCTTCTGCATCGTTCATTATGAAAAGTGCGTCTGATGCACTGTTCATACTACGCAACCGTGGTATTCGCTTTGAGCAGGTCTGCTCTAGCTTTAACGAAGCCTTGGGGGCGGTGAAACTACGCTTTTAACGTGGCGAATTTGCGTCCGCAATTGCAGGGGCAAGCTCATTTACTCCCCCTATCAGTAGCCACTCGACTTGCATCAGTGAAATACTCAAAGGTAGCTATCGGAGGCGAGTACGAAGTGGTGCTGTCGGCCAGAAGCAGAGTTTCGACTGATTGATGCCAGCGACGGCTTCAGGCTGACTGCCGTCGTTCAGCTCAACAAGGCCAATGGCTGCTGCTACCCAAAGCAGTCATTGAACTGATCATTCTTGCAGGTTCGCTCTGAACATCAAAGCGGTCACCGAACTCTGGCGCACTCCGGGTGACAGCTATTGCATGAGCTGAATTGGTGCTGTCGACCCATTGCTGTCGCTCGCGATTCTTCATGAGGTGTCTGCTATGCAACGAAAGCGGACGTCGAAACAAGCTACGAGGCAGCCTGATTCGCCCGTACCGCACACGCGGCTGCCGCCAAACTTCCCTTGCGCCCCGGACAACTCGGACCTTGCCAGCCAACAACGAGGCTATTGGGAGTGAGACGGAGATCCGCATCAACACATTCGACCTGAGCTGCATCGCCCGCATTTTGCTGTGCCTCTTGATGCCACCTCGCGAAAAGACCTCCTAAAGTGATGGTCAGGGTAGGTTGACCACGGCCACCTTGTTGGCGAACAACGTGTTGAGTACCCCCAACGATTTGTCGCTCATCGTTTGTGTGAAAAGAACCGCTAGACGGCGCTTTGGCCGAGAGACACTAACGTAGAAGAGGTTCCTGGCGCGGTTGAAGCCTTTCTGATGGGCGGCTGTCGGTTTCGCACCAGCAACCATGTATTCGAGCATACGCGGCCAGTTGTAATGGTTCCAACCGCCGCCGAACACGACGAGGACATTCTCAAATTCTGCGCCCTTGACACTATGCTGCGTGGCGAAGGGCGTGAAGCCATCTACAAAGCGAACGAGGTTTACGATCTCCTGATACTTCACCTCACGCAAGCGTCGATGGCGGTTGACAGAGTGCTTCTCTGGCTCTCCCGCAGCCGGATCAAACGCTGCCATGTCGTCCTCACGACGGATCACGTTGTCAGGTAAATGAGGTCGGTGTGTCTTCTTGAGAAGGTCTAGCACCTCGCCCACGGTGCCGCTTTCGCGCAGAGCGTCGAGGGACTTCATGTCATCTGCCCAAACCTGCTTATCGGAAGGCTTTTGCAGGGTGCCCGCCCGGCCAAGCACGTCGAACATCTGCCCGTACTTCTTCGCCTTGTAGGCAGCACAAGTGGGCTCTACGACTCTGCCAAGAAATTCCAGAGTGGCATCATCGAGCTTGGAAATGGCGTCTTGATGAGACTTGAAGATTTCAACGATTGAGGGGTAGCCTTGCTCGGCCGCGAGAGCCGAATGCGTCAGCATCAAAACTTTCGTAACCCCTGGGGAGAAGTCCCAGCCCTCATCCTGAAGTTGTTTACGAAGCGCGGCTACGTAGGCGCGCGTGACATCTGGCGGCGTGTCCAGTTTCGAATGTGCGGTGTCAGTCCGCTCCCCTGTGTAGCTGTTGGCATGGAATGCGCGCGCCTCACCCTTCACTGCCTCGTCATCAACGACCTGAGGCAAGGCAGGCCGTAGGCGGTTTAGCATGCCCACCACAGCAGGCGCAGAGCGGAAATTCGAGCCCTTATCGACTCCCTCGACGTTGGACAGTGCAGCCAGGTCGAAATCGTCCCTGTAAATGGTCTGCCAGTGATCGCCAAACAGGCCGATTAGTGGTCCCTTCTTAGGCTCTAGAAAGTGTGCCGCCAAAGCACCCATGAACTCGTCATTCGTGTCCTGGTATTCGTCAATGAAAACTACCGGGTAAGACCCAGTGAATATCTGCTGGAACTTCGGCATCGCGAGGAAGCGGGCCATCAGCTCTGGGACATCGTCGTGATGAAGAGTGATCCGGTCATCATGAATGCCGAAATACCCGAGGTCATACTCAATACGTCGGTTGCCGACGCCACCCGCTTCTACGATCTTTTCCGCGTGTCTTTGGAGCTTTCCCACTTCTATTCTGAGAACGGATTGAAACTGCCCCATACATGCCCAACAGAAGGCGTGAATGGTTTCAACCAGCACGGCAGGATGCTCGTCAATCTCTTGCGAAATTTCGCGCTTTGCAACGTTCGTGTAAGTGATGCATGCGACTTTCTGGCCACGTCGAAAATAATCTGGGCCACGCTCAGAGATGAGTCTCTTAAGAGCTTGGACGAGGGAATAGGTCTTCCCTGCTCCTGCACCGGCTTCGAGGCGGAAGCACTGATGATGGTCAATGCAATGATTGACGCGTTCCTGCGCTTTCTGAGCGGCTTCAACTGCTGGACTTGGCGTTTTAATCTCCATGGGCCACGCCTCCGTTTGCATGCGGGTCGGCAGATGGCTGGGCCAGCGGTGCTGAATCCGCCAGCCAAAGCAGGCCTTCATGGATGTACGCAGGTACCTTCCATTCATCTTTGGAAAGACCGTACTTCAATGCGGTCTCAACCTTGCCCATCTCTGCGGCAATGTCGAACGAAAGATCTCCCCAATGCTCGCCAGCTTTCAAATCAAAGAGCATAGGGTTTGCAAGGATGAACGCATCTTCAAATGTGCGTGCGCAGAACTCTGATTCGGCCTCGTGAATTTGGTAAGCGACTCGTTGATAGCCCTGCACCTTCTCTTCAGGCTTCTTTTCTTTCAGGAAATTTAGGGTAAGTGCCTTCTTTTTTTCGATCCTGAACCAGTCGCGAAGAGTCGTGTTTATTGACCGCTCGCCCTGCGAGTAGGGGCACTTCACATAGCGCTTGTTGTCGCCCATCTTTACGGCATCAATATCGGTGATGACCAGTGTTCTCAACTCGAGAAAATCTAGTAGCGGCGAGAAAATCTTCGCGTTCGCTCCGTCGACCTCCACTGTCGATACGTATTGCTGCGAGAGCTTCGTGGACTCCTCTAACTTCGCGTCAATAAGCTGGAAGATCCTTGGCATCAAGAGCCGCTCGGTCGCACCTTCAATCAGAATGGCCTTGTCGGCGAAGTACAAGTCGCATTTGGTCAAAGTCATGTATTGATGCAAAAAGCTCCGATCTGGCTCCTGGATCTTGTCAGCTCCTTTTTTGAAGTCCTTTATGTCTGTGTGCCGTGATGTCCCATCTGCGGAGGGCTTGGCAAGGAAATAGCGGACTGAATCAAACGGGGCTGCGTTCGCGATATGCGATGAGTGTGTCGTGACGACAAACTGAACTGGCCATTCTTGATCTGGATACTCCTCCGAAAAAACCTGGACTGCAGCGTTCAGCTGCTTAATAAATACCTCCTGCATTTGCGGGTGCAAATGGGCTTCAGGCTCCTCGATGAAGATTAGGTGCACTGCTGGCAGAGTCGGGTTCGTGCGGAAAAACTTGTGAAAACTCAGAAGTTGAAGAAGGATGTAGATCAGGTTACGAGCGCCTAGACCGTTGTATCCCTCAGGCAGATGGACCCCATGTGCTCCCGTGTAGAAGACCTTCGTGTGCTCACTTAGGAGGCTGCCGATATTCAGTGCCGTCTCCGTACGCAAGTCTGGGTCATTGAGTCCTGGATACCCGAAGCTCTTGATCGTCGGCAGCAACGCCGTGAGCTTCTCGTTGAAGCCCTCATGGATGCTTTGTTCGATGTTCGAAACGGCCACCTTCAGCTCAGCGGCAATCGCCTGGTCTGCCGTGGTCGCTGTGGCACTTGTCGCCGAGGTAAACAATGCCTCTAAGAGCTTTCCCAAAACGTTGGGCTCGCCGCGCTTGTGTTGATCAAGGGACCGTTGCGCACCCACAAGTCCGCACTGAAAAAGTTTACTGAGCAGCTTGAGTTCAATGATGCGCTCGTTAGTCGAATCGTTGGGATCAACTGCCATTACGTGATATTCGTAGGCCTTCGGAACAAATTCTTTGAGGCTCTTGAAGAGATGCGCCGCGTCATCTGCTCCTCCCTCTGGCACAGGTGAATCAAGCAGCAAAGCTAACGCCGTCTGCGTTGGCCGATATTCAATACGAATCTTGGCTGTCTTGCACTCGGGGTCAAGGTCGATCACAAATGGGGCAAGTGAGCCTAGTTCGTTTGCTGGGTCGTAAGAAACAAAGACCGTAGCCGCAATGACCGGCAATGCAGCGAGAACCTCCTTCTCGTCCTTGCCTTCACGACGTAGTTTTTTAGCGGTAAGAAAGGCATCTCTTCGCGATGCCGAGAAGTCTTCAAGTCGCAGCTTTCTAGGCTCATCCCCAAGGACGTGCGCGAAGAACTCAGTGATGGATGTCTTACCGCTGTTATTGCGGCCAACGATCAATGTCGTCGTTCGCTCAAGCGACATTTCCGCGTTCTGTAAGAGCCTGAAATTCTCGATCGCGATTTTCTCTATCCGCATGCTCTCTCCTCAGCCTTGAATTAGATAATTTTTTTGTTTACGAAGAAAATCTTGCGACTCCTTCATAGGAACATTTATAGCAGGCTGGGGTTTGGCTCTCGCGAACCAAATGACTGATTTCAGCCTGGACCTGCCCTTCGTGTCCTCGCGGCGTACGACCGCTTATGGCCGTGAGCGCCATTTCACTAATGCTCCCGAAAGCAGTCACTGGCTGGTTTGCTGCAGGCACTGATGGGCAGCTTTAGGGAGTAACGACGATCGCGTACTTTCGGCCATAAGCAGTCATTCGTGAGTGTCACTTTTAAATCAATTCATTTATTCAACAATTGATGTATTATTGATGAATGCAAGAAGCCCAAGTCATCCGCTCCCTCTCTGCTCTGGCCCATGAAGCCCGCCTGCGCGTTTTTCGTGCCCTGGTGGTGACAGGCCCCGAAGGGCTGACACCCAGTGTCTTGGCCGAGGAGCTGGGCATCGCTGCCAATGCGCTGTCCTTCCATCTCAAAGAGTTGTCCCATGCCGAGCTGGTCAGCCAGGAACGTCAGGGGCGCAACGTGCTGTACCGGGCTGCGTTCCCTGCGATGAACGACCTCTTGGCCTACCTCACCGAAAACTGCTGCCAGGGCGCTGTGTGCACTCCGGCAGATGCCTCTTCCTGCAACTGCTAACGGAGCACACGATGAAACGCTTCCACGTCCACATGCATGTCGATGATCTGGCCAAGAACATTGCCTTCTACTCCCAGCTCTTTGGCGCAGAACCTACCCGTGTGGAAAGCGATTACGCCAAGTGGATGCTCGATGAGCCTCGGGTGAACTTCGCAATCTCGACCCGTGGCAACAAGCTTGGGCTGGACCATCTGGGCTTCCAGGTGGATGAAGCTGAGGAGCTGGCAGAGCTCAAGGCGCGCGCCGATTCTGCTGACATGGCGCTGCTGGATGAGGGCACTACCACCTGCTGCTACGCCCGCAGCGACAAACACTGGATCACCGACCCCCAAGGCATCGCCTGGGAGCACTTTCATTCCCTTGAAAACATTCCTGTGTTCAATGAAGCGGCGCAGTCGGCGCCCAAGGCCAGCGCCTGCTGCACTCCTGCTGCAGCGGCGGCAACCAACGTGTCTTCATGCTGTGCATCTCAAACCCAAACTTCCAACTCCAAGTCTTGCTGCTGAGGCGATATGACCAACACCACAATGCCCCTGAATGTTCTTTTTCTGTGCACCCACAACTCGGCGCGCAGCATCCTGGCGGAAGCCTTGCTCAACGACATGGGTCAGGGGCGCTTTAAGGCTTACTCGGCTGGAAGCAGCCCACGAGCCAACCAGCAGCCCAACCCGCTGGGCTTGCAAGTGCTGCAACGCGCAGGCGTGTCCGTAGAGGGACTGCGTAGCAAGAGCTGGGACGAGTTTGCCGTGGCCGATGCGCCGAAGATGGATCTGATCATCACCGTCTGCGACAACGCAGCAGGCGAAGTCTGCCCTATCTGGCCTGGACACCCCGCTACTGCGCACTGGGGCTACCCCGATCCTTCGGAAGGCGATGCTGCTGACGACACCAAGCTCGAAGCTTTCCGCCAGACCATGCACATGATTCGCCGGCGTCTGGAGCTGCTGGTGAATCTGCCCGTAGACAAGCTGGAGAAGGCCCGACTGCAAGGCACAGCCCGCGAGCTGTCCGCCCACTGATCTAGCGCTTCACACTTTCACGCCCATCACTTACCCACGGTCTCCATCACGATGCTTTCGGCTGTATTAATCTTTGTATTCACCCTGATTTTGGTCATCTGGCAACCACGCGGTCTGGGTATCGGATGGAGTGCCTCTTTGGGGGCAGGTATCGCCTTGCTGCTAGGGGTGGTGCATCTGGCCGACATTCCCGTGGTGTGGCACATTGTGTGGAACGCCACGACAACCTTTGTCGCGGTGATCATCATCAGCTTGCTGCTGGATGAGGCCGGATTCTTCGAGTGGACAGCGCTGCACTTCGCACGTTGGGGCGGCGGCAGCGGAGCCAAGCTGTTTGCATTCATCGTGCTGCTGGGTGCCGCCGTGTCGGCACTGTTCGCCAACGATGGGGCCGCGCTGATCCTCACGCCCATCGTCATGGCCATGCTCGTGGCGCTAGGCTTCTCGCCGGCAGCGACCTTGGCCTTTGTGATGGCAGCAGGTTTCATTGCGGATACAGCCAGCCTGCCGCTGATCGTCTCCAATCTGGTCAACATCGTCTCTGCCGACTTCTTCAAGATCGGCTTCAACGAGTACGCCTCGGTGATGGTGCCGGTCAATATCGTCTCGGTGCTCGCCAGCTTGGTCATGCTGATGCTGTTCTTTCGCCGGGATATTCCCGTGTCCTACGACCTTGGCCAGCTCAAGCGCCCTGCCGATGCCATCAAAGACCCCGCCACATTCCGCGCTGGCTGGGTAGTACTTGCGTTGCTGCTGATTGGCTTCTTTGGCCTGGAGCCCTTGGGTGTGCCTGTGAGCGCCGTGGCGGCAGTGGGCGCAGTCATCTTGCTGGCCGTGGCTGGCCGTGGTTCGGTCATCAGTACCAAAAAGGTGCTGCACGGTGCCCCCTGGCAGATCGTGATCTTCTCGCTGGGCATGTATCTGGTGGTCTATGGGCTGCGCAATGCAGGACTGACAGACTATCTGGCAGCGATGCTGGAGCGTTTTGCACAAGGCGGTGTATGGGGCGCAGCAATTGGCACGGGACTGCTGTCTGCCTTGCTGTCTTCCGTGATGAACAACATGCCGACAGTGCTGGTGGGCGCTTTGTCCATCGACGCCTCCAGTGCCAGCGGCATCGTCAAAGAAGCGATGGTGTATGCCAACGTGATCGGTTGTGACCTGGGCCCCAAAATCACCCCTATCGGTAGCTTGGCCACGCTGCTGTGGCTGCATGTGCTGGCCAAGAAGGGCACCACGATCAGCTGGGGCTACTACTTCAAGGTTGGCTCGGTGCTGACCGTACCCGTACTGCTTGCCACTTTGGCAGCCCTGGCATTGCGCCTGAGCATCTTTGCCTGAACACACCCATCTGTCCTGGAGCCGGTATGAGCACTATCACCATCTATCACAACCCCGCCTGCGGCACCTCCCGCAACGTGCTGGCTTTGATCCGCAATAGCGGCGAAGAGCCCACGGTCATCGAATACCTCAAGACGCCTCCTGACCGCCCCACCTTGGAGCGCTTGCTGGCCGAAATGGGCGTGCCTGTGCGCGAGGTCCTGCGGCAAAAAGGTACACAGTTCGATGAACTCGGTCTGAGCGATCCCAAGTGGACCGACCAGCAACTGATCGACTTCATGCTTGAGCATCCAATTCTGATCAATCGGCCCATCGTGGTGACGCCGCTGGGTACACGTCTGTGCCGGCCGTCTGAGGCCGTGCTGGACATCTTGCCCAGCCCTCAGCTGGGTGCATTCACCAAAGAAGACGGTGAGGCCGTCATCGACGCGAAAGGACAACGTGTTGCAAAGCACTGATTTACCCAACCTCGACGAACAGTCCTTCGAGACTCCGGACCTGACTCGGCTGCTGCCTGCCCAGCGCGCTACGCACGCACCTCGCATCTTGCTGCTTTATGGATCGGCCCGTGAGCGCTCCTACAGCCGACTGCTGACGGAGGAAGCCGCCAGGCTGCTTCGCAAACTAGGGGCCGAGCCTCGGATTTTTGATCCGCGTGGGCTGCCGCTGCCAGACGATGCGCCGGAGAGCCACCCCAAGGTCCAGGAGCTGCGCGAGTTGGTTCAATGGTCCGAAGGCATGGTGTGGACGTCACCCGAGCGCCATGGCGCAATGACCAGCATCCTCAAGGCTCAGATTGACTGGATTCCGCTGTCTGTGGGTGCCGTGCGCCCGACCCAGGGCAAGACCTTGGCGGTGATGCAGGTCAGTGGAGGCTCGCAGTCGTTCAACGCACTCAACCAAATGCGCGTGCTGGGTCGCTGGATGCGCCTGATCACCATCCCCAACCAGTCTTCGGTGGCCAAGGCATTCTTGGAGTTCGATGAAGCCGGTCGCATGAAACCCTCTGCCTACTATGAGCGGGTGGTCGATGTGATGGAGGAACTGGTCAAGTTCACGCTGTTGACCCGCGACACTGCAGACTACCTTGTGGACCGATACAGCGAGCGGCGTGAATCTGCAGAAGTGCTCTCGCAGCGCGTCAATCAACGAAGCATCTAAAGCACCGAGACGATGCAACGCCGCACCCAGATCACTGCCATGCTGGGCGTGGCCCAAACGCTGTCGTGGGCCTCGTCGTACTACCTTCCTGCTGTTTTAGCGGAGCCGATCAGCAGCGCGGTCGGCATGGCGTACTCCACGGTGTTCGCGGCCTTCTCGGTGGCGCTTTTGGTTTCCGCTGCCATAGGCCCCATTGCAGGACGGTTCATTGACCGCTTCGGTGGCCGTCCGGTATTGATCGCCAGCAACCTGGTGTTCGCTGCTGGACTGGTGATCCTCAGTCTGGCCACGCAGGCCAGCCATGTGTTCCTGGCTTGGGCCGTCATGGGTATAGCCATGGGCAGCGGCCTGTATGAAGCCGCCTTTGCCACGGTCGTTCGGTTGTATGGTCAGGACGCTCGGCGTGCCATCACTGGCATCACGCTGTTTGCCGGGTTCGCCAGTACCGTAGGCTGGCCGCTTTCCAGCTATCTCGCGCATGAGTTTGGCTGGCGTGAGGCATGTCTGGCGTGGGCACTGCTGCACCTTCTTTTGGGACTCCCGCTCAACCTGCTACTGCCACGCGCAGCTTCTGCAGTGGCTGAGCCGCAGCAAGGTGATGAACAACCTGCCGCCAGCCCCCACGAGCATTCAAGCGCAGCTGGCAAGCCGCACAGATCCACTGCCTATCTGATGGCCTATGTGTTTGCGGTTTCGTGGTTCATCAGCACGGCGATGGCGGCCCATCTGCCGCAGCTTCTGCAAACGACCGGAGCTGCAATTGGCGTTGCCATCGGAGCCGCCGCGCTGGTGGGGCCCGCGCAGGTGGCTGGGCGGTTAGTGGAATACGGGTTCTTGAAAAACGCCCACCCCCTGCTGTCTGCCAAGCTGGCAATCTTGGCGCATCCCGCTGCAGCTCTGTGCCTGTATCTGATTGGAGCGCCTGCAGTGAGTCTGTTTGCCGTCTTGCACGGACTTGGGAACGGAATTTTGACGATTGCCGTGGGCACGTTGCCGCTCAAGGTGTTCGGTGCACAGGGCTATGGGCAGCGGCAAGGCTGGCTGATGGTGCCCGCACGCATCGTGCAAGCGGGCTCCCCGTTTCTCTTCGGAATGGCTGTATCCCATTGGGCGCTGGGAGCATTGTGGATTTCCTCAATGCTCGGCATCACCGCGTTCTTGGCGCTGTGGGCCATGCGCATTCAGCCTCACGCTGCAAGTGCGCAATAAATTTGGAGGTCGATGTGAGCATGACACTGTATGACGTGATCATTGTTGGAGGAGGCCAGGCTGCACTGTCCGTTGCCTACTTCCTGAGGCGTACAAACCGCTCAGTGCTGATCTTGGACGCTGAGGATGCAGGCGGAGGTGCCTGGCAGCATGGCTGGGACTCTCTGCGCCTGTTCTCTCCGGCAAATTGGAGCTCCATTGCTGGCTGGCCCATGCCCAGCTGCGGGGAGCAGTGCCCCAGCCGCGACCAGGTTGTTAGCTACCTGCGGCAGTACGAAGCCCGCTACAACCTCGTGGTGCAGCGGCCTGTGCTGGTGACGGCGGTGGAACGAAGAGACCACGGCTTTGCCGTAAAGGCAGGTGACCGGTCGTGGGATGCGCGCGTGGTGGTAAGTGCCACAGGGACTTGGCGCAACCCGTTTATTCCGGAACTCGAAGGTCGGTCCACGTTTGACGGTCACCAGGTTCACTCCGCACATTACGTATCGCCCAGCGCATTTCAAGGATTGCGCGTCATGGTGGTCGGCGGTGGCAACTCGGGTGCGCAGATCTTGGCCGAGGTCTCGCAGGTCGCTACGTCCACTACCTGGGCCACTTTGAACCCGCCTGCCTTTCTGCCAGACGATGTAGATGGAAGAGTGCTCTTTGAACGCGCAACTGCACGATGGCAGGCAATCCAAGAAGGCCGTGACCCGACGGACTTGCCAGGTGGATTTGGCGATGTCGTCATGGTGCCCCCTGTCGTAGATGCCCGCGCACGTGGCGTGCTTCATGCCGTAGGAGCATTTGAGAGACTAACGGCCCATGGCGCACAGTGGGCGGACGGCACCAGCCGCACGTTTGACGCCATCTTGTTGTGCACCGGGTTTAAGCCCGCACTCCAGCATCTGGAGTCTCTCGGGGTGGTGGCCGATAACAAAGTCACCGTAGACGGGACACGTGCATGCGATGCTCCAGGTCTTTGGCTGGTCGGCTACGGCGAGTGGACCGGGCCCGCATCAGCCACTCTCATTGGCGTCACGCGCACGGCGCGCTCTACTGCAACCGAGATTGACCAGTACCTTACTGCACAAGTGCCCGCGTAGCCTCCGTCTAGTACGCCGGTTTACATGTGCATGTAAATGCACGTATTATTCGGAGCATGTCCACCTCGCATCTCAATCGCACACATGCCATTGACGCCTGCATTGCGTCCCTGGAAAGCCGCTTTTTCAAAGCACTTTGCGAGCCTGCCCGGATTGCAGTGCTCAAGCGAGTGATGCAGTTGGGGAGCGCTGACGTTACGGAGATCGCTTCCGAGCTTCCGCAGGAGAGATCCGTGGTTTCCCGCCATCTGCAGGTCTTGTCTGAGGCGGGGATCGTACGCGCACATAAGGTGGGCCGACAGATGTTCTACGAGGTGGACGGTCCCTCAATCATCGAGCGGCTTGAGGACATGCTTTCTCAGACCAAGGGCATTGCAGCGTATTGCTGCCCTGGCAATCAACGGTAGTTTTTATTTGATCTAATACGTGTATATGTGCGCACAAATGAACGGAAATAGCTTCGAGGTGATCGTGATCGGTGGCGGTCAGGCTGGATTGGCGTGCGGGTGGCACCTGCAGCGCCAAGGGCTTGACTTTGTAATCCTGGATGCACAAGAAAGCCCGGGGGGGAACTGGCGCAACTACTACGACAGCCTCACGCTGTTCTCGCCTGCAAGGTACTCGGGATTGCCTGGCATGGCATTTCCGGGAGATCCAGGTCGCTACCCCCTGCGCGATGAGGTGGTTGAGTACCTGGAGCAATACAGTGATCACTTCCAGTTGCCAATCAAGCAAAAAGCACAGGTCGTCCTGGTGGAGCGAGAGGGGACAGGCTTTCGCGTTGCGACAGCAGATGGACAGATCTTTTTCTCGAAAGCCGTCGTGGTGGCCACGGGGGCATTCAGCCAACCCTACATTCCCGAAATCACAGGCCTGCAGGACTTTGAGGGCCGCGTGCTCCACAGCGCAAGCTATGCAAGAGCCCAAGAGTTTTTTGGAGAGCGTGTCATCGTGGTAGGCGCTGCAAACTCTGCGGTACAGATAGCGCATGAGTTGGCCCAAGTGGCGGAGGTGACGCTGGCATCTCGGGAGCCTGTGCGCTTCTTTCCCCAGCGGCCTTTGGGTATCGACTTCCACGCTTGGCTGAAATGGACAGGGTTAGAGAAGACGAGATGGCTCAACGACCAAAGTACTCCGGTGCTCGATCGCGGCACCTATCGGCGTGCGCTACGGTCTGGACAAATTCGGCACAAAGACATGTTCCACCAAGTGACGTGTGAAGGTGTAGTCTGGCAAGACGGAACTCATGAGCAGGTTCAAAGCATCATCTTTGCCACAGGGTTTCGCCCGAACCTGGGAGCATTCGGGCAGCTGCCAGTGTTAGACCATCAAAGCCGGGCAGCTCATAAAAACGGTGTCTCGACCACGGTGCCGGGCCTGTACTTCGTAGGGCTGCCCAAGCAGCGCAGCTTTGCATCGGCCACCTTGCGAGGTGTGGGGCCAGATGCTCAGTACATAGCGAAAAGACTAATAGCTCAATTGCGCTGATTCAGAATGACTGTTTTGGGTCGATAACGCCCCTTCATATCAGATGAGAGCGAACCTTGAGCCCCATCTTGGCTGCTTGCCCTCACTGTCAGCTACCCACCAGAAACCAGCCAGTGAGGGTTAGCTGACGATGTACTCGAGATGACTGCTATCTGGCTGAAACCGGCAGTTCGGGCAGCCAACATGAACTGCCGCAATCGCTGCAAAGCACACATTGTCGGAGGCCGTTTGAGTGACAGCAACGAGGCTAAGCAGATCTAGGTCACTCACAAAGTGTCTTGCAGGGCGCTTCTTCTGACGAATGTGGTAGTTATCGCGACCTGAGGCCTATCACCCCCTAAATTGTGCAAAAGCAAAAAATGCAGTTTTCTGCATGAAAACAGAGCTCCTTCAGAGGTGAGCTTCTAAAAATTTTGCCTTGCAAGTAGTCGCTATGACCCCCTGAAATGTGCCAAAACTCTCTACTGAGTATTCGCAACAAATCCGCCAAGCGTTCGCATATGAAAAACTCCACAGATTTGTATCTGTAAATCCACCACCTAGTAGTGCAATGCACGACATGTGAACACTGGCGTAGATTCCGCCTTAAGCGCTCGATAAGCCACTGCACCATCATTGCGGGCTATCTCACGGCTCACTGTTGAGGCAGCTACTTGTAAATCCGCTGCAATTGAGCGCAGCGACTTGCCCGCTGCCAGTCCCCTGGAGATTTCCTCTCGTTAGGTTAGCGTTAAATGCCTAGCTGACCGCTGACGCTGTACAGGGCAAATGCCTCCCTTGAGCGCTAGATGACCATGGATGTGCTGAATGCAATGCCAATATCTGTAATGCTGCTGCCCGCCTTCCACATGCGCCAAAGCTGCAGATGTTGCTCGGGTGTGAACCCTCTCCAGATCCGTGGCATACCAATCACTTCTCAACATGTTCTCGGACATGTTGCATTGACCGGTTGAATCCAAGCACTACGTGCTCCAACCCGAGCGCAACAGCAGCCTGATTCACCACTCTGACAGGGGCTCGCAATACGTCAGCATTCGGTACACCGAATGCTTGGCCGAGGCTGGCATAGAGCCTTCGGTGGGCAGCAACGCTCTGGCCGAGACCATCAACGGCCTGTACAAGGCCGAGTTGATTCACCGCCAGGCCACCGGAAAACCAAGGAGTCCGTGGAGTTCGCAACGCTCGAATGGGTGTCGTGATTCAACCACCATCGCCTGCTCGAACCCATCGGGTATATCCCGCCAGCGGAGGCTGAGGCAAACTACTACCGGCAACTCGCCAGTCAGAGCACCGAGGCGGTGGCCTGACTTAAACCAAACAGACTCCGCCAAACCCGGGGCGATTCACTTTGCTGCGACATCTCGCTCGCCCAGTTCGGCTTCGAGCTCGCTTATGCGGCGTCTGAGCTCTTTTACTTCTTTAGTCGCCTCAGTGGATGCTTCGAGCCCCTGTCTTGATTGCGCCTGTGTCACATAGGCGAAAAGGGACATGTAGTTTCGGTGGCCAAGTTTTAGACCAACCGCTGCACATATAGCAAGGGTGCTCGTATCAAGACCGCGCTTTACGCGATACTCGATTTCTCGATCAATCGCTTCGTTCGCGAATAGTCCTCGGAAAACGTGAATGACTGCTCCTTTTGGCGCACCGCAAGCGCGCATCGCTGGACGGATTGACTGCGTAACGGCTCTCAGTGTGATGGGCTTGCAGTTTCTATCCGAGAGGAAAATCTCCCCAGGTGCTCGATCCTCAGGGATACCGTGCTCCTCCAAGAGCTGCTTACGCGCGCCATCGATAAAGTCTGCCAATTGCAGCGCTAACCAAACAGGAAATTCAAAGGCATTGCTATACCCGAACTTCTGACTGCTCGGCGAGATGCGGATGGTGTTATTTTGATGTGCTATCAATTTTGTGCGGTCAAATTGGTCGACAGTCAATGACGCTATGGAGCCACGACGAAATCCGATGTGCCGCGCTATATCTAGGAACAGGCAATCCCGGACCCGAACATACTCACTTCGAGCGGAGTCCATGATTGCTTGCGTGACGGCATCGAAGGTCGCTGTGGTTACCTCGAATGACGTTCTGTGCTTAGACGAAGCTCCTGTTCCCGTGAACAGTAGTGGATGCGTAGCACGCTGGACGAAAGCAGAATTCCCAGTTCGGGCACTTGACCTTCTCCTCCCCCCACTCAAGACGCGGCACTCGCTCGGACCGATCAGATTCGCATCTGAAACTCCGATATCCACAAGCCACCAGAGCCACCCATAAACGCTTCGAAGCTTTTGATTGACCGTGGTCTTGGCAGTTCGCACGCAACCCTTAGAACTCGGTTGCGAAAGAACCAATTTGAGTTCCTCATCCCGAAATCGCGCAAGAAAGCGGTCGTTGATGCTATGAATGCGGCGATTCTCTGCGCGTAGAAACTTCCAAAAGCAAAGTAGGTTAGTGGTCTCTTGCTCAACCGTTAGCAATTTGAGTCCTCTCACGTCGAGTAGATGCAGCGCATAATCAGTGATCTCATGAAGGATTCGACGCTCTAAACGATCGTAGAACAGAGGAATTCCATCTACCAACGTACGCGCGTATCTTTGCTCAGCTTCAATCCTGTCCATTTTTCACCTCCCGCAAGCTCGTGACCCGGCCTGCGCTGCCCTTCGCCGCGGCACGTGCTCTTCGTTCCTTCGACCAGTCCGCTTCTAACGCTGCAATCCTGGATTGCGACTCTCGCGCCAAAGACGCCAGCTGTGATTCCAGATCTTTAATCCGATCGAGAGCATTTGCGTGCGCACGCTTGAGCGAAAAAATCTCACGTTCAGCAATTTTTCGCAGTTCCTCGGCGAGCTTAGCCCGTCGAACGGTGTGCGCAAGTCGCTCCTCCTTCTTGGACGGAGCCACGGCCTCAAGCCCTAGCTCTTTTACCGCTCTTGTGGCGGCATCAACACTCTCCAGAAGCCCGGATCCCTTGAGCGTTTGTTGGGCGTTAACTCGCAATGGCGTGGAAGGTAGTAACTCATGAGGCAGTTGCGAACCCGTCCACGCGTTGAATTGTCTCGCCGAGGAAGGCAATGTTCCTAAGGTTTCACGTATTTTTTCTGAACCTGTCACGAGAGATGTCGTCGTCGCCAAATCGGCGACGATGCGGCTTAGCAATTCAAGCTTTGCCTGTATATTGGATTTGGCTGCGCTTTGGTTCTTGAACGCTACTGACGGCTTGGAGCCGCGGTTCCCTCGCTTAGGCATTCAAAGTTCCTGAAGCTGCAGATTTTTGCGATGCAGGGAAATGAGTCTCTGCAGATTTTCAATGTCAGCGTCAGCTCGTAGAGCAGCTAAGGAGGTCTCAGCACTCGCCTCATGTCGATTACTCTTCATATGCGCTAGCTCATTCTCCAATGCCTTTACGTGGGCTTCGCTAACTACGTGATACGGACACCGACCGCAAGCGATTGAAGACGCGTTTTCTCGTCGTGGTAGCCGACTATCCGACGACGAACAGTGAGCCAAAGGGGCCGGTCGCCCGTCAGGTGCCACACAATTCCCATGAGGAAATGGACGAAATTCATGACCCCTACCGGTCAGCAGGCGCGCGACGGTTTCGCTCTTCTCTTTGTTCGTTAGCCCCTGGTATTCGACACGAAGGCCCAGATGCTGGTGAAGGCGCTGTACAAGGCGCGTGAACCCTCCAGAGAATGAGACTGCACCATCAACGACCTCCCGAACAAACATCTCAACCCGCTCAACCGCCACCGAATGGACTTCTTGGAGAACACCCTTCGATGAATCCTCATACGCTTGCCGTAAATGAGGCGCAACTTTCGCGTACATCTCAGCACCAGCAGCTGCGCCGCCTTTGTGGATGTCCGTGACGTATACATGGATCACGTCTAAGTCCAAATGCCCGAACTGCTGCGCTAGCGAAATGAGACTGGAGTTTTCGTATCGATAGTGAAATAGAAGAGCGTAGGCCCTGCGGAACATATGCGCCTTGAGACGCAGTTCTTGGTCTCCGAGTGCAAGAGCAAAGAACCAACGGGCCTGGCCTAAGAGGCTAGTGCCAAATGAGTACCAACGCAGACCGGGTTCGTCTTGCATGACCCCAGGTCGAGGAATTAGAAAAAGACCGTCGGGTAGAGGCAAGGACGCACCCGCTCTGGCTTGAAGCAGCCGTCGAGCCATATCGCTTGTACGTTCAAGGAGCTCAACGGCTCTCCTCGTGTAAGCATTGACATAAAAAGGCATGCGAATGCGGTGTGTTTTCTCGATATAAAAAGAACACTCAAAAAGGCTCAGCTTCTCATCGATGACGCTAAGCGCCCCTCGACGCAGTCCAAATTCTGGATGTTGGACCTCATCTTTGCGACGCGCGTTGAATATGGCAATCGTGACGAAGCTACTTGTCACAAGGGCATTGGTAAGTAGAGCAAGGGACGCCACGCCTTGGTGATACTCCAAGGAGGCAGCCCCCTTAATCTCCACATTTAGAGCTCTCTCAAGCGTGCGGCGCTTTTGTGAACGCGATACCACCGAGTTCAGGACGTATCTAAGGGCAACAGATGTGGCTGGCTTTTTCTCAGCTAAAGCCACTTCAATGTCGGCCCATATACCGAGAAGCGGTTCTGCAAGTTCACGCTGCCAACGCTGCGCCTCAACTAGGATTGCAGCGACGTGCCCAGGACCCAAGTTTTCTGTACGATCGTTTTTCCGACCAAGCGTACGCGCGCGTGTTTCCGGCTCCGGGACTGGGCTGAAGCCAAATCCCATGCCGTCAGGTATGTCACTCAGTATGTTTAGGCACCACAGTTGCTGCTGTAAGTGCTTAATACTCATTCCACTTTCACTGCTACGCGCCCGCTTACGTTCCTGAAGCTCAAAGATATTGGCTTCCAATACTGTTCCTGCTCGTAGTGCGAGTTCCTGCTTTGCCACGTACAGCTCTACCTGACAAGCACATGTGCCGACCTGCTCATTGAATTGGCGCCTCAGCGCTAGGCCCCTACGCTCATCATGTGTGTACAGGAAACTAGACGCTTCCTTCGGCGAAATGCTGTCCGCAAACGCCTTGGTACGCTGTCTAATTTGAAGCGCTCCAGCCCAACCGCTCTGCGCGAGTTCAGCGGTTAATTTGTGCACGAGTGATGGCGTCCAATCACCGAGGTTGTAGCGTCCGTGCAGCCAGCCAAACTCGATCGTTTTGACGGCGACTCTAATCATCCGGCTTGCAACGAGTGCGAAACTCTTCCCTGGTGTTATACGTTGCGCGTACGAGCGGGCGGCTGCATGAATCACACTCATTACATCTGGTCGATCCGATACTCGCGTTGGCGTCGCAGACAGTGGAGTCGCCGGGAGGTGCATCATGGCCATATCGATTTTCTTGTAGCCTGAAATTTGCCCGTCTTCCGCCAGCTTGGCGAGCATGATGACCGTATCCTGAAGAAGAATGAGCCGTTCAACCGAAATGTGCGGGGTTTCGACACCGACATTTTCCGTAGCTTCCTTGGCAACTTCCGTGACCCTAATGCTCATTAAGCCTCCCATTCAGAGCTTCAGTCGCCGCTTTCAGAAACGATCGGTACGGACTTCTGCGCACTATGCCTTCGAGCGCCATGACAAACATGAATCTCGGAAAGTGGGACACTCGAAAAAGGTCTTCGTTTTCGTCCAGCAGTCGCTTCCAATGTCGTTCATAGAATGCTATTGTCCGAACGAGCTCCTCGATCCTGTCGCTGTTGACGACTACCTTTCGATTCGAACACCCAGCTTCGGTGTGACACTCGTGGCCTCGACACACGCCGTTTAGCGCCATCACTTCTCGTGGCGGAGAACGCGGATTTATGCAGGAGCTGCCATCACCCACCGAGTAGAGCAAGTCATCATTCCGTTCTTCTGGTCGATGTTGTGAATCTAGGCGAAATTCGACCGAGCTCTCCAACTTGCGTTGGAATTCCAAGTTGACCGCTGCGTTGAGCCGCTGAAGCATTAACTGGTCAACGTACAGGGCCGTAGTTTTAAGACGCACGTGACCGGCGACACGCCTGCTGGCTTCCAAACCACCGACTTTTAGTGATTCGATGGCGAGAGCCTGATTTCTTACTTGCTCGGCAGAAAATCGGGGCAGACCATGCCGGTCGCAGAAGCTCCTAAGTGCGAACGACCATCCCCGGTACATTTGCACCTTATCGCCCGGCCAAGCCGGCGGCGAGAGCCAGAGACTATGTCCTAATCCTTGGATCCACCCGAACTCGCGCATTTTTTCAAGCCGACCGAGAAGAAATCTAATTGCTCGCGAAGCAATCTCATCACTGTCTGTGGCGATCCACTCTGGAGTGAAGTCGTCCGTCTTGCTCTTGAAGCCCTGGACGCGAAAACCATGTCGAACGCGTTTAACATCGTTTTCAGTGAGTTCAAGAACTGCACCAACATTCCATCCGGCACGCATTTTGATTACCAACAACGCGGCCATGACGGTGCCAAACGCACCTACCGAACTCGCACGAACGAGCTGCGGAACCCCTCCACCAAGTAAAGTGAGTTGGGCACCGTGAGTTATGCGACCAACCAATTGGACTGATCGCCGCACGATCCATTTTCTTGCTGTATGCGTCCCTTCTGCTAATGCCGAGTGCAGCACTTTTACATAGGCAATCTCTAGGTCTCGAGTTGGTGCGAGCTGAAAGTGGCGGCGTTCGGCTGGTGTAAGTGGCTGACCGCGGGCGCTGCGCTCGACCCATCTCCGCACAACATCTTCAACATTTTGCAGCAACAGGTCCGAACAATAGCCTGACAGTCGTTCGAACTCAGAAAACTCTGCCGCACAAGCCGCTGAGATTCGACGGAAATCTAGTTCCAAACGCTCTCTAACCTTCTCGCGCAGGTCTTTAACACTCGAATGTGGAAGGGCAGAGATAGGAGGTTGTCCGCCAGCTACCTCATCCGAAATCAGCTGTCGAGGTCTGTGTAGAGAACGTGCAACCGAACTACGAAAATAGCTATTTATTCTTTCGATTCGCGGTATTTCCATTGTGCTGAGGTGCCGAATTGCGAACTGTCTCAGCTGGGCTGAATGCGCCCTTTGCCTAACCGCGGTTAAGCCAACTGCCCGCAACTCATCTTCCATCACTCGGAATCCATCCGCAACAACAGAGACGTTCAAGGAAGCCTTTGACTGGTTTGCAAACACAAGCCATTCCACCCTCGATGAGAGTATCCCTAAGGCGTTCAGCAAGTGAGTGACTTGCGTGTCGTGGACCAAAGAGTTCAAGCTCCGATCCGCCAGTCGCACGAGCATCTCACTAACCCAGCTATTTGCTTCAAGCCCCAGACGCGCGAGGTCAAAAACCCTAGTGGTCTGGATCGCGACCCCGTACGTCTTCTTGGTCGTATGAACAGAGATGAGCACCGCTTACCTTTATTGAGACAGGTAGAAGGACTATCTGCACCCACTGCAAATTTACCCTTTTCATTCACTGCATAGTACATGTGTGCTCATCGTGGACGGAGATGCCGTAGAAACGGGCTCTTTTAACTACGCCCCTTCGGCTGAAACAGTCAACTCCGAGAATGTCGTCGTGATTCGCGGCATGCCAGAGGTATCGCGGCAGTTCATTGCACACTGGCAATCGCGCTGGGAGCTTGGAGTGCCATATCTGGCGCGCTGAGCGAACGCTTTCTTTTGTCTGCCAATTGCGCTGCATTGGTCTTCGCATTCGCCCGTGGATTGTCTAGATCACAGCGGCATGCGCATTGACCGCATTGACCGCACTGGTCTAACAGGTTGCCGTTCGCCACAGACTGTGCGAATAGCTATGCTCAGCCCAGATTGCTTGAGCGTGACCTAAGAACTCAATGGATCAGGCACTACAGAGGTGGGGCCGACAGACATGCCGTACTGGTGCCACCCAAGCTGCAACTGTTCAACTTAGCAGGAGTGAAAACATGTCATATATCGATGGTTTTGTGATCGCTGTTCCCACCGCCAACAAGGAAAAGTTCATTGAGCACGCACGCAAGCTCGACCCGATATTCATCGAGCTTGGCGCAATCCGTGTGATCGAGGGTTGGGGTGATGATGTCCCCGATGGCAAGGTTACCGACTTTAGACGCTCAGTTCAGGCTACGGCAGAGGAGACCGTGGCATTTTCGTGGGTCGAATGGCCGGACAAGGCTACGCGCGACGCAGCCATGAAGAAGATGATGGAAGACCCACGCATGGATCCGTCTGCTCCCGGCAACCCGCCCATGCCCTTCGACGGAAAACGCATGATCTTTGGTGGCTTCGAACAGGTCGTTGAAGTGAAGGCTTGAGGCTTGCTTTCAGCCAGAAGCTGTCGTCCGGGAGTTAACCGCGAACAGCAGATCTAGGCTAGAGCTGACGCAGGAGCTTCAACTCCGAATCTTGGCGGCGATCAACAGCTGAACTTGATGGACTCTGACTGCAATCTCCAAGAATCGACATTCAAGGTTTTCTGCAGCCCTTGTCGGAGACCACTCCGACCCTCCCCCTTGACGGCGATTCACCGTGCCTTCAGGCAAAATCCAGATGATTGGGCCAAGCCTGGCGTCAGGTCTGCCGGGAAGCCCCCCTTGAAGAATGGAAAAGCATCAATGGCACTGAAGAAGAAGGGCGAGTTCTGGTACGGGACGACGTCCGGCGACACCCAAGCCGAACTGCGCAACTACAGCGTTGCGAATCGCCATGAGGCCGTCCGGTTTGCCTCGTCCAAATGCGCTTGCGGGTGCCGGACTTTTGCGCTGCAGACCGATGAAGAAGCCGGCGTGGCAATCCGCACCTGCTCCGACTGCGGGCAGGAACACCTGATGGGCGACAGCGCGGACTACGTTGAAGAGGCCACCCCCGAGGCGCACCAGTGCGTGTGCGAGAACGAGGTGTTCGAGCTGATGTCCGGCGTCTCCGTGTACAAGGGCACACATGACGTGCGCTGGTACTACATCGCTTGCCACTGCGTGGAATGCAATCTGGTTGGGGTCTTCGCAGACTGGAAGTGTGAAGCGGGTGATGCGGCGGCCTTCCTCGCCAAGGTATAAGCGCGCCCCGCAGAGATCCTGCTCGCAGGATCAAGGGGACGAGGAGTGTCATGAGGTGGTTGGTGGACTTGCCTGTATCAATGACGGCAATCGATGCGCAGCAGACATTTGCCGCCGAGGTACGAACGACTGCAATAGGTCGTGAGCCGTCACTGATAAAGGGCAGTTCGCAGCCCTGCCCTTCTACAGCACCTGCTACAAGTTGATATCTCAGCTACGTTGCAGCAAAGTAGTGATCACCAGCGCTATTAGGCTGATTTATCCATTACGAAATTAGAGGCCGCTGTATTTTCAAATGCAAAATCGGCAGTGCACGGCTTCGTTTGGGGTCACTGTGCGCAGGCCCTAGGCATTAATACACATCTCGTCGATAGCGCCCTGAGGCTTGTAAGTCATGGAATACCTCGTCCTCTAACAATCCCTTAAGCGTTTGCTCCACGTCGTGGCCCATGCCTTGGTAGCTACCGCAGACATAGATCACAGCGCCTTGAGTGACCCAATCACGCAGTCGCTCAGCATTTCTGTCCAGCAGGTTCTGGATATAACACGGGTTCTCTGCATCTCTGGAGTACGCAAAATCTGCGTGGAGCAACTGACCAGAAGCCTTCCAAGGTGATACCTCTGCTTCAGCCCACCCATCTGCCTGCCGATCGCGCTCTCCAAAAATGAGCCAGTTTTGATGCTGGCTGTTCTGGATACGATCCAGTAGCAGTGCTCTCAGGCCCGCGTAACCAGAGCCACTGCCAATGAAAATAGCTGGCATTTCTAGCGTATCGATGCTTGAAAACTTGGGATTAGCAAGTAATCGCAATTGAATCCGACCATGAGGCTGCATGCCTTGTGTGAGCCAGCCCGACATCAGACCAAGGCGTCCGTCGTGCTGAACCTGTCGCACCCAGAGCTGGATGTATCCATCCTCCGTCAAAGACGCTATCGAATAACGGCGTGGCCGCTCAAGTTCGGTTGTGTGAAGCGCTTTCACGCTGCGTTGCCCGGTCTGGGTTTGAATCACAACTTCAGCAATCGCACCGGCCTGCCAGTGCGCAGATGTTTTGTGAACCGCCCGTAATTCAAGTCTGTAAAGCGGTGCCCCCGAGCTTTGTGGGTTGCAATAAGTGCGGTTGACCAACTGATATTCGCTGAATGCTCTTTCATCCGGCTCACTGATGGACAAAGCCTCTTTGACCAGCCCGTGTTGCGAGAGTGCTGAGCACCAGCGGCTCCAGCCCAATGCACTTTCTCCATCTTGCAAAATTGCATCAAAAAGCGCTATAGAACCGATCTGGTTCAGTGCGTCTTGAACCTTCAATCCAAAACTACAGAAATGCGTGTATCGACGGTCACCCAATGCCAGAACCGCATGATTGCCAGGGCAAGACAGTTTGATTTTCTGGAGTACACACAGCAACCTGCGGGCATCGTCTGGAGCATCTCCCTCACCGAAGGTGCTGACAACCCACAAGGTCGTTGCAAAGTTATTCAGCGATAACGGGCCGAGCTTGGCAGCCGACAGAAGCTCGACAGCATGACCAGATTGGCGAATACGCTGCGCTGTACTCTCCGCCAAACTGCGTGCATAGCCAGACTGGCTCGCATAGATCACAGCCACTGTTTGCTGTATTTGGCCAGGTACTGACGTTGCCACAGATTGCGGACCAGAATTCATGACGCTGCGGGCTTTGCGACGGCGATCCAGATAGAGCATCCATCCTGTGATCGCAAACAATGGCACCAATAGCGAGGCCAGCATCATCACAATGCGCCCGGCTAGCCCGAAGTAGCTGCCCACATGTAGCGGATAGATGCTGGTCAGCGCTTGGCGTGCTGTGCTCAGGTTGGCATAGGGCTCATCGCGCTTGATTTGCCCGTCACTCCCGATCCGCGTTCGGTTGCGTGCCATGGCATGTGGCGCGCCTGTCCCAAGCCAGTTGAACTGGTAGTCTTGACCAGCTTTGCGTGGCAGACGAATCTGCACAAATTGCCAGCCTCCGGCTTGGCTGGCTAACTGCTCAAACCGGCTCCAAGGTCGGGGCAGTGATTGAACAGCGGTACCCGTATCGGGATTGACCAGAGGTTCAATGGAGGCAGCCACCGTTGCTACCGCTGCCGTGCGTGGTGCAATGCCGGCCCAACCATCAACCAAAGAACGTAAAGGTGTAAGACCCCAATACATTCCTGTCACAGCAAGCACCAGATACACCAGTAAAACCCAAGTGCCCAGAACCGCATGAAGGCTCCACAGCAGCGGCCTTCCTCGGAGTGCAAGGCGCAGATGCAGCCAGTTTTTCAGCGATCCAACGTTACGACGAGGCCAGCGCAGATATAGCCCCGACAGGCATAACACCAGCAGGCAGGCTGAAAATATTCCGGTGAGTGGCTGACCAATACCAGTGGGCAGTAGCAGCCAAATGTGCAACCTCTCCATGCAGTCAAAGAAACGGCTGCCAATCAGCATGGTCTGCAGTTGCCCGGTGTACGCATGAGCCCAGACTCGCTCCCCATGCGATTGTCCCGGCAAGGCCGCAAAAGTAATCAAGGGGTTACGGCCCGAAAAAGTGTGCAGCTCCAAGCGTTCAACCTCTCTTGGCGTGGTGACCAGCTGGACCTGTATCGCTTGCAGCAGCTGGGCTGGCGTCAGCACTGCTCCCTCACCTTTGGCACCGCTTATGCTGCCCGGGTTCAGGGCATCCAGAATCTCCTCCTGAAAGCTCAGTGCAGCACCTGACAAGCCCATCAATATCAGAAAAAAACCTGCACTGATGCCTATGCACCAGTGCAACTGGAAGCAGATTTTTTTAAATGTCATAAGCGTGCAAGAGAGTGAAAAACGTCACCCCGCGGGGTGACGCAACTTCGCATTCAGCAGTGAAATGCATCCAGAGATGCCATCAGAAATCGTGCCGGTAGCCCACGGTCAGAGCGCGCCCCTGACCTGCGAAGTAATAGTCGTTGCCCACAATGCCACTTTGTGAGTAATACGTGATGTATTTGCGGTTGAGCAAGTTGGCAATACCAATGCTTAACTGGCCCTTTGGTAACTTGTAGCCAATCGATAAATCAAGAACTCCGTAGCCTGAAAAACGGTACTTGCTGGCGTCAAAGGTATTCACGGCATTGCTGCCATCAAAGCTACGCTTGAAATACCAGTTGGCCTGCAAACTGCTGGTGAGCTCCTCGCTCCATTGGGCTGACCAGTTCAGGTTCAGGCGATCAGGTGCGATGTTTGCGCCGTCCAGTCTGGTGTCAACTTTGCCATCACTGTTGATGTCATAACGACCGCGCAAGTGCGAGTAGCCCAGACCAAGTTGATGCTGCCGATTGACTTGGTAACCGGCGTTCAGCTCCACACCGTCGATCTGTGTCTTGTAGCGGTTGGCCACCCATTGATCTTTGCTGTAAGAGATCACAGTGCCAGGTTTGACGCTGGTATGAAAGTAGCTTGCCTGAAGGGAGAGTTGCTCCCCCTTGATGCGAAAACCCACTTCGTAGTTGTCGGCGATATCAGGCTGGAAATAGGAAACCTGAGAAAGCTTGGCGCCATCTACCGAGATACCTCGAATGGCTTTACCCATGTCGGGCACCTTAAAGCCCTGAGAGTAGTTGGCAAACAGGTTCAGAGGTTCTATGGGTGACCAGGATGCGCCCAAGTTGAATAGCGTCTTGCCAAAGCTGAAGGTTCCACCTTCGACAAACTTTCCGCCATAGCGTGGCAAAGTCGTGAAGCTATCGACTTTGACGTTGGCATGCTCATACCGCACGCCACCAACAACTTTGACCGATGAGAGCGGTGAGTACTCCAATTGGGCAAATGGCGATATGTCGGTGTAGTTGATCTTGGGAATCCAGTACAGATTGCTGTAAAGCAGGGTCTGTTTGGACGTCTCTTGCATCAAGTCCAGGCCCACTGTCGCTTTCATCTTCTTGTCCATGAAGTCTGCTGTGGTCAGGGCAAGCTTGGCACCGAATTTGTCGAACTCAGCATGACTCTGGTCATAAGCTTTATTGGCCAAGAACTTGGTATTGCCCCTGAACAGCGAGTCCACCGTCTGGTAGTAGACCGAAGCATCCAGCTTCATGCCGTTGAGATTGTTGTTCTCGTAGTTGGCTCCCACTGTCCAGGCATCATTGAATGGGGCTGTCCCCATGGGAGTGTTTTTTCCGGAACTCGTAGCAATACCGTTGTCTCTGTCACCAGAGATCACGGAATAGTTGTTTTTATTCTTGATCCGGTAGCGATTGATAGTCAGTCCAATGCGCTGCTCATCATCAATCCAGTAACCCAACTTGGCCATCAAGTTGTAGGACTTCGAGTCCATCAGGTCGCCCTGGTCGTCGTAAGTACCGATGCGTTTGCCGGAGCCATCCAGAAAAGCACCCTGGCTCTGATAACTCAGGTTGAGCAGGTACTCCAGGTTGCCGCTGCTACCGTTGATGCCATACGTGGTCTTGTATGACATGGTGTCCCCCTTGAGCTGCGAAGTCGGCGTAGTAGCCTCAATCGTGACATGCTGGTGTGGCTTGCCCGCCTGAGCCCGCTTGGTGATGATATTGATCGCGCCCCCCATGCCGCCAATGCCATTGCTGCTGTTGGCCCCTTGAATGACTTCGATTCTTTCAATCATTGATGGGTCAATCGTCGTCATGTCGCGCCCGATGCTGGTGTACATAGGGCTCGATTGCGGAATGCCATCAATCATGACCAGCGGCTGCAAACCACGCATGGTCTGACCATAGTTGCTCATCTTTTGCATGGATGGCGTCATTGACGGAATCAGATTGCTCAAGATTTGCGTCGTACTGGATGTAATAGCCAGCTGTTTTTCTATGTCTTCCTTGCTGATGACTTTGATGCTCTGAGGTGCGTTTTCAGTGGACTGCTCCAGACGAGTGACTGAGACCGTAACTGTCCCCAGCTCTCCCCCTTCTTTCGTGTCTGAGAGGGCTTTGGGAGGCTCCACAGTGGCGGCCACTTTGGCAGGTGCGGGCTCAATCAAGTAATTGCCAACACTGACCAAACGCGCGCGATACCCAGAATCTGCAAGCAACCGCGCAAAGCCTTCTTCGAGTGAATAGCTGCCAGACAATCCATTGGTGGTCTTTGTACTGAGCTGGTGCAGATCGACATTGAGATTGACACCTGCCTGCGCCGCCATGCTCATTACCGCTTGGCCCAGCGGACCGGCCGGAATCTGAAACGCGACAACAGCATTCACTGCAGGTGTGCTCTGGGCATGGGCCGGAAAGACTTGTGCGCCGATGAATGTCGCACCAAGAATGGCGGCCATCATGGCCTTTGCAGCTAGGGCTGTGGGGCGCAAAGGCTTGTGGCAATGAGCTTGGCAAGCTCGTAACGCGCAAATTTCCGGCATATTTGTCGATCCTCGTATATGTAATGAAAAGGCTTCACTACATACAACAGCCGAGATT
Source organism: uncultured Comamonas sp. (assembly GCA_963520865.1). Taxonomy (GTDB): domain Bacteria; phylum Pseudomonadota; class Gammaproteobacteria; order Burkholderiales; family Burkholderiaceae_C; genus Comamonas. The sequence continues at coordinate 79,138 of CAUQST010000015.1, forward strand.
CAAAAACCGGACAGCTTTGCATCATCTTTTTGAGTGCCACGTAAAAATTCCCGCCCAAGATCAGGCTTGCACCACGCTCACCCAATATCGTGTGCGCATCTGCAACCGCACGGGAAGTGTTTGTGCCAGCAGCTGAAGAATGCGGTCGGTATCACTCAACTGATAGACACCTGAGACCTGCAAACCTGCCACCTCTGGAGTGCAGTGCAGCACTCCATTGCGGTAGCGCCCAAGCTCCCGCAAAAAGTCCTCCAGTCGCATGTTTTCTGCATATAGAACGCCTTGAGCCCAAGCTCCGGCGTGGGTGTCCAGTGCAGTGGTGGGCCCCAGTGCATGACCGGTGAACCGCAACTGTTGACGTATATGAACCGTAGTGGACTGCTCCAGGTGAGCTGGTGCGGCTCGCACCGCGCCTTCCAGCACTGACAACGTGGTGCCCTGCTCGTGCTGACGCACGATGAATTTTGTACCCAGCGCTTGCATCTGACCGTCTCTGGTCTGCACGATAAAGGGCAGATGCTGGTAAACAGCGTTGTGCGCGGTTTCCACCAAAATTTCCCCTTCGTAGTGGTCAATCAGGCGGGCATCGTTGCGCATACTGGTGCTAATGGCCGATGCGGTATTGAGCGTAATACGGCTGCCATCTGCCAGAACAACTGTGCGCCTTTGTCCTTTGGCGGTACGGTAATCCGCACTCCAGGCTTGCCACGGCAAAGATTGCGATGTGAGCCAGCCCAGCACCGGTACAGCGACCAATGTTAGGGCTGTATTGCGCAGCAGGTGCCGGCGATTCGTTACAGACGCTGGACGGTTGAGAACTGCCATGCCTACCGTGGACGGAACCTCTTGCAACTGGTGTTTTATATGTTGCGCACATCGCCATACTTGCGCATGGGCTGCACTTTGGGTACACCACTGCTCCAGCGCTGCCTGCTCTGACGCGCTGAAGTCAGATGCGTGCATCCTGGCAAGCCACTGCGCGGCCTCATCAAGCAACTTCTCATCGATCAGTTTCGCCACGTCATGCATCCATCATGACGCGCAAACACTGCCTGAATCCCTGTGCCATGTAACGGCCCACCGTTCGCACGCTCAGCTGCATCTGCGCAGCAATAGCCTCATACGACATGCCATCAAGCTGAGACATCAAAAATGCCGTGCGCACAGGCGCGGGGAGTGCATTGAGAAGCGCATCCAGCTCAACCAGCGTTTCGAGCAAGATGGCGCGCTGCTCGGTAGACAGCGTGGTTTCCTCAGGCAAGTGCTGCAGGGATGCGATGTAGGCTTGCTCGAGTGAACGTCGCTCCAAGTGATTGAACATCAATCGCTTGGCAACGATGGTCAAATAGGCCCGTGGTTCTTTGGCCTGCTCAATGGACTGAATTCTGGTACTGGTACACAGACGTGTGAACGTGTCTTGTGCGATATCTGCCGCGTCATCCCTGTTCCCTAACTTTCTCTGCAACCATGCAACAAGCCAGCCATGGTGCAGTGTGTAGATATGACCTACAGATTGACCTGCGTCGCAGTTGTGAGGGGATGGCACGGGATGGCTCTGGCAATGAAATTGCGTTGTATTCTACACAGATGCGATTAATTCGTATTTACCAAATGGGTAACGGCCTGTCGTTGCGACATGGCTGAGTAATGCAAGCATGCTGGTGCTATCGCCAACCATCTCAATTACATACTCGCGATCTACTACAAGCCTGTTGGCGTTGTGCAGTGCACATGAGCAAGCATGAAGTACTCTATTTGCAAGAACAATTCAGTTGCCCTAAAGCTTTCGAAGGAGAGCATTTCTGGACATGCATTTGCTTTGTGGTTGTGCATTCAGCAGCTGCCAATATGCGCACTAATACTTTGGGCAGTGAGCCGTCTATTAAAGACAGTTCACGGCCAGAAGCCGACATTGAGCAGTTGAATGTGCAACAAGAAGCAGCGAATCAACGGCCTATACAACTAACACCCTCAGGTTCGAACCTTTTCTTCTGATCGAAAATCAAGAAGGAAAAAATAGCGAACATACGAAATTTCAGTCCACTTTCGCGGACTTGCGTCGCTTTCTAAAGTCTGCATTGTTTGCACCCTTAACAAAAGCACCTTGGGATGGATCGTGTGGCAGGAAGTCCGGACTGATTCCCAAGGGTGTTAGCTGAATACGGGTTTGGGGACCTGCAGTGGTGACTGATACAACCTCTGCCACTACTGAGCGCTCTGCTTCAGTGGGTAGGTGAGAACCCTTCGCGGTCATACTTAGAGAGGTCCAAAGGTCGAAGGTAAACGTTAGCCTCAAATCAGTTTTATTCACTGTCGCTTGCAACCATCGGTCATTTTGCGGATAGTCTGCAGGATTTTTTTGAATATCGATATGCGATCTAAAAAATACGAGTTGGCCGACTTCGATGTAACGGCTCATCTGTTCCCTGTTTTCTAGCATGTCTGTGATGTCCATCACTGGGTAACTTTGAAGCAGATGCGCTAATACACCAGAAACGTACATAGCCATTCTCTGACCATTGGAAGAGTCAAAAACGTAGTCTTTGCCAGCTTTGGCCAAGACCTCGTTCCATTGCGTCTCGGCAGTGATGCGACCAGCTTCATCAATGAAGCCGTTATTAAACAAAAATTGCTTTTCAGTACCTATAGGAGAGGGGCGGAACTCTGCAAGGGCCCTTAAGCGGTCAAGATGGATCCAAAGCCATCTGGCTCCCCAATGAAAGGGATCAAGTAAGGCACGATGGTGGTTATCGCGCAATTTCTTGGCACGTTTGATCCATTTTTCCTTGGCACTCCTGATATCTGTTGCGGTCAGTGTTGCCTTGGCGTGACCACCACTAAGATGAGTGCGATGATGGTCTTCAAGGCATAGAGCAGCTAAATTAGCTTCATCATGTGTTCCGCCTTGCCCCCATTCTTTAATATGGTGGATTACGATATCTCGCTCTCGTTTAGTGCATACGCAGCAGGTATCCCAGCTGTCTTCCAATATTTTTCTGAGAGTTTTAACTGGAATACTGGGTCTTACACCTCGAATCGATTTGATATGCGAATCTTGTAGGCCAAGAGTCTTCAAATCTGAATCATCCATTTCTACAAGTTTACCCAGTGTCATTTTTTTGATGACCAAATTTTTAGCAAGTACCCTAGGGATGTTGCGCGACAGTAGTGCCTTGAGCGTTGGATTCAATTTGTCTCCTAATGTGCGGCGATAGTCAAGTCATTGTGCTTCACGGTTCGAATATATGACTCCCCGTTGCTTCCGTAGAAATCCTCAACTGAATTGTCTTGAGTGACAGCAATGGGTCGTGAACCGCCACCCATGAAGGACGATGAATGTGCCGCTTTGCGGCATTCGGGTGCTGAAAATGCAAGCCATCGGCCCCTTGCTCTGGGTCAATATGATGCCCGCGAGCATGGGCACAGCAGTTACGCCCTAGAGCATCTGCAATCGGGCAATCTCTGCTGGTGTTGCTCAATCAGCTCGACTTAGGGGTTCCCTAAATAAGGAGCATGCGTTCTCAGCGTCTGCCAGCACGAGTTCCCAGCATGTGGACACGTTTGATCCAGTCCGCACGCACGGCGTCAGTGGACTTGATCACTGGGCCAAAGTTGTGCACGCGCACAGGCTGGATTCCGCTGAACTCCAAGATGGCCTGCTTCATTTGCCGGTGACCAGGCTGGCGCTGCACCCAGCGGTAGTACCAAGGCGGGGAATCCATGGTCACCAGCAGCTCGGCACTGCGGCCAATGAGCAGGCGATCCCACAGCGCAGAGTTGGCTCGGTATTTGAAAGCAAAACCTGGCAGGAAGATGCGATCCAGAAATCCTTTGAGCAACGCAGGCAGCCCACCCCACCAAATCGGATAGCCCAGGTAATGTCGGCCTGCGCCACCAGCAGGTCAGGCTCCAGTGGCTGGGGGTTCTCATATCCATGGTGCAGGATCGGGTCGAAGACCATTTCCCCCAATTCCAACAGGCGCACCTCGGCACCAGAGTGGCGCGCAGCGTCGGCATAGGTGCGAGCCAAAGCAGCACACAGGCTGTTGGAAGAAGGCTGCCCGAGGATGATGAGAATACGGCGTGGCATGGTGATACACATAGGCTGAGTCAGAAAGCCGCCAGCATCACCTTGCCCTATGGGGCAGAGTCAAGCGGCTACGCGAGTGGCTCTGGTGCGCGGCATGTATTTGTACCGTCGCATGTGGTTAGCTCCATAGCCAGCTCGGCGAGCGTGGTGTCGGCAGCCTGCAACCTTGCCAACTCGTCGGCGATGGCGCTTCGCCGGGTCTGGAGTAATGTCAAAACGGCGGCGGCGCCGTCAGGCGTTTCTATGGTGCGTAGCGGCTCAAGTGCAGCCAGGCGAAATCCCAGTGCCAGCGCTTGGCGAATCCATTGCACACGCTGCACATCTTTCAAACCATAGTGGCGGTAACTTCCCCGCCGTGCCACGGTGCCGAGCAAACCATGCGCTTCATAAAGGCGCAGGGCTTTGGGTGTACAGCCTGTGAGAGCAGCGAGTTCACTGATGCGCATAGGTGAATTCTGAGTACTGCAAAGGATGACTGGCCCCTGCGAAAACCGCTGATGATTGAGATGGCATGAGTGCTTGAAATCGTTAGAGCACATTATGAGTTGTGGACGCTCTGATCTAAAAAGACAGCAACGGATCGCCAGCCGCCACCTATGCAGGGCAGCTCACAGTCATTTCTTTGCCCGTGCATCCAGGGCTCATCTAGCAGCTAGATGCTTTTTGCATTTCCCCGCCCCGGTGCTCATTCCCAAATACAGAGAGCACCTCCAGTACGCTGCACACGGCGGGGTTCAGATCAGGTTGCACGCGGTGGGCCACGGCCATTGGGCGCATGAGCGTAGGGCTGAGGTGACGTATCTGCACATCAGGAGAATGCAGCTGGTCTTCCACCTCCTCCAGCGGCAGCAGTGCTGCGCTTTGGCTGGCAGCGGCCAAACTTTTAAGTGCGCCGGGATAAGTCAGTGCCAGAAACGGGCGCGGCGTATAGCCTGCTTGCGCAAACCATGTGGCGATCAGTCCATGCATTTGCGTAGGTGCTGAAAAAGAGGCCCAGCGCCGCTGCGACAACCATTCGGGCGTAACTTTTTCAGGCGCATCCCAACTCGCGGGCAGCAAGGCGATCAAAGGATCGTTGCGCCAAGGCGTAAGCGCAATCACGGCACTGGCCGGCTGAGGGCTGGCCACTACGGCCACATCCAGAGTGCCTGCCGCCAAGCGCTTCATGGACTCTGCAGAGCCTACGGCCTCCAGCCGGATTTCAACGCCAGGGCTGCGTTGGCTCAATGCCTCCAGCATGAGCGGCAGCAATCGGGTGCTCACACCCGCTGAGACGCCAACCCGCACAGTCCCCGCACGGCCTGCGGCATGGCGCTGCACATGCTCCATCAAATCATCACAGGCCAACAGCAGCTTGCGGCCTTCTCGTACCAGCAACTGGCCGGCAGAAGTCAGCTCCGCCTGCCGTCTGCCGCGCACCAGCAAAGTGGCATCCATGCGCTGCTCCAGCTCTTTGATATGCAAGCTGACCGTGGGCGGTGCCAGATGCAGCGCTTGTGCCGCTGCGGCAAATGTGCCGAGATCGGCAATGGCCACCAATGTCTGCAGTTGGTCAAGATTGAGATTGCGCATAAAACTTAAAGTCAGATTATCTGAATTGACTGTTTATTTAATTCAACTTTACAGATGTTAGCCAGCTCTCGAGCATTGGCACACATGAAAAGTGATCAAAAAACCACCCGTGATCAGCCACGCGAAGCCGTAAAGAGCCCATGGAAAAACCGTCTGACGCATTGGCTGGAAATAGCTCGCCATGCGCTGGTGCGAGCTGAGAAAAAAATCAGCGATAACTTCAGAGTCCCCCCTGGGGGAGGCTAAGGCTGCCCGTAGTTGAAGAACCACCTTCGCCTGCCCGTTTCACAATGGGTTGGCGACAGCCTTTGGGTGAGGGATCAGGCCATTGCCCATCACAGAGCCGGTCGCGCCACAACTACGCTGTCTTGCTTGGCGTGGTCAGTGCGTCTTGCGATGCTTTGCCTTTCAGCCACTCCAGCAATATGGCGGGAGGCCCAGCCTGGTGCAGCGGTTGCGAAGAAAAGAGACAGTATTGCGAGCCATCTTCTACAAAGCCCAAAGGGGCTGTCAGCAAACCACTATCAAGGTCATCACGCACCAAAAGCCATGGGCCCATCGCGATGCCCAAACCAGCAACGCTGGCTTGCAGGCTGAAGTAAAAGTGTTCAAAGAAAAGACTGTTTTTTTCTGGCAACTCTTGCCCTGCGGCCATCGCCCAGTCTGACCATGCGCTGGGGCGCGTATGGGTATGCAGCAAAGGTGCTTCAGAACGCAGCTGTGCACTCTTGCCATGCACATTCAACCAATCGCCGACTTTGTCTGGACGGCAGACGGGGCCAATTTTTTCAGTAAACAGTGGCTCCACTTCATAGTGGTCAGGCCACTGAAAATCGTTACGGCGTATGGCAAGGTCAATGCCGTTGGCGAAAGAAAACTCCCCGCCGCCTGCCACCAGATGGATATTCACGTCCGGATGCCGCACCTGGAAGTCTGGCCACCGAGGTATCAGCCAGCGCATGAGCAACGTGGGCTCGCAAGACAGTACCCAGCGTTTTTCTTGCCGGGCATTGGCACGCAATTCGTTGACGGCATTGCGGATGAGGCCAAAGCCTGCAGCCACGGCTTTTGAAAGCTGGTGCCCCGCATCAGTGAGGTATACGCGCCTGCTACGCCTGTCAAACAGGGCAACCCCGAGATCATCCTCCAGCAGGCGCACAGCACGGCTGACAGCGCCGTGCGTTAAGTGCAGCTCGTCTGCAGCCCGGCTGAAATTTTCTAAGCGCGCCGCTGCTTCAAAGCAGCGCAATGCCAGCAATGAAGGCAGGCGCGCACCCGTATTCTGTGAGCCGTACTCACCATTCTTGTCAGAAATCATCGTTATGCATCTGAGCTACCGCTACGTAGCATTGGCTGAATCACTAATTTCTCTAATGTATTGCCATGACCGAATGGATAGCTGTTATCACCATCACTTTGCTGGCTGTCGTCAGCCCTGGCCCAGACTTTGCCATGGTCAGCCGCAACAGTTTGCTGCTGTCACAGCGCTCTGGCGTACTCACCGCGCTGGGCATTGGGCTGGGTGTTGTGGTGCATGTCACCTATACCTTGCTGGGGGTTGGCCTGCTCATCCAGCAGTCAGCATGGCTTTTCAACATCATCAAACTGCTGGGTGCGCTGTATTTGATTTATCTCGGCTTCAAGATGCTGCGCACGCAAAAGTCCGGTGAGCTCGCCCCATCAAAAGTTGCGCCGGTGTCAGACCTGGGGGCTTTACGCATTGGTTTTTTAACGAATGCGTTGAACCCGAAAACCACCGTGTTCATCGTCAGCCTCTTCATACAGGTGGTGGGGCCAGACACCCCGCCAGCCATGCAAGTGGGCTATGGCCTTTTTATTGCTGTGGCACATATTGCATGGTTTGCCATCGTGGCCATGTGTTTTTCGGCTGGTGCCGTACGCGGGCGCCTGCTGGCCGTGCGCCACTGGATTGACCGCGCGTTCGGCGGCCTTCTGGTCTTTTTTGGTGCTCTGCTCGGCGTTGCCAGCAGCACTTAGCATACGCAGCACGGTGGGGGTTAAGCCTCATGGGTGGCCGCCAGACGGTTGCAGTAGTTGGCCTGAAAGCCTTGCAACCAGCCCAGAGGGCCCCCCACAGGCGGCTGTGCACACAGACAACGACTGCTACACGAAGAACTGCGCAATACAGCAAGCCAGACCGAGCGCCCAAAGGGCTGACCGCAGGTTGGCGTGGTCGGCAAGGTACGCCCAGATAAAGCCGATACGCAAGACGATGAAGGCCACCGCGAGCGCATCGACAGTGTGCTGCGCTGCCTGGTGGTGCTGGGCCACCAGAACGCCAGCAATGAAGAGCGGCAGGACTTCAAAACTATTGAGCTGTGCCGCGTGGGCACGCGCCTGCCAGCCCTGAAGATCAGCAAGCCAGCTTCGCGGGTTGTGGTTGTCAAATCCGCCTTCACGGCGCGGTTTGCCAAAGCCCTTTGACTTGGCGATACCAGCGCAGACGATAGGAAGCAAGCAGGCAATCAGGATGCAAATTTCTGCGAGAGTCATAAGTGGTAAGCACAGAGCGTGAGCGTGACGAAGGAATCTGAAAACACCCGCCTGATATCTGCCCTAACTGGCAGCATCGAAGCTTCAGCAGGCCAAATGCGGAGTGACTGGCTGTCAATTTCAGACATGGATTCAACGGGCTAAGCGCAAGCTCCTGCCAAGGAGCTTTCACTGCCAGTGCGGGGTTTAGTCATCCACCGCCACCATCACCGAAGAGGCTTTGATGACGGCGTATGCCTTGTCACCTTCTTTGAGCCCAAGTGATGTGGCCGAAGTGGATGTGATGGAAGACGTGACCTGCACACCGGGCGCAATCTCCAGCGTCAATTCGGTACTGACGGGGCCTTTCACAATCGATACAACCTTGCCTTGCAGAACATTGCGCGCACTGATTTTCATGGCTTCACCCAGCTGGATAACAAAGGAATGTTCAGCTTAATGCAATGTCTGCCGCACAGCTACAGGTTTAGCCAGCATGGCCATGCGGTCTGCACCTTCACCATGGTTTGCGGCAGCTGCACCACTAACTAACCAACCAAGCAACGGCAACTTAGGCCTCTAACACGCCCTAGCTCAATGAAGGCGCTGCTACAGCGGCCCTGCCCCGGCTTAAGCCGCCTGTATGTTGCTTGAGCGTTGCTGGCGCTTTGCCCAGCGCACGCCCCGCCACACGCTCAACGCAGCCAGTGCCGCCAAGCCAGCACCTACGCTGCACGCGCCTTGCCAGCCTGCCAGGTTCCACGCCCACACACCCAGGGCAGAACCGGCAGATGCACCCGCAAAATAACCCGTCATGTAGACCGCATTCATGCGGCTGCGCGCTTCGGGCAGCAAGCTGGCAATGCTTGACTGGTTGGTCACGTTGATGGCTTGCAGGCCCAGATCCATCACCAGCACGCCCACTACAAACCACGCCACGCTGGTCTGGCCCCACCACAGCGGCAGCCACGACAGCAGCAGCGCCACCGCGCCTGCTCGCAGCAAGGTGCGGTCTTTGCCTTTATCGGCCCAACTGCCTGCCACATTGGCAATCAAGGCACCTGTAACACCAGCCAGCGCCACCAGGCCAATTTGCATATCGCTCAATTGCAAAGGTGCGCTGGACAGCACCAGCGCCATGGTGGCAAACATCACGCTGACCGAGGCAAAGGCCAGTGCGCTGGCCGTGGTGCGCAAGCGCAGCGCAGGCTGGGTGCGCAGCAATCCGCCCATGGAGCGCAGCACCTGCACATACGGCATGGGCTGTGCGTGGCGCGAGGTGGGCAGCCAATGGCGTATCGACACGGCCATCAGCACCATGGTGATGGCGGTCACCTGGTACACCAGGTTCCAGCCGCCCAGCGTTGACAGCCCCCCTGCCACGCTGCGCGAAAGCAAGATACCCACCAGCAGACCGCTGAGCACCAGCCCCACGTTGCGCCCCGCATGACCGGGCGCAGCCAGCGCTGCAGCCATGGGCACCAGCACTTGCGAGGCCACAGAGAACAAGCCCGCAATCAAGGTGCCTGCCATGAACATGGCAAAGCTGCTGGACCAGCCCACCATGGCATGCCCCACGCCCGCCAGCAGCATCAGCACAACGGCCATGCGACGGCGCTCGAACTTGTCACCCAGCGGCGTGATGAACAGCAGGCCCACGGCATAGGCCACCTGCGCCAGAGTGACTGACAGGCCCGCAGCTGCATCATCCACCCCGAAATGCAGGGCAATGGAATGCAGCAGCGCTTGGTTGAAGTAATTGCCCCCGGCACACAGCCCGCAGGCTACGGCCATCAAAAGCAAAGCGGGCGCAGCCAATACAGAGGGCTGCGCCAAAGAAGAATCACGGGACATGGGGAAATACAGTCGAAAAATTGGCCTGCGTGCCAGGGGCCATGGGCGCAGCCATATGGCCTGACCATGCCTGCGCAGCTTTCAAAGAGCGGCGATTGTGCGGTGGTGCAGCCATTGCTGCACGGCACTGCGAGCAAACCTGCAACTGCAGTGGTGCATCTTGCACCGGCAGAACACGCAGGCTGGCCGTATGCTTGCGGTCTATGAAAGCACACAGACTCTGGCTTGCCAGCGCAGCCCTGCTGCTCGGTTGCGGTTACGCCGCAGCCAACTCCGAGACGATTGGCTCGGTTGATACGGTGTTCAAGTTCATTGGACCTGATCACAAGATTGTGGTCGATGCGTATGACGACCCCAAGGTCTCTGGCGTGACCTGCTACGTCTCGCGCGCCAAGACTGGCGGCATCAAGGGGGGGCTGGGGCTGGCGGAAGACCGCTCAGAGGCGTCCATCAGCTGCCAGGCCACAGGCCCCATCAGTTTTGCCGCGCCCATCAAGCAGCAGGAAGAAGTGTTTACCGAGCGCACGTCCTTGCTGTTCAAGCGCCTGCGCGTAGTGCGCATGGTGGATGTCACCCGCAACACACTGGTTTACATGACATATTCCGACCGCGTGATTGAAGGCTCGCCCCAGAACAGCGTGGCCGCTGTGCCTGTGTCGCGCAGCACGCCCATACCAGTCAAGTAAAAAGAGAGCTATTAGCACTTATCAGCACTTGTTTTCAGATATAAAACTATCTGAAAACCTTGTACAGAAAGCGCTAACAGCTCCTTTTTAAGCAGCGGACCGTAGATGCATCTGCATCTGCATCTTCAGCTACACCTGCAGCTAGGGCTGCGCATGCGCCATGCAGGCGTCAAGAAACGCCTGTAAGGCAGGCGATGCATGTTTGCCCGTGCGCTGCACGATGGAAAAGTACCGCTCCATCTTGGGCAGCGAGGTGGGCAGCACCACCAAGCTGCCGTCATCCAGCATGGACTGCACCAGCACCCGTGGCAGGCAGCTAATGCCCAGCGCCTGCACCACACAGCGTGCAATGGCTTCAGAGCTGCCCAGCGTGGCCGTGGCCCGCAACTGCTGCAAGCGGGGCAGCAAGGCATGCTCCACCATCTCTCGCGTGCCCGAGCCCTCTTCGCGCAGCAGCCAGCGCGCCTGGCGCAGCACCCCAACCCCAACAGGCTTGCTCTGCGCCGCATGCACCAGCGCATCACTGGGGGCAGCCACAATCACCAGCTCATCCTTGATCCAGGGCTGCACCTGCAGCCCACCCCAGTGGCTGCTGCCTTCAATCAAGCCAATATCAGCCTCCAGCAACTCCACGGACTGTGCCACCTTGCGCGTATTGCTGATGCGCACATCCACGCTGATGTGCGGGTGGCTGCGGGCCAGCGCCGCCAGCACAGGGGGCAAAACGTAGCTGCCCACCGTGGTACTGGCCGCCACAAGCAGGCGCACAGGCAAACCAGCCCCACCATTGCCCAGCGCCTGCTCCAGGCTTCGGGCCTGCTCCAGCAAAGACAGCGCCTGCGGCAGCAAGGCACGCCCTGCATCGTTGAGCACCAAACTGCGGCCCACGCGCTCAAACAGCAAGGTGTTTAAAGCCCCCTCCAACTGCTGCAAAGCCGCACTGGTGGCCGATTGCGACAGGCCCACCGCATCAGCAGCCGCCACGGTGGAGCCACTTTGCGCAACGGCGCAGAAGATTTCAAGTTGTCGCAGTGTGAGGTGCAGCATGGCAAGCCCGTCATTCATCTACCCATAAAGCAGGTAGTTTTTACCAAAACTATTCGTTATACAAATATAACAAAATTATCTAAAGTGCATGCATCCGGACAAGGCAACACCGCTTCGGATGGCATATGAATACTTCCACTTTTTCTGATTTTCTCTTTCACCCCACCGAATGGCTGCGCCGCATAGGGCCCGGACTGGGGCTCAGTGCAGCCGTTGCTGTGGTGGCTGTAGCCCTGTCTGAGCACCCATGGTTTGCCGCGCATGGTCTGGGTGCACTCACACTAGCCATCGTGCTGGGCTTGCTGATTGGCAACACCATTTATCCGCGCATGGCCAGCGTTGCCACGCCTGGTGTGGCTCTGGGCAAGCAGCAACTGCTGCGCGCAGGCATCGTGCTTTACGGTTTGCGCCTGACGTTTCAGGACATTGCCTCGGTTGGCTGGAGTGGCGTGCTGATGGATGCACTGGTGCTGTGCAGCACCTTTGGTCTGGCCTGCTTTGTGGGCCAGCGCGTACTGGGCATGGACAGGCGCACCACGCTGCTGGTGGGCGCAGGCAGCTCGATTTGCGGCGCTGCCGCCGTGCTGGCTACCGCCCCTGTTGCCAAAGCACGCGCGCAAGATGTATCCGTGGCGATTGCCACCGTCGTGGTGTTTGGCACCGTGGCCACTTTCCTGTACCCCGCCTTGTTCCAGTGGAACGCCAGCCATGGCTGGCTGCAGGCCGACGCGCAAAACTACGGGCTGTACGTTGGTGCCACAGTGCATGAAGTGGCACAGGTGGTGGCGGCTGGGGCCGCTGTCAGCCCGCAAGCGGCAGACACCGCAGTGATTGCCAAGATGGTGCGCGTGATGATGCTCGCCCCCTTCTTGCTGCTGCTGTCGTGGTGGCTGGCCCGCGATGAAGCCGCCCAAGGCGGCAGCACCAGCAGCGCTGGCAAGGTCACGATTCCGTGGTTTGCACTGGGCTTTGTGGTGATGGCAGGGATTCACTCGCTGGGCATCCTGCCTGTCAGTCTGGTCAAGCTGGGCGTGCAGCTGGACAACCTGCTGCTGGCCATTGCCATGGCCGCTCTGGGCCTGACCACCCATGCCCACGCAGTGCGTGCTGCCGGCGTCAAACCTTTACTGCTGGCCGCCCTCCTGTTTGCATGGCTGCTGGGTGCAGGCCTGCTCCTGGCACAGTGGCTGGGCTAGTGGATGATTGGGTGTAGCGCTATCTAGCCCAATAAAAAGGCAACCCTGAGGTTGCCTTTTTATTGGGACGCTGCGCGCCCGGTGTTCAGATTTTTTCCAGTCTGGGTTTGCTACGCAGTGCGGCGTTGAGCTGATCAACCACGATGGCCCAGTCATCATCCAGCCTGATCTCTTCCTTGAGCAACTGCGCTTGCTGTGGAGACCAAAACGGTGCTTCGTGCAGCAATACGTCATCGGCCAAAGGCATATGCTGGCGAATGAACTGCGCAATGCTGGCCTCATCATTGGGCAGCCCCAGTTGGGCAAAAAGCTCGGTAAAGCCAGGTTGGGTTTCGCCGGGGATTAACGTCATTCGCGTCCTCCATGTTGTGATTGAAAAAGGCTTTGCGCATGCGTGCTGCGCAAGCGCACGGCCGATGCCTTGATGGTGCCGCAAGCTGCTGCCATGCGCTGTAGGACTGGCCAGTCAGTGCACCGTACGTGCAACAGCTTGAAAAGAATTTTTCATTTGCTAGCCCGCGTGCCCGCCACTGGACTACAGCGCCACGCGGCCCCTGCAGCCACACTGCAGCTTGAAAGGAGGCCGCCATGCCCCAGCATAAGCCCAGCGCCACACAGGATGAACCGCACATTGATACCACCCGCAAGCAGCGCCTCACCGACGCAGGCGCACAAGGCAAGTTGCCGCACGAGCGGGATCAGTCAGTGAACATGACAGACCAGCAACCCGCTCCCGAGATGCAGCAAGCCCACCGTGATGTGAAGAAAGGCCTGGTCAACACCGATGAGCGCGCCAGCGATGGCAGGCCGCTGGGTGACGATGTGCCAACGCCCTGAATCTGAATCTGAATCTGAATCTGAATCTGAATCTGAATCTGAATCTGAATC
>CAUQST010000016.1:0-92616 GCA_963520865.1 uncultured Comamonas sp.
AACCGACGACCTCAACCTTGGCAAGGTTGCGCTCTACCAACTGAGCTATTCCCGCTTGTGCTTCCAATCACTCAGAAGCTTGAAATTTATCGACTGACAAACTCCAAATAATTTTGGAGCGGGAAATCGGGTTCGAACCGACGACCTCAACCTTGGCAAGGTTGCGCTCTACCAACTGAGCTATTCCCGCTTGTGCTTCCAATCACTCAGAAGCTTGAAATTTATCGACTGACAAACTCCAAATAATTTTGGAGCGGGAAATCGGGTTCGAACCGACGACCTCAACCTTGGCAAGGTTGCGCTCTACCAACTGAGCTATTCCCGCGTATCTAACGAAGCCTTAAATTCTACAACAGAAATAAAGAAACGCTGCGATGAGACGAATTGTAGCGCACTTTTTTCATGCATCTGAAAAGCACGCTACAAATTTTCATCAATGCTTGACTGCTCTCGTTTTCTTAGCCGCGGCTTTAGTTGCTACGGCTTTTGGAGCAACGGCAGGTACTGATACAACCGTCTCCTCATCCAAAGCGACGGGCATCCGCTCAAGAGCGATCTTCAAAACGTCATCAATCCACCGGACTGGAATAATTTCCAAGTCAGTTTTCACATTGGCCGGAATATCCTGCAAATCCTTCAAATTCTCCAATGGAATCAAGACAGTTTTGATACCTCCACGCAAGGCTGCGAGCAGCTTCTCCTTCAGTCCACCGATCGCGGTCACTTCGCCGCGCAACGTGATCTCACCCGTCATAGCAACATCAGCGCGAACTGGAATTCCTGTCAAAGCCGAGACAAAGGCAGTTGTCATTGCAGCTCCCGCGCTAGGCCCATCCTTAGGGGTTGCGCCATCAGGTACATGCACATGAATATCACGCTTCTCAAAAGCGGCATCTTCAATACCCAAAGCACGTGAGCGACTGCGCACGACAGTACGCGCCGCTTCCACCGACTCCTTCATCACGTCACCCAAAGAGCCCGTGCGGAGGATATTGCCTTTTCCAGGCATCGTCGCCGCCTCGATAGTCAGCAAATCACCACCAACTTCCGTCCAAGCAAGACCAACAACTTGCCCCACCTGGTTTTGCTGTTCAGCACGACCATAGGTGTATTTATGCACACCCAGATACTCATCCAGATTTGCTGCACTGACGACAACCTTTGGCTTTAGCTTTTGCAGCTGCAGCCCCTTCACAACTTTACGGCAAATCTTCGACAGCTCACGCTCTAAAGAGCGCACACCCGCTTCACGCGTGTAGTAGCGAACGATGTCACGAATGCAATCGTCCTTGACCTCCAGCTCGCCCTCTTTCAAGCCATTGTTCGTTATTTGCTTAGGTAGCAAATAGCGCTTGGCAATATTCAGTTTTTCATCTTCCGTGTACCCGGCCAGACGGATCACTTCCATCCGATCCAGCAGCGCTGGTGGAATATTCATCGAGTTCGAGGTTGCCACAAACATGACATCACTCAAATCGAAATCCACTTCCACGTAGTGATCACCGAAAGCACTGTTTTGCTCTGGATCTAAGACCTCCAGCAATGCGCTCGATGGATCACCCCGAAAATCCATGCCCAGCTTATCAATTTCATCAAGTAAAAACAGCGGGTTACGTGTACCCACTTTTTCTAAGTTCTGAATGACTTTACCGGGCATCGCACCAATGTAAGTTCGGCGGTGGCCACGAATTTCCGCCTCATCACGCATACCGCCCAAAGCCATCCGCACATATTTACGCCCGGTCGCCTTAGCAATAGACTGCCCCAGTGAGGTTTTACCCACGCCAGGAGGCCCCACCAAGCACAAAATTGGTGCTTTAACCTTATCAACACGCTGCTGTACAGCAAGGTATTCCAAGATACGGTCTTTGACTTTTTCAAGACCGAAATGGTCGGCATTCAGCACTTCTTCTGCGTTCGCCAAATCATGCTTGATCTTGGTTTTCTTGCTCCAAGGCAAACCAGTCAGTACATCAATGTAGTTGCGCACAACAGTCGCCTCGGCAGACATGGGCGACATCAACTTGAGTTTTTTAAGTTCTGCTTCAGCCTTTTTACGAGCTTCGGCTGGCATTCTGGCTGCCTTAATCTTCTTTTCGATTTCTTCTAAATCAACGCCATCCTCACCCTCGCCGAGCTCCTTCTGAATAGCTTTGACTTGCTCATTCAAATAGAAATCCCGCTGGTTCTTCTCCATCTGACGCTTCACACGACCGCGGATTTTCTTGTCGACATTCAAAATATCGACTTCCCGATCAAGCTGCTCAAATAGATTCTCTAGGCGCTCCTTCACTCCTGCCAAACTCAGAACGACCTGTTTGTGATCGAGCTTTAATGGCAAATGTGCTGCGATGGTATCGGCCAAACGGCCTGCATCATCAATACCTGCAATCGACGTCAAAATCTCAGATGGAATCTTCTTGTTGAGCTTGACGTACTGATCGAACTGCTGAGACACAGCCCGACGCAAGGCCTCGATCTCACTGGCCTCTTTCTCAGAAGGCGCATTGACCGAAATTTCCTGACAACGCGCTACAAAGTGGGTTTCATGGTCGACCACACCCACTAACGTTGCTCGCTGCTGACCCTCCACCAATACTTTGACCGTGCCATCAGGCAACTTCAGCATTTGCAAAATTGTGGAAATGCTGCCGACCTCGAACAAGTCGTCGGTCGAAGGCTCATCCTTAGATGCCGTTTTTTGCGCAACAAGCATGATCCGACGATCTGCTTCCATCGCTAGCTCAAGAGCCTTAATACTCTTAGCTCGCCCCACAAAAAGGGGAATCACCATATGAGGAAATACAACCACATCACGCAAAGGCAACAGCGGCAGTTCAATGCTCTCAATGGGGGACAAATCAGTAGATCCTGACATGAAACTCCTTCGCCATCACAGCACGCATATGCCGTGATTCATCATCTTTACACCCAAGCTTCAGCTTGTAGAAAAACATGGCTCTACGTAACGCAAAGCCATGTCCAATCCGCTTAAGCCTTTTTAGCGGCCTCTCGATAGACCAGCAGAGGTGCCTTGCCCTCTACGATAGTGGCCTCTTCCACCACAACCTTTTCCACATTCTCAAGATTGGGCAGATCAAACATAGTGCTCAAGAGTGACTGCTCAAGAATTGAGCGCAGCCCACGAGCCCCTGTCTTACGAGCAATCGCCTTGCGCGCGATTGCAGACAAGGCGGAGGGGCGCACCTCCAACTCAACCCCTTCCATGGAGAGCAATTTACTGTATTGCTTCACCAAGGCATTTTTGGGCTCGGTCAGAATGCGAACCAATGCTTCTTCGCTCAACTCAGTCAGCGCAGTCACTACAGGCATGCGCCCAACCAGCTCAGGAATAAGGCCGAACTTGATCAAATCTTCAGGCTCGATATCTTGAAAAAGCTCGGTCAGAGAACGATTCGCCTTACTGCGAACTGCAGCACCAAAGCCAATGCCTGAAGCTTCAGTGCGATTTTCAATAACTTTTTCTAGACCCTGGAAGGCCCCGCCACAAATGAACAAGATATTGGTGGTATCAACCTGCAGAAAGTCTTGATTGGGATGCTTGCGTCCACCTTGAGGGGGAACACTTGCCATCGTGCCTTCAATCAATTTCAGCAGTGCTTGCTGCACACCCTCTCCAGAGACATCACGCGTAATGCTCGGGTTATCTGATTTGCGCGAAATTTTGTCAATTTCGTCGATGTACACAATGCCCCGCTGCGCACGCTCTACGTTGTACTCACAGCTTTGCAGTAATTTCTGAACAATGTTTTCTACGTCTTCGCCCACGTAACCTGCTTCAGTCAACGTAGTTGCATCAGCCATCACAAAAGGCACATCTAATTGACGGGCCAAAGTTTGAGCCAGCAATGTCTTACCCGACCCTGTTGGGCCAATCAGCAAAATATTGCTTTTGGACAACTCAACATCTTCTTTGCCGGCTTTATCTTTGTGATTGAGGCGCTTGTAATGGTTATAAACCGCGACCGCTAACGTACGTTTCGCCTGCTCCTGATCAATCACATAGTTATCAAGACTTGCTTTGATTTCCGCAGGCGTAGGAAGATCGCCACGGGCCTCACGTGCGCTGGCATCCGGAACCTCATCGCGAATGATTTCATTGCACAAATCAATGCATTCATCACAGATGAAGATGGATGGACCAGCAATCAACTTTTTGACCTCATGCTGGCTTTTGCCACAGAAGGTGCAATAAAGATTTTTCTCGCTGGTTGTGCCTTTTTTCTCGGCCATGGGGGCTACGCCTTGTTTACGTCAATAAGAGAAGAGGATGATAGCAATGTAAAAACGGCGCTCACCGAAGGGGAAAGCGCCGCTTGCTGCTGATCAGCGCTATGTGTTACGCGCGTTTTTCAATCACGCTATCAACCAGACCATAGTCTTTGGCTTCTTGCGCCGACAGAAAGTAATCACGCTCTGTATCGTGCTGAATTTTCTCCAGCGGCTGCCCTGTTTGCTCAGCCAACAGTTTATTCAAACGCTCTCGTGTCTTCAGAATTTCACGTGCATGAATTTCAATTTCCGTGGCCTGACCTCGAGCACCGCCCAAGGGCTGATGGATCATGACCTGTGAGTTAGGCAGCGCAAAACGCTTTCCCTTTGCACCAGCTGATAACAAGAATGCTCCCATGCTTGCAGCCATGCCACAGCACAAGGTCGATACATCAGGCTTGATGAAGTTCATGGTGTCAAAAATCGCCATGCCCGCAGTCACACTCCCACCTGGAGAGTTGATGTAAAAGGAAATGTCCTTTTCTGGGTTTTCACTTTCCAGAAACAACAATTGAGCAACCACAAGGTTAGCAGTCTGATCATTGACTTCGCCAACCAAGAAAATTACGCGCTCTTTGAGCAAGCGGGAATAGATGTCGTAAGACCGCTCACCGCGACCTGACTGCTCAACCACCATGGGTACCATACCCAAACCTTGCATGTCCAATGCGCTCATGTTTTCTCCAAACAAGGGAACAGAACAAATACTGTAACCAAGAAATGAAATGGGGCTTGTGCGGCAAAGCACAAGCCCCGGATCTAGAACTTTTAAAGCGATGTCCGCATGATCACTCAACTGTGATCAACGGCGCCTTGTTCAAGTCAAGCTATTAGGCTTGACCCATCAGTTCTTCGAACGACACAGCTTTGTCGCTTACCTTGGCCTTGCTCAAAACGAACTCAGTCACGTTGTTTTCAATCACAACGGCTTCCACTTCAGCCAAGCGCTGACGGTCGCCAAAGTACCAGCGAACCACTTCTTCAGGCTTCTCGTAGGAGGCTGCCAGTTCATCAACATGAGCTTTCAGTTGATCGGGAGTAGCTTCCAGCTTGTTTGCTTTCACCAACTCAGCCACTACCAAGCCCAGACGCACACGACGCTCGGCTTGGGGCAAGAAGATATCTTCTGGAATCTCTGCCTTGTCAGCATCCGGAATGCCACGCTGCTTCAAGTCAGCACGAGCACCTTCCATCAGACGAGCAACTTCAGCTTGCACCGAAGCCTTAGGCAAGTCCAGCTCAGCCACAGAAACCAAAGCATCCATCACCGCTTGCTTGTTGCGCGCTTGCAAGCGGAACTTTACTTCACGCTCCAGATTTTTCTTGATATCTGCACGCAGGGCATCAACGCTGCCGTCAGCAATACCCAGAGACTTTACCAATGCTTCGTTCACTTCAGGCAAGCTCGCGGCTTCAACCTTCTTCAAGGTCACCAAGAAGTCAGCGGTTTTGCCAGCGACGTCTTTGCCATGGTAGTCCTCAGGGAATGCCAAGGGGAAAGTCTTGGATTCGCCAACCTTCATACCACGGACTGCATCTTCAAATTCCTTGAGCATTTGGCCTTCACCAACCAGGAATTGAAAATCTTCAGCCTTGCCACCAGCAAAGGTTTCGCCGTCGATCTTGCCTTCGAAGTCCACGGTCACGCGATCGCCATCTACTGCAGCTTCAGTTGCGGCGCGTTGAGCGAAAGTACGACGCTGCTTGCGCAGGATGTCCAAAGTCTTTTCAATAGCAGCGTCATCCACTTCTGCAGTCAACTTTTCAACTTCAGCAGCGGCCAGATCACCGATCTTTACTTCGGGGAATACTTCGAAAACAGCTTCGAATTCTGCTTGACCTTCAGCAGCGCCTTCCTTTTCGGAAATACGAGGCTGGCCAGCAACGCGCAGACCAGCTTCTTGCACGCTCTTGGCAAATTCTTCACCGACCTTGTCGTTCAGCACTTCGTACTGCACTGAGTAACCATAACGCTGAGCAACAACGTTCATGGGCACCTTACCGGGACGAAAACCGTCCATCTTCACAGTGCGAGCCACCTTCTTCAGACGATTTTCAACTTCAGTCTGGATTGCGGCAAGGGGCAAGCTCAGCGTGATTTTGCGCTCGAGCTTCTCTAGAGTTTCAACTGTAACGGCCATGGTGATTCCTAATTCTGGGGAAATAGTGGACTGTGCCGACTGCAGTTCACAGCCTGCACCGTATTCCGCATAGTCTCACTGGAATGTGGTGCGCGGGGCGCGGATCGAGCAGACAATAAATTCAACAAGTTATGCATTGTTTGCGGGATTCACGCGGGACACTAAGTCACTTCCCAGCGCATTCTCAATCCAACATTATATCCAGCCCGAGACAGCCAAAACCGGCGCAACCTTACAAACAGCTAAGTTGGACGACTCAAGACTCTGTATAGGCCCTCAGTTGCGATCAAAACCCGTCGCCACCTGTTTTGCACTAATTGCGGCCAAAGACTTGTAGAGCGTGTTTTTTCACACCCCCGTCACCGCCGTCAAAATCGACACCCGAAGCGGGCGGGCAAAGCTGGGTTTCGAGCGCGCGCTGAGGGTGCTGACAGGAGGCTTATTGGCTAGTGATAGCAATTGCTTACAGATCACTCTTGAGCACAAATTGTGTTTACGCACAGTACACAGTCAGCATTGCAAGCAAGTCACCTATGCCAACTGAAACAAAGAAAAAGGTTCAGAAGAATCTGGCCAGCAAGCATGTCGGCGCCCTGTGTGAGCTGCTAGCTGCGGCACTGAGCAACTAAGCCCGCGCAGCCTGCATTCATTCCATGCTCAAGCCCATCACCAACCAGCTGGATCAAGCTGCTAGCTATATGGCCGATCACCTCTAAGCAGATCAGCCATACCCCAAAAAGCTCCGAACCTCAGGGCTTTTTGCTTTTCTTGAACTAGCTACTTCAAGGACTGTGCATCCGCAGTAGGCAAGCTTTTGAGCGCTGTGCGCAGCGCACCCACATCACCCTGCTTGGTTTCCGGGCCAGTCAAATACAAGATGCAGTCCGCGTGATTGCCATTGGTTTAGTACCGCCGCCTAAACAGCGTGACGCTCTCATTGGGCAAGACCGACTACAGCGCTGCCAAGTCCTGCCAGGTTCACATCCGGCTCCATGATGTGGCAGATACTGCCGGCGCGAAACGTGTGCACCAGCGATGTGCTCAAGTGGATGAAATGCGAATCACAAGTGACGGCAGCAACATGCCTTGAGGAACCGTTGCAGGCCAAGAGCCGCCATTTGATGTTTATCCGCAAAGCAGCTACGACGTTGCATAGCAATCAATACAAGAATTCAACAATAGTTGTATTATTGCTTAATGCAAGAAGCTCAAGTTATTCGTTCTCTCTCTGCTTTGGCCCATGAAGCACGTCTGCGCGTTTTTCGTGCGTTGGTTGTTGCAGGACCAGATGGCCTTACACCCAGTGCATTGGCAGAGCAGTTGGGTATCGCCCCCAATGCGCTGTCATTTCACCTTAAGGAACTATCCCATGCGGAACTCGTGAGTCAGGAAAGGCAGGGACGCAACGTGCTGTATCGAGCCGCGTTTCCTGCCATGAATGGCCTGTTGGCATACCTCGTCGAGAACTGCTGCGAGGGTGCAGCCTGCATCCCAGACGCTGCGGCTTTGTGCAAGTACTGAACGACAGTCGCTAGGAGCAGTTCATTATGTTGTCGGCCATCCTGATTTTCATTTTCACGCTAGCCCTTGTCATCTGGCAACCGCGCGGGCTTGGCATTGGTTGGAGCGCCTCGATTGGGGCCACTGTCGCGCTGCTGCTGGGGGCCGTGCACTGGGCTGATATTCCGGTGGTCTGGAATATCGTCTGGAATGCCACGGCAACCTTTGTTGCGGTCATCATCATCAGTCTTTTGCTGGACGAGGCTGGATTCTTTGAGTGGGCCGCATTGCACTTTGCCCGCTGGGGTGGAGGCCATGGGGTCAAGCTGTTTGCTTTCATCGTGTTGCTGGGTGCAGCCGTGTCGGCCCTGTTCGCCAATGACGGAGCAGCACTGATCCTTACGCCCATCGTAATGGCCATGTTGGTGGCACTGAGGTTTTCTCCAGCGGCAACGCTGGCGTTTGTGATGGCTGCAGGATTTATTGCCGACACGGCAAGCCTTCCACTGATCGTCTCCAATCTCGTGAACATTGTGTCCGCCGACTTTTTCAAGATCGGCTTCAACGAGTACGCGTCGGTGATGGTGCCAGTCAATATTGCCTCGGTCCTGGCCAGCCTCGGTGTGCTGCTGCTGTTTTTCCGACGCGATACTCCCACCTCCTATGACGTAGCTCAGCTCAAGCAGCCATCAGCTGCGATCAAGGATCTGGCCACCTTCCAGGCTGGTTGGATCGTACTGGTCTTGCTGCTGGTCGGCTTCTTCGCGCTGGAGCCTCTGGGCGTCCCCGTTAGTGCAGTGGCCGCCGTGGGGGCTGTGATCTTATTGGCGGTGGCTGCGCGTGGCCATGCCATCAGTACCAGAAAGGTGCTTCATGGTGCTCCATGGCAGATCGTTGTGTTCTCGCTGGGTATGTATCTGGTGGTCTATGGGCTGCGCAATGCGGGGCTGACGGATTACATCGCCGCGTTGCTGAATCAATTTGCTGCTGGTGGCGTGTGGACCGCATCACTGGGCACAGGCATTCTTTCTGCGGTGCTGTCTTCCATCATGAACAACATGCCCACGGTGCTGATCGTAGCCTTGTCCATCGACTCATCAACGGCAAGCGGTGCAGTCAAGGAGGCCATGGTGTATGCCAATGTGATTGGCTGCGATCTGGGTCCAAAGATTACGCCCATTGGTAGTTTGGCCACGCTGCTGTGGCTGCATGTACTCGCCAAGAAAGGCACAACGATTGGCTGGGGCTACTACTTCAAAGTGGGAGCAGTACTGACCATGCCTGTGCTGCTCATCACCCTCGCAGCGCTGGCCTTGCGACTCAGTGTGGGTACATGAACCTTTGCAACGGAAATTTAGCGCTATGAGTGACATCACGATTTATCACAACCCAGCCTGCGGCACCTCTCGCAATGTTCTGGCACTGATCTGCAACAGCGGAGAAGATCCCACGGTCATTGAGTACCTCAAGACGCCCCCTGATCGCTCCACGCTGGTGGGCCTGATCCAAGCAATGGGCACACCAGTGCGCGAGGTGTTGCGTCAAAAAGGTACGCCTTACGACGAACTGGACCTTGGTGCCTCTCAATGGACGGATGAGCAACTGATTGATTTCATGCTCCAGCACCCCATTCTGATCAATCGGCCGATAGTGGCAACCCCTTTGGGAACCCGTTTGTGCCGTCCCTCGGAGGCTGTGCTGGACATTCTGCCGCAGCACCAACAGGCCGCATTCTCCAAAGAAGACGGGCAAGCCGTCATTGACTCAAAAGGAAATCGAATTGGCAAGCTTTGATCTACCGAATCTGGACGAAAAAGTGTTTGAAAAACCCAGCCTGGAAGGCTTGTTGCCCACACAACGTGCTGCGCACGCACCACGCATTTTGCTTTTGTACGGCTCGGTTCGCGACCGTTCTTACAGCCGCCTGCTGACCGAAGAGGCTGCGCAACTGTTGCGCAAAATGGGGGCAGAGACCAGAGTTTTCGATCCACGTGGCCTGCCGCAGCCCGATGGTGCACCTGACGATCACCCAAAAGTCAAGGAACTGCGCGAACTGGCTATTTGGGCCGAGGGTATGGTCTGGACGTCTCCTGAGCGTCATGGTGCGATGAGCAGCATCCTCAAAGCGCAGATAGACTGGATTCCCTTGTCCGCTGGTGCCGTGCGACCGACGCAAGGCAAGACATTGGCGGTGATGCAAGTCTCAGGCGGCTCTCAGTCCTTCAACGCCGTCAACCAGATGCGGGTGCTGGGTCGCTGGATGCGCATGATCACCATCCCCAATCAGTCATCCGTTGCCAAGGCATTCATGGAGTTTGATGAGGCAGGCCGGATGAAGCCCTCTTCGTATTACGAACGTGTGGTGGATGTGATGGAAGAACTGGTCAAGTTCACGCTGCTGACGCGAGACTGCGCGGACTATCTGGTGGATCGCTATAGCGAGCGCCGTGAAAGCGCCCAAGAACTGTCCAAGCGGGTCAACCAACGCAGCATCTAAGCAATACAGCCGGGCAGATGCCACATCTTGAAAAATTCAGTGGCTGCTTATCTACTTTTTTCAAGGACAGCAATGGGCCGATCTGCGACTGTCGCAGTCCGGCCAAGAACTGGTATCCGCTTGCTGCAGCGGACTGGCGCTGAGGCGGTGGGCATGGCGACAGTGCTCAGCAAAGCCATGCATGGCGTGCTGTGGTCAACGAGCTGGGCGAAGGTTTGTGAGGAGCGTGTGCAGGCATTGGGTTATCTACCCATGTTTGAGCGTGGTGCGCAAGGCCAATGGGCGGCGGATGCCTGCCACGCTGTAACGGCCCTGTGCAAAGACTGACCATGTGCTCCCTGTGTGGGAACACACGGCACACACCTTATTTGTTTTTCAACTTGCCTTTGGGCAGCACCGAGGTGAGCGGGGCGATAGGGCGCATGGATTCCGGGGAAGTATTGACCAGCGGTGGCAAGCTGGTGTCCTTCTTCGGTTTTTTGACCATTTTGTTGTTGAGTTGCATGCCTTTGGCCATAGAAATCTCCAGTATTAAGCCTCCAATGTAACCGTGGCACGCTCAGGTCAGCCAGCCCATCCCTAGAAGGCCTTCATGCCATAACCTTAGAACGTGCTTGCCATCTCCTGAGTAGCAAAACCAAAAATGCCAAGTGAATGAACTGCACAGACTGCAATCGCTGCACAGCAGATATCTGAAGCACAGCCATCAAACAAAGAAAGCTAAAAACCAAAAACAATAAAAATTGAATTTTTTATACAAAAGACTTATAATAAGATGGTTGCTAGCTAACTTAACTAGTTGCACAGCAACATCAGCATGGGGTGATCAAGTCCTCCTGCAAGAAATTTCCGCGGAATTTTTCGCACCGTTGGCTGTCGAGCAGCAGCCCATCGAGTTATCGAAAGCTCATGCAGGTCTCTCAGACCTGCTCTCTGATTGAACTAGATTCCACTCTCTCCTATTGCTATGGGCAAGTACTTCGTTACGCCCTCATCCCATAAGACCCATTGCGGTCGCTTCCAAGCATCCTTTGCACTTCAGCGCACAAAGCAAAACAGCAGCTACTGCCGTGTCTTTCGCTTTGACAAAACATTTGCCTCGACCGAAGCAGCAAAAATCTATGCTGTGACCCAAGGCTGGCTGCAAACGTCCATGCAGCCCTCAACGTGTTGAGCCTCTAGCAAACGCTCAACTTCATCCGGTTGCTACGGATTAGCACTCCCCACAGCCATATTCAAACGATGCGTCAATTTTTGACGAATCATTAATTAAAAGGCTTCTTTCATGAGCACCAAAATCTACGTTGGCAACTTGCCTTACTCCGTGACCGATTCCAGCCTGAAAAGCAACTTTGCTGAATTCGGAAGTGTTACCTCAGCCAAAGTAATGATGGACCGCGACAGCGGACAATCTAAAGGGTTTGCATTTGTAGAGATGGCCTCTGCTGAAGCTTGTCAAGCCGCTATTACTGCGTTGAATGGAGTGTCCGTTGATGGACGTTCGATCGTCGTGAATCTTGCGAAACCTCGCGAAGAAGGACGTGGCTCCGGGGGCAATCGTGAATTCCGCGCCAGCTCACGTCCTAATGTTGGCTATGGCAATGATGGCTATGGCGGTGGCACTGGCTACTGATTTAGCTACACACTCAAAAAAACGCCCCAAAATTGAGGGCGTTTTTTTGTGCCTGGAGATTGGCACTGGCCAGAAGAATTTATAGGCCGCTGAATGAATGTAATGGGCCGATTTTCGGCGATCTCAGGCTTGCAAGGAGCCTTACCTCTAAACTGTTGTGACTTCTTCGCAGGAGCAAACTATTTATGTCCCAATCGCGCGATTTTAATTTCGCTGCAGTAGAAGCAGCCCTTTCTTACAGCTTTGCAGGAGAGATCAAGATTGGCGGAAACTATGCGTCTGTTGTCCGCCATGACAATCAAGTGTTCATCAGTGGGCAGATCCCCCGCGTTGACAACGAGGTTGTCGTCACCGGAAGAGTCGGGGCAGAGGTATCAGTCGCACAGGCGCAGCGTGCGGCAAAGGTATGCACCATGCGTGCATTGGCATTGCTACGGCAAGAGCTTGGCTCACTTGACAGAGTTCAACGCATTTTGCGAATCACAGTGTTTGTTCAATGTGCGCAGAACTTCACTCAGCAAAGCGAAGTTGCAGATGGTGCATCCGAAGTACTTTATGCAGTTCTGGGAGATGCAGGTGTTCACACGCGCACGTCGGTAGGCGTCTACCAGCTCCCCAAAAATGCCGCCGTGGAAATAGATTTGATCGCTGCAGTCGTGTAGTTTTTAGAAATCTGTCAGCAACTGCTGCGCAGCAGTTGCTGACAGATTTTCGCGGTCACACCGACTATTCAAGCGGCCGGCTTGGTTGGCTTGTTGATTGGCTTGTGTTAGGGAGCACTGTCAAAATGATCCCCAATCATCATCATCCTTATTCGTCGATTGCTGGGCACCTGCCATCATTGCAGGGCGGCGCAATGCTGGTGTCTTTTCCTTGATTACGGAGTTTTGAGGACGCTCTACCGTATGGGCTGGCTTAGCTTTTCGAGCCGGTGCAACAAACGCAGCCCCTTCAGCGCCAGTCGTGTGCTCAAACGCAGATAACTTGAAGACTGCAACGGCCCCCACCAATGACTGGGCCTGGTTGTTCAAACTGCTAGCCCCAGCAGCCATTTCCTCCACGAGAGCGGCGTTTTGCTGAGTGGTTTGGTCCATCTGCGTGACTGCCTCACTAATCTGGGCCATACCAGTGCTTTGCTCATGGCTTGCTGCACTGATTTCTCCCATCAGGTCGGTCACTCGGCGAATTGCAGTGACCACTTCGGTCATAGTTTTACCCGCCTTGTCTACAAGCTGCGAACCATGCTCAACACACTCCACGCTGGTATTAATCAATAACTTGATTTCTTTGGCTGCTTCGGCACTACGCTGAGCTAGGGCCCGTACTTCGGTGGCCACCACTGCAAAGCCTCGACCTTGCTCTCCCGCACGCGCGGCTTCTACTGCCGCATTTAGAGCCAGAATATTTGTCTGAAAGGCAATGCTGTCTATCACGCTGATGATGTCAGCAATTTTATTGCTGCTTGCATCAATGTTCTTCATGGTTTCAACCACTTCAGCGACTACTTCACCACCTTGGGCCGCAACGGAGGAAGCGCTGATTGCCATCTGATTCGCCTGGCGTGCATTGTCGGCATTCTGCTTCACAGTAGCGCCGAGCTGTTCCATGGATGCCGCCGTTTGCTCCAGCGCACTCGCCTGCTCTTCTGTACGGCTGGATAAGTCGCTATTGCCCACTGCAATCTGAGCGCTGGATGCGGCAACGCCTTGAGCATCACTGCGCACGGTGGTCACTGTTTTGACCAAGCTTTGCTGCATGCGTTGCAAAGCATTGAGCAACTGCCCCATTTCGTCTTTGGACTTCACTGTAATTTGCTCACTGAGGTCACCACCTGCCACGCGATCTGCCACTGCGACGGCTTGGGCCAGCGGGCGGGTGATCGAACGGGTAATTGCGACAGCCAGGAAAATCGCAAGGGCCATTGCGACAACGCTGGTGATCAGGACATTGCGTGATAAGTCGCGCGCAGCCGCTTCTGCTTGCTGACTTGCTCGCTCTGAATCTTTTGTCTGAAGATCCAGAATTTCTCTAATGACATTTTGATATTCGAGCTGTGTAGGCCGCAGTTTGGTTTCAAGTAAGACCAAGGCCTCATCTCTTTGATTTTTATCGAGCAGATCAAGGAATTCATTGCCAAATTTATGAAATGCTGCCCGTCCCTGCTTTAATTTTTCAACCAATGCCGAACCTTGTTCAGAGACAGCATGCTTTTGCAACGTTTCGACTTCGGCAGAGACTTCGCTACGAGATTTCTGAATAACGGCACGTGCAGATGACTGAATTTTTTCTGACGGAAATAGGCCTAAATTACGAAATTGGATTGCTTGCTCATTGGCCCCATCCGTGATGTTGT
The DNA here is from genome assembly GCA_963520865.1 of uncultured Comamonas sp. GTDB lineage: Bacteria > Pseudomonadota > Gammaproteobacteria > Burkholderiales > Burkholderiaceae_C > Comamonas. The sequence goes on from CAUQST010000016.1 coordinate 14,418, forward strand.
TCAACGTTCGGATAACAGGGATTTGGCTCTGGGTAATTTCACTGAGCACGGTGCTTTGTGTAGACGAACCCCAAAGTGCTACTGCACCTAGCAGCAGTAGCAGGGCCATCATAGCCATGAACGCGAGAGTCATTCGGACAGAGATTTTCAAACGATCCATTCATGCTTCTCCTGTTATGAATACAGTGTTTATTGCTACAGTTTTGTTTTTTAAATTGGAGTAAATTGCAACAAACTGTGTTTTTTATTAAAGCATGAACTATTTATTTTTTGAAAAAATTCGTCCCGTGGTTTTCCCTTGTCATCAAAAATTGATTAAAAATCATTAATGATTGAATCACCAAATATTTCAATTAAAAATCAACGCCCTCTCATCAGTTTTGCGAAACACGCCTACATGCAATTAAATCGATTACAGACGAACGGCGATATCTTCATCAGATTTTCAATAATAAGTATTAAACAGCTCATTGATATCTACACGGCCATGGGTATGCGCTAGCGTCATCGCATCCAACCACTTACTCCGCAACATCAAAGCAGTGGCTCGCAAATCGTGAAAACGCAATTCTTCAATCATGGTGCGATCGCTCAGCTTGCGATACAGAACATCTCGGCTGGCATTGCTGATGGTGAAATAAGCATAACGCCCATCAAACTGGGCTTGTGCTTCCAGCACGCGCAGTAGCAGCACAGCTCGGCTGGAGAGAGGCGCATGCCGTGCACAAACCGTTGCTTCAGTCTTGTGCTTAGGTAATTCGTACCCCTTGTGTCTCAAATCCACAGTACTGCGCGACATACGCAAGATCTCACCACCGCGCTGCCGTGTGCAGTGATATCAGCATGGCCCACGCAGCTTGCTGCTGAGCAGTGGTGGGTGCTATGCGTGGTGATGCACCAGCGACAAATCTCCATCCATCCGCTAATGCGCCTGCGTGCATGCGCTTTGGCGGATAGTCGTATTTCTTGCCATGGACTCTTGCTTGCCCACTTCCACTGCTTCACACCCAGTGTCCGAATAGGACGATACAGCCGGGTCTCACGCAAGACACTAGAGTCCGAAACTTGCTTCAGACGTGCATCACACCAGTGCTCCAGGTCACGCCCCAGCGATCTCGTGAAAGACGTTGTTTGCTAATTCAGGATAGTCACGCGACCACGCATCAAACCAAAGGTTATCTGCGCACACATTGCTCGAGGTTTGGGTCTGCGGTTTCTCATCGGTAGCGCTCAACCACTTCAGCAAATCTGCGCCGGGGAAATTCCCCGCGAGCACCCGACAAAATAGCGGCTTCTTGAGCCACTGCCTATGCTTTGGTGGGCTCGTGTGGCTGTCCGCCTAACACCTGCCCGCTCAACCTCTGCGCGCCATCTGCCCCTCACCACAGCAAAATCCCGCGCGGGATTTGATACGGGATCAGCGCGGGAAAGACATGTAGTTTTATACAGATTTATGCCGGATGAGGTAGGTGGACATTGAACAACCCAGGCAAGAAAAAAGCCCGTTCTCAGAGGGAGAACGGGCTTATACAGGGTTAGCTTGGATCAAGCTGTTTTTGTTCTTGGTGCGCGGGGCGGGACTCGAACCCGCACAGTGTTGCCACCGTCAGGACCTAAACCTGGTGCGTCTACCAATTTCGCCACCCGCGCGGTCTTGATTAACTGCAGAGCCGGTGCGTACCGACCTGAGTTATAGGTCAATCTATGATTTTAACCGCGAAAATACGACTGACGCACGATCCCCCACATCATTTTTCTTGCAAATATTCAACGCCAGGACGCTTCACACGGAAGCATGCGGCATACATGGCAGGCAAAGCGAACAATGTCAGCACCGTCGCTACGACCAACCCGCCCATGATGGCAACAGCCATGGGACCCCAGAAAACACTGCGCGACAAAGGGATCATGGCAAGTACAGCAGCGGCCGCCGTCAACACAATCGGGCGGAAGCGCCGCACAGCGGCCTCCACAATGGCATCCCAGGTTGGTACACCACGCGCACGATCCGTTTCGATCTGATCGATCAAAATCACCGAATTGCGCTGAATCATTCCCATCAACGCAATCACACCCAGTAGTGCCACAAAACCAAAGGGCCGGTTGAGCAATAACAACGCCGCGGCAACACCTGCTATACCCAGCGGCCCAGTCATGAACACCAGCAACGCCCGGCTAAAGCTATGAAGTTGCAGCATGAGCAAGGTGAACACCAAAAACAGCATGACAGGGATACCTGCTGCAATCGATGAGGCTCCCTTTGCACTCTCTTCCACAGCACCAGCCACCACAATGCGATAGTCCCCCAGCCCCTGCTCGCGCCACTGTGCTTGCAGTTTTTCCATATCGGGCTTGAGCGCCTGCGTCAATGTCGCGCCCTGCATGCCTTCACGCACATCACCCTGCACCGTAATGGCATAGCTGCGTGCGTCTCTCCAAAGCACACCTGGCTCCCAACTCAAAACGGGCTGAGCAATTTGCGCCAGCGGGATGGATTTACCAGATGCCGTGGGCAAATAGGCTGCCGCCAAGTCATCCATCGCATCACGCTCGTTCAAGGGCTGGCGCAACACGATGTTGATGAGCTTGTCTCCTTCACGGAACTGACCAATCGTGGCACCCGTCAGCATGGTTTGAGTGGCTTGCGCAATCGATTGACTACTCACCCCCAATGCCCGCGCCTTTTCTTGATCGACTTGCAAACGCATGACCTTGACTGACTCATTCCAGTTGTCGTTCACACCACGCATGTCAGGATGCTTTCGCATCACCTCTTTGACTTGATCAGCCAGCTGGCGCAACTGCGAAGCGTCTGCCCCCACTACGCGAAACTGCACAGGGTATGGCACCGGAGGGCCACTGGGCAGCAATTTTGCGCGTGCACGAACTTCAGGAAAGGCTTGCGCCAAGCTTGCTGGCAATGCCTTCATCAATTGATCGCGCTCTTTCAACCCTTCGGTCATCAGAATAAATTGCGAGACATTGCTCTGTGGAAACACTTGATCCAAAGGCAAGTAAAAACGCGGCACCCCAGAACCTACCCAGACGGTGACGTCGTTGACACCACTTTGAGCCTGTAAATAAGTCTCCATGCGCTGCACAACCTGCTGGTTGCCTGCAAACGAAGTGCCTTCAGGAAACCACGCATCCACCAAAATTTCAGGGCGGTTGGAGTCTGGAAAGAACTGCTGTTGCACACGCGTCATGCCGAATATGCCCAATGCAAACACCACTACAGTCGCACCAATGGTCAGCCAGCGATGCTCCACACACCAATAAACGGCAGCGCGAAAGCGTTGATAGAACGGGCTATCAAACACTTCATGGGGATCGTGTTCAACCCCCTCACGGACTTCTCGAGCCTTGGGTTCTTTCAGGAAAATACTGCCGAGATACGGCACGAAGTACACCGAAACCACCCAGCTAATGATCAGAGCAATCACGGTCACCGCAAAAATCGCAAAGGTGTATTCGCCGGTCATGGACTTGGCCATACCAATGGGCAAGAAACCTGCTGCAGTAATCAAAGTGCCAGTCAACATCGGCATGGCCGTGATGTCATATGCAAAGGTGGCGGACCGCAGCTTGTCATAGCCCTCTTCCAGCTTGCGCACCATCATCTCGACAGCAATGATGGCGTCGTCCACCAGCAAGCCCAGGGCAATGATGAGCGAACCCAGCGATATCTTGTGCAAGCCGATGCCCCAGTACCACATGGCCAGGAAGGTGGCCGACAGCACCAGAGGGATAGTTACCGCCACCACCAGACCAGGCCGGGGGTCAATGTACCAACGCCGCCACCACACCGTTGCTGTGGTGCGCTTGTGCAAACCCAAGCTGATAAAGCTCACGGCCAGCACCACCACCACCGCCTCGATCAACACCTTGATGAACTCGTTGACGGAATCCGTAACGGCCTTAGGTTGGTCTTGAATATTGACCAAGCTTACCCCTGCAGGCAGCGTCAATGCAATCTGCTGCACCGATGAACGCAAGGCTTTACCCAGCCCCACGATATCGCCGCCCTTGCTCATTGAAATACCCAGAGCAATCACTTCTTGCCCGTTGTGGCGCACCTTCACGCCAGGTGGGTCTTCGTAACCTCGCTCAATATCCGCAATATCACCCAGGCGCAATTGCACACCGGAAGCAGCGCGCACAGGCATGGAACGCACCTGCTCGACCGCATTAAATTGCCCAGCTACACGTACCTGAACCTGCTCCTGAGGTGTTTGCAATACCCCAGAGCCTTCAATCGCATTTTGCTGATTTAGCTGTGCAATAACTTGGTTGATATCCAGCCCCATAGGGGCCAGGCGTTTTTGCGACAACTCGACAAAAATGCGCTCATTTTGGACGCCAAACATCTCCACCTTGGCGACATCTTTGACTCGCAAAAGCTGCTGGCGCGCATCATCGGCAAAGGTTTTCAGCTCTGCATAGCTGTAACCATCTCCGGTCAGACCATAAATAACGCCGAATACATCGCCAAACTCGTCATTGAAAAATGGGCCCTGCACACCCTGCGGCAAGGTATAGCGCATGTCACCAATTTTCTTGCGCACGGTGTACCAAAGATCGGTCACATCCTGTGGTCGAGAGTTGTCTCTCAACTGAAAGATGACCTGAGACTCTCCCGGCTTGGAGTAGCTGCTGATCTTGTCTGCGTAGGGTACCTCTTGCAGGGTGCGCTCAATCTTGTCCGTCACCTGCTCAGCCACTAACTGGGCAGAAGCACCCGGCCAGTAGGTACGAACCACCATGGCTCTGAAAGTGAACGGAGGGTCTTCATCCTGACCCAGCTGGAAGTAAGCCGTGCCCCCCAGCAATAAAATTGCCACCAACAAATAGCGTGTCAGGGGAATATGCTGCAGCGCCCAGCGCGAAAGATTAAAACCTGTTTTTTCAGGCGCCTGGTTCGAAGAACTCATCTCTGACTCCAAGCTTAGCGCGCTGTTTCGGGATAACGGGGCTGATAAACACTGACCTTCTGCCCCTCTGTCAGCACATGCGTGCCCGCCGCCACCAGTTGCATGCCCGGCTGTACGCCAGTTGCAATCAAAATCTCATTACCGTCAACGCCAGCCACCTCTACTTTGCGTGCATGCACCGTCGACGTGCCGGCGTCAAACTCCCACACCGTGGAAGAACCGCCTTGCTCAAGAACCGCTGTTGATGGCAGTTTGATTGCATCGTCCGGGGCCTTTATTGCCAGTTGCATGCGCACATAGGCGGTCGCCCCCAGCGGTGGCTGATCAGCCCCTTGCACCTTTACCTTGACGGCATAAGTGCGCGTTACAGGGTCTGCGCTGGCACCTAGCTCTCGCACAGTGCCCTCCAGCAAACGGTCCTGCGACCAAATACGTACCTGCACCATTTGCCCCAGCTTTATGTGACTGCGGGCAGTTTCCGGCACCGCAACTACGACATCTCTCGCGCCATCGTGGGCCAACTGCACCACCGGGGCCCCTGCCGCTACAACTTGTCCGGGCTCTGCCTGCACGCTCGTTACCACACTGCCAGCACTGGCAAGCAAACGCGTATAGCCACTTTGATTGCTCTGTGCTGATGCCTGCGCCTGTGCCTGCTCCAGTTGCGCTTGCGCAGATTGCAGATTTGCGCGGCGGCGATCCAGCTCCACACCGCTGATAAAGCCCTGGTTCTTGAGCGCCGAAAAACGCTCCCAATCCGCTTTGACCAGGTCACGCTGGGTTTTCGCTGCTGCAACTTGGGCCTGCGCAGCCTGAGCAGCCAACACGTAATCTTGCCCATCCAGCTCCGCCAGCACTTGCCCCTTGCGCACCACATCGCCCACATTGACAAAGCGCTGCACCAGTTTTCCAGTCACCTGAAAACCAATGCGTGATTCAATTTGCGCACGCACTTCACCTGCGTACTCCACCTCTGGATTCAAGGCATGCACACCGACTTCGATGAGTTTGACAGCACGAATGGGCTCGGGTACCGGGGCCTGCCGTGAACACGCCGTCAGCAACCCCAAAACAACCGCACCAACAAAAAGACCCTGAATGGGCCGCACAACAAAGAAGGAAGGCATGTGAAATGAAGTTACTGACTAATTGGTTAGCAATCTAAGGAAGGCCACGCTTGCTGTCAAGCGACAATGCTGCAGTGAATGCTCCAGACCCCACACGCACCCAAGCAACCCCGGTGACACACTACGAGAACTTTCCCGTAGCGTCATGGCTGTGCCCGACCCATCTGCGTCAGCCTATCGCGGCCATCTACGCTTTTGCCCGGGCGGCTGATGACATCGCTGATGAAGGCACAGCCACTGCTGCACAGCGCTTGACCGAGCTGCAAACATACCGTGCACAGTTGCATGCCATTGCACAAGGGCAAGCGCCCCAACCGCGATGGATGGCCATCTTTGGCCCTTTGCAATTCAATATTCAACAGCACCAGTTGCCAGTGGCGCTGCTGGATGATCTGCTGAGTGCATTCATTCAAGACATTCAAAAAACGCGCGATGCAGCCACCTATGCCGACCGCGCTGAACTGCTGGATTACTGCCGCCGCTCAGCCAACCCGGTTGGCCGGCTGCTGCTGCATTTGTATGGCGTGCACAAGGAGCAGGCGCTGCTGCAAAGTGATGCCATTTGCACAGCACTGCAACTGATCAATTTTTGGCAAGACCTGAGCGAAGACATTCCACGCGGGCGTCACTACCTCACCGATGCAGACTGCGCACAGCACGCAGTGACTCGCCAAGAACTTGCTTTGCAAGAAGTAACTCCGAGCATTAAAAAACTCATAGCATCAAACGTTTTATGGGCAAGGCAAAGCATGCAAAACGGCTCAAATCTGGTACACCATCTGCCTGGGCGTATCGGCTGGGAGCTGCGCCTGGTAGTGCAAGGAGGGCTGTGCATTTTGGACAAGGTCGAGGCGCAGCATGGCCACAACCTGCATACACGCCGCACGCTGCGTAAAACAGATACGTCGCGCATGTTGTGGCGCGCACTCTGGATGTAGTGCAGAGGCTTTCAGCCATAAAAAAACCGGCGCACTGGCCGGTTTTTTTATGGCTGAAGCAGGCTGCTTAAAAAGCACTCTCTTCCTGCGTCTGTGCGTGGGGCAGTGCCACCTTCGATGAAGCTGTCGCCGTCACTTTAGCCTTGCTGCTGCCTGCCTTGGCCGCTGGGCTGTAGTTGCTTACATAAGCGCTAGTTACGGTACCGGCCTCCAGAACAAACTGCGACGACATGCTTGCCATCTGCCGCGCTTGCTCTTGCAGCGAGCTGGAGGCGGCAGAGGTTTCTTCCACCAAGGCAGCGTTTTGCTGAGTGACATCGTCCAGATTGGCAACAGCGTCATTGATTTGCGCCAAGCCCTTGGATTGCTCGCGGCTGGCATCCGCGATCTCGCCAACGATGTCTGACACGCGGGCAATGCTTTGCACGATGTCTTGCATGGTGCGACCTGTGCGGTGCACTTGCTCGCTGCCCGTGCGCACACGGTTGACGGAGTCATTAATCAGTACTTTGATCTCCTTGGCGGCTTCGGCCGAACGGCCTGCCAAAGAGCGCACCTCGCTGGCCACCACGGCAAAGCCACGGCCTTGCTCTCCGGCACGCGCGGCTTCTACCGCTGCATTCAAGGCCAAGATATTGGTCTGGAAAGCAATGCTGTCAATCACGCCGATGATGGCCTCAATCTTCTTGGCCGAGGTGTTGATGTCTTCCATGGTGGACACCACCTCTGACACCATCTGCCCGCCCTTGGCGGCCACATCGGTGGCACCACGGGCCAATTCACTGGCGCGAATGGCGCTGTCTGCGTTTTGCTGCACGGTGCTGGACAGCTCTTCTGTAGCTGCTGCCGTTTGCTCCAGCGATGCAGCCTGTTGCTCCGTGCGCATCGACAAATCCCCCGTACCTGCAGCCACCTGGGTTGACGCGCCGGCAATGGCATCGGCACCGCTGCGTACTTTGGAGATGATGTCGTGCAAATGACTGCGCATGTCCTCCATCTGCACCAGCAGCTCCGTGATTTCATCTTTGCCGCTGGAGGTCACGCGTTGCGAGATATCACCCGCTGCAATGGCCTGGGCCGTGTGGTGCGCTGATTTAAAGCCCTGGTTCATACGGCGCAGCAAAGAAATCGACAGCACCGTCGCAGGCAAGCCACCCAGCAGCACGCACAAGGCAAACACCAAAATACTGACGTGATAGCGCGCATCAGCGGCTTGGTAAGCCTCGTCCGCCTGCGTCACTTGCAAGCCCTTGAACGCGCCGACCAGCGCCACCAGCATGTCTCCTTCTTCACGGCCCATGGCCAGGAAGCGCGACATCAGATCACTGCTGAAGTCACCCGACTCCATGCTGCGCACCAACTCGCTGAGTTTTGCATTCCAGTCGGTTTGCACGCGAATGGCTTCAGCGAACATGTCTTTCTCCATGCCTGGAGCAATCATCTTGTCCAACTCTTTTTGCCACTCCATGCCTTGCTGCAGGCCATGCTTGACCAAGTCCAGATGCAGGGAAACGGGGTGATCGTGCAGACTGGCCAGCGAGCTGTCTGGCGCATGCTGAAACGACAGCAACATCTGCATGCGCGACTGCAACACGCTCTCGTTGATCGAATCTGCCAGCAAAATACGCTGGAGTGATTCATCGTGCAGGGCACGCAGACTGTCACGCGAACTCATCAACCCATGCCAACTCATGCCAATGACCACCGCCATGGATAAAAAGTAGCCACCAAAAACCAGCATGTAGCGCTGAGTTAACCGCAGGGAATTGAAGCTGGGCATCTCGTTCGATGTATCTAATTGCAACCTCTCCATCTTAGAGGCTGGCCTCCAAAAGCAGCACCCCAAAACAGTGCCGACGGTTGATGCACATCAAGAGCACACGGCTTCCACCGCATTTACGGGACATAACCCAAGGCATGGGACAATCCATCGCAATATGAATCCGGAAACTTACGTCCAAGAAAAAGCAGCTGCATCGGGCAGCAGTTTTTATTACGCCTTTCTATTTCTCCCCGCCAACCGCAGAGCTGCCATCACCGCGTTCTACGCGTTTTGCAGAGAGGTGGATGACGTGGTGGATGAAGTGCAAGACCCGGGCGTTGCTGCACAAAAACTGGCGTGGTGGCAGCAAGAAGTGGCACAGGCCTTTGCAGGCAAGCCCACGCACCCTGTCATGCTGGCATTGATGCCCCACACCCAGCCATTTCAAATTGAGCAGCGTCACCTGCAAGCAGTGATTGAAGGCTGCCAGATGGATCTGGACCAAACCCGCTATCTGGACTACCCCGGCCTGCAGCGTTACTGCCACCTGGTTGCCGGTGTGGTGGGCGAAGTGGCCGCGCGCATTTTTGGCCAGACCGATGAGGCCACAACCGCATACGCCCACAAGCTGGGACAAGCTTTTCAGCTGACCAACATCATCCGTGATGTGGGCGAAGATGCCCTGCGTGGACGCATTTACCTGCCCATCAGCGATTTGCAGCAGTTTGATGTGAAGGCGCATGAAATCACCAAGCGCGAGTACTCCGATCGTTTCACCGCGTTGATGCGCTTTCAGGCCCAGCGCGCGCACCAGCTGTACGAAGAAGCGTTCTCTTTGCTGCCCGCACAAGACCGGCGCACGCAAAAACCCGGCCTGATGATGGCCAGCATCTACCGCACACTGCTGCGGGAGATTGAGGCTGAAAACTTTCAGGTACTGCACCAGCGCATTGGCCTGACACCGCTGCGCAAGCTGTGGCTGGCGTGGAAGATGCAAGCCCTGGGCCGCATGTAGCAGTGACAGGCGCAGCAACACCTCGGCGCATTGCCATCATTGGCGGTGGCTGGGCAGGCATGGCTGCAGCGGTACAGCTGCAGCAACAGGGCCAGCACGTTCACATCTATGAAGCCAGCCGCATCTGGGGTGGCCGCGCGCGCGCACTGACACTGCAAGGCCCTGAGGGCCAGACATGGAGCGTCGATAACGGCCAGCACATTTTGATTGGTGCCTACCAAGCGTGCCTGCAGATGATGCAGGCCGTGGGCGTGGATGCATCATCTGCCCTGCTACGGCTGCCACTGGATTTGCGCTACGTGGATGGCCTGGGGCTGCAATTGCCGCATTGCAGCCCGCCATGGGATGCTGCCATTGGCATTGCCCGCGCCAAAGGCTGGAGCTGGAGCGAAAAACTGGCCCTGCTGCGCACCGCCCACCGCTGGCAGCGCAGCCGCTTTAGCTGTGAGCCCGAGGCCACGGTGGCCGACATCTGCCATGACTTGCCAGCGCGACTGATGCACGATTTTGTCGACCCCTTGTGCATCTCTGCCCTTAACCTGCCGGCCACACAGGCCAGCGGCAGCATCTTCTTGCGCGTGCTGCAGGATGGATTGTTCAGCGGCCAAGGCGGCTCCAACCTGCTGATTCCTCGCACTGATCTCAGCGGTCTCTTTCCCGCCACAGCTGCCCGTTGGTTGCAGGCCCGTGGAACGCAACTGTACCTGGGGGTCAGAGCACAAGCACTGGCCTATGACGCTCACGCCGCGCAATGGCTGGTCAACGGGCAATCGTTTGATGCGGTGGTGCTTGCCACACCCTGCGCAGAAGCTGCACGCCTGGTACAGCAAGCACAGTTGCCAGCAGCTTGGCAAGCCAGTGCAGCGCCATGGGCCACAGTGGCCCACGCCTTGCCGCACACAGCGATTGCCACTGTCTACGCCTTCAGCCATCAGCCTTTGCGCAATGGCAAGCTGCTGCCTGCGCCCATGGTGGCGCTACGCAGCCATGCCAGCGCACCCGCTCAGTTTGCGTTTGACAAAGCCCAGCTGAACGGGCCAGCGGGTTTAATTGCCCTGGTGGTCAGTGCCAGCCATGGCGACAAAGACACGCTGCAAACCCAGGTGCTGGAGCAAGCCCGCACCCAGTTGCAACTGCCTGACTTGCAGGCGCTTCAAACGGTAATCGACAAACGCGCCACGTTTGCCTGCACACCGCTGGTGCAACGCCCTGAGCACCAGATACTGCCCAATCTGTGGGCATGTGGTGACTATGTGGATGGCCCCTACCCGGCCACGCTGGAAGGTGCGGTGCGCAGTGGCATGCAGGTGGCACAAGCTATTTCGCTCACCTGAATAGAAATAAAAAAAGAGCTGCCAGCGCTTACCCCATGGCTGTTTCAGATACTTTTCTATCTGAAATGCTTGCAGGTAAAGCGCTGACAGCTCTTTTTTTAGTACTTACTGGTGCACTTGCTTATGCACTTACTTGTGTTCCAGATACCACTGGATAACGGCCTTGGCGATAAAACCAATAAAACCCACGGACAAGCCCAGAAACAGCACAAAGGTGCCGAATTTGCCCGCTTTGGACTCCCACGCCAAATGCCCAATGATGAACAGCATGAAGAGGATGAAAGCCCCAATGCCATAGGTCAGAAAGAATTCAGAGATTTGTTCTTCTGTAAAACCAAAAATCACGACACGTATCCTAGAAACCGCAAAACGCTGGGCGCGCGCTAGCTCACTGCCTGCCGCAGCGCAAAGTCTGATGCATCCACCAAATCACGGTAGGCATGCCAGCTGGCATGGCCCAACATAGGGATCACCAACACCAGACCCAGCAGCAGCGACGCCAAGCCCAACAACGTAAACATCACAATCAGCGCCGCCCACAAAGCCATGGCAATGGGGTTTTGCAAAATCACAGACCAGCTAGTGAGCACGGCCTGCGACAAAGTCACTTTGCGATCCATCAATAAAGGCATAGAAATCACGCTGGATGCAAAAATGGGCGCTGCCAGAAAGCTGCCCAGTGCCAGCCACAGGTGAAACAGCGTGCCGTCTGGTGCCAGCACCACGTACTGCATGAAGTCCATCGGCGTAGCAATGCGCACCGGTGCCAGCAAGGTAATCAGTGATGCAGAGACCAGCACCCAGCCCGTGGCCGAAATGGCCAGCAGCAGCCCGAACTGCACCAGACACCAGTAGTCATTGCCCAGCTTGTTTTGCCCTTGTTGCCAGTGCATCCATGTGCGCTGCACCAGCCGCCAGCCCACAGGCTCTTTGCGCTCCAATGCGCGGCTGATTGCATACAAACTGGTAGCCACCACCGGGCCCACCACCAGAAAACCGGACAGTGCGCCCGCCATCAACCAAAAGCGATTGTGCCCCACCAGCAAGATGGCAGCCCCCAGCAGCGCCAAGAAAACGCCGTGTGCCAAGCTGAGCAGTGGGGTGCGGCAAATATCCCTCCAGCCCAGCGCCAGCCAGGTCAACGGCTGCATCCACCCGATGCGCAGCGCTACAGGCAGATCCAGGCTGGGTGCTCGAGACAAGGTATTGGGCATGCGCGGGCTCCTCTTTCCCCATGGGGAATGGTCACTCAGGCCGCCAGCAAGTCACATAAATCCAACAAGCTGCTGACCGTTGTGGGGGGGTGCTGTTCCTCTATGGGCCAATCTAAGCCGCTGCGATTGAGCCAAACAGCGTGCATACCCGCATCCCGCGCTGCTACCGCATCCAATTTGGCATCGTCTCCTACATGCAAGATGGCGGACAGCGGCAGCTCCAGGGCCTGGGCCGCGCAGTGAAAGATGCGCACATCCGGCTTGGCAAAGCCCGTGCGCGTGACGTTAAAGCTGTCTTGAAAGAACTGGCCCAGCCCGATTTGCTCAATGTCAGAGTTGCCATTGGTGACCGCCACCACGGGCCAGCGCGCCGTCAGACGCTCCAGAGCAGGCACGGCATCACCAAACAGCTCCACACGCTGGCGCGCTGCAAAGAAAATTTCAAAGGCAGGCATAGCCAAATTTTCATCATCGCCAGCTTGGCGCAAAGCCTGGCGGATGGATGCCTGGCGCAAACCACTCAGGTCGTGGCGCAGATCCGGGCGCTCTTTCTCGACTTGATTGCGGATGGCACGCAAAGCCTCTGGCGTGCTGAACAATTGCGCAGTCTTTGCAGCATGCTCTTTTAACCATAGCAACAAGATTTCTTCAGCGCGGCGAATGGTGGGCCAGATGGGCCACAGCGTATCGTCCAGATCGAGCGTAATTGCGCGAATTTTTGATGGGTCAAACATGGCCCAAGAATACTGGAGCACACAAGAACTGCTGCCACGCCGGTCTTGAAAGGCCCAAGCTTTTGTCACAATGGTGTCCATGCTGTCACGCTTTGCCCCCGAACCCCAACTCCCCGCAGGCCAACCTGAGCGCACCGCCATTTTGCTGTGCAACCTGGGTACGCCCGATGAGGCCACGCCTGCCGCCGTGCGCCGCTATCTGGCGCAGTTTCTGGCAGATGACCGCGTGGTGGAAATCCCCAAGCTGGCCTGGTGGCCCATCTTGCATGGCATTATTTTGCGCACCCGCCCCAAAGCGTCGGCTGCCAAATACGCCACGGTGTGGAACCAGGGCGGCGCTACTGGCTCCCCCCTGCTGTACTTCACCGAGCGCCAAGCCACACTGCTGCGCGGCTGGCTGACTGAGGCAGGCGCCAACGTACTGGTGGCCCCGGCCATGCGCTACGGCAACCCTTCGATGGCGTCGCAACTGGATGCCCTCAAAGCGCAAGGTGCCACCCGCATTCTGGTTTTACCGCTGTACCCCCAGTACTCAGGCACCACCACCGCCAGCGTGTGCGATGCCGTGTATGACTGGGCCAAAACACAGCGCAACATTCCTGAGCTGCGCTTTGTCCAGCGCTACCACGACCATCCCGGCTACATCGACGCTCTGGCCCAGACCGTAGAGAAACACTGGCATGAAAACGGCAGGGCGCAAAAGCTGGTACTCAGCTTTCACGGCGTACCTGAGCGCACCTACCAGTTGGGCGACCCTTACCGCGACGAATGCCTGACCACGGGCCGCCTGCTGGCGCAGCGACTGAATCTGAGCGATGCGCAATATGTGCTCACCTTCCAGTCGCGCTTTGGCAAGGCCAAGTGGCTGGAGCCGTACACCGAGCCCACCTTGGTGGAGATGGCCAAGCAGGGGCTGGAGAGTGTGGACATCATGTGCCCCGGCTTTACCAGCGATTGCATCGAGACCCTGGAAGAGATCAACATGGAAGCGCGGGAAGCCTTTGTGCACGCAGGCGGCAAGGACTACCGGTTCATTGCGTGCCTGAACGACCACAGCGCCTGGATCACTGCGCTACGCGACATTGCACAGCAGCACATGCAAGGCTGGCCTGTCCAGCCTCAGCCCCTCAATCAGGCTTGATCAGGCCTAGCTTGGGCGCGCACCTGCGGGTTACCAGCAGGTGCGCACACTAATTGCTTGCACATCGGTTCACAGGGCAAGCTTGGCCCTTCACTTTCTAAAGTTTGACCGATGACTACCCCCCACAATTTGCCCGCCCAGGGGCTGACGCCCACCCACGAACAGATCTGCCGTCACCTGCGCCACACCCAGCAAGTGGCTGAGCGCGCCATTGCTTTGGGGCACCACCCGTTTGGTGCCATTTTGGTGGGCCCGGATCAGGAAGCCGTGCTGATGGAGCAGTGCAACATCGACACGGTGAACCACGCCGAATCCACCCTGGCGCGCATGGCCGCCACCAACTTCACGCCCGAGTATTTGTGGGGCTGCACGCTCTACACCAATGTGGAGCCTTGCTGCATGTGCGCAGGCACGGCCTACTGGGCCAATATTGGCCGCGTGGTGTTTGGCATGACCGAGCACGAGCTGCTTCGCTGCACCGGCAGCCACGGCGAGAACCCCACCATGAGCGTGCCCTCGCGCTATGTGTTTGACCACTGCCAAAAGCCAGTGCAGCTGATTGGCCCCGTGCCAGAGATGGCCGCTGAAATTGCGCAATTGCAGCAGCGGTTCTGGGCATCACGCTAGAAGGCGCTGCACCTGCCTGCGCTTGCCAGTACCTGCCAACGCATGCAAGGTTCGCGCACGCGAATGGCATGAACACGCACTTTGCGCAGGCGCTGCAGCCATAAACCGCCGGGCTGCACGGCTGTTACGCCAGCGCCTGCAAGGCAGCACTAACCCTCCATAGAATCACACTCCGAATCTACGGCCTGCGTTTTCTGCGCAGGTTTTTGGCACGCCCAGCACCCGGCGCTGCCGCACAACTTGGCTGGCTCTTTGGCCTCGAGGTCTTTGCACCTTGGGGGTTTTGCTTTTTGTAGAAACACCACTTGGTGAAGCTTCAAAAAACAACAAGGAAAACCACAGCCATGACCTCCCCCTCTTGCGCATCCACGGGCCAGCCAACGGCCATCAACAGCTACAGCTGGAAAGCTCTGGCAGGCTCTGCCGTTGGCTACGCCATGGACGGCTTTGATCTGCTGATTTTGGGCTTCATGCTCAGCGCGATCTCAGCAGACCTGAACCTCACGCCCGGCCAGGCTGGCTCGCTGGTGACCTGGACGCTGATTGGCGCCGTGTTTGGCGGCATTGTGTTTGGCGCACTGTCAGACCGCTACGGCCGCATTCGCGTGCTGACCTGGACCATCATGCTGTTCGCCGTGTTCACCGGCCTGTGCGCTTTTGCCACCGGCTACTGGGATTTGCTGATCTACCGCACCATTGCCGGCATCGGTCTGGGTGGTGAATTTGGCATTGGCATGGCGTTGGCTGCAGAAGCCTGGCCAGCGCGCCACCGTGCACGCGTGTCCTCTTACGTAGCGCTGGGCTGGCAAGTGGGTGTGCTGGCGGCAGCCTTGCTGACCCCGCTGCTGCTGCCCGTGATTGGCTGGCGCGGCATGTTTTTGGTGGGGGTGATTCCGGCCATCGTCGCCTGGGTGATTCGCAACCGCATCCATGAGCCCGAGGTGTTTGTGCGCAAACCGGTGGCCACCAAAAGCCAGCGTTTTGAAGCCTTCAAACTGCTCATCAAAGACAAGGCCACCACCAAGATCAGCCTGGGCATCATTGTGCTGACCTCGGTACAGAACTTTGGCTACTACGGCATCATGATCTGGATGCCCAGCTTCTTGTCCAAGCAACTGGGTTTCAGTCTGACCAAGTCATCGATGTGGACCGCTGTGACCATCGTCGGCATGATGGCCGGCATCTGGATTTTTGGCCAGCTGGCTGACCGCATTGGCCGCAAGCCCAGCTTCCTGATTTTTCAGCTGGGCGCAGTCATCATGGTGCTGACGTACTCGCAACTGTCTGACCCCACCGCCATGCTGTGGGCGGGTGCGGCACTGGGTATGTTTGTCAACGGCATGATGGGCGGCTACGGCGCGGTGATGAGCGAGGCCTACCCCACCGAGGCACGCGCCACGGCGCAGAACGTGCTGTTCAACATTGGCCGCGGCGTGGGTGGTTTTGGCCCCGTGGTGGTGGGCGCTGTGGCCATGAGCTACGGCTTTCAGATGGCGATTGCCATGCTGGCGGCCATCTATGTGCTCGACATGATTGCCACGGCCTTCCTGATTCCTGAGCTCAAGGGCAAAGAGCTGCAATAAACTGCACCCTTGGCACCAGCGCCCTGCGCTGGTTTAAACAAAAAAAGAGCTACTAGCGCACACTGGGCTTTGTTTTCAGATACTTTTATATCTAATAACCAAGCTACAACTGCGCTAGCAGCTCTTTTTTTTGATGACCCGGTGCATCCACTTCAGCACCGGGTCACTATTTCACCTCAGCCTCAATCGGCCTTGATGTTGGCCTCTTTGACCACCTTGGCCCACATGGCGTAATCACGCTTGACCATGTCGCCCAGTGCCTTGCTGTCCATAAAGTCAGCGGTAGCGCCCTGATCCAGTGCCTTCTTCTGGAAAGCGGCATCGCTGAGCATGTTGCGCACATCGGTCTCCAGCTTGCGCACAATGTCTTTCGGTGTTTTGGCCGGTGCAAACAGCGCAAACCACGAGGTGGCGTTCACGCCAGCAAAGCCTGTCTCGGCAGTGGTGGGCACCTTGGGCAGGCTGGGCAGACGCTCTTTGCCCGTTACCGCCAGCACCTTGAGCTTGCCTGCCTGAATGTGGGCCATGAAGGGGGGTGCTGTACCAAAGGTCAGGTCCACCTGGCCGCCCAGCAAGTCCTGCAGGGCCGGGCCCGTGCCCTTGTAAGGCACGTGCACCATTTGGATGCCGGCAGCCTGCTCCAGCTGAACGCCGGTGACGTGCTGCAGCGATCCATTGCCCGACGAGGCGTAGTTGAGCTTCATGGGGTTGGCCTTGGCATACGCCACCAGCTCTTGCATGGTGTTGGCAGGCAGATCACCACGCACCACCACGATTTGTGGGGCCGACAGCACATTGGCCACGGGCACAAAGTCGGCCAGCTCCCAGCTGGACTTGCCCAGATGGGGCGAGATCACATGAAAGCCCGAGTACTGCATCAGCAGGTTGTAGCCGTCGGCCTCAGCGCGCTTGACCTGTGCAGCGGCAATATTGCCGTTACCACCGCCCTTGTTTTCCACCACGATGGTCTGGCCCAGCACGGGGCCCAGTGCCTGCGCAGTCATGCGGGCGGCCAGATCGGTGGTGCCACCAGCGGCAGCGGGCACCACCATGTTGATGGGTTTGCTGGGGTAGCCCGCCTGCGCTGCAGCAGTGCCTGCAAAGCCCAGCGCCAGGCCTGCGGCCAATGCCAGTCGGCCAAATTGTTTGCGGTTCATGGTCATGGTTGTCTCCTTGGTTTTGTTATCTGGCCTTGCTGGCCCTGTGGTGCAAAGCATCAGCTCGATTGCTGTACTGCCTGCATCCGCTCTTGCGCACGGGTGCGCACTTGCTCAAACGATGCGGGCCTGGGGTGCAACTGCTGCACAGGCCCGGCTTTCACAATCGCACTTGGTATATCGTGCCCAATCAGTGCGGGCAAGCTGGCCGCCACGCGGGTCAGGGCCGTCAAATCCACGCCGGTGTCGTAGCCCATCAACTGCAGGGCATGCACCAGTTCTTCGGTACAGGCGTTGCCACTGGCACCGGGCGCATAGGGGCAGCCACCCAGCCCCCCGACCGAGGCATCAAACCGGTCTGCGCCTGCGGCAATGGCGGCCAGTGCATTGGGCAACGCCATGGCGCGCGTGTCGTGAAAGTGCAGCGTCAGCGTGGTGCCGGGCCAGCGCGCTTTAAAGGCGGCAACCAGTGCATGCACCTGCGTGGGGTGTGCCATGCCAGTGGTGTCGCACAGCGTGATGCCTTGTACGCCCGCATCGACAAAACGCTGCACCCAGGCCAGCACTTCATCGGCAGGCACATCGCCCTCCATGGGGCAGCCAAAGCTGCACGACAGCGACACATTGATGGCTACACCACCGCGCTGCGCCACAGCAATCACTTCTTGCAGCGCTGCAAACGACTGGGTGCGCAGCATGCGCAGGTTGCACAGGTTGTGGGTCTCGCTGACGGACATCACCAAATTGAGCTCATCGGCTCCTGCCGCCATGGCACGCTCTGCGCCTTTGATGTTGGGCACCAGGCAGGTCATCACCGTACCGCTGGGGCGCTCAATGCCGCGCAGCACTTCTTGCGCATCGGCCAGCGCAGGAATGGCGGTGGGGGAGACGAAGGCCGTCACCTCCACCTTGGCCATGCCCGCTGCAGACAGCGCGTTGACCATGGCGATCTTGTCTGCCGTGGGCACAAACACTTTTTCCATCTGCAGGCCATCACGCGGGCCCACTTCCTGGATGTAAATGCGACGCCCGCCGCCGTTCCATACATGCTCTGCGTTCATTGGATGACTCCCTGTGTGCGCAACTGGGCAATTTGCGCGCTGCTTAAACCCATGTCTGCCAGCACGGTGTCGGTGTCGTCGCCCAGTCTGGGGGCGCTGGAGCGAATGGTGCCCGGCGTGCCCGACAGCTTGGGGACAATGCCCGGAACCTCCACGCTGTAGCCATCGCGCGTTGGCTGCGCAAGGATCATGTCGCGGGCGCGGTAGTGTGGGTCTTCGCAAATGTCTTTGGCGGTGTAAACGCGCCCGGCGGGCACACGTGCGGTGCCCAGCTGCTCCAGCACATCGTTGATGCTGCGCGACTGCGTCCACGCGCCAATGGCTGCATCAATTTCTTGCACACGCGCCACGCGGCCTGCGTTGTTGGCCAGATCGGGGGCATTGCCCAGATCGTCACGCCCAATGGTCTGCATCAGCCGCTTGAAGATGCTGTCGCCATTGCCCGCCACCAGCACCCAGCCATCGGCGCAGGGGTAGGCGTTGGAAGGCGCAATGCCGGGCAAGGCACTGCCCGCCGCTTCGCGCACAGCACCAAAGGCGCTGTACTCGGGGATCAGGCTTTCCATGACGTTGAACACCGCCTCGTGCAGGGCCACGTCAATCACCTGCCCTTTGCCGCCATTGACCTTGCGGTGGTACAGCGCTGTGAGCACACCAATGGTGCCGTGCAAGGCGGCCAGAGTGTCGCCAATTGAGACACCCACGCGCACCGGCACGCGGCCCGGCTCACCCGTCAGATGGCGCAGGCCGCCCATGGCCTCACCTACTACACCAAAACCGGGCAGATCACGGTAGGGGCCTGTCTGGCCGTAGCCAGAAATGCGCAAAATCACCAGCCCGGGGTTGATGGCGTGCAGCTCGTCGGGCGACATGCCCCAGCCTTCCAGTGTGCCGGGTCGAAAATTTTCAATCAGCACATCGGCTTCTTTGAGCAACTGCCGCGCTAGCTCTTGCCCCTGGGCCTGGCGCAGGTCCAGCGCCACCGATTTTTTGTTGCGCGACTGCACCTGCCACCACACCGAGGTGCCTTCCTTGAGCATGCGCCAGTTGCGCAGCGGATCGCCCGCACCCGGCGCTTCAATCTTGATGACTTCGGCACCAAACTCACCCAGTGTCTTGCCTGCGAAAGGGCCTGCAATGAGCTGCCCCATCTCCACCACCCGCACACCTGCCAGCGCACCGGCCTGCAGCTGTGGCGACTTGTTCATTGTTTCTTGCATCTTGTCATTCCCTGTGGGCGCACCTGAAGTGCGGTGCGCAACCCTGACTGAAGACGCATGATGCAAAAGAGTTGACAGTCTGCAAAACGCTGTTTTGCGCAACTGCCATCGCATTTCGGCATAGCAGACACAAAACATAGTGAATACCCTTGCATTTTAAGCTATGTAAAAAAGAGCGCAATGCTGTTTAAGCAAAGCAAAATGCAGGCATGCGACTCGACCCCATTTCCTTGCGCCTGTTTGTTGCTGTCATGGAAGAGCAGGCCATTGCCCGTGCCGCTGTGCGTGAGCACATTGCCACCTCGGCGGCCAGCCGCCGTCTGGCAGAGCTGGAAGCCCAGCTGCAGGTGCGCCTGTTTGAACGCAGCAACCGCGGCATTGCACCCACGCCTGCGGCCTATACCTTGCTGGATCTGGCGCGCAACGTGCTGGGAGAGATGGATGGCATCACACGCCACATGCGCGAATACGGCAGCGGTATGCGCGGGCATGTGCGCATGGTGGCTAACATCTCGGCCATCACCCAGTTTCTGCCTGCGCAGCTGCAAAGTTTTATGAGCCAGCACCCAGAAGTACAAGTCAACCTGCTGGAAAAAGTCAGCAGTGAAATTGCGCTGGCCGTGGCCCAGAACACCGCAGACTTTGGCATCTTGAACGCGGGCAACTACGGCGGCGATCTGGCCTACGTGCCCTACCGCCAGGATGAGCTGATCTTGATTGCCCCCAGCGGCCACCCGCTGACCCACAGCACGCACGTCACCATGCAGCAAGCGCTGGCCTATGACTTTGTGGGCGCGCATGCGGGCAGTGCCATCAACGGCCTGCTCAACCGCAGCGCAGCACTGCTGGAGATGCCGCTGAAGCTGCGCATACAGGTCACCAGCTACGACGCGCTGTGCCTGATGGTGGCCGCCGGTCTGGGCGTGGGCATCTTGCCGCGCCAAAGCGCAGCGCTCTACCAAGGCAGCCTGCCCATTCAAGCCATTACGCTGACAGAGCCCTGGGCGCACCGCCAGCTGGTGCTGTGCATGCGCGCATACAGCGCACTGCCACCGGCTGCCCGCACGCTGGTCGATCACCTGACCCAGGCGGCACCCAACGCCCTGCCTGACAGCCTGCCCTACAGCCCGCCAGCCACGGCCACGCAGCCGTAGCTGCACCGCCCTCCGCTATGCTTAGCGCCACTGCCACCCTGAGGCCACCGCCATGCACGCTTACGCAGACCTTCCCCAACTGATTGCGCAATGCCACCAGCTGCATCTGGCCGCGCTGGAGCCCCGGCGCACGCTGCATCTGCCCAGCTGGCAAGAAGAGTGGGACGACAACATCGCCATGCTCACCAGCTTTGTGCAAGACGGCCTGTACGGCACCCCCATGGCCGACATCGATGCCGATGACCAGCAAGATGCCTGCCTGCAGTGGGAAAACGCTGCACAAACGGCCTCCACCCTGCTGCGGCTGGCGCTGGATCGTGGTGTGCCCGCCCACCTGCTGCGCCCCCTGTATCTGAGCGTGGTGTCTGTGTGGCGGGAATATGCGGCGGTGCTGGAGCAGGCTCGCGATGCAGGCAGTGCGCACACGCCCAAGGCCATTCGCCCGGAGACCACGGAATACCAATTCGCGCTGCAGCTACTGGCGATGGCGGTGCTGCTGGATGAGGAAGGCGAAATTTCCTCCATCGTTGAGCACCTGCTGCACGGTCGCACCGACCGTCTGCTGGACTACCTGAGCGCAGCCGCCACGGGCTTGCTGGAAGCATCGGACGACTGCCTGCACCCTCAGCCTTTTGAAGGGTTGAGCGAGTTCTTTGATCAGTATGGCGACATCACTCCCGACCCCTTGCTGCCCTATGTGCAGCAGCACTACAGCCGGTTTTTTGCACTCACTGCGCAGGCACAGAAAAGTCACCCCCGCCTGAAAGGCGCTCAGGCCTGGGGCTGGTGGGCGCTGGAGGTGGGTGCACTCGTTGCCCTGTATGGCCTGGACGACAGCGCGCTGCGTGAGCTGCCCCATTACCCGGCCGATCTGGTGGACTACGCGATGGGCGTGCGCGACTGACCCCTAACGTTGAGGGTTGAGGGCTGAGGGCCGGTGACTGGTGGCTGGGGGCTGCTGCACGCCTTCCTTGGTCAGGCAGATGCAAATAGCAGCAGGCTATATGCAAGCAAATAATTATTCGTTGTGGGCATATTCTTGACGCAGGACAATAGTGGCTTTGCCACATCCGTGGTTACTGCACTGTCCTTGTACGGGTGCTCCTTATGAAAAACAGACAACTCCTTGCTCTGGCACTGACGCTGGGAACCAGCGGATGGACTTTGGCTGCGCCTGCGCTGCTGACACCTGCTGAGCTTTCTCCCCTGCTGCAAAACCCTGAAGTGCGCGTGATCGATATCCGTACGCCCAAGGAATTTGCAGGCAATCACATTCCCGGTTCGGTCAATGCGCCCTACGGCCAATGGCGTGGCCCTGCCACCAACCCGGGCGAGCTGCCCGACCAAGACAAGCTGGTGGCCTTGGTGCAATCGCTGGGGCTTACCCCCAAGACCCACGCGGTCGTGGTCTCGCACGGCAAAGATGCCACCGACTTTGGTGCCATGGCCCGTGTGTACTGGACGCTGAAGTCACTGGGGCTGACCGAGCTGTCCATCGTCAACGGTGGCCTCAAGGCCTGGGAAGACGCCAAGCTGCCCTTCTCCAAAGTGGCCATTCAGGTAGCCCCCAGCACCTACGCGCCCACCTTTGACGCCACATGGCTGTCCACGCGCCAGGACATCCAGCAAAACCTCAAGCTGAGCAACGCGGTGCTGGTGGACTCGCGCCCCGACGCGTTCTACCAAGGCAAGACCCAAGCGCCCGCCGCCAAAATGGCCGGCACGCTGCCCGGTGCAGTCCAGCTTGATTTCAACCAGTGGTTTGTGCCCAAGACCTCGCTGTTTGTTGATGCCGACAAAGCCAAGGCCATTGCCGTCCACATTCAGGTGCCTGAAGGCCAGAGCGCCGTGGCGTTTTGCAATACCGGCCACTGGGCAGCCACCGACTGGTTTGGCATGAGCGAAGTGGCGGGCCTTCCCAATGTGAAGCTGTACGCTGGCTCCATGGTTGACTGGACGCAGCAACCCGATGCTCCGCAACTGCAAAACGCACCCGGACGGGGTGAGCAATTACTGCGCTCCACCAAACAGTGGTGGGAACGCAAGTTCAACTAAAACAATTCAAAAAAAAATTAAAAATGAGCTACTGGCGCATACAAGCCGTGCATTTCAAATACAAAACACTTTGAAATTCATAACCTGTAAGCGCTAGCAGCTCATATTTTTAATACCTATTGATAAGAGAGGCTGTCTTCGAATGAAGCGATTACCTTTGGCCATCATCATGGCCGTTTTCTTTGGCTGGCTGCTGTGGTCTGTCTCCGTGCGCCAGGCCGCGTTGTTTGCCGTGGGTATTGGGCTGGGTGTGGTGCTGGCTGGCAAGCGCTTTGGCTTTACCACCGGCTGGCGCATGCTGGTGGAAGACAAAGACCCATCGGGCGTGTTCGGCCAGTTGCTGCTGCTGGCGCTGGCCGCCTGCCTGGCCATGCCACTGCTGGGCCACTTTCCTGAATTGACCGCCGCACTCGGCCCCCCCAGCGTGAGCCTGATTGTGGGTGCCTTCGTATTTGGCCTGTGCATGCAAATTGCCGACGGCTGCGGCAGCGGCACGCTGTACAAGGCAGGCCTGGGCATTCCCATGAACGCGGCCATCTTGCCCGTGTTTGCCATTGGCAGCTTTTTGGGCAGCGTGCACCTGGGCTGGTGGCTAGACCTGGGCCGCACCGCGCCCGTGGGTCTGGTGACTGAATGGGGCTGGGACGTTGCCCTGGCCGCCACGCTGGGCGGGCTGGCACTGGTGGCGGCGGGCGTGAGCTTTTACTGCAAGCGCGCCAACCTCAAGGCAGGCCGTCAGGCCAAACCACTGTTTGTGCGCAAGTGGGTCATCGGTGCTGTGCTGCTGGCCTTGCTGGCCACGGCCAACCTGGTGATTGCTGGCCAGCCCTGGGGTGTGGTCTACGGTTTTGGTCTGTGGGCTGCCAAAGTAGCATCGGCAACGGGCGCGGTGGACCTGTCCACCAACTGGTTCTGGACCCAGCCCGGCAACGCTGCACGCCTGGCAGAAACCGTGCTGCTGGATGTGACCAGCATCACCAACATCGGCATTTTGGCCGGTGCCCTGTGGGTGAGCGCCTCCACACCTGCCAGCGCCAGACCTTTGAGCGGCAAACAGTGGGCCGTCGCTCTGATCGCCGGTTTGGTGCTGGGCTACAGCTCGCGCCTGGCATTTGGCTGCAACGTGGGCGCGATGTTCTCTGGCATTTCTACCGGCTCTATCCACGGCTGGATCTGGGTGCCGCTGGCCTTTGCGGGCACCATCTTTGGTCTGCGCATTCGCCGCCACTTTGGCTTTTAAGAAAGGATGCACGCCATGACACAAGCAACCGTATTGCGCAGCGCATTCTGGGCGGTCTTGATCGCCTTTGTAGTCTGGGATTTCAACCACTCCAAGCCCGTCGACCTGCGCTATGAAGCGCCACTGATTGCCGCCGGATCTGGCGTGGCCGTACAAGGCGGCCACTGCTCCATGCCGGATTGAGCACGCACTCACTCTGACTTCAAGGCCGCAGCTTGCGGCCTTTTTTCATGCCTGCACTACTTGCCAGCGATATTTGCCAGCGCGTACACAACCAGCCAGGCCACGGAGCACCTGCGCAGATGCACACGTCCATCGCCAAGCAAGATTGCTAGCATATCCATGCAGAAAACATAGGCCTTCTGTCGCTTAGAGCGTGCCATAGCCGGGCATTTGTTTACATATATGTGCAAGCCCCCACTAAATAGCCGTCACCAACTTGTAACAAGAACCCCAATCCATTAACAATCTGCCACAATTTCATGCATAGAATTGGCAAAGATCATGTTCTTGCCATTCATTCACCAGTGCACTGCAATGTGCGCAGCTTCTGAAGGACATGGGTTTTAGACATGCAAGTTATGAGAAATATCAGCATCCGGGCCAAGCTATGGCTGTTGGTTGCAGGACTGCTGACACTGACTGTTGCCATCACTGCGGCCTTGGTGCACCAGTTGAATGCCAGTAACGAGCGGCTGGCAGATATTTACACCAACCGTGTCGTGCCCACACAGCAACTCAAGCTGATCTCAGACGGCTACGGCATCAAGCTGGTGGAAATCACCAACAAGGTCTACAACCAGCAAATCCTGGCTGAATCAGGCAAAGAGCAGCTGGCAGAAATCAAGAAAAACGCCCAGGAAGCCTGGCAGGCCTATCAGGCCAACGTTGCGACCAATACCGAAGACGAAAAGGTACTGGCACAGCGCGTGGGCACCTTGATTGACGCCATCACACCGCGCATTGATGATTTACTGCGTTTGTTTGAGCAGCAGGACCACGACTCGCTGGGCTCGTTCATTGAATACCGCCTGTTCCCCAGCGTCAGCCCTCTGGCCGCCAACTTGCAACTGCTGTCCACCATGCAAGAGGAGCTGGCACTGAGCGCTTACGAAGAAGCGCAATCTGCCT
Organism: uncultured Comamonas sp.; assembly: GCA_963520865.1. Taxonomy (GTDB): domain Bacteria; phylum Pseudomonadota; class Gammaproteobacteria; order Burkholderiales; family Burkholderiaceae_C; genus Comamonas. Next base: position 39,842 of record CAUQST010000016.1, read on the forward strand.
TGTCCCGCGCCATGATGCTGGCGGCCATTGCCGTGGCCGTCCTGCTGGTGCTGGCACTGTTCGGTGCCAGCCTGCTCATCCGCATCATTACCCGCAGTCTGGACAGCGCCGTGCACGTGGCTGAGACGGTGGCCCAGGGCGATTTGAGCTCCACAATCGAGGTGAAATCCAACGATGAGCTGGGCCGCCTCATGCAAGCCTTAAAGAGCATGAACGGCAACCTGATCGGCATCGTGAACCGCATCCGTGACAGCAGCGAATCGATTGCCACAGGCGCTACCGAAATCTCTACCGGCAACAACGATTTGTCGCAGCGTACCGAAGAGCAAGCCAGCAACCTGCAGCAAACTGCAGCCAGCATGGAGCAACTGGCCTCCACCGTGCGTCACAACACAGAAAACGCCCAGCAAGCCACTGCCCTGGCACGCGATGCAGCGCAAACGGCCGCACAAGGCGGCCAGGCCATGGCGCAGGTAACGCAGACCATGGAGACCATCTCCACCAGCTCGCGCAAGATTTCCGACATCATTGGCGTCATTGACGGCATCGCTTTCCAGACCAACATCCTGGCGCTCAATGCCGCAGTGGAAGCCGCACGCGCCGGCGAACAAGGCCGCGGCTTTGCCGTGGTGGCGGGCGAAGTGCGTGCACTGGCTGGCCGCAGTGCGGATGCGGCCAAGGAAATCAAGCAACTGATTCAGCAAAGCGTGAACCAGGTGAGCGAAGGCACACGCCTGGTCGATGCCACCGGCCAGACCATCAGCGAAGTGGTACGCCAGGTGCAAAGCGTCTCGACCCTGATTCAGGAAATCAGCAACGCCAGTCAGGAGCAAAGCCAGGGCGCAGGCCAGGTCAGCGACGCGATTGCGCAGCTGGACCAGGTCACCCAGCAAAACGCTGCACTGGTTGAAGAAAGTGCCGCCGCAGCCAGCAGCCTGAACCACCAGGCCGCGGAACTGAACCAGCTGGTTGCCACCTTCAAAACTGGCACAGGCACTTCTGCACGCTTTGCGACCATTGCGCCCAAGCTGGCACCAGCGTCTGCTGCACCACGGACCTTGAAACAGCCACAGGCTGTGGCTGAAGAGCCCATGATGCTCAATTAAATTTCTCCGTCCTCCACAAAAAAGGCCTTGGCATGTACCAAGGCCTTTTTTGTCAGTGCACATGAACATCTGCTCAGGCTGAAGCGGCCACACGCTGCGCAAATGGAAGTCTTGCACTCGCCCACATCCACAGACACAACCAGCACTGCATCACGCCACCAAGCACCGGCGCACCGACGGTGACACCAGCGGCTCTTAAAGCCCCTCTTCTTGCGCATAAGCACGTGCCTGTGCCATGCGGCGGTTGGCCCAGCCTTGCAAGGCTCTGGGCACAACCACCAGCAGCAACACGACAATCAGCAAGGCCAGCGACCACGGCCGCTGGACAAAAATAGCCAAGCTGCCATTGCCCACCGCCACGGCTTGTCGCAACTGCACTTCCGCCATCGGCCCCAGAGCCAGACCGACCACCAAAGGCGTCAAAGGGAAATCAAAGCGCCGCATGGCCACACCCAGCAAGCCCAGTCCATACATGATGAACACGTCCCCCATGCTCTGGCGCATGCCATACACACCCGCCGTTGCCAGAACCAGCATGGCTGCATAGCGCTGCGGGCGGGGTATGCGCAGCAGCCATGTCCACATGCGTGCCATGGGCAGGTTCAGCACCAGCAGCATCAAATTGCCAATGAACAGCGACGCAATCAGCACCCACACCAGCGCGTGCCCGACAGCAAACCACTGGTGCCCCGGCATCACCCCATAGTTCTGGAAAGCGCCCAGCATGACGGCGGTGGTATTGCTGGTGGGAATGCCCATGGTGAGCAGTGGAATCAATGCCGCCGTCACCGTAGCGTTGTTCGCAGCTTCTGGCCCGGCGACACCTTCAATTGCACCTTCTTTGCCAAATTCATTGCGGTACTGCTCGCGCACCATATAGCGCTCAGAGGCATAACTGACATAGGTGGGCATATCAATACCGCCCACTGGCACACAGCCAAACGGCGTACCGATCACCGTACCACGCAGCCATGGTCGCCAGGATCGCTTCCAGTCCTGGGGCGACATGCGCACTCGACCCACCGTATTGAGCGTGCTGCGTACACGCCCTTCATACATGGCGGCATGCAGCACCTCGGCAACCACAAACAGGCCTACGGCCACCAGCACCATATCGATACCGTCATACAGCAAAGGCCAGCCTGCGGTCCAGCGCTCAACTCCGCTGGTGGACTCAATGCCCACACACGCCAGCGCCAACCCGATGAACAAGGCTGTCATCCCGCGCAACGTGCTTTTATCAATTGCGGCACTGACGGCGCCCAGTGCCATCACCATCAGCATGAATGTTTCTGCAGGGCCAAGCTTTTGCGCCACCCCTGCCACCCACGGCGCCGCCCACACCACGAACACTGCCGCCAGCGTACCCGCAACAAAAGAGCCAATGGCAGCAGTGGCCAGCGCCACCCCGGCTCGCCCGTTCAACGCCATGCGGTTGCCTTCCATGGCCGTGACCATGCTGGCACTTTCCCCGGGCGTATTGAGCACGATCGACGCCGTAGAGCCGCCATACATTCCGCCGCCCGCAATGGCGATGAAGAAGATAAAAGCTTGCGTGATATCCACATGAAACGTCATGGGCAGCAGCACCGCAATGGCCACCGAAGGGCCAAAACCCGGCAGCACCCCCATGGCGGTACCCAGCACACAACCCGCCAATGCCCACAGGAGGTTTTCTGGCGTGGTAGCCACCGCCAGCCCTTGCCACAAAGCGTGTATCAATTCCATGCCAACCACCCTGCTGGCAAATCAATGCCCAAGACCTGTGTGAAAAGCGCATACACCACGCACGCAATCAGCGCCCCTGTGGCCAGGTCACCTGCCCAGCGTTGAACGCTGACACGCAATTGCGGTTGCGCAGCCAGCCGCAGCCCCTGTAATGCCAGCACATAACACAGCGTGGCAGCCACCACAAAGCCACTGCGAGCCATCAGCAAGCCACTGAGCAAAATGCCCGCACTCACCCACACCCACGGGGTCACTTGCACCCTGACATCACTGCTGAAGGCCGGCGCATGGCGCCAGCCGCCATGGCGTGCCTCCCACACCAGCCATAGTCCGCACAGCAGCAACGCGCCCGCACACAAACCGGGCACCAGGCGCGCACCACCATCCATCGCATGCGGCTGCGATGGAATCTGCCAGGTGGCCCATGCCAGCAGCACAGCCACCAAAGCAATGGCCAAGCCCACACCGGTTTGCCATCGGGCAGCTACCAAATCGGCGTGGGCAGACAACGCAGACTCACCCTCCAGTGGCTGCGCTGCATCTTGTTCGGTCATATCAGACACCTTTTTTGGATTGCTTTACCAACTCAGTCAACGCCCAAGGCTGCCACCTGCCCAACGCAAAGGCTCTGCGCAGGATCAAGCTTGCTTGGCTGCCGCATCATCCCGTTCATCGGCGCATGCGCAGCCGGTACAAACCCGTATGACACAGCGCAAAGATGCACGATGAACGGCAGCGCACATCGCCTTCCCTGACAATAGTGGCATGACTGAAAATTCTTCCATGCGCTTAGACAAATGGCTGTGGGCTGCCCGTTTTTACAAAACCCGCAGCCTGGCCGTGGAGCAAATCAGTAAAAACCGCGTCACCGTCAACGCAGCAGCGGCCAAGGCATCACGCGAGGTGCGTGTGGGTGACACCATCATGCTGCGCCAGGGCAATGTGCCCAAAACCGTCAAGGTGCTGGGGCTGAGCGCCATGCGCGGCCCTGCCCCTGTGGCCCAGCAGCTTTATGCAGAAACCCCCGAGAGCATGGCCGAACGCGAGCGCCTGGCCGAAGAACACCGGCTGGCCCCTGAGCCTGCCAGCACTATTGCCTTGCAGCACGATGGCCGCCCTACCAAGCGTGACCGCCGCGAAATTGAGCGCACACGCCACCAGTGGGATGACCGCTGGAGCGCCAGCTGGGACGGCAAATAATCCCTCGCTGCAATAGATAACCATTCGTCGGAACCTTTTATCGAAAACTGTTTCAATCCCTTGCTATTGATTTGTGAACACCAGCCATAGAGGCTGCAAGGGATTTCAGTGATTTTTCAAAAGTTCTCAGCGCGCAGTGCACGCGCTGTTGTGGCATCCGCCGTGGGTGCTGCATTGCTCAGCGCCTGTTTAGGCAACACCTCCCCTCCTCAGTCCAGCACCAGCGCTTCTGCCCCGGCCAAAGCGGCCTCAGTGCCTGCTGCTGCCAGCAACCGTTTTCAAGACTGCCGCCAGTTCTTTGCGGCGGGAGTGCCGCCAGCGGTGCATTCCCAGCCCCAGCTGCGTGAGCTGTGCTTTGATGCCTTTGCCATTTTGCACAACGGCAGCACCCGCACCCCCCTGTTTGTGGCACAGCGCATGAACAAGGCCCTAGTTGCCGACGCCAACGAAAAACGCACCAACAAGTTTTACGCCGATGCGCGCCTGCCGCGTGCCGAGCGCGCCGAGCTGAGTGACTACAAGGGCTCTGGCTACTCGCGCGGGCATATGGCCCCTGCCGCCGACATGCCCACGGCACAGGCCATGGCGCAAAGCTTTTCGCTGGCCAATATGGTGCCCCAGTCCATCAAGCAAAACAGCGGCCCCTGGGCACATATTGAAAAAGACACCCGTCGCTATGCCAGCCGTGCCAAGGGCGATGTCTTCATCATTACAGGCCCTGTGTATGAGCCCCAGCCTGCCACCGTGGGTGGCAATCAGGTGGCCGTTCCCACCTATTTGTACAAGCTGGTCTACGACGCCGAAACCAACCGCGCATGGGCACACTGGCAGGCCAACCGCGACGATGAACGCATCAGCCAACCCATCAGCTACAGCGAACTGGTTCAGCGCACGGGCATTGAGTTCTTGCCCGGCATCCAGCCCAAGTAAGGCCACTGGCCCCTGCAAAAAAAGCGCTCAGACAGAGCGCTTTTTTTGATCCAGCTTTCACAGGCAATGTTCTCGCACAGCGAGCCTTACCCGCCCTGCGTGCCATGCCATGCACGCTCAGCAATCAGCATCACCGCAATACCAACCATCAGCACACCCGACAAGCGCGACACCCACAACGCTGCAGCAGGGCGTGCACCCAACACCCGTTGCGAGCCCAGACCGACGCCCATGTAAACCACGCAGCAGCTGGCTGCATGTATGGCCCCCAAGGCCACAATTTGCAGCGCCACCGACCACGGTGCCGTTTGCTGCACAAACTGTGGCAGCAAAGCCAGCAGCAGTAACAGCAGCTTGGGGTTCAGGCCACTCACACAGGCGCCCTTGGCCATCCAGCGCCATGGCGAGTCGTGGCCCTGGGCCGCAGCAACGGTGGCTGCACAAGGCCTGCGCAGCATGGCCACGCCCAGCCACAGCAAATACGCAGCACCCAGCAACGTCAGCACCGTGAGCACCACGGGGTACTGGGCTACCAAAGCGCCCACTCCGGCGGCTACGGCCACGGTTGCCAGCATGGCCCCGGCAGCCAGCCCCAAGACAGCGGGTGCCACCTGTGTGCGCCCTCGCAAGCCTGCAGAAATGGCATACGCCCAGTCAGCACCTGGCGTGATCACCAGCAAAAAAGAAACCAGCCAAAAAGCAGCAATAACAGTCACTGACACAACATACCCACACAGCGCTAGAAAGCAGCAAGGATATGAAGCTTCTTGCACAATGTGCTCTCAATAATTACCTGTTTAATTTTCCAAATTAGAAGATTTCACCCCATGAATGCCTTGGACAGAAAAATTCTTGCGGAGCTTGAAGCCGATGGACGATTAACCGTCACAGAGCTGTCTGAGCGTGTCGGGCTTAGCCTCTCGCCTTGCCATCGGCGCGTGAGGGCACTGGAGGACTCCGGCGTCATCCGTGGCTACCGCGCACAGCTGGATGTTCGATCTCTGGGGCTTGAATTTGCAGCGCTGGTGTTTGTGACCCTCACAGGCAGCAAGGCGGTGGCTGAATTTGAGCAAGCAGTGGCGGCGCTGGACAATGTCATCCAGGCGCAGCGCCTGTTTGGAGAGCCCGACTATTTATTGCACGTAGTGGTGCGCGACTTGTCTGCCTTCCAGCGCTTTTACGATGAACGCCTTACCGCGCTGCCTGGCATGCATCGCATGACTTCGACCCTGGTGATGAAAGAAGTTGTAGCCAACCGGCCATTGACGGCAGCCATGGCCGGATAGAGATGCAGCCAAAAACGCTTCAAACGCTCATGCATAAAGCGTTAAAAGCTCACGCTCTTAAATCCTCAAACCTATACATCCACGGTCGTGCAGCAACTGGCGGGCAAATCCAGCCAGCGCTGGGCAGCGGCCTGCAGCGATGCCACCTGCCCTGTCGTCATCAGCTGTATCTGCTCGGCACACGCAATGGACTGCACCTGCGGCACCGGAGGCTCAGCACGCAGGGCCAGTGCTGTGCCCAGCAAACGCCGGGTCTGCCGTGCTACCGCTGCACCCGTATCAATCAACAGCACCTCAGGCCCCAGCAAGGCACGCAATTCGTCCTTGATAAAGATGTAGTGCGTACAACCCAGCACCAGTGCATCCATCTCCCCAGTTTTTAAACCAAATTGGCCTAAATCGCTGATGTAGCGGGCGCTCAGTGCTTCAATTTCAGTCACTTCACCTGCTACTTTGGGTTGCTGCAAGGTGCTCCACTCGATGGCACGTGCCAGGCCATCACAGGCTTGCACGTGAAAGTGCACATGCTGTCCGTACTCATCCAGCAATTTTTTAAACCGACGGCTTTCCACCGTACCCCGCGTGGCAATCACCCCTACATGGTGGGTCTGGCTGGATGTACTGGCGGGTTTGATCGCGGGCTCCACCCCGATCAATGGCAAGTCTGGCATAAGGCTGCGCAAAGACTCCACCGCTGCTGCAGTGGCTGTGTTGCAGGCAATCACCAACGCTTTGATGCCGTGTTTCGCACGCAGGTGCTGCGCAATAGCGTGCGTGCGCGCCTGTACAAAATCATCTCCGCGCTCGCCATAAGGCGCATTCCCGCTGTCTGCCAGATAGACAAAATGCTCATGGGGCAACTCGTGCCGCAAGGCCTGCAGCACGCTCAAGCCGCCAATACCGCTGTCAAAAACGCCAATGGGCGATGCCGCCAAAGTCATGGTGCAAAAAATGAAGGGATGTATACAACAATCCGCCAAGTATGCGCCTGCCCGAACAAGCCTGGCCACAGCACTAACAACAAACCCCTGCTGGTGCAAACCATGCAGGGGTTGTGAAGTTTTGGTAAGACTGCCGTTTAAGGCATGGTTTCCAGGTAAGTGGCCACGGCTTGAATGTCTTGGTCAGACATGCCCTTGGTCACAAAAGCCATGTTGGCATTGGCACGTACGCCGCTGCTATCGCGATAGCGTTTGAGCGTCAGATTAACGTAGCCATAGTGCTGGCCCGCAATACGCGGCAATTGCTCATTGCCATGGCCATCTGCAGCGTGGCAGTTGATACAGACCCGCTCGTAATACGCCTTGCCCTTTTGCAGCATGGCCGTATCTTTTGGCGCACGGGCTGGCAGTTTTTCTTTTTCGTAGAACAAGACCATGCCCACCATTTCGTCCCGGTTCATGGCCTTCAAAATGCCTTCCATGAAGGTGTTTTTGCGCAGTCCCTGAGAAAACTGCCGAATCTGCTCGACCAGATACGCTGGATTTTGTCCATCCAGATAGGGCACTTCCAAAATCGCTGTGCCGTTTTGGTCTGCGTGGCAATTGGCACACACTGCAGCCACTTTGCGGCCAACGGTATAGAGCTTTTGCTCAATTTCAGGATTGGTTTTGGCTTCCAGCAAGCGCGCCTGCAACTCGGCCTGGGTGATCTGTTTGCTTGGCTGCGCATGCGCCACAGGCCATAGCACAACAGACAGTAGTGCCGCGCTCATAACAGTTTGAAAGCAGGCGTGCAGCGAGGCAGAAAAGCGCAAATTCATGAGTAAATCCGGGGCGTGCAGCAAGATAGAACCAATTCATTATCTGCACATCGCCAGGTATTACCAGCCTCATCCGCTAGCTCTTCAAAGCTTGATCTAGCCGCTTGCCAAAGCATGCAATCTACGCTCTCGAACCTGAGCGCAAGCCATCAACAATGCGCGTATGCCCCAATACGAAAGCATTCACATTTAGTTTCAACTACGGTTTCGCACGACCGTGCTTTTTCAAAATTACACACACCCCCCCATTCAAGAGAGACCGCCATGAAGCACATCAGCGTGACAAAAAAGCTTTGGCTCGGCGTTGCCAGCATTGTGATTGGCGCGGTCATCATCATTGGCCATGCGGGCTACAACTCAGCTACGCACCAGAAAAAATTCAACCAGCAAGACAGCATGCTGTCGCAGCGGCTGGACCAAGCCTCTCAATGGGGAGCGCTCTCGCAAGTCAATATCGTGCGCACACAGGCGGCTCTGGCAAGCAGCGAGCCACAAGACGCCGCTGAGCTGGCCACGCAAATCACGCAGACCGACCAGAACATTCAAACACTGCAACAGTTGCTGCAAGCCAGCAGCACCAGCAGCCAAGACCTGACAGGTTTGCAGCAACTGGCCCAGTTACGCCAAGCCATGCAAACACAAAGCACACACGCTCAGGCATTCAAGGACGGTGGCCAGCCCAATGAAGCACGCGAGGCCGCACGCAACAGTTTCCGCCAGGCCGCTGATGCGTACACCCAGGCGCTGAACCAATACGTACACCAGCAAGCCCAGAACCTGGCGCAGATGCGCGCAGACATGGGCGCTGCCCGCCAGGGGGTGGTTCGCAAAGCGGCCATCAACATGGTTTTTTTGTTGCTGGGCATTGCGGTGGGTGCCTATCTGCTGATTGGCAATATCCGCCGCTCCATGCATGAGGCCAATCACATTGCCGAACGTATTGCCGAGGGTGACTTGCGCACCCGTTATCACGAAGAGCGCCGTGATGAATTCGGGCAGTTGCTGCAATCGCTGCAGCGCATGAGTCTGTCTCTGTCAAGCATGATGAATGATGTGCGCCAAAGTGGTGATGCCATCAGTCTGGCCAGCAGCGAGATTGCTTCAGGCAATCAGGACCTGTCGCAGCGCACCGAGATCACTGCAAGCCATTTGCAGCAAGCGGCCGCCGCCATCATGCAGCTGACGCACACATTGCAGGACACCGCCTCCAGCGCTCAGCAGGCGGCAGGCCTGGCACAGCAAGCTTCGGGGATTGCGCAGCGCGGCGGTACGGTGGTTCATGAAGTGGTGGAGACCATGACCGACATCCACAGCCGCAGCCAAAAGATTGCCGACATCATTGGCGTGATTGATGGCATTGCTTTTCAAACCAATATCTTGGCCCTGAACGCTGCCGTAGAAGCCGCCCGCGCGGGCGAGCAAGGCCGTGGTTTTGCCGTGGTGGCCGCCGAAGTACGCACCCTGGCACAGCGCAGCGCACAGGCGGCCAAAGAAATCAAGCAACTGATTCAAGACTCTGTGAACCGCATGGCCGATGGTGCACGCCTGGTGCAAGACGCAGGCACCACCATGACCGAGGTGGTGCAATCCATTCACCGCGTGACAGAAGTGATGCAGACAATCAACACCAACGCTGCTGAGCAGCGCGACGGGGTGGCCCAAGTCAACGAGGCGGTGGGCTCTCTGGACCAAATGACGCAGCAAAACGCAGCGCTGGTTGAGCAAAGCGCCGCTGCTGCGCACAGCCTGCGCGAGCAGTCAGAGCACTTGCGCGAGCTGGTGCAGCGCTTCAAGGTACAGCCCAGCACGGCAGAGGCTGCAGCCCTAACGCCCTCATTGGCGCCTGCCGCCCCACTCACTGTGTGCCGCCCCATGAGCCATGCACACAAGATGGAAAACATGCGTGAGCACCACCCAAAAATAGCGGCTCTGGTCGACTAAAACCCAGGCAACCCAAGGCCGTGCTTTTTGGGAGTGCCTTACCCAGGCTGCCTCACAGTGTTCTTGGCTGCGTTCTTGGTTGCGTTGTGACACCGCCAAGGCCCTTCAGGCTTGCAATGCCATGCATGGATCAGTCCAGCCACCCGTCAAACAACGCCCCTACAGCACCGGGCTCAGCATGGCCAGCAGGTTGTTCCAGATCCGCTGCTTGCGGGGCCAGGCGCGCACTTGCTCAGCCGTTATCTGCAGGGATTGCGCAATGTAGGCCGCCTGCCGTGCGCGAATGGCTTGCGTGGTGCCCACATCCTGCAGCAGCACGTTGTTTTCAAAGTTCAAATCAAAGCTGCGCAAATCCAGATTGGTCGATCCAATCAGGCTGACCTGCCCATCCACACACAGGGTCTTGGCGTGCAGCAAACCCGGCTGGAACTCGTAGATCGCAATCCCCGCTTGCAGCAAGCGGTGGTAGTGGCTGCGGCTGGCGGCACCCACAATGGCCGAGTCATTGCGTGCAGGCACGATGAGGGTGACCGGCACGCCACGCCAGGCTGTAGCGCACAGGGCATCCAGCACCGTGGCATCAGGCACGAAATATGGGGTGGACAGCACCAGCTCTTGGCGGGCACTGGTGATCAGCGTGGCAAACAGTTGCGGGCAGGCACGGGCACGCTCTGATGGGCCTTCGGCAATGGCCAGCGCCACAAAACCCGGTGACGCCAATGCCTGCGGCTGGTTGTGCGGCAGATACGGGGCGTTTTCGGGCGTGGCGTACTGCTGCCAGTCACTGGCAAACACCAGCTGCATTTGCGCAACTACCGGGCCCTGCATGCGCAGCATGATGTCCACCCATGGCCCATAGGCGGCCTTGGCTGCAAAGACTTCATCCACACAGTTTTGGCTGCCGCAATATGCAATGCGCCCATCAATCAGGGTGAACTTGCGGTGGTTGCGCAAATCCAGGCGGCTGTTGAGCATGACCTGCAGCGGGCGATTGATGGGCAGTGCCACAGCCAGTTGCACGCCTGCCGCGCGCAGGGACTCCCACAGTGCAGAGCCGAGCAATGGGCGAGAACCCAGCCCATCCACCATCGCCCTGCAAACCACGCCACGAGCCGCAGCGCGCACCAAGGCCTGTGCCACTTGCGTGCCCATCTGGTCATCGCGCCACAGGTAGTACAGCAGGTTGATTTCGTGTTGTGCGGCATCCAGATCCATCAGCATTCGCTGCAGCGTCTCGCGGCCATCGGCCATCAGTTCGGCGCTGTGCCCGGGCTGCGGCTGAAAGCCGTTGACTGAGGCTGCATAGCTAAACGCAGCCTGCCACTGAGGCGCAACGTGCGCGGCCATGCGCTCTGTGGCACCGGCCACAGCAGGGTGTGGCCGAGATTTACCCACCAAAGAGGTTTGCTGCAAAACGTGCGCCTGCACTGCAAAATCTTGCACCTGCTGCTGGTGTCCGCGCCCCCTTCTGCGCAGTGCGACCTCGCCAAACAGGTAATACAGCACGCAACTGATATACGGCAGCAGCACCACCAAAGTGAGCCAGCCCATACGCACATCGGGCTGCAGGTCATTGCGCAACAAAATACGCAAGCCCAGGCAGACGATGAGCAGAACATGCAAGGTGAGAAACAGCCAGGTCATGGGGCCAGCATATCGGCTCCATGAATGAACGGCGAACGTGCTGCCACCAACGCATCTACCGGCCAGAAGGTTTTCAATCCTCTGGTGCTTGCGTGCGTTGCACAGGCTGCTATATTTTTCAGCTGCGTTGACAGAGGTCATTGCAGCAAAGGGTCTTGCGGCAGAGGGGTTTGCGGCAGGCACAGCTTCAGCAGCACAGCCCGTACTTTGTGCCCCCGCGCCAGATAGCTATGGCTTATGTTTTCTGAAACACCAGGCTGCGGTTATTGGCTGGCATAGGGTGGTCGTGCTGCAGGCTCCAGCCATGCTGCTGCGCCAGTTGCACCACGGTTTCAAAGTCACGAATGCCACTGCCCGCATCGCGCGCGCGCAGCCAAGCATCAAATGCCTGATTGCTTGCGCTGGTGAACGTGCCGCCGTAGTTAAACGGTCCGTACGCCACCAACACCCCACCTTGCGGAACATGCGCACCCGCCAAGGCAAACAATCGTTGCACCAGCGGCCACCCGACAATGTGCAAGGTGTTGCTGGTGAAAACGGCATCGAAAACGCCTTCTGCCGTCTGCGGCCATGCGCTGGTGCGCATATCAAAATGCAGCGGCGTACGCAGATTGGGGGCTGGCAAATGGGCATGCCAGGCAGCAATGCCGGCGTGGTTCTCGGGCAGCTCACTGGTCTGCCACACCACATGTGGCAAGCGCGGTGCAAAGTACACCCCATGCTGGCCAGTGCCGCTGCCTATTTCCAGCACATGGCGGCTGTGGGCGCACGCCGTTTGCAGCACCTCCAAAATGGGTGCTTGGTTGTTCTCACAGGATTGGGCAAAAGGACGTGTCATGCGCGCCATCATGGCATGCATGCACTCAATGACGCGGGCACAAAGTCTGTAGCCCTTGGGCGCCAAACGCTGGCGGCCATGTATGGGGAGTACAACTCATCCACCCAGCAAGTCGAGGGTGGGCGGCTAAGTCAAACCAAGTACCCAGTAAGTACCTAGCAAGTGCCTAGCAAGCACGCAGCAAGGGCCATGTTAACCGCCATAGATTATTTAGATAGCTACTAGCGCTTATAAACAAAGGACTTCAAATACAAAACTATCTGAAGTCCTTTATGGTCAAGCGATAACAGCTCTTATTTTCGCCTATTGCTTACCAAACCCCGCCAACACAAGGCTGGCAGTGCGGCGTACCAAGGCTTGTGTAAACGGCCCCAGGCCATGATTTGCTGACCAGACCAGCCACCGCCACTGCCCGGTGGGCCATGGGCATCAACCGCCGCGCACCATCGACAAAATCTTGGCCGTATTCAGGCCACGTGCAGTTTCCTGCATTTGCGGCAGATAGCGCGCCTGTAGCTGGCGGCCATCTTGCATGACATGCTGGTACGCGTCTTTGAGCATGTCGGTGGACAGGGTGCGCCCGCCAGCGTAGTACTGATTGGCTACATGGCCCAGCGCATAGGTGCTGGCAAAGCTCATGCCGCTGCTCACCGCCTGTTTGCCCAGCCCGCCAAAAATGCCCTTGCCCGCCTTGCCCAGCAAGCCACCCAGCAGCTTGCGCCCGGCTTCTTCCAGGTACTGCGAGGTCAGGCCCACGCCCAGCGCGGCCAGCAAGTCTTTGATGTGGCCACGGTCCAGCTCATAACCGTAGCTCTGGCCAATTTGATAGACCAAGCGCATTTGCAGCGGAATGATGGCCAGCGTGGAGAGGTTCTCGGGCAGCAGCTCAATGGCGCCATTCATGATGGACGCTTTCAAAATTTTGCTGTCCATCTCTGGCGCAGACAAGGTTCCGGGGCGGCGCTGCGCAGCCGTGGCAGGCAGGGCATCGACCGCCGCAGGGTGCGGCACCGCAATGCCTTGGGGCAGCGCCGCTTCGGGCACGGCCACTTGCAGGGGTGCATCGGCCACCGCCTGGGCTTGCTGGTCAAAACTGGCATAAGCGCCTACTGCTGCTGCACCAGCAGCGACAGAAGCTGCGGCAGAATCGCCCGTCCGCACGGGGGCTTGCGATGCACCACCCATGCCCCAGGCTTGGCGCACCTGCGCCAGAAAGGCTTCTTCCTTAGGGCTGGTATGGCCGTCGGCATCGCACACGCACACGGCCATTTCATAGGCCAGCTGGCGCGCTTCGGTGCCCGTCAAACGAGCCAGCACATCTTGCAGGTTCACGCGGCGCAGCAGCACATCCTGGTACAGGCCGGGCAAATTCACATGGCTGTCGCCGGCCAGCCCCTCGGCCACCTGGCGGATTTGCTCGCGTTCACGGTCATGTTTTTCGCCATCAGCGAACGAAGCCAGCAGGCACAAAGTCAAGGTAGCGCGAATATCTTCAGTGGTCATGGTGTTCCTAGATTGGCACAAGGATTGGAGCCCGGCAAAGACGGCAGGATCCATATCGTACGATCGCTATTAAAAATATAGCTATCGCGCGCATCTGGTTTGCACTCTTGACCCATTTTGTTGTGATTTTTGAAGGCCAAGCCACAGATGGCGCCCCCTGCACATAGGGGCACACAGCGCTTATTTCAAGCCCACAGCGCCAGCGCGTACGCAGTCATCTGCCACAACCAGCTTGCTCACATCACCTACCATGCCACCAACAACCAATATGAAATAACGGATGAATTTATGAATATCAAATTTCAAGAGCTTGAAAAAGAGTTTTACGAAGTCCAGTCAAAGCCCGATGTATTTATTGACTCATTCTTGAAAATCGTCAAAGAGAAAACAGCACGAAAAACCCTAAGCAAAGGGGCTTTATTTAATTTGAGGCCGTTTGAGATTCAGAGAGCCGGTTTTCAGCTAGGGAAAGAACTAAAATCTCTCCCAAAATCCATTAAAAACACTCATGTTTACTACTTTGATAAAAGTGACAGAGTTTTGATGATAGATATTTACGGACAGTCCGAATCCATTGTAAACAGAGACTTCTATTTCTATGACAAAGAAAACATAAAAAACATATACATAAACAGCACAAAAACAATAAGAAACATAACCATTAGCTCTATATTCAATGGAAAGATTGAACGAGACTCTAATTTCGGAAAGTATGGCTGCAGCACTTCTGATTACCTATACGATGGCGAAAGACTAAGCTCAATATCGGTTATGCAAAAACAGCATGACCAAGAGCTTTGTTCAACGTATCAAGTACTATTTGATTATTTGGATGGCGCAGTAAGCAAAATTATTAATGAATTTCCTAATGGCCATCAGGAAATCCGCTACCCATAGGAGAGTTAATCCATGGCAAAACTACAAGTAAACCCTCATCCAAACCAAGTACGACTTCTTGAGCATTTTTGATAAAAATATTGACTGGGATGCCAAGCTAGACTTACATAACCGCATTAAACCTCGTGGATTTTTTATCGCCGACGGTAAAAAGACAAACTCTTCACACCCCCTAAAGACCAACTAACAAAACAGGTGAATAATTCATATCAAAAAACTCCACCAGGCAACTTAAAGTTCGAGTCTTTCAGTGTGCACATCAGATGATCTAGGCCTAACTGTGCAGATATTCGAAATCCAGTTTCCCCTTCCACTACCGAGGCAATAACCCGGATCATCAGTAATACCCATTGTTTAGTTGTCACATCACCGACCCCGGGGATTTGCCGCATGTGCACCTCCAGAACAACCGACTGGTCGCCTTCAAAGACCTGCGTTTACCTACGACGACTGGGGCAACCTCAGGGAAAGAAGCAGCGTCAATGCCAACATAAATCCTTCGCAACCTAGTCTCTAAAGACCTGCAAACCTTTAATACGCCAACGATAGAAAATCAGAAATCCACAACCAACAACCAAGCCACCACTTGCCCCAGCAAATACCGGCGAATGCAAAAAATCAGCCTTTGCTGCCATGCATGGCCTGCTCAGCCAGCGCCTGTGCGCGTGCAATGCTGATGCCTTCGTGCTGGTCCATCACCAGCGCATCACTGTCTGCACCCTCGACGTTGCGGTGCAGCACCACCAGCGGCCGTGTACCGTCAGCCTGGATATAGACATTGGCCGGGCGCGACTGCTCCCAGGGATAGACGCCGATGTGGTTGCAAAGCCAGCCAAAAAAGCCATCGCCCTGCACCGCATGCTCGTAACTGTCCACATAACGCTCAAAGCTGCTGGCGCTGGCCGACACCCACACACCCCACAGAAAAGGCTCATCCACACCATGGATGGGCACTTCCAGAATGGCGCGCACAAAGTACTGCGTCCCTTCAGGGTGCTGTATCACGCACAGGTCATCACTCAGCTCAGCGATGGAGGCCTGCTCGGCCTGCGTCAGGCGGCTATACGGCGCAGGAGCCGTAAAGCCAAAGCTGGGAGACCCCTCGTGCACCTCGCCACAGCAGGTGCAGGTGAATGCAAAAATGGCAGCCATGGTTAAAGCACCGGCACGGCAGTGCAAGAGGCCAAAGCTTCAGTGCCAGCCCAGGCATCCATCAGCAAGAACTGGCCCGGCTGGCTCTGGTGGCTGTTGATCAGGGGCACCAGCCGCTGGAAGTGTTCGGTGGCGCAGTGCACATCCAGCGCAGCACGGTCCGACCAGGTTTCAATAAAGATGAAGTGGCCCGGGTCCTTGTGGTCTACAAACAGCTCATAGGACAGGCACAGCGGCTCTTGCCGGGTTTTCTCTACCAACTCTTTGTACAGCGGCATCACCGCTGCGATGTGCTCAGGGTGTATGAAATCTTGGGCAATGACTTTCAGCATGCAGCGCATCTCCTGTTACAGCAGCAAATAGGTAAAAAACTGGAATCTCGGCAGCCCGCCGGGTGAACCACCCAATGCCCAAAGCCGTGCAAAACCGTGCAAAACGACACTGTTCACACAGCAATCAAGGCGAAGTGGGGATCCATGGCAACGCATGCAGTGGGCACTATGCAAACAGCGTTACGCCGCCTCGTAAATGGCGCGGGCCACTTCCAGCTGACCGTTTTGGATCAGATAGAAAAACCCACGCTCCACATCCACCACGCGCGGCTGACCACCCAGGTACTGCTGGCTGATCGCCTGGCACTCTGCACACCAGCCTGCATAGGCAGCGCAGTTCACTGCGGTGGGTGTGATGGCGCTGTGAAACCGCAGCGTATTGAGCGCCTTAGGGCCACCATCGCGGCGCATGCGGGCAATCAGCAAATCCAGCACACCGCACTGCGCGGGGTTTAAAAACGCTGTGATCTTGGAGATAAATGAAATACCCGAAAACTGCGGCATGCCCAGCTTCTTGATGGCGTCCAAGCCCGGCACCTGGGCCTGCCGCACCAACGCCTGAAACGCCTGCACCTGCTGCGCAGTGACGCCCTGCTTGAACTTCATCACCCGATGCATTTGGTAGCCCGCGTTGGCATTGCCCCAAAACACAATATTGGCCAAGCCGTTTTCTACATCCTGCGCCACCGGCGACGTCAGCAGCGCGTGGATATAGCGCTCCACCTCGGGCATGCCCTGCACCACACACTCGGTCTGCTGTGCAAAGTCGTAATACGTGGCCGGGAAGTTATAGGCAGCCATGGCAGCACGCAGTTGTGCCACCTGTTCAGAAGTCAAAGACATAAGCGAAAGGAAAAGCGATCAGATCAACCCGTGCAGAGCTACACAGAGGGTGCAAAGTATGCCTTGCTCACCATGGCTGCAAAACTCCGTTTTCTGCAAATCTTGCCTCTTTGGCGTCCATAGGCTGGCATACCTGCACGCCGTGTTTTCAATCCCCTGGTGCCTGGGCAGATTCAGCCTGCCGCGAGCGCGCCAAGGCAATCGCTGCCTGAATGGCGGCCCGCGCCTGCGGGCTGTTCTTCCAGCAGCTAGAGCCAACAATGGCCGATGCCTTGGCAACAATATCCAGCGCGTTGGCCTTGCTCAACTGCGCCAGTGATTGAAACCCCATCTGCTCCAGACGTGCCACCACTGTGGGCCCAACCCCTTTGACGGCCAGCAAGGCCTTGCGCTCTTCGTGTGAAAACGGCATGCATTCCCTCTCTGTCTAATTTTTCGCGTCGTTGATTTTTCGTGTCTTGATTGGCTGCAGGCACAGATACAAGCCAGCGCCCCCATCAACCTGCGTGCGCATCAGGCGTCACTGCGGCGCAAAACCACCTCCCACAGCGCCTTCTTGTGAATGTACTTTGTCGTCACCCGATGTTCTTTGGACAGCACCTGCCACCCACGGGCAAACAGCTGATCGACACTGGCCTCATCAAAGAAACGCTTGGGCTGGCCGTCAACCAGATAGTAGTGGGGCTCAATGACCGCATGCCCGCTAGCGCCAAAGTGCGTGTCGTGCGTTGAGTTCAAGCGGCACAGAAAAATGCCGCCCGGCTTGAGTGTGCGGCGCACCCGCTCCACCAAGTCCAGTGTCTGCGTCCATGGAAAGTAGTGCAGCGTCAAACTGGCAACAACACAACCAGCGCTGCTCTGCGCCATCGGAAATGGGTCACGGATATCGCGGCACTCCACCGCCGCCGCCGGGGCACGCAACCGGGTTGCAGCAACACCGGTTAACGCCTTGTCAAAGGCCGTCACGGCCAAACCTGCCGCAACCAGCGTGACCGTGTCATCCCCCATGCCACAGCCGATCTCCAGCACAGGCGCAGTGCCATCGCTTTCAAGCAGCAAAGGAAGCCAGCGGTGAAGCCAAGGATCAGAAAACATGGTGTGTGCACTGCCTAACAATCAAAAAAATCTAAAGGAACTGCGCCAAGGCCATTCCATGCATGAAAGGCCGCTTATGGCGTTGCGGTAATCAACGCTAAAAGCCAAAGAATGCCCTACAACGCAACAGAAACACGGGATGGGGCCCACGCCGCCGCCCCGCTAAACGCTGTCGGCAGCCATGCGCATGGCGCTAAAGGCAATGTACTCATCGGAGAAGTCAGGCCCTGCCGCCTCGGGCCCGGCCAGCCACGCATCCAGCGCAGCATCTGCCGCTTGCACTGCCCGCTTGAGCTCACTGACTTGTGCTGCAGATGCCGACAGCACAACAGCCTCGCGAACGCAGTCATCCGCCACGCCAAATTTCTGCGCAAAAGCAATCAAGCCATGCAAGGGCACAGGCACGCGCTGCAGATCCATCATCACCCCCCAACTTTTGGCATTCTGAAGAAAGTACAAGCGTGCCACAGGCTGGCGGCTTCGCAGAAAAACATGGCAACCAATTCGGTAGCACTGGAAAATTTAGCTAAAAGCAATAGCAAACGTCACCATAAAATCAATTACCAGGTGCAAAAAATACGCATCACCTCAGCGCCCCAGCCTGCACTCACACAGCGCAAACGGTGCACAGCATGGTGCATGTTCAGCCCTCAGCGCCTGTGCACATACCTGTGCAATCCTGAGCGGCACTGATCTGCAGCCCCAGCGGTGACTGGCGACAAGCATCCAAGGCTTTTCACACCCCAATGCCACCAAATTGGCCAGTTGCGACAACAATCCAGCATCTGTGCACACCACGCAAGTGGGCAACGCCCACCGGCAGCGTTGCTATCCGCATCGCTCCAGCTGCAAACACAACACCATTCATAGCCATGCAAAAAATGACACCCTCGCAACAGGCACAACTGCCCTACACCTTGCTGCTCGACCCCGACACCGGTCGCGCTGCCGCTTACAACAGCACCAACAAGCTCATCACAGAGCTGGCCAGCAAAGAACTGGTGGCCTTTGCCCTGGCCAATGCACGCCAAGACCTGCCCTTTGACGTTGCCGGCCACGCCGCCACGCCTACCCGTCGCCCCCCACCCTCCTGGGCCACCGCAGAGGTGCAAGAACGCATGCGCCTGATCTGGATTCAGCGCCCTGCCAACGATGCACCTGCGTACGAGTGGCTGGAGATTCCTGCCAAGTAATAGGCCTTGCCCCACACAGGGCCACCACGCTCAAGCAGCAAGACATGGCAATGTCTGGGGCATCCATCAAAGAACCGCCTTTCGGCGGTTTTTTGATGTTCACACCGACGTCATCACGCTATGAGCAAAGCTTGCAGCCCAGCAGCGCAGAGACACGCAGTCTGAAAAGAGCAAAGTCGTTGCGTGAATGCGCACGTTCCACCCAACAAGGCATGTCCCTCAGGTTGGTACACCAGTGGTCTGGGTCGCGTTCACTGCGATTTCTTGCGGCACAGGCGCTGACTCAGGCTGATGGATGCGAACAATGCGCACCGCTTCTGGCTGCTCAACCACCACACAAGCCTTGCCTGTGCGCTTGCAGTGGTCTTGCACGCGCCAATAGGCACCATGGCTCAGGCAACCGGTTTGGCAGATCACCAGATCGGCAGCAACCAGACTGGCTTCCAACTGGGCGATGTCATCGGCGGCTTCTTCCAATCCGGCTGTGTCAGACAGCCCATGTGCCTGCACAGCGTTGGTGGCTGCTGAAGCTGAAGGCAACGCTGCCGTGCCCGTGCTGCGTATGGCAACCGCATGCTGTGCAGCATCCCCCCACCTCCACCGCAGACGTTCATGCATCAGCGCTTGCACCTGTGCAGTGAGATTTTTTACCTCCTGCAGCAAGCTGGTGCGGCGTGGCAGGTCAAGGATGCTGGCTTGCAGCTCGGCACGGTCCTCACGCGCCCAGGCCAGAGCAGATTGACTGGCAATCGACTGACCGCGCTGTCGTACCAGCAGGGCCTGCAAGTGCGCAATCTCCGCCGCCTGGCGAAGCAGCAGGTCACTGCAGTGCTCTTGCACCCGCGCATATTGGCCAAGCAGTGTGTGGTGCTCGGCAATCAGCTGTTCCAGATCGATATCGTGCGTAGTTGTGTGCATCGGAACCCCAAGGTACTTGGTCCAGGCGCAATCGGCAGCCAGCCTTGTGCAAAGTGCGACGACACAGATCGACGCAGTGCTGCGCTGACAGAAGTGACCATGACCGAATGTCCTTACCGCGCAGGCCCCAGGCAAGGGCAGTCCCATCTTATATGAGAACAAATCTCATTTACACAACAAGCACAGCAACCGTATGGGCACTGGGCCTTAGCGCTGCGAGGCCATAAAAAAACCGCCAGAAGGCGGTTAGTGAGAAATACGCAGCGCGCAGTGCTTACTTGGCACCAGCCACTTCAATCCCCTTGAATTCGCCCGTCGCAATCTTTTCCTTCCAGACAGCGGGGCCTGTGATGTGTGCGCTGGTGCCGCCAGCATCCACAGCCACAGTCACGGGCATATCGACAACGTCGAATTCGTAGATGGCTTCCATGCCCAGGTCTTCAAAGCCCACCACCTTGGCGTGCTTGATGGCTTTGGAGACGAGGTAAGCTGCGCCGCCCACGGCCATCAGGTAAGCGCTTTTGTGCTTCTTGATGGCTTCGATGGCAACCGGGCCGCGCTCGGACTTGCCAATCATGGAGATCAGGCCGGTTTCGGCCAGCATCATCTCGGAGAACTTGTCCATGCGGGTGGCGGTTGTGGGCCCTGCTGGGCCAACGGCTTCGTCACGCACGGGGTCCACAGGGCCGACGTAGTAAATCACGCGGTTGGTGAAATCCACGGGCAGTTTTTCGCCCTTGGCCAGCATGTCCTGGATGCGCTTGTGGGCAGCGTCGCGGCCAGTCAGCATCTTGCCGTTGAGCAGCAAGGTGTCGCCGGGCTTCCAGCTGGCCACTTCGTCTTTGGTCAGCGTGTTCAGGTCTACCTTTTTGGACTTGTTGTAGTCAGGCGCCCAGTCAATCTTGGGCCATGCGTCCAGCGATGGGGGATCCAGATACACAGGGCCGCTGCCATCCATTACAAAGTGGGCGTGGCGGGTGGCTGCGCAGTTGGGAATCATGGCCACGGGCTTGCTGGCTGCGTGCGTGGGGTACATGTTGATCTTGACGTCCAGCACGGTCGTCAAGCCGCCCAGACCTTGGGCACCAATGCCCAGGGCATTGATCTTTTCGAACAGCTCCAGGCGCAGTTTTTCCACGTCATCCAGCTGTGCACCGCTGGCAGCCTTTTGCTGCAGCTCGTACATGTCCAGATCTTCCATCAGGCTTTCTTTGGCCAGCAGCACGGCTTTTTCCGCTGTGCCACCAATGCCAATGCCCAGCATGCCCGGTGGGCACCAGCCAGCGCCCATTTCGGGGACGGTCTTGAGTACCCAGTCCACGATGGAATCGCTGGGGTTCATCATGATCATCTTGGACTTGTTTTCGGAGCCACCGCCCTTGGCAGCCACGGTCACGTCCACCTTGTCGCCGGGCACGATCTGCACGTTGATGACGGCGGGGGTGTTGTCCTTGGTGTTCTTGCGCTTGAAGTGGGGGTCGGCCACCACCGAGGCACGCAGTGTGTTGTCAGGATGGTTGTAGCCACGGCGCACGCCTTCGTTGATGGCGTCTTCCAGACCCATGGTGAAGCCGTCCCATTTCACGTTCATGCCCACCTTCAGGAAGACGTTGACGATGCCCGTGTCCTGGCAGATGGGGCGCTGGCCGGTTGCGCTCATCTTGGAGTTAGTGAGGATTTGCGCCATCGCATCCTTGGCCGCAGGGCTTTGCTCGCGTTCATAGGCGCGGGCCAGATGCTGGATGAAATCCGGCGTGTGGTAGTAGCTGATGTACTGGAGGGCACCTGCGATCGAGTCGATCAGGTCCTGCTGGCGGATGGAGGTCGTCATCGTGAAGCTTCTCTGGTTGTTATAGCGCCGCTTGCGCGCAAGAAATCTGCTCGATTATCGGCGCAACTGACTGGCTGCGTCAGCCAAAGACCGACAAGTCTTATAGAGGACTTGGGACTTGTGAAGCCGCCATGCCCGGCATTGAGAATGGCTCTCAAAGACTGCGCTAACATGGCTGCCTTCTTCCCCCATTCAGCGGCAAGAGAAGGCAGCCAGAACTTGCGTTCCAGCAACCCATGCCGCAGCACCCTTTCAGGAGCTTTGACCATGTCTGCCACCCGCCTCGAAAAAGACACCTTCGGCCCCATCGCCGTACCCGCCGACAAACTGTGGGGCGCGCAAACCCAGCGTTCACTGCAAAACTTTGACATCAGCGGCGAGCAGCAGCCGCGCGAAATCATTGCTGCGCTGGCGCAAGTCAAGAAAGCCAGCGCCACGGTCAACTGTGCGCTGGGCCTGCTCAATGCCAAGACGGCCGGCGCCATCAACGCCGCAGCTGATGAAGTGCTGGCCGGTCAGCACCCCGACGAATTTCCGCTGGTGGTCTGGCAAACCGGCTCGGGCACACAAACCAATATGAACGTCAATGAGGTGCTGGCCAACCGCGCCAGCGAGCTGCTGGGCGGTGAGCGCGGTGAAAGCCGCGTGGTGCACCCCAATGACGATGTGAACAAAAGCCAGTCCAGCAACGACGTGTACCCCACCGCCATGCACGTGGCTGCAATCACGGCCATTGAAGCCCAGCTGCTGCCAGCGATTGCCAAGCTGCGCGCCACCTTGCATGCCAAGAGTGAGGCTTTTGCCAACATCGTCAAAATTGGCCGCACGCACCTGCAAGACGCAACGCCACTGACGCTGGGTCAGGAAATTTCAGGCTGGGTGGCACAGCTGGACCACTGCGCCAAGCACGTGCGCGCTGCCCTGCCCCATTTGCATGAGCTGGCTCTGGGTGGCACCGCAGTGGGCACAGGGTTGAATGCTCCCAAGGGCTATGCTGAAGGCGTGGCGCAAGAGCTGGCCAAGCTGACGGGCTATGCGTTTGTAACCTCGCCCAACAAGTTTGAGTCGCTGGCCTCATGCGATGGCTTGGTACATGCCCACGGCGCGCTCAAGACGCTGGCCGCCAGCCTGATGAAAATTGCCAACGATGTGCGCTGGCTGGCCTCTGGCCCGCGCAGTGGTCTGGGTGAAATAGCCATTCCAGAAAATGAGCCCGGCTCCTCCATCATGCCCGGCAAGGTCAACCCCACACAGTCAGAAGCCGTGACCATGCTGTGCGCCCAAGTCTTTGGCAATGATGTGGCCATCAACTTTGGCGGGGCATCAGGCAACTTTGAATTGAATGTGTTCCGCCCCATGGTGGCGCACAACTTCCTGCAAAGCGTGCGCCTGCTGGCCGATGGCATGGTGAGCTTTAACGACCACTGCGCCATGGGGATTGAACCCAACATTGCACGCATTGAAGAACTGGTCGGCCGCTCGCTGATGCTGGTAACAGCACTGAACCCGCACATTGGTTACGACAAGGCCGCTTACATTGCCAAAAAGGCCCACAAGGAGGGCAGCAGCCTACGCGATGCTGCCATTGCCAGTGGCCACGTGACTGCCCAGCAATTTGATGCATGGGTGGTGGCCGAGCAGATGGTGGGCAACCTCTAAGGCCCTGCACCTGCTTTATGCACAAAGACAAAAGGCACTCTGTAGAGTGCCTTTTTTACTGCATGCCATTCAGCCAGGCTGACAAAGCCAGCACCTTACTCCGGCAGATTGCCCAGCGGGCGACCCAGATACTTTTGTGAAATAGCATTTAACGAACCATCGGCTTTAGCCGTGCGCAGAATGTTGTTGACCTGGTCCAGCAAGGCCTTGTTATCTTTGGCCACCCCAATAAAACAGGGCACATCCGTCAAAAGCAGCTTGTATTCAGCATCCAGCTTGGGGTTGCGCTGCATGGTGAGCCCTGCCACGGCAGCACTGTGGGCCAGCACCTCACTTTGCCCGGTGACGAATGAGGCAATGGTCGCCGTATCGTCCTCAAAGCGCTTGATCTGTGCACCTGCAGGGGCCAGTTTGGTCAGTGCATCGTCTTGCAGCGAGCCACGTGTCACCGCCACACTCTTGCCAGTCAGATCACTAAACTGGGCAATCGCCAGTCCCTTGCGGGCATAGATGCCAGAAAAGAACGGTGCGTAAGAGATGGAAAAATCCACCACCTTCTCGCGTTCGGGGTTCTTTCCCATGGAGGAAATAATCAAATCCACCTTGCCGCTTTGCAGCGCAGGAATACGGGCTGGCGAGGTGACCGTCACGATATTGAGCTTCACACCCAGTTGCTTGGCGATCAGCTCAGCAGTTGCCACATCTGACCCCTGGGGTTTGAAGCTGGCATCGATGTAGCCGTAAGGCGGATAGTCGGTTTGAATGCCGACATTGATGCTCTTGCGTACCTGAATATCGGCCAGCGATGCGGCGTGGGCAGTTGCCAGTGCACTCAAACCCAAAGCGGCAAAAGCGCCCAGTGCACTACGGCGAGACAGGGGAAAATACATAAAAGGCTCCGGCAATTGAAACAAGTGCCCGGTGCGACATGCTGGTGCATGCCTTGCGGGCCCCAGCCCTCTTAATGCATAGACCGTGCCTGAGTGCTTCGCAGCATGTCAAAGCTGACTGACTTGCTAACGCCCCCACTTCAGAGCGCGCAGCTGTCCACAAGCGAATGCCGTTTTTACAGTGCTCTTGGCCGGTATGCCACATGCCTGCCGTACACCGCCTGCTGCTCCGTGTTCAGGTGGCTTTCAAAGCATCGCCCAGTTGCGCAACTACACGACTCCAATGGCTGATTTCACGTTCCATAAATTGTGCGTACTGGCTTTGACTGGTGCTGGCAGCAATGTCCACAATCAAGCCTTGCAACTGCTGCACCACCTGAGGCTGGCGCAAGGCTGTGTTGAGGTGTGCATGCCATGCCTGGGCAATTTTCTCGGGCGTATGTGCCGACGCAAACAGGCCAAACCAGCCTTCGTTGCTCACATCCGGCAGTCCCGCCTCACGCAGCGTGGGCAATTGCGGGTAATAGCTGCTGCGCGTGGCCGATGCCACAGCCAGCGGCACCAGTTTTTTGCTGTCGATATAAGCGCCTACAGCCCCAGCGGTGGCGAACATGGCATCCACCCGCCCGCCTACCAGGTCCTGCAGCGCAAATGGACTACCGCGGTATGGCACGTGCAGGCCCTGTGCATGCAGCCGGTCGGCCAGCAAATGGCCCAGCAAGTGCGCGCCAGAGCCCAGACCTGTTGAGGCATAGCTGAGGCGGCCTTTTTGCTTCCACAATGCCAGCGCTTCTTGCAAGGTACTGGGGCCTGCTGCCGGCACCAAAAGTACCGACGCCGTATTGCCGATTTGACCAACCGGCGTAAAGCCACTCACCGGATCGTAGGGCTTGGGGGTCTGCATCAGCGGCGAGAGCACGTTGGTGCCGATGTGCCCCAGCAAGAGCGTATGCCCATCATTCTTGGCTACCGAAACATACTTGGACCCAATGGTGCCGCCTGCGCCCGGCTTGTTCTCCACAATCACTTCGCGCCCCAGCTGGCTGCTGAAAGTCTGGGCCAGCACACGCGCAACGCCATCGGTGGCGCCCCCTGCGGGGCCTCCCACCACAATGGTGATGGGCTTTGTTGCGGTCAAAAAATCTTGAGGCAATGCGGTATCGGCCACAGCATTGGCAGCCAGCCAGGGGGCCGCTGTGCCAGCCGTTGCGGTCAGGGACCATTGCAACCATTGGCGGCGGTTGACAGTAGAGATGAAAGTACGGGGCATGGTAAAGAGCCTGAGGTGAAGATCGGGCTGCTGCGCCAAGGCAGGCGCAAGCAGCCACCACCAGCGGCAAGCCAGTGGATCAAGAAACGATGGAAGGTGCGCTGCGTGGGTGGCGCGTTATTCACTCACTTGCGTGCGCTGCATATATCGGCGCGCACCAGGGTCAAAGGCATCGCGGCGGTGCAAAGTGACGCGGTTGTCCCAGGCCACCAGGTCACCCACCTGCCACGCTTGTGCCCAAGCAAACTGGCTCTGCGTTGCATGCGCCCACAGTGCGTTGAGCAGTGCCTCGCTCTCTGCAAGCGTCAGCCCTCGCACATAGGCACCACGGCGGCGGCCCAGATACAGACTGTGTTTGCCCGTTGCAGGATTCACTCGTGCCAAAGGGTGCACAGCGCCCACGGTTTCGCGAGGATCCGTGGTGTCTTTAAACCCCAGACGCAACTGGCCTGCGCTGTTGCGGCTGGCATCGTGCACGCAGTCGTATTGCAGTGCCTGGGCCTTCAGGTCGGGCGGCAGCGTGTCAAAAGCGGCATACATATTGGCAAAGTGGGTGTTGCCACCTTGCGCAGGCACCTCACGCGCCAGCAGCAATGCGGCCTTGGGCGGCACGGGCTGGTAAGTCATGTCGGCATGCCACACCGATTCGCCATCTCCCAGCCCACCCAGTGGCTGGCCGTCTTGCACCACGTTGGAGATCACAACCAACTCGCGCTGCAATGCCTGTGTGCTGGCATGCAGCGCCTGTGAGCTGATGGGCCGCTGATCCAGCGTACCGAAGTAGGCCGAAAAACGAATATGGTCTTGCTCACTGAGCGACTGCTGCCCCCGAAAACGCAGCACCAGATGCTTGCTCCACGCTTGCTGCAAGGCATCGATCGTGACCGGCTGCAGTGGCTGACGAAGATCGAGGCCCACGATGTCAGCCCCCAAGGCATGGCCGGTGGGCTGTACATCAAAAGTCTGTGGCACCGTGGCACGGCGGGCATGAACCACTGCAGAGGCAAACGGGGATAGAGACATGGCAGGCGGCTTTCTTCAGAAGGAATGCACGCATGCTAAAAATACCAGCCGCTTGCGTGAACGAAGCTTTTCGCGCTTGCTTATCTGTTTTTTGCGGCAACGCCGCCTTGTATGCTTCAGAGCATGCGTAAAAAAACCGCTGCGGCCTGCGCCCAGCGGTTTTTTTGTAGAAGTTCAATGCATCAAGCCTGCGGGCGGTGCCTGCGCAAACTGCGCCATGTGCACCATGCACAGCACCAGTGCAACAGCATCAATGCCAGCACCTGCGCCTGTTTGACCAAAGAAGCCGATTTGGCCAGCCACTGCGGAAACACGCCATAGTTGAGCAGCACTGCGGAGATCACGCCACCCAATACATAAATAAGAATAGCGCCTTGCGCCCACTCCTCTTCACTTTCAGAATGTTTTCTCCTTGAAAGCATGAGCAGGCCTAGGCAAGCAGCTATAGAAAACCATGTTTGAACGCCACTGACCATCTGCAGATAGCGTGTGATGGTGTACCAGCCCGGCACCGTTGCAATGATGAGCGGCACCGCAAGCACGCTCACGCTGGCCGTCAGCAACCAAAGGCCCGCCAGGGCCATGGGAACTTTCATGCAAGCAGTGCCTTGCGACATTTGCGCCTAGGCGTTACACGTACTTGACCGCAACAATCTCAAAACGGCGCTCGCCTCCAGGTGCCTGCACCACGGCCGTATCGCCCTCTTCCTTGCCAATCAAAGCGCGGGCAATCGGGCTGGAGATATTGACCAGACCCAGTTTGATGTCAGCCTCGTCTTCACCCACGATCTGGTAGGTGACAGCTGCGCCGCTGTCCTCGTCTTCCAGCTCCACGGTGGCGCCAAACACCACGCGACCACCCGCGTCTACGGCAGTGGGGTCAATGATCTGGGCAGCAGACAGCTTGCCGTCGACTTCCATGATGCGACCTTCAATGAAGCCCTGGCGGTCTTTGGCGGCCTCATATTCAGCGTTTTCGCTCAGGTCACCCTGTGCGCGTGCTTCGGCAATGGCCTGAATGATGGCGGGGCGCTCAACAGTCTTGAGTTGGTGCAGTTCAGCCTTGAGCTTTTCTGCGCCACGCTGGGTAATTGGAATGGTTGCCATGTCAGTTTCTCCACATACGGCTGGGCGTACACGTGCCCTTTTGCACAGTCGCGCCACAAGGGCATGTCCAGAGCACCACAACAACGTGGCTGTATGGATGGGACGCCCCAAAAGCAAACCGCCGCGCAGTGAGCCGCGCGGCGGTGTTCCTAGGTTTAAGGGTAGATTATGCCGTGTTTGACACGGCATGCCCTCCGTAAAACCCGCTGGTATGACTTATGCAGTCAACATTGCGTGTAACTCTTGTACGGAATACACATCCAGATTGCTGCGCATGGCCTTCATGCCTTCAACGGCCGCTTCTGCGCCGAAGATGGTTGTGAAAGTGGTCACACGTGCCAGCAGTGCGCTGGTACGAATCTGGCGCGAGTCAGCAATGGCATTGCGGCGCTCTTCCACCGTGTTGATGACCATGGCGATATCGCCATTCTTGATCATGTCCACGATGTGGGGGCGGCCCTCAGTGACCTTGTTCACGACTTGCACCGAGATGCCAGCTTCTTCCAAGGCAGCAGCTGTACCGCGTGTTGCGCACAGGTTGTAGCCCATGGCCACCAGCTCTTTGGCCACGGCCACGGCACGCGCCTTGTCGTTGTTCTTCACCGACAGGAAGACTTTGCCTGTTTCTGGCAAATGCACACCCGCACCGACCTGGCTCTTCACAAAGGCTTCGCCAAAGGTCTTGCCCACGCCCATGACTTCACCGGTCGACTTCATCTCTGGGCCAAGAATGGTGTCCACGCCGGGGAACTTCACGAACGGGAACACCGCTTCCTTGACGCTGAAGTAAGGCGGAGTCACTTCCTTGGTCACACCTTGGCTGGCCAGAGTTTGGCCGGCCATGCAGCGCGCAGCCACCTTGGCCAGTTGCACGCCCGTGGCCTTCGAAACGAAGGGCACCGTACGCGAAGCGCGGGGGTTCACTTCCAGCACGTAGATCACGTCCTGGCCGTCCACTTCCTTGATGGCGAACTGCACGTTCATCAGGCCCACCACGCTCAGGCCCTGGGCCATGGCAGCGGTTTGGCGCTTGATTTCAGCCACAGTCTCAGCCTTCAGGTAGTAAGGCGGCAGTGAGCAGGCGGAGTCACCCGAGTGCACACCCGCTTGTTCGATGTGCTCCATCACGCCGCCGATGTACACGGCACCGGTATGGTCACGCACGCAGTCCACATCGCACTCAATGGCGTTGGACAGGAAGTGGTCCAGCAGCACGGGGGAGTCGTTAGACACCTTCACGGCTTCGCGCATGTAGCGCTCCAAGTCACGCTGCTCGTGCACGATTTCCATCGCACGGCCACCCAGCACGTAGCTGGGGCGCACCACCAGGGGGTAGCCCAGCGATGCTGCTTTTTCCAGTGCCTCAGGCTCTGTGCGGGCTGTGGCATTGGGCGGCTGGCGCAGACCCAAGTCGTTGAGCAACTTCTGGAAGCGCTCGCGGTCTTCGGCAGCGTCAATCATGTCTGGCGTGGTGCCAATGATCTTCACGCCTTCGGCTTCCAGCCCCAGGGCCAGCTTCAAAGGTGTTTGTCCGCCGTACTGAACGATCACGCCTTCAGGCTGCTCGACAGCAACGATTTCCAGCACGTCTTCCAGCGTCAAAGGCTCAAAGTACAGACGATCGGACGTGTCGTAGTCGGTAGAAACCGTTTCAGGGTTGCAGTTGACCATGATGGTTTCGTAACCGTCTTCGCGCATGGCCATGGCGGCATGCACGCAGCAGTAGTCAAACTCAATGCCTTGACCAATGCGGTTCGGGCCACCGCCCAGCACCATGATCTTTTTCTTGTTGGTAGGCGCAGCTTCGCACTCTTCGTCGTACGTGGAGTACATGTACGCAGTGTTCGAGGCGAATTCGGCCGCGCAAGTGTCCACACGCTTGTACACGGGGCGTACGTTCAGGGCCTTGCGCGCTTCGCGCACGGCCTTGTCGGTGGTGTGCAGCAGCTTGGCCAGACGGCGGTCCGAGAAGCCCTTTTGCTTCAAGGTACGCAACGTAGCAGCATCAATAGCAGCCAGCGCTTGCTCACCCTTTGCTTCAAACAGCTTGTCCAGATCCAGTTCGATCTTGATGATCTCTTCGATCTGCACCAGGAACCACTTATCGATCTTGGTGATGTTGTGCACTTCGTCCAGTGTCCAGCCCGCAGCGAAAGCATCGCCCACGTACCAGATACGGTCAGGACCGGGCTCACCCAGTTCTTTTTCCAGGATTTCGCGGTCCTGGGTTTTTTCGTTCATCCCATCCACGCCCACTTCCAGGCCACGCAGGGCCTTCTGGAAGGACTCTTGGAAAGTGCGGCCCATTGCCATCACTTCGCCCACCGACTTCATCTGTGTTGTCAGGCGATTGTCGGCGGTAGGGAACTTCTCGAATGCAAAACGTGGAATCTTGGTGACCACGTAGTCGATCGAAGGCTCAAACGACGCGGGGGTCGTGCCACCCGTGATGTCGTTCTTGAGTTCATCCAGCGTAAAGCCCACGGCCAACTTGGCCGCGATCTTGGCAATCGGGAAACCTGTGGCCTTGGAAGCCAGCGCAGACGAGCGCGAAACGCGGGGATTCATCTCAATGACGATCATGCGACCATCTTTGGGGTTCACCGAGAACTGCACGTTGGAGCCGCCGGTGTCCACACCAATTTCACGCAACACTGCCAGCGAGGCATTGCGCATGATCTGGTATTCCTTGTCGGTCAGCGTCTGGGCTGGGGCCACGGTGATGGAGTCACCAGTGTGCACACCCATGGGGTCCAGATTTTCAATCGAGCAAACGATGATGCAGTTGTCCGCGGTGTCGCGCACCACTTCCATCTCGTACTCTTTCCAGCCCAGCAGCGACTCTTCAATCAGCAGCTCGTTGGTGGGAGAAGCTTCCAGACCGCGCTTGCAGATGGTTTCAAACTCTTCGGAGTTGTAGGCAATGCCGCCGCCCGTTCCGCCCAGCGTGAAGCTGGGGCGAATAACGGTGGGGAAACCCATTTCTTTTTGCACAGTCCAAGCTTCGTCCATGGTGTGGGCAATGCCGGAGCGAGCCGATCCCAGACCAATCTTGGTCATGGCATCCTTGAACTTCAGGCGGTCTTCTGCCTTGTCAATCGCTTCGGGCTTGGCGCCAATCAACTCGACGTTGTACTTGTCCAGCACACCGTGCTTCCACAGGTCCAGCGCACAGTTCAGCGCGGTCTGGCCGCCCATGGTAGGCAAAATGGCGTCTGGGCGTTCCTTGGCGATGATCTTCTCAACGGTCTGCCAAGTAATGGGCTCAATGTAGGTGACATCCGCTGTGGCGGGGTCCGTCATGATCGTGGCAGGGTTGCTGTTGATCAAGATGACTTTGAAACCCTCTTCGCGCAGTGCCTTGCAGGCTTGCACACCAGAGTAGTCAAACTCACAGGCTTGGCCAATCACAATGGGGCCGGCGCCAATGATCAGAATGCTTTTAAGGTCGGTGCGCTTAGGCATTTTTGTGGGTCTCCATCAGCGCAGTAAAGCGGTCGAACAAATAGGCAATGTCATGCGGGCCGGGCGAGGCCTCGGGGTGGCCCTGGAAGCAAAACGCTGGCACATCCGTGCGCTCCAAGCCTTGCAGCGTGCCGTCAAACAGGCTGACGTGCGTGGCACGCAAGTTAGCGGGCAGGGTTTCCAGCTCTACGGCGAAACCGTGGTTCTGGCTGGTGATGCTGACGCGCCCTGTGTCCAGGTCTTTGACGGGGTGGTTAGCGCCATGGTGGCTGTTTTGCATCTTGAAGGTCTTGGCACCCGAGGCCAGCGCCATGATCTGGTGACCCAGACAAATACCAAACAGCGGCTTGCCAGCGGCCATGATGTCTTGTGCTGCTGCAATGGCGTAGTCGCAAGGTGCTGGATCGCCAGGGCCGTTGGACAGAAACACGCCATCGGGGTTCAACGCCAGCACGTCCTTGGCAGGCGTCTGTGCAGGTACCACGGTCAGCTTGCAACCGCGTTCTGCCAGCATGCGCAAGATGTTGCTCTTCACACCGAAGTCATAGGCCACAACGTGGAACTTGGGATTGTCTAACTGGCCGTAGCCTTCACCCAGCTTCCACTCAGTTTCAGTCCATGCATACGACGTGGAAGTAGTCACTTCCTTGGCCAGATCCAGGCCCTTCATGGCCGGTGCTGCTTTTGCGGCAGCCAGTGCTGCATCGATATGCGCTTGCGTCACGGCCTCGCCAGCCGCCAAACCCACGATGGCACCGTTTTGTGCGCCTTTTTCACGCAGCAGACGGGTCAGCTTGCGTGTGTCCACATTTGCAATCGCCACGGTGTTGTTACGCACCAGATATTGCGACAGGGTTTCACTCATGCGAAAGTTGCTGGCAAGCAAAGGCAGGTTTTTGATGATCAAACCCGCAGCATGGACTTTGTCAGCCTCAATGTCCTCGACATTGACACCGTAGTTGCCAATATGGGGATAGGTGAGTGTGACGATCTGCTGGCAATAGCTGGGATCCGTAAGGATTTCTTGATAACCCGTCATCGCAGTGTTGAACACCACTTCACCGACGGTAGTGCCTTGCGCACCAATCGAATTGCCAACAAAGACCGTGCCGTCTGCGAGCGCCAAGATGGCGGATGGGAAGCTTCCCTGAAGAGACAAAAGCACTGGATTCTCCGGTTTTAAGTACGGTTACGCCCAGCGCAGCCGGGACGTTGCGTCACGCGGCAATAAAGCTTGTCTGCAGAGGTGGCGAGGAAGCGGTCGCTAGGCGTAAGGAAATAATGCTGAAAAGCCTCCCATTATATCTACTTCGCCGCGCGATGTCGGTCAAACCCTAGCCCGGCACAGGCTCACTTGAGTGCAGACACAGCACTCGCGTGCAAGCAAATAGCGGCTGCAGCACCAACGTTGAGAGACTCCTCTCCACCAGGCTGGGCAATGCGCACCGACTGCACCGCCAGCGACTCAACCGCAGGTCCGACGCCCTGCCCCTCATGCCCCATGGCCCAGGCACAGGGCCATGGCAAGGTGGATTCGTGGATCAAATCACCACGGTGCGAGCTGGTCACCAGCAAAGGCACTTGCAGTTGCTCCAGAGCATCCGCCTCTACGGCTTCCACCAAGTGCAATGCAAAATGGGCTCCCATTCCTGCGCGCAGTACTTTCTGACTCCACAGTGCGGCCGTGCCCTTCAGAGCAACCACCTGCTTAAAGCCAAAGGCAGAGGCAGAGCGCAAAATCGACCCCACATTGCCCGCATCTTGCACACGGTCCAGCACCACCGTAGGTACGCCTGACAGCACCTGCACATCTGCTACCCAGGGCAAGACATAGCCCATCCGTGCTGGCGACTCCAGCCCACTGATATCAGCAAACAAGCCATCGTCCAGAACGACTACTTTGGGAGCCGCTTGCACCCATTCACGGGGAGCCTCAGGCCAAAAAGACTTCGAAAAAACTGCTACCTTTGGCTGCAGACCTCGCGTGAGGGCTGCACGGCACAGGTGATCACCTTCAAGCCACACATAGCCCAGCTTGCGGTACATACCGCTTTCACGCGAAAGACGCCGTAATTCTTTAACAAACGCGTTATCGCGCGAACTGATTTCTGTGATGCTCATACCGTAGCGGCAGCCACTTGGCCTGCTGAAAATCTATGAATAACATGCGTGACTGGTGCAAAGCTGCGGCGATGCTCCGGGGTTGCCCCCAACCGGTTAAGGGCAACCAAATGCGCCGCCGTCCCGTAGCCCTTGTGTGCAGCAAAGCCGTATTGCGGATACATACGATCAAAATCTTCACACCAGCGGTCACGGTGTACTTTGGCCAAGATAGACGCCGCGGAGATAGCCTGAATCAACGAATCACCTTTGACAATGGCCTCCGCATGCATATCCAGCAAAGGGATACGATTGCCATCCACTTGCACCAGCGCAGGTTTCAAGCGCAAGCCATTGACTGCGCGCTGCATGGCCAGCATGGTGGCCTGCAAGATGTTCAGGCGATCAATCTCTTCCACAGAGGCTTGCGCTATGCAAAAGCACAGAGCCTTGGCACGGATCTCATCAAATAGCTTTTCGCGACGATTTGCTGTGAGTTTCTTGGAGTCTGCCAAGCCCGCAATGGGGTTGAGATCATCCAATATGACTGCTGCAGCAACAACAGGGCCTGCCAAAGGCCCGCGCCCAGCTTCATCCACCCCAGCCACCAAACCCGGTGCATGCCAGGGCAACGTGCTCTGATCAGCAAGAAAGGACTTTTTGGATGGCATGGGCTGATAGGGAAGTGGTGTCTTTGCACAGCTCTTGGTGCAAAGCAGCAAAGCGTTGTTCGACTGCGTGGATTTTGGAGCGCGCTTGATCGCTGTTATCCAGCCATTGCGCTACAGCGTCTGCCAGTGCGCGCGGCGTCGCTTGGTCTTGCAACAGCTCGGGCACTACAAATTCTGAGCACAAAATATTGGGCAAACCCACCCATGGCTGCAATTGCTTGCGCTGCATGAGACGGTAGCTCAAGGGATGCATGTTGTACGAGACCACCATAGGCCGCTTAAACAGCGCAGCCTCTAAAGTAGCCGTACCACTGGCGATCAAGGTGCAATCACATGCCGCCAATACATCGTGCGACTGACCTTGCACAATCTTGAGCCAAGGCGCAACACCAAGCTCATGAGACAAAGCCTGCAATTTCTCATACAGCGCCGGAACTGCTGGCAAAACGACTTGCAATTCAGGGAGATCTTGCTTGAGCAAAATGGCCGCCTGCATAAAAGGCTTGGCAATGTACTGCACTTCTGCTCTGCGACTGCCAGGCAGCAAGGCCAACACCGGATGCTCGTTACTCAACCCCAACCGCCCACGAGCGGCTGCACGATCAGGCTTCATCGGAATAACTTGCGCCAGAGGGTGCCCGACATAGGTTGCAGCAATGTCGTGTTTGGCCAGCAACGCTGGCTCAAATGGAAAAAGGCACAACACATGGTCCGCAGCTGAACGAATCTTTTGGACACGCTCAGGCCTCCATGCCCAAATTGATGGGCACACGAAGTGGACCGTTTTGATGCCTGCAGCACGCAGATCTTGTTCTAGCCCCAGATTGAAATCCGGGGCATCAATACCTACAAACACGTCAGGGCGATCGTTTAATAACTGCGCACGCAGCTGCTTGCGGATGGACACGATGTCCCACAAACGCATCAGCACTTCAAAGCTGTAACCATGCACGGCCAAACGCTCGCTAGGCCACAACGCGTTAAAGCCTCGCTGCTGCATGTGCGCACCACCAATGCCAAAGGATTGAATCTGCGGCCATTGGCGCTGCATACCGTCCAAAAGCAAACCGGCGAGCAAGTCTCCTGACGTCTCGCCGGCCACCATAGCAACACGTGGTTGCGAAATATCGATCAAGGACATGGCTTTACCGTGCTATCCCCCGGGTGGACGAATCAAGAAACGATTGCATCAATGCGATATCTTGGTGTGCCTCTGGCATCTCGGTCACCAATGCTGCAATCTCTTGCTGCGCTGCCTCAAGCGTAAGCCCTTGACGGTACAACAGTCGGTGCATTTGTTTTACTGCCTTCAAACGCTCTGGCGTAAAACCGCGTCGGCGAAGCCCTTCAATATTGAAGCCGCGAACCGCCAATGGATTGCCTTCAATCAACATGAATGGAGGCACATCTTGCGCCACACGGCTGGCAAAGCCGGCCATAGCATGTGCACCAATTTTCACAAACTGGTGGACGCCAGTCAGCCCTCCCAGAATCACCCAATCGCCTACATGCACATGCCCGGCCAAAGTGGCGTTGTTTGCCAAAATGGTTTGATCGCCCACTACGCAATCATGCGCAATATGCACATAGGCCATGATCCAGTTGTCGTTGCCAACACGGGTCACACCACTGTCTTGGCTAGTACCTGTATTGAAGGTACAGAACTCACGAATGGTATTGCGGTCACCAATCACCAACTGCGTCTGCTCACCCGCATACTTTTTGTCTTGCGGCTGCGCTCCTAGCGAAGCAAATTGAAAGATGTGGTTATCGACACCAATCGTAGTACAACCTTCAATCACGCAGTGGGGGCCAATCCGCGTCCCAGCACCAATAGAGACATTGGGACCAATGATGCTATACGGCCCAATAGTCACAGAAGGGTGCACTTGTGCACCCTCGTGAATGATGGCCGTCGGATGAATATTGGCGCTCATCAAACCTGCTTTTCAAGACCCACGTAACGCATGGTGCACATCAGCTCTGCTTCGCATGCCACTTCTTCACCCACGCGGGCCACACCTTTGAACTTCCAAATACCGCCACGTACCCGGTCAATCGATGCTTCCAGAATCAGTTGATCACCCGGCTCCACAGGTCGCTTGAAGCGTGCTGCATCAATCCCTACAAAGTAGTAAATGTTATTTTCATCAGGCACCTGCCCCATGGCATCAAAAGCCAACAAGCCTGCAGCTTGTGCCAATGCTTCAAGCATCAGCACGCCAGGCATTACCGGGCGTCCAGGGAAATGACCTTGGAAGAAGGGTTCATTGAACGTGACATTTTTGATTGCGCGAATGCGCTTATTGCTCTCAAGCTCCACCACTCGATCCACCAACAAGAAAGGATAGCGATGTGGAAGTTGCTTGAGAATTGCGTGAATATCCATTATGAATTTCCGTTGTTGCTGTTTTGCGCATTGAGCGCTTTCTCCAGCTTTTTGATGCGCTCACGGAGCGTATGCAATTGCTTTAAAGAAGCAGCGTTTTTTTCCCACTGCTCGTTCGTCTGCAGTGGAAAGATACCAGTGTATAGACCAGGCTGATGGATAGAACGAGTCACCATCGACGTGGGGGAGATGCTTGTGCCGTCTGCAATGGACAAATGGCCCAATATGTTTGCAGCACCGCCAATTGAACAATTACGACCAATTTTCGCGCTACCAGCCACACCTGTATTTCCAGCGATCACCGAATGCGCACCAATATGAACATTGTGTGCAATTTGCACCAGATTATCGAGCTTCACACCATCTTCAATGATGGTGTCATCCAGAGCACCCCGGTCAATACAGGTATTAGCACCAATTTCAACATCATTGCCAATCCTTACACAACCAAGCTGCTCAATTTTTATCCATTGCCCCGCATCATTTGCAAAACCAAATCCATCGGCACCAATCACCACACCTGGATGCAGCAAGCAACGTTCCCCAATCTGGCAACCCTTGCTCAAAACAACATGCGAGCGCAGTACTGAAGCTGCACCAATCCATGCATTGGCTTCAACAACGCAATGGGGGCCAACATAGGCCGTAGGGTCCACCATTGCAGTCTCATGAACGACCGCTGATGGATGAACGCCTGTCAGTTGTACACCGTCCAGCTGTGCTTTCCAAAACTGCGTCAGCTTTGCAAAATAAACATAAGGATTCGGCGCAACAATACAAACGCCGCGAGCTTCTGCAGCTGCACGCATGCCCGGAGCTACAACGACACAGGCCGCCTTAGAGGCGGCCATTTGCGCTTCATACCTTGGGTTGCTCAGAAAACTGATAGAGCTGCTATCCGCTGTTTCCAGCGGAGAAATACGAGAAATTTTAATCTCTCGCACTCCGCCTACCAACTCCCCGCCCAAGGCATCAAGGATTTGTCCTAGATGAACAATCACATTGACGCCCTGAAATCGCTTACTTGGAAGCGCCGTTCAAAGCCTTGAGCACCTTGTCAGTGATGTCATGCTTGGGATTCACATAGACAGCTTCTTGCAAAATTACGTCGTACTTTTCGGCTTCCGCCACTTGCTGAACGACTCGGTTTGCTTGCTCCAACACGCGTGCCAACTCTTCGTTCTTACGCGCATTTAAGTCTTCTTGGAACTCACGGTTTTTGCGCTGAAAGTCACGATCTTGCTCAACCAGATCGCGCTGCTTGGCAACACGCTGACTTTCCGACAAAGTAGGTGCGTTGCGTTCAAACGAATCCGACGCAGCTTTCAGCGTTTTACCTACAGCAACCAGCTCACGCTCACGCTTGGAGAACTCTTGCTCCAACTTGCCTTGCGCTGCTTTAGCCGAATTTGCTTCACGGAAAATGCGGTCTGTATTTACAAAACCAGCTTTAAAGTCCTGCGCGTACGCAGTCAGTGTCAAGCTAGCCAACAAGGCAGACACTGCCAATGTGCGATACATATTTTTCATCAGAAAGACGTTCCAATTTGAAATTGAAGCTTTTGCAGCTCATCACCAGTTTTCTTGCGAATAGGGTTCGCCCATGCAAGACGCAATGGCCCCAGCGGAGAAATCCAGCTCAAACCAATACCTGCAGACGCGCGCAACTCGTTCGCACGAATGGGGTCATTTTCACCATAAATACCACCCACATCTACAAAAGTAAACCATCTGAGTGTCTTGTCATTGCCTGCGCCAGGAAATGGTGCAATCAACTCAAAGTTCATCACAGCTTTTTTAGCCCCTCCCAAATAGGAGTAGCTACCTTCACTATATGACTGCTCAATACCATTCACACCAATGTATTTATTCGCGCGAGGACCCAAACTTCCTTGCTCAAAACCTCGCACGGAGCCCAGACCACCGGCATAAAAGTTCTTAAAGATGGGATAAGGCTTACCACCCAAACCTTTACCCCATCCTAATTCTGCATTCATGGCGAATGTCATTGACTTAGTAATAGGTAAATATTGCTGGAATTGATAATTGGCTTTCACATACTTCAGATCACCAGCTGCAGACCACTCCGCATTAAACCGTTGATACCGACCAGAATTAGGTGCCAAAGCACTGTCTCTAGAATCACGCCCCCAACCCATGGTCAATGGTATAGCAGTGTTACTTTTATCAGCATAATCCTTATACTGAATTGGCATATAAACACCGTTATCAATAGATGTTTGTTCGAAACCAACTCCGAAATATACAGTATCAATTTCAGTGAATGGAACACCAAAGCGAACCGACGCACCTTTTGAAACAATCTTGTACAAGTCTTCCGATTTTACCAGATTGTTATCAACATAAACATCACCAGAATATGGACGCGATGTTCGGTAATAGGCATCAATGGTTCTTGAAATACCATCCTGAGTAAAGTAAGGATCCGTCGTACTTACAACCAGTGTGCGATTGTATTTGCTCGTATTAACATCCAACCCCAGGTAATTACCAGAACCAAATGCATTTTCTTGCTTAATACCAAAACTCAAAGAAACTTTTTCGGCACTAGAAAAACCAGCCCCCAAAGTCACTGCGCCAGTTGGCTTTTCCTTGACATGAACCACTAAGTCAACTTGATCTGGCGAACCAGGGACTTCCTGAGTATCAACATCTACTTCCGTAAAATAGCCCAATCGATCAACCCGATCCCTGGATAATTTAATCTTATCCCCGTCATACCATGACGATTCAAATTGCCGGAATTCTCGACGAATCACTTCATCACGGGTACGGTCATTGCCTGTCAGTTGAATACGGCGAACATACGCTCGACGTGAAGGCTCCGAGCGCAATACAAAAGCAACTCGGTTATTTTCACGATCAATTTCTGGGACTGCTTCTACCCGTGCGAATGCAAAACCAAACTTACTGAAATGATCCGAGAACGCTTTGGTAGTTTCCGTAACCAGATCGGCGTTATAAGGCTGCCCTGCGCGAATCTTCACCAAAGACTTGAATTCATCTTCGCGGTCCAGGTAGTTGCCTTCAAGATTAACCCCAGAGACAACGAATTTCTCACCTTCATGGATATTCACAACCAGTGAGATTTTTTGCTTATCTGGAGAAATCGCAACCTGCGTAGAATCAATTCGGAAATCCAAATAACCACGTTGCAAATAGTACGAGCGCAGAGTTTCAAGATCAGCATTCAGCTTGCTGCGCGCATAACGATCAGACTTGGTGTACCAGCTCAACCAGCCACCAGTATCTTGGTCAAATTGTTTTTTCAACGTAGATTCGCTGAAAGCGTTATTTCCAACAATACGAATATCATTGATTTTGGCTGCATCGCCCTCTGTTACAGAGAACGTCAAATTCACACGATTGCGCTCAATAGGCGTTACCGTTGTAACAATCTCAGCACCGTACAAGCTGCGATTGATATATTGACGTTTGAGCTCTTGCTCAGCGCGGTCCGCCAGTGCTTTGTCAAAAGGACGACCTTCAGCCAGCCCGACATCACGCATCGCTTTTTGCAAAGCTTCTTTGTCGAACTCTTTAGTGCCAACAAAATCAACGCCCGCAATTGTGGGGCGCTCTTCTACGACCACAACCAAGACATTGCCATTGGCTTCCAGGCGCACGTCTTTAAACAAGCCAAGAGCGAACAACGCCCGGATCGCAGCCGCGCCCTTGTCGTCGTTGTAATCATCGCCAACGCGCAACGGCATCGAAGCAAAGATCGTCCCTGCTTCTACGCGCTGCAAACCTTCGACACGAATGTCTTGGACCTTGAATGGCTCCAAAGCCCAAGCAGCTTGGGCAGCGCAGAGCAAGGCCGCTACGGCAGTCGCAGTGCGAACGCTAAATCGATTTTTTGTGAATTTCATTTGTGATGCAGGCGCAAACATCAAAGTTCGGCAATGACTTAGCCCCAGATGCGGCTGATATCGTTAAATAAAGCAATGGACATCATCACAAGCAAAAGGCCTATGCCCACCCGCTGAAGACGCTCGACCCACACGTCACTCACCGGATGCCCTGTGACACCTTCCCAAAGATAATACATCAGGTGCCCACCATCCAACACAGGAAGTGGCAACAGATTGAGCACGCCAAGACTAACGCTGATCAGCGCCAAGAACAAGATGTACTGTACCAACCCCATACTTGCTGATTTTCCAGCGTAATCCGCAATTGTTAAGGGACCACTGAGATTGTCCAAAGATGCCTGACCAGTCACCATCTTTGCCATCATCTGCAGACTCAGCAGAGACACTTCCCAGGTTTTAACAACCCCTGCTGTCAAACCATCAACAAAGTTTTTCTGGACAAGCACCCATTCCGGCGCACCACCGATCAAGGCACCGATGCGTGCTACAGAGCCCTCTGGAGTCTCCACCAATTCAGGTTGCACCGCAATTTCCAAGATTTCTCCGTTACGCTCAACCTGCCACTTCTGAGCCGGCACACGCTGGTTGGCGTCGACTTGACGAATCAGCATCCTGAGCTGTGCACCATCGTTGACGCGGCGGCCATCTACACGCAACACCACATCACCAGCTTGCAATCCGGCTTTCTGTGCGGGCATCCCTGGTGTCAAATCGCCGACCACAGCAGGCGTCCATGGCATGGTGATGCCTATGCGATCCAACGCAGCTTGATTCAGCTCTGCACCCGCGAGCGCTGACAGCCTCAGGTCACCTTGACCTGCTAATCGACCATCTTGAGTCAACCAAGAAAGCGTGGCATCTTGACTATCAAGCGCAGCCTGTGTGATTTTCCAGCGCAAATCCTCGAAAGACTCTACGGCGTCGGGCTCAGCCCCTGCCACCTGCATCGACTGCACCCACTCACCACCCCGCAATCCTGCCTGTTCGGCAAGCGTCCCTACTTGCGGAGCCGACACGATGGCTTTGGGTTGCTGTATGCCCACCCAATTCACCAAACTGTATAAAACAATAGCAAGCAATAGGTTAGCCAAAGGCCCAGCAGCCACAATTGCTGCTCTTTTATGCAATGGCTGGCGATTAAAAGCGCGATGTAACTGCTCAGCAGGCACAGCAGCCTCACGCTCATCCAGCATGCGCACATAGCCACCCAGAGGAAGTGCTGCTATTACAAACTCAGTGTCTGTATTACGTCCCTTCCACTTCAGAAGCGGCTTACCAATACCAATCGAAAAGCGCAAAACTTTTACATCGCAAGCAACAGCAACACGGTAATGCCCGTACTCATGAATAGCGATGAGCAGTCCAAGCGCAACGATGAAGGCCACCAAAGTCAGCATGGAATCCTCACTCTTTATTACAAATAACCTGAATCAAGCCGCAAAACGCTCAAGAACCCTGGATGCAACACTGCGGGCTTCATCATTGAGCGCTAGCAGATCATCCAATGAGTGCGGCCGGGCCGGTTGCAACTTCTCTAGCGTCGCTAAATTCACCGCATGAATTCGGTCAAAACGCAATTGGTTCGATAAAAAAGCCGCCACAGCAATCTCGTTCGCAGCATTTAACACTGCTGTTGTACCTTCCGGAGCCTTCAATGCCTGCCACGACAAATGCAAACCGGGAAAGCGATGTGCATCAGCTTCTTCAAATGTCAAGCCAGCCAAGCTGGAGAAATCCAATCGTGCCACACCACTTTCAATGCGCTCCGGCCATGCAAGACCGCAGGCAATCGGCACACGCATGTCCGGCGTTCCAAGCTGCGCCAAGATCGAAGCATCTTTGAACTGCACCATCGAATGAACGATTTGCTGCGGATGAATCACCACCTTGATCTTGTCAGGGGCCACATCAAACAACCAGCGAGCCTCAATAACCTCCAAGGCCTTGTTCATCATGGTGGCTGAATCCACCGAAATTTTGCGACCCATGGAGAAATTTGGGTGCTTGCACGCTTGCGCCGGTGTGATTTCAAACAACGTTGCAGGATCACGCTGGCGAAAAGGTCCGCCTGAAGCCGTCAGCAACAAACTATCGACGCGAGCACCCCACGTGCTGCGGTCCTCCGGCAAACATTGAAAAATGGCCGAATGCTCACTATCAATAGGCAGTAACGTGCAATTGTTGGCATGCACTGTTTCCATGAACAGTGCACCACCAACCACCAGCGCCTCTTTGTTGGCCAGAAGCAACCGTTTGCCCGCCTGGGCTG
Source organism: uncultured Comamonas sp. (assembly GCA_963520865.1). Lineage (GTDB taxonomy): Bacteria > Pseudomonadota > Gammaproteobacteria > Burkholderiales > Burkholderiaceae_C > Comamonas. The sequence continues at coordinate 82,780 of CAUQST010000016.1, forward strand.
CAGCCAGACACGGAGACAAACCAGCCGCCCCGACAATGGCACCCATCACGGCATCCACCTCTGGATGCGATGCTATTTTCTCTAGAGCATCTTGCTCTTGCAGCACCTGCGTATGAAGCCCGTTCGACTTCAATTTATCAGCCAAATCTTGTGCATGCGGTCCACTCGCCATCACGGCATAACGCGGCTTAAATTCTGCGCACTGCGCCAGCATGACATCGACCTGTGTCGCAGCAGTGAGGGCAAAAATCTCATAGCTCTCAGAGTGCCGGCGCACGACATCCAAGGTATTCGTTCCAATCGAGCCTGTTGAGCCCAAAACCGTCAAGCGTTGTTTCATCACTGCACCAAAGAAGTCAGCATCATGGCCAAAGGCAAAGTGGGCAATAAAGCATCAATGCGATCCAGCACCCCACCATGGCCCGGTAAAAGTTGGCTGCTATCTTTAACACCAGCGCTACGCTTGATCAAAGACTCCACCAAATCACCCACCACACTCATGGCCGCCATAAACAGCGCAGCCACAACCAGCATCCACCAGCCTTGCTGAAAAAGGCGACTATAAAAACTGGAAACACTGGCTTGCGCGAAACCATCTGCCCACACCCAGACAAAAGCCAGAAGTAAAACACCCAAGGCACCGCCCCAAGCACCTTCCCAGCTTTTGCCAGGACTGATGGCTGGCGCCAGCTTTACCTTGGTGAACTTCAACCCCAAGGCGCGGCCAAAAAAGTACGCAAAAATATCGGCAACCCAAACAAGTGCCAAGACAGACAGTAAGAAATTCACGCCTATTTGGCGGGCCTGCACAATGGCAAGGCCAGCTGCCCATAACGCAAGAACACCTACCAGCCAGCGGACAGACAAAGGAATTGTTGCCCAGCCAGTCACCCCGGCTTTGATCAAACCGACGCTGCCCAGCACCCACGCACTACCCACCACAAGCCATAGCACTGAATGTGATTGATGCACCCACCCAAGCTGCCAGGAAGCCACACCGAGTAGTAACGTGACAACAGCAGTAGCAATCGCACCCCATTGGCCCAAGTGGTTGAGACGCCCCCACTCCCATCCGCCAGCAGTCAGCATGAGCAAAACAAGCAAAGTGAACGGAAAAGTGTTCGAGTAAAACAATGCTGGCAACAAGATGGCCAGCAAAATCAAAGCTGTAATGACACGCTGCTTGAGCATGGGATGCCCCCCTTCAAACAGTCACCTTCTGCGCTGATGACCGTATTACTTGTTCTGATGTTTGACCGAATCTACGTTCGCGCCGCGAAAAATCGTTGATAGCAGCATCCAGCGCCACAGCGTCAAAATCTGGCCATAACACAGGGCTGAAATACAACTCCGAGTAAGCCGCTTGCCATAGCAAAAAATTACTGATCCGAAACTCACCGCCTGTGCGAATCAGCAAATCGGGATCTGGCACATGCGCCATTCCCATTGCAGCATTCAAGCTATGTTCCGTGATTGCATCGCCTTGCTCGGCAACACGTGCCGCAGCCTGCACGATATCTGCACGCCCGCCATAGTTAAAGCAGACGTTGAGCACAAGGCGCTCATTGCCAGAAGTCTGCATTTGAGCCTGCACAAAGCCCGCCTGAACTTTGTCAGACAAGCCTCTGCGATCGCCGACGAAGTGCAGTTGCACCCCTTCTGCATGCAGGCTGGGAACCTCGCGCGCCAAAGCCCCTGCCAGCAAACTCATAAGGCCGGAGACTTCGTCCTCAGGACGGTTCCAGTTCTCAGACGAGAAAGCAAACACCGTCAGCACCCGCACGCCGCGCTCAATGCACAGGCGCACACAGCGGCGCAAAGCTTCTACGCCCTGCTTGTGTCCCGCCAACCGCGGCAAAAAACGTTTTTTAGCCCATCGCCCGTTGCCATCCATGACGATGGCAATGTGACCGGGAATTACAGTGGTTTGGGTCATTGCTCTTCCCCGCACAGACAACCGTTATACCGCCAAGATTTCTTGCTCTTTCGATGCAACCAAAGCGTCTACGTCTGCAATGTGCTTGTCCGTCAGTTTTTGAATGTCGGCTTCAGAACGCTTTTGGTCGTCTTCCGACGCTTCCTTGTCTTTCACCAAACGCTTGACCGCCTCATTCGCGTCACGACGCAAATTGCGTACAGCAATCTTGGAAGCTTCGCCTTCATTGCGCGCCAGTTTGGTCATTTCTTTGCGGCGCTCTTCACTCATCGGCGGCATTGGCACTCGGATCAGATCACCCAAAGATGCAGGGTTCAAACCCAAATCGCTTTCGCGGATGGCTTTTTCCACTTTGGCAGCCATGCTCTTTTCCCAAGGCTGAACACTCAACGTACGTGCATCCAGCAGCGAAACGTTGGCCACTTGCGACAACGGCACCATGGAGCCGTAGTAATCCACTTGAATCACATCCAGCAGTTGAGGGCTAGGACGCCCTGTGCGAATGCGTGACAGGTTGTTCTTCAACGCATCAATGGACTGACCCATCTTTGTTTCTGCGTTCTTTTTGATCTCAGCAATCGTCATATCTATTACCTCTGAAAGCAAATGGCCTTCCATTGCTTACACAAGGAAGGCCCAATGTCGCGTTGAATCTATCAAGCGTGTACCAATGTACCCTCGTTTTCACCCATTACCACGCGCAACAGAGCACCTGGCTTGATGATAGAGAATACGCGGATTGGCAATTTCTGGTCACGGCACAAAGCAAATGCCGTGGCATCCATGATGCCCAAGTTACGGCCAATTGCCTCATCAAAGGCCAGCTGGTCATAACGCGTAGCGTTGGGATTTTTTGCAGGATCGTCCGTGTAAACGCCATCCACCTTGGTGGCTTTCAACACGACTTCAGCACCAATTTCAGCACCGCGTAAAGCTGCTGCTGTATCGGTGGTGAAGAAGGGGTTACCAGTACCGGCAGCAAAAACCACAACCTTACCTTCTTCAAGGTACTGCAGTGCTTTAGGGCGTACATAGGGCTCAACCACTTGCTCGATCGCAATGGCCGACATGACGCGAGCCGTCAGACCTTGCTTATCCATAGCATCAGCCAAAGCCAATGCATTCATCACGGTAGCTAACATCCCCATGTAGTCAGCAGTTGCTCGGTCCATACCGGCCGAGCCACCCGCGACTCCACGGAAGATATTGCCCCCGCCAATCACCACAGCAACCTGCACACCAATCTTGGAGACTTCAACAATCTCGGCCACCATACGTTCGATGGTGGCGCGATTGATGCCGAACTGATCGTCACCCATCAGCGCCTCACCAGACAACTTAAGCAAGATGCGCTTGTGGGCTGGTTTAACTTGTGTCATGGGTAACTCCGGTGTGGTGTGCAGTTTTTGAAAGAAATCGGTCGGGAGCAAAAAAGCCAGACGCTAATTACGCGCCCTTAGCAGCAGCCATTTGGGCTGCTACTTCAGCTGCGAAGTCGTCTACCTTCTTCTCAATGCCTTCACCCACAACGTACAGCGTAAAGCTTTTCACGGTGGTGTTCGCAGCCTTGAGCATTTGAGCCACGGTTTGCTTGCCGTCAGCGGCCTTTACAAACACCTGGTCAGCCAGAGAAACTTCCTTCAGATACTTCTGAACGGAACCTTCCACCATCTTGGCGACGATCTCAGCAGGCTTGCCAGATTCTGCGGCCTTGGCAGCAGCAACGGTACGCTCTTTTTCGATCAGGTCAGCAGGCACATCAGCGCTGGTCAAAGCGGCTGGCTTCATGGCAGCCACGTGCATGGCCACATCCTTGGCTGCTGCAGCGTCGCCGTCAAACTCTACGATCACGCCAATGCGCGAACCGTGAACGTAAGCAGCCAGGTTACCTTCCAGACGCTTGAAGCGACGGAAAGACATGTTTTCACCGATCTTGCCGATCAGACCCTTGCGCACATCTTCCAATGTGGGGCCGAAACCGTCTTGCTCATAAGCCAGAGCGCCCAAAGCTGCCACGTCAGCAGGATTGTGCTTGGCAACCAGTTCAGCGGCAGCAGCAGCCATCGCCAAGAAGCTGTCGTTCTTGGACACGAAGTCAGTTTCGCTGTTCACTTCGATCAAGGCACCTACGTTGCCATCGATGAAAGAAGTCACCACGCCTTCAGCAGTCACACGCGAAGCAGCCTTGCCAGCCTTGGTACCCAGCTTCACACGCAGCAACTCTTCAGCTTTGGCCATATCGCCATCAGCTTCTGTCAGTGCCTTCTTGCATTCCATCATGGGCGCATCGGTCTTAGCGCGCAGTTCAGCCACCATGCTTGCGGTAATTGCAGCCATTTTTTTCTCCGTATTCAGTTCAAATCGTTACAGGATTTCAGCTTAAAAAAAGGGGGCTACCTAGAGCCCCGCTTCTTTATCGCGACAAGTCGCGCAGCCAGAGCTTAGGCAGCGGAGTCTTCCACTTCCACGAACTCGTCAGAGCCTTCACCAGCAGCAACCTTAGCCACATCGTTCAGACGAGCTTCGCGGCCTTCCACAATGGCGTCAGCAATAGCACGGGCATACAAAGCCACAGCCTTTGCGGAGTCATCGTTACCAGGAATCACGTAGTCAATGCCTTCGGGATTGTGGTTGGTATCCACCACGCCGATCAATGGAATACCCAGCTTCTTGGCTTCGGAAATAGCAATCTTGTGGAAGCCCACATCGATCACAAAAATAGCGTCAGGCAAAGCAGCCATATCCTGGATACCGCCGATGTCTTTTTCCAACTTCTCCAGTTCGCGAGCAAACATCAGTTGCTCTTTCTTGGACATGGATTCCAGACCAGCTTCTTGCTGAACCTTCATGTCCTTGAGACGCTTGATGGAAGTCTTCACTGTCTTGAAGTTGGTCAGCATGCCGCCCAACCAGCGCTGATCCACGTAAGGCACGCCAGCGCGCTGGGCTTCTGCAGCAACCAGATCACGGGCTTGACGCTTTGTACCAACCATCATGATGGAGCCGCCGTTAGAAGCCAGCTGCTTAGCAAACTTCTGTGCGTCCTGCAGCATAGGCAGGGACTTTTCCAGGTTGATGATGTGAATTTTGTTGCGGTGACCGAAGATGAACGGAGCCATCTTGGGGTTCCAGAAACGTGTTTGGTGGCCGAAGTGAACACCGGCTTCCAGCATCTCGCGCATAGTAACGGACATAATTTTCTCCAAAGGTTTGGTCTTAAATGCAGCTCGATTTTGTTAACCCATTGGTTAACAACACCTTGAGAGAGCTGATTTGCGATTTACTTTGCAACTGCACCCAGCACAACGCCGGACAACCAACTGCAAAGCCGAAATATTTTAGCATAAGACAGACACCACCCTCGTGAAGGATTGAAAGCTTTCTCTCACAGCCTTCAGTCCAGCATGGTGATGCTTGTTCATATTTCTTTGCGAATTGGGTTATTGCCAGCTGCTTTTGCACGTCAAAATCACGACTTCCCGAATAGCGCCTACATGCCATGAATATTGCCATCGTGGGAGCCGGAATTACCGGCATCTCCACGGCCTTGGAATTTGCCCGAGACGGGCACCAAGTTACCGTCTACGAACAAATGAACGCCGCCGCTGAAGATGCCAGCTTTGCGCCTGGCGGCTGGCTGTCGCCTTGCCTGCCCCAAAGTTTGGCCACGCCAGGCGCAGGAATGCCATTCAAACAGCTAAAAAGCGGTGCTGGACTGATTCAAACATCCAGCATGATTGGCTCCCCCGTGTGGCGGTGGGTGCGCCAATGGAAGAAGCACGAGAAGAACGCCACCAAGCAAGGCGACTGCACACTCTTGACTTCACTGTCTACTCTCAGCGCGTATAGCGCGAGTTTGCGCTGGCAGGACTGCGAGGACACTGACATCGCCGCAGAACGAAAGTCCGGCGGACTGATCATGCTGCGCACCCCGCAAGAAGTGGAATTTTGGAACCAACAAATGCCACTGCTTGAAGCACAAAACGTGGCGTGCAAAATGCTTAGCGCCGCCCAAGCCCAGATACTGGAGCCGGGTCTGGGCCAAGAAATCACATGGATCAGCGCCGTGCATTTTCCGGATGGCGAATCCATCAATCCACGCCTTTGGACACAATACCTTCGCCTGCAGGCCCAAGAGATGGGCGTCGCTATTCGCACGGGTATTCAGATTCAATCCATCAGCAAACAACCTGTTGGCATTGAAATCACCGGTACGCTGCAACGCCACGATGCCATCGTGATATGCACAGGCGCCAGCCACCGTTTGCTGCAAAACCTTCACCTGAATTTACCCATCATGCCCACCTGGGGCTACAGCGTGACCGCTCCGGTACGCGATGGGCTGCAAGCACCTCGCTCAGCCATCATGGATTGGGCGCAACAAGCCACGATCAGTCGCGTAGGCCAACGCGTGCGCATTACCGCAGGCCTGGAATTGGGAAGCAGTGCCGAGGCACCACACCACACCCTTACATTGCAACGCATGTACCGCCTGTTGAACGACTGGTTCCCCGGTGGCGCACAGCTATCGTCTCCCCAGGTGCAGGTTTGGCGCGGCTGCCGGGGTCATCTACCCGACGGACTGCCCTTGACTGGCCCCAGCGGGCATCACGGCATCTGGCTCAACCTGGCACACGGTAGCCACGGCATCAGCCTTGCTGCTGGCTGTGCCCGCGCCATTGCCGACATGGTTGCCGACCGCGCTACAGCCATCGACATGCAGGCCTTTCACCCCTTGCGCTTTTAAGAGCACACGCACACTGACCACAACCCTCACCTGCCATCCAGCGGGGGCGCACCAAGTCATTCAAAGCACGCACTCAACGCGTGGATTCACGCAGCTACCGGGTGCTCAGTACCCATGCACAAGCAACACAAATTTGTTACTTGTGCATTACTGCATCAATACCTGCAAAAGCACTCCAGAGCTATGGAAGCAGCACTTTCAGCACACACTGCAGTAACTATAGATATAAAAAATGAGCTGCAAGCGCTTGATACGCAAAGCTTTCAGCATGAAAAGAATTTGAAACTCAACAAGCACAATCGCTAACAGCTCACTTTATATTTCAATACAGCTTATCGACGTTTTTTCGACGACTTGCTCGCAGTCTTGCCCACTGCTTTGGTTTCTTCATTCTTTTTATCGCGCACGGCACCAAAAGACGCCTGCGCAGCTTCAGAGCGAGCTGGCGCAGTCTTCACCACCTTGCCACCAGAGCCACGCCGCGCATCCTGGCCACGTGCACGAGGTGCAGGCTCAGCGTAAGCAGAGGGCTGCTGCGCGTCAGCATCGCGGCGTTCACGGCGGGCATCGCGCTGACGCCCGCCCGCACCACCGCGCGCTGGAGGTACAGCCGCCTCATCTTGCACAATCCGGAAATCAATCCTGCGGCCATCTAAGTCCACACGGCTGACCTGCACCTGCAAGCGCGTACCAATCGCGTAACGAACGCCACTGCGCTCACCGCGCAGCTCTTGCCTCTGCTCATCAAACTTAAAGTAGTCGCCCCCCAGCTCGGTGATGTGCACCAGACCTTCCACATACATGGCATCCAGCGTGACAAAAATACCAAAACTGGTCACCGCTGTCACCGTGCCAGCAAACTCTTCACCCAAGTAATCGCGCATGTACTTGCACTTGAGCCAAGCCTCCACGTCGCGACTGGCCTCATCAGCACGGCGCTCGTTGGCACTGCAATGCAAGCCCGCAGCTTCCCAACCCTGTATTTCAGCCTGCGCCACACGGCTACGGGGCTTGATTTGCGGATCAGCCACACGGCTCGCCAAACGCTTGGCCATCTTCTCTTGCGCCTCCCCCGGCGCAGGCAGTTTAGGCAGCTTGTACTTGGTTTCTTCCAGAATGGATTTGATGACGCGGTGCACCAACAAATCCGGATAACGCCGGATAGGGCTGGTGAAGTGCGTGTACGCCTCAAACGCCAAACCAAAGTGCCCGCCGTTATCGGGCGTATACATGGCTTGCATCATGGTGCGCAACAGCATGGTGTGAATTTGCTGCGAATCGGGGCGATCCTTGGTGGCCGCCGCAATCGCCTGAAACTCTGCTGGACGCGGTGTATCGCTGACAGACAGCGGAATACCCAAGGCTTTCAGGTATCCACGCAGCAGCTCCAACTTTTCGATGGAAGGCTTGTCATGCACCCGAAACAGTGCATTGCGGCCATTTTGCTCAATGAAATCAGCACTGCAAACATTGGCCGCCAGCATGCATTCTTCAATCAAACGGTGTGCGTCATTGCGCGTGCGTGGAATGATTTTCTCGATGCGGCCATTGTCATCACAAACAATCTGCGTCTCCACCGTATCGAAATCCACCGCACCACGCGCCTGCCGCGCCTCCAGCAAGGCGCGAAACACACCATGCAAGTTCAGCAGGTCTGGCACGCGCTCCGCCCGCTGCTGCGCCTCAGGGCCACGGGTGTTCGACAAAATTGCCGCCACCTCGGTATATGTAAAACGCGCATGACTGTGCATGACACCCGGGTAAAACTGATAGGCATGCACCTCACCCTTGGCCGTGATCAGCATGTCGCAGACCATGCACAAGCGATCGACATCAGGGTTCAAAGAGCACAGGCCGTTGGACAGCTTTTCCGGCAGCATGGGAATCACACGACGCGGGAAATACACACTGGTTGCACGCTCATAAGCGTCAATGTCAATGGCATTGCCGTTTTGCACGTAGTGACTGACATCAGCAATCGCCACCAGCAAGCGCCAACCCTTGCTGCGCCCTACTTTGGCTGGCTCGCAATACACCGCATCATCAAAGTCGCGGGCATCTTCGCCGTCGATGGTGCACAACGGCACATCGCGCAAATCCACGCGCCCCTTGCGATCTTTAGCCATCACCTTTTCGGGCAACGCCTTTGCAGCAGCCAGACATGCATCCGAAAAAATGTGCGGCACACCGTACTTGCGCACCGCAATTTCAATTTCCATGCCAGGGTCATCCATTTCACCCAGCACCTCCACAATGCGCCCGACAGGCTGACCAAACAAGGCCGGCGCCTCTGTCAGCTCCACCACAACCACCTGCCCGGTCTTGGCTTTGCCAATCGCGCTTTGCGGCACCAGGACATCCTGGCCGTAACGTTTGTCTTCAGGCGCAACCAGCCACACGCCACTTTCTTGCAGCAAACGGCCAATCAACGTTTTGGTGGGGCGCTCAACAATTTCGACAACATGCCCCTCCGGGCGACCACGCCTGTCTTGTCGCACGATGTGCACGCGCACACGATCTTTGTGCAGCACGGCACGCATCTCATTGGCCGGAAGGAAAATATCGGCACCAGCATCGTCACGAATGACAAAGCCATGCCCATCTCGGTGCCCTTGCACAATTCCTTCAATCTCCTGGAGCGAAGCGCGTGCGTTGGTGCGAGGGTCCATTTTTTTGCTATACAATCTAAATCTTTCCTGAAAAGCCCAGGTGGCGGAATTGGTAGACGCACTAGTTTCAGGTACTAGCGGGTAATTCCGTGGAGGTTCGAGTCCTCTCCTGGGCACCAAGTTTAACGACAACTGCTTGCAGTGTTGGAAAACAAAAAGTTCATAAATTACCAAATGAACGCTTTGTTTGGAAGTAAACTTCTTTTTTCAGTGAAATATGAAATTTATTGCTCACCTTAACAGGTTTCAATAAAAATCAGCCCAGGTGGCGGAATTGGTAGACGCACTAGTTTCAGGTACTAGCGAGTAACATCGTGGAGGTTCGAGTCCTCTCCTGGGCACCAAAATTTATCGATGTTTGCTGGTTCAGCAAACATCAACCAAGAGCAGATTGTTGAGTGCTACCTCACTTAATTCAAAAACAATCTGACTTTTGCCCAGGTGGCGGAATTGGTAGACGCACTAGTTTCAGGTACTAGCGGGTA
>CAUQST010000017.1:0-90593 GCA_963520865.1 uncultured Comamonas sp.
TACACCCCATACTCCCTTAGCAGGGGAGCACCTTCGGCCACTCGGTCACGTTTCCAGAATGACGCTATTGTAAGCAGCTTTTTTGACTGCTTTTTGGAAATCGCGAAAATTATTCGCTTTTATCCAAACCAAACGCCGTGTGCAGCGAGCGTACGGCCAACTCCAAGTACTTTTCATCGATCACGACGGACGTCTTGATCTCGGAGGTAGAGATCATTTGGATGTTCACACCTTCCTGGCTCAGCGTACGGAACATCGTCGAAGCCACACCTACATGGCTGCGCATGCCAATGCCGACAATGCTGACTTTGGCAATGTTCTGGTTACCCACGACTTCAGAGGCTCCCAAAGCTGGAGCAACCTTGTCACGCAGCAATTCCAGTGCGCGCTGGTAGTCACCCTGATTCACCGTGAAGGAGAAATCAGTCTTTCCATCTTTAGAGATGTTCTGAATGATGACGTCGACTTCAATATTGGCATCAGCCACAGGACCCAGGATGCCAGCAGCAATGCCTGGGGTGTCAGGCACGCCGAGCACGGAGATCTTGGCTTCGCCACGGTTGAATGCGATGCCAGAAACAACGGCTTTTTCCATTTTCTCGTCTTCCTCAAAAGTAATCAGCGTGCCGGACTTGGCTTCTTCGTCCAAATCGATATCCCAGGGCGTGAAGCTTGAGAGCACACGCATAGGAACTTTGTACTTGCCTGCAAATTCCACGGAGCGGATCTGCAGCACCTTGGAGCCCAGGCTGGCCATCTCCAACATTTCTTCAAAACTGACCGTCCCCAAGCGCTTGGCAGCGGGCACCACGCGGGGGTCTGTGGTGTAAACACCATCTACGTCGGTATAGATCAGGCACTCATTGGCCTTCAAGGCTGCGGCAATCGCCACTGCGGAGGTGTCAGAGCCGCCACGCCCCAGCGTGGTGACATTACCCTTCGGATCGATGCCTTGGAAGCCGGTGATGATGACCACGCGACCGGCATCCAGATCGCCACGCACACGCACGTCATCAATCGATTCAATGCGCGCTTTGGTGTAGCTGCTATCAGTGCGCACTGGCACTTGCCAGCCTGCATAGCTGATGGCATCCATGCCCTCGGATTGCAATGCAATCGCCAGCAGTGCCGACGATGCTTGCTCGCCCGTGGACGCCAACATGTCCAACTCACGGTAGTACGAAGACTTGGCTTGGCTGGGTGCCAATTCGCTGGCCAAACCCAGCAAACGATTGGTTTCGCCACTCATGGCGCTGGGTACAACCACCATTTGGTGACCTGCCCGAGCCCACTTGGCCACACGCTTGGCAACATTGCGAATGCGCTCTGGTGAGCCCATCGAGGTGCCGCCGTATTTATGAACGATCAGTGCCATTGGATATTAGGGTGACGAAACTGCTTGCCACGGCGCTGTTGGATGAAACGTGTTTTGGCGCGCCGCCGGTTTTCGTACTCAATGATTGGGACCAAAACTCAGGGATTGTACCAACCGAGGTTGCCCCCAACCCTTACGGCAAACCCGTAGCCCACCTTGATACGGATTTGGTGGCCTCGCGTGTGACAGGCACTTATTTGCCGCAGCAGCTCCTGCAGCTGTGCGGCCGTGGGCGTGACTTGGTGGTATTGCAGCAACCAATGACGCAACACATTGGCCTGGCGCTCTTGACTGAACTGCTGCAGCGCTTTAATTGCAGGCGGCACGCCGACAGACTGCAAATCCAACTGCGCCAAATCCTTCTGCAAGCGTTTGGCTTGCGCAGCGTGGGCACTGCTGCGGGCAAAAGTGGTGCGAAACTGGGGGAACACTTGCTCCAGCACGGGCAGCAACTGCAAGCGAATTCGGTTGCGCGTGTAGCTGGGGTCGGCATTGGTGGGGTCTTCTACCCAGGCAATATCTTGCACTTTTAGCCAAGCACGAATATCGGCCACATCCACCCCCAGCAATGGGCGATACCAATCCAGTCCCTCTCGCTGCCAATGTGATGGCATGGCGGCCAGACCGGCGACACCCGCCCCCCGTGACAAAGCTAGCAGCAAGGTCTCCACCTGGTCATCGGCATGCTGGGCCAGCGCAATACTCGCCATGGGCTGAGCAAATGCCTGGCGCGCATGCGCAGCCAATGCGGTGTAACGATGGCGACGCGCTGCGTCTTCAGGGCTTTGCCCTGCCTGGTGGCGAGCATCTACATGCACGACCGACAAAGGCACCCGAAGCTGTTCGCACACCACGCGGCAGTGCGCTTCAAAATCATCAGCAGCAGCTTGCAGCCCATGGTGCACATGAATGGCGTACACGTGTCCCGGCCAACGCCTGGCACAGGCATGCAGCAAGGCGGTGGAATCTGCCCCCCCGCTGTAAGCCACCACCAATGGCAATGCAGGCGCAAAGGCTTGGATGGCTTGATCAACCGAAACAGTCATCGCCCCTTCCACCCTTCAAACATAGTAGCTGCCAACGCTTGCACAGTAATACTTTCAATATTAAACATATTTAAAAGTCTTTACACATAAGCGCAAGCAGCTATCAATATAAAAACCTCTCACACAACAAAAATGGTCCCGCAGGACCATTTCAGTGCAGATGCTGCGGCTTGCCAGGCAAGCCACAGAGCATTAGCTGACCTTAGTATCGTTGAAACGACCATAGCTTTGCAGACGCTCATAACGGCGGTCTTGCAATTCTTTGGGCTTGAGGTCAGACAGCTGACGCCATGCATCGGCCAAGGCACGCTTGAGCAGGCTGCCCATGTGCTTGTGGTCACGCTGCGCGCCACCCACTGGCTCATTCACAATTTTGTCGACCAAGCCCAGCGCCTTCAGGCGGTGTGCAGTGATGCCCATGGCATCTGCGGCCAGTTCGGCTTTCTCGCCGGTTTTCCACAAAATGGAAGCACAGCCTTCAGGACTGATCACGGAGTACACAGAGTACTGCAGCATCAGCACTTGGTCAGCTACCGAAATTGCCAGCGCTCCGCCAGAGCCACCTTCACCGATCACAGTAGTAATGATGGGGGTTTGCAGTTGCGCCATCTCAAAGATGTTGCGACCAATCGCCTCGGACTGGCTGCGCTCTTCGGCATCAATCCCAGGGAAAGCGCCGGGAGTATCCACAAACGTGAACACAGGCAGCTTGAACTTCTCAGCCGTTTTCATCAGACGCAGCGCCTTGCGGTAGCCCTCGGGCTTGGTCATGCCAAAGTTGCGCATTGCGCGCTCTTTGGTGTCGCGACCCTTTTGATGACCAATGATCATGCAAGGCTGGCCATTAAAACGCGCCAAGCCACCCACAATGGATTTGTCATCGGCAAAGTGGCGGTCGCCGTGCATTTCGACAAAGTCGGTAAAGCACTCGCGCACGTAGTCCAGCGTGTAAGGGCGCTCAGGATGACGCGCAATCTTGGTGATCTGCCAAGGGGTCAGATCACTGTAGATGTCTTTGGTGAGCTGGCCGCTCTTTTTGCTCAGTTGGTCAATCTCTTCCGAGATGTCCACTGCATTTTCTGTCTGCACATAACGCAGCTCTTCGATTTTGGCTTCGAGCTCAGCAATAGGCTGTTCAAAGTCCAGAAAGGTTTTTTTCGCCAAGTTGTTTCTCCTTGTCCCGGCCTGCGCGATGGGGCCTAGAAATTCTTCATCAGGCCTCAAGCTGCGGATCGAGCGAGCGCCAAATATACCAAGTTGCCACGGTGCACCAAGGTTTCCAGGCCTCGGCAACTTCTCGGGCTTCACTGCGGCTCACAGGATCATCCGAGAAATAGCTCTGGCTAATGCCCTTGAGCAAACCCACGTCATCCAGAGGTAAAACGTTGGGCCGCAGCAGATAAAAGATCAGGAACATTTCAGCCGTCCAGCGACCGATGCCACGAATAGCAGTGAGCTCAGCAATGATGAGTTCATCATCCATCTGCTCCCACTCTTGCACATGCAAGCGGTTTTCCGTGAAGTGCAGTGCCAAGTCCACCAGATAGTCCACTTTGCGGGCAGACAAACCTGCGCCGCGCATGTCATCGACTTTGAGCAGCAACACATTGGCCGGAGTCATCGCTTGCAGCAAAGCGCTGAAACGCTTCCAGATGGCTGTCGCAGATTTCACAGAAACCTGCTGACCCACAATGGATCGCGCCAGCGTGATGAACGGATCACCACGTGTTTGCAGCGCCTCAGCACTGAACTGCGGAATGAGGCGACGCATCACCCGGTCTTTCTTGACCAGGTGTTTGCATGCCTCAGCCCAATACACCGGCGCATGCGCTGGTGGCTGGGGTAATTCTTTGAGAGTGGGAGACATCAAAAATACACGCACTCAGTGGTTACTGAGCGGCCTCCCACGTTGTTCCTGCAGACGAATCCTTGAGCACAATGCCCTGCTCCAGCAGCGCTTTGCGAATGCGATCGGCTTCTGCCCAGTTCTTTTCAGCTTTGGCTGTAGCGCGCGCAGCAATCTGCGCCTCAATAGCCGCAGCATCAACGCCTGCTGCGCCAGCCTGCAAGAATTTTTGCGGATCGTCTTGCAGCAAGCCCAAGCATGCGCCCAGCGCTTTGAGCAAGCCAGCCACTGCGGGCGACTGTGTGCGATTGACTTCCCCCGCCAGCTCAAACAACACAGCCACCGCTTCAGGCGTGCCAAAGTCCTCATCCATGGCTGCCTTAAAGCGCGCTGCATGGGTCTCAGACCAATCAATTTGCACAGCCACCGGCGTCACCAAACTCAAGGCGGTATACAGACGCTTTAACGCATTGCGGGCATCGTCCAGATGCACGTCTGAATAATTGAGTGGGCTGCGGTAATGGCTGCGCACCACGAAGAAACGCACGGTTTCTGCGTCGTATTCCTTGAGGACATCACGGATGGTGAAGAAGTTACCCAAGGACTTGGACATCTTCTCGTTATCAACATTGATGAAACCGTTGTGCATCCACGTTTGTGCAAACGGCTTGCCCGTTGCGCCTTCGCTTTGCGCAATTTCGTTTTCATGATGGGGGAACTGCAAGTCAGCACCGCCGCCATGAATATCAAAGCTCTCACCCAGCATCTCGCAGCCCATCGCCGAGCACTCGATGTGCCAGCCGGGACGGCCTTCGCCAAACGGGCTTTGCCACTTCACATCTGACGGCTCTTCGGGCTTGGAGGATTTCCACAGCACAAAGTCAAAAGGGTCAGCCTTGCCGTCTTGGACAGCCACGCGCTCACCAGCCTGCAACTCATCGAGTGACTTACCTGACAACTTGCCATAGCCAGGAAATTTGCGCACAGCAAAGTTCACATCGCCATTGCCCGCCTGGTAGGCCAGATCCTTGGCTTGCAGCGCGCCAATCATCTTGAGCATTTGCGGCACATAGTCGGTGGCACGCGGCTCGTGCGTGGGGCGTTCAATGCCCAGCGCATCGGCATCTTGGTGCAACGCATCGATCATGCGATCCGTCAGGCTGCGGATGGTTTCGCCATTTTCAACGGCGCGCTTGATGATCTTGTCGTCAATATCCGTGATATTGCGCACATAGGTCACCTGCATGCCGCTGGCGCGCAGCCAACGCTGCACCACATCAAAAGCGACCATGGAACGTGCATGGCCCAAATGACACAGGTCGTAGACCGTCATACCGCACACGTACATACGTACATGTCCAGTTTCCAGCGGCGAAAAAGCCTCCAATGCACGCGACAGCGTGTTGTAGATACGCAAACTCATGGAGTGTCAAAAAACGGAAGATTGGGAGGGAGCGGCAGCACATTGCTTGTGCCACACTGTCTCCTTGCTGTAGCCGGGACAAGGTCAGTGACAGGGCTGCCAACGCCAAACGCCAGCACCCCCTCAGCTACAATCTTGCGCAGTATAAGCCCGCCACGCTGGCAGGTTCCTGTTGCCTCTGGAAAGCACCTACATGTCCTCTTACCTCCATCCTCGATCCATGTTGCGCCTGCTGGCTCTGTCTGGTTTTTTGATCGCGGGTGTTGCGCAAGCAGATATGTACGACGATGTCGCCGCCTTGGCAAAAACGGGTAAACCTGCAGAGGCCATTGCAAAGGCTGATCAGTATTTGAGCAACAACCCCAGAGATCCGCAAATGCGTTTTCTCAAAGGTGTCGCTCAATCTAAAGCAGGCGACTTAGAGGCAGCTACCACCACATTTCAGACCCTGGTAGAGGAATACCCAGAGCTGCCAGAGCCCTACAACAACTTGGCTGTGATTTACGCCAGCCAAGGGCAGCTTGACAAGGCCCGCGGCGCGCTGGAGATGGCGGTGCGCAACAACCCCAACTACGCTGTCGCACATGAGAATCTGGGCGACATATACGCCCGCCTGGCGCATGATTCGTACAACCAGTCTCTCAAGCTTAACGGCAACAACCGCGCACTCAAACTCAAGCTGTCCACACTGACAGACATGCTGCAACCAGCAGCGCGCTGATTGAACCTCTGGCCCTGTGGTGAATCCGACAGAGCATCGGCCTGCGCCAAAGGCCTCTTATTTTCAAAATTTGTATTGCACAACCGCAAGGAGCACCGCCATGACGTTGTCCCGCAGAACCCTGACACTTACTTTGGCTGGCATTGTGCTGACCAGCGCCTCTGGCCTAGCAATGGCACAAGATGCTGCCAAACCACGCGTGAAATTCACCACCAATATGGGTGAGTTCATCGTGGAACTTGAACCTACAAAAGCCCCAAAGACTGTAGAGAATTTTTTACGGTACGTTGCCGACAAGCACTATGAAGGCACGGTTTTCCACCGCGTGATTGACGGCTTCATGATCCAGGGCGGCGGCTTCACTGCCGATATGCAGCAAAAAACCAACCGTGCACCAATTGACCTGGAAGCCAAGAACGGCTTGAAAAATGATCGTTACACCATTGCCATGGCTCGCACAGGCAACCCCAATTCAGCCACGTCGCAGTTCTTCATCAATGTAGCCAACAACGACATGCTGAACGCCCCTCAGCCTGATGGCCACGGCTATGCCGTGTTTGGCAAAGTGGTACAAGGCCAGGCAGTGATCGACAAAATACGCACAGTACCCACGGGCAACCGTGGCATGCACCAAAATGTGCCCACTTCTGCCATCACCATTACTTCGGCGGCACTGATCAAGTAATGGTCAAGGCGCCTGTTTTATTTCCTTTTCAGAAAGTTTTGCCATGAGCAACCCTCAAGTTGAGCTGCACATCACCATCAACGTTGCAGACACAGCCACCCAAGGCGTGATCACCCTTGAGCTGGACGCAAAGAACGCGCCCAAGTCGACCGAGAATTTCCTGAACTACGTCAACAGCGACTTCTACAACGGCACCATCTTTCACCGCGTGATCAAGAACTTCATGATCCAGGGTGGCGGTTTCACGGCTGACATGAAGCAAAAGCCCGTGAACGACCCCATCGAAAACGAAGCCAAGAACGGTCTGAAGAACGCCAAGTACACCATCGCTATGGCACGTACCAGCGACCCTCACAGCGCTACTGGCCAGTTCTTTCTGAATACTGTTGATAACGATTTTCTGAATCACACATCACCCACAGCCCAAGGCTGGGGCTACGCTGTGTTCGGCAAGGTTGTCAAAGGCGAAGACATCGTGGACGCCATCAAAAAGGTGCGTACAACTCGCAAGGGTTTCCATGACGATGTGCCTTTTGACACTGTGGTCATCGACAAGGCTGTGGCGATTTAAGCCAGCAGCCATCTGGTCTTGACTGCCGACCATTTAACGGCCGTGCTGCCCGTGCAGGAGCTTGTGGCTCCTGCACACTGGCGCACGGCCGAATTTATTTCTGACCTGCACCTTGACCCTGCAGAGCCCGGCACGCTAGATGCTTGGCGCCAATACCTGCGCACCACGCAAGCCGATGCGGTGTTCATGCTCGGTGATTTGTTTGAGGTCTGGGTGGGTGACGATACGCTGGACGAGCCCGACAGCTTTGAAGCACAAGCTGCGGCCATTTTGAAAGAAGCCAGCCAGCACCGTGCACTCTTTTTCATGGTGGGCAACCGTGATTTCTTGGTAGGCGATACGTTTTTGCAGCGCTGTGGCATGACAGGCCTGAACGACCCCACCGTCTTGGTGTTTGGCGAGCGTCGCATCCTTCTCAGCCATGGTGATGCACTGTGTCTGGATGATGTGGACTACCAGAAATTTCGTGCCATCAGCCGCTCTGCGCAATGGATGCAGCAAACGCTGAGCCAACCCTTGCCTGCCCGCCGGGCGCTGGGCAAAGCCATGCGGGCGCAAAGCCAAATGCACAAAGACAGCGGTGCGCAATATGCAGACGTTGACACTGCCGCCACTCTACGGTGGATGGATACAACTAACACCGAATGGCTCATCCACGGCCATACGCACCGCCCTGCAGACCATGCGCTAGCGCCTAGCAGGCAAGGTACTACGCGCACACGCATTGTGCTCAGCGACTGGCATATCGATGGCCACACCCACCGTGCAGAAGTTCTGCGCCTCACGCCGCAAGGCTGGCAGCGTTTGCCGTTTTGATGCCCATGTGGAAAAAAATCTCTGACTGGTTGCGCCCCAGCTTGCCTGGCAGACTGGGGACGCCACCAGAGATTCCAGACAACCTGTGGCAATCCACGCTCCAACAATACGCCTTCTTGCAACAGCTTTCACCTCAAGAGCTGCTGCAGCTGCGCGCACTGTGTGCTCATTTTTTACAGCGCAAACAATTTTCTGGTGCCAACGGCCTTGAGATTACTGATGCCATGGCGCTGGCAGTCGCTGCGCAAGCCTGCGTGCTGTTGATTCACTGGGGAACACCCCAGCAAGCACTGCGCTGGTATGACGATTTTGTCGGCATCATCATTTACCCCGGCGACGTCATTGCGCGCCGCACAACCATTGATGCAGCAGGCGTGGTCCACCATTACAGCGAGGCCTTGATGGGAGAAGCCATGGAGCGCGGCCCCGTCACCTTAAGCTGGGCGGCCATTCAACCAGGTGAACACCCTCACTTGGGAGCAGGCAGCAATGTGGTCATCCACGAGTTTGCGCACAAACTGGACATGGCCAATGGCGGTGCAGATGGCTGCCCTCCACTGCCCGCAGGCTTTATGGGCTACACCTCATCAGTCCAAGCACAGCAGCTGTGGTCCAGCACTTGGCTGGCAGCTTATGAGACATTTTGTGAGGCCTTGGCTGCCCACGAGCGCTTTGGGCAGCCAGCCCCTTGGCTGGACGCATATGGCGCAACAGATCCTGCAGAGTTTTTTGCTGTGGCATGCGAAGCCTACTGGGTCGCTCCTGCTCAATTTGCTCAAGCCCTGCCAACGCTGCCCCCCTTGTTGGATGCCTTGTTTCAGCGGCATAGCACGCACCACATCTAAAAACACGCCAATAAAAAAGGCACCTCATGGTGCCTTTTTATTGGTCTGAAAATGTCTACCCCACCGCAGAGGCCCTGTAAGCCGAGGGTGCCACCGTTTCACGCCATTCCTGATTCAGATAGTTTTTGTATTGCTTCAGCGCCAGCGTGGGCGCTGCATTTTGCAGCAAGGCGTAAATCTGCTCTTTCACCGCCAATTTCTGTTTTTTCAGCTGCTCAATGTCGGTTTGCAGATCATTGGTTTTACGAGCCACCAACTGCTGAACTTCTTGGTCCAACGCACAGTGCTTGTCATACAGCCGACTGAAATTGCGATCACTGGCACGCAATGCTTCGATCTGGTCACGGTATTCAGGAAACATGTCCATCCTTTCGTTAACAACAGGCTGGGCAGCTTAAGCCACTGCCCTTCAGGCCAGCCCATTGTGATCCGTTCGGCGTCACACATCTGTAACAACCCTGCGCGTAAGTCGTGCTGCGGCGCAGCATTGAACGCGCAATGATCTATCTCAAGCTGCGGCCTGCTCGGCCAGCCACTGCATGCTATCGCGCAGCTCTTGCGGGTGGATGGTGTGCTGGCACGCGTATTCTTGGTAGCGCAGTTGCACCGGCAAACTTTCTAGGTGTGCACGAATGGCATGGGCACTGGCCAAAGGAATCACGTTATCCACCGTGCCATGGCTGATCCATGCATGCTTGCCATCCAACTGCGCGGCTGATGCCTGGGCAGGCAGTACCTCTGGCAACAACCGGCTGTGCCAGACGCACACGCCCGACAAGAGCTCTGGCTGAGTCAGCAGCAGGCTCAAGCTCATGATGCCGCCTTGGCTGAAACCACCCACCATGACGCGGTCAGGCGGCACCCCTAGCTGCGCACTGGCTGCTGCCACCGTTTGCGCTACCAAGGCACGGCTTTGCTGCTCCTGTGCGGCATCGATATGGCGAGAGCCATCGGCATTCACCGAAAACATGAACCAGGCAAATGCATTCGGCCCCATGGGATTCGGTGCCTGCAAACTGAGAACATGAAACTGCGGCGGCACATAATCGGCCAAGCCAAACAAGTCATCGGCATTGCTGCCCACACCATGCATCAACATCAACAGCCAAGGTTTTTGCATGCCCTCTTGTGCAGGCCGGTGCAGGTAATCCAAAGGAAGATTCAACATTTCTTATCTTTCAGGCCAAACGATTCACACTCAACATCAAAAATACAAGCCAAATAGATCTCCAGCTCTTGTACACAAAGAGCTAGTAGCTATCAAATACTAATTCTGCAGGGCAAAAGCGTCCATTGCCAGAGTGCCGCACATCACTTCGCGGCTCAGGTAGTGTGCCTTGGCACCATCTCCACCAGCGCCCAGCGCAAAGTACAGAGGCAAAAAGTGCTCATCACTGGGGTGTGCTCGCAAGGCATGGGGTGCACTCAGCTGCCAGTCAAACAAGGTCTCCATTTCGCCAGCTTGCACCTGCATTTCCACCCAGCGGCTGAACTCCACCACGTAGTCAGCCGTCTGCTGTGCGCCGCCAAAGAACTCGCGCAAGTTGTGCGTCATGCTGCCACTGGCAACAATCAGCACACCTTGCTCGCGCAAACTTTGCAAGGCACGCCCCAGGGCATAGACCTCTCTCGCATCCGCATGTACGGGCAAAGCCACTTGAACCACAGGCACATCAGCTTGGGGCAGCACATGCATCAGCGGCACCCATGCCCCGTGGTCCAGAGGGCGTTGCGCATCGGCAGTGGCAGCAATGCCTGCCTGCTGCAACAAGTCCAGCACTTCGTTCGCCAAAGCGGGAAAGCCTGGCGCTGGATACTCCAGCTGGTACAGCGCACGCGGAAAGCCACCAAAGTCATGCCATGTGCCTGGCTGTGGATTGCTCATGACCTGCACACCCTGCACCATCCAGTGAGGGGACATGATGACCACACCGCGCAGCTGCGGATACTGTGCACGCACTTTTTTGCCCCATTGCGTCAAAGCAGGGCCGGTGGCACCAGCCTCTAGAGCAAACATGGGCGAGCCATGCGAGACAAACAGCACAGGCAGGCGGTGGGCACCCGCAGGGTGTGAAGAGACGTTTAAAGAGGCAGTGTTTTCCATAGCTGCCAATCTTAGATTGACTCGATAAAGAGACTAGCCATCAGCATTGGCACGCACTGTCTCAGATATCAACCCAATCAATCACCTACTTTGCGTCGCAAGACCTTGGTTGCCCCATCGCGCTTTTTCCCATCCATACGGCGTTGCTGTGATGCACGGGTGGGCTTGGTAGCTTTGCGCGCTTTAGGAACATGGGCAGCCTGGCTAATCAAGGCCTGCAACCGCTGCATGGCATCTTGCAGGTTCTGCTCTTGATTGCGGTGGCTTTGGGCCTTAATGACCACCACACCATCTTGTGTAATGCGCTGGTCTGACAAGGCCAGCAAACGTGTTTTGATTTCGTCTGGCAAAGAAGAGGCCTGTACGTCATAGCGCAGATGCACTGCGCTAGAGACCTTGTTGACGTTCTGCCCACCAGCACCCTGTGCACGCACTGCCGTCCACGTGACTTCATCAGGCTCCAGCCTCCAACGCATCGGATACTTAAGTGTTTGCCGCCAGCAGCGGCAGCAAGGCGGCATGGAACGCTTGCGGGCTCTCGTATTGCACCCAATGTCCGGCGCCAGCAATACGCTGCATGCCTTGCCACTGGCGTGCGTTGGCAGCCATCAGCGCCTCGACCTCATCCAGCGTACCGGGGTATAGCGCATCACATGCACCGTAAATGGCAGCCACAGGGCATTGCACCTGAGCCAGCGCGCGCACCAACACGTCGGTGCTGGAGATACGGCGGCGCGGCAAATTGTCGCGCTGCACATTGGCCACATGCAGCGCTACGGTGTCACGGTCAATGCAACGCTGATCGTTGAGCATCAACGCCCCCAAATTGAACACATGGCGTAGCAACTGGTCGCGCGGATCATCCAGATGGCGCCAGCCTTTCAGCCTAAAGGGGTGCTTGTTCGTCAACCCGATCCCAGGTGCCCCCACCACCACCAATTGCTGCACCAGTTGGGGATAAGCCGCAGCCAGCATGCCTGCTGTCATGCCCCCAAATGAAAAGCCCAGCAGCCGCACGGCCTGCAAGGGAAATTGCACCTCCAGCACCTGCGCCAGCACATCCAGCATGCCGTCGGCGTCGATCACCCCCGAAGGAGCATCCGAGGCACCAAAACCTGGCAGATCGACCGCCCAGATTTCGTGCCCTGCCTGCAGCAAAGGTCCAATACTGCGCACCCAATGTGTCCAGCTACCGCTGCCACCATGAAACAGCACCAACGGAGCTAGGCCGTTGGCCTGGGTAGGCTGCCAGTGGTGCAATACCGTATGCCCACCTGAATGCGCGTGCTCCACGCACTCTGCCAATGCCAGCCACTGCAAGACCTCTGAACTTTGTTGCTGGCCTGCGGCTATTGCTGCATATTCATCAGCGCTGTCATCCCACGGCAATTCTGTAGGCAATACGTCTTCAGTCACATCCACCCCTGCTTACCTACCACTGCGCTACGGCATTGATCGCCAAGGCATAGCCCGGCACACCCAGACCACACACCACCGCACGCGCCACAGGCGACAGGTATGAATGGTGACGAAACGCTTCGCGTGCATGCACATTACTGATGTGCAGCTCCAGCATGGGCACCCCGGTGCCCTTAACGGCATCCATGAGTGCAACACTGGTGTGGGTGTAGGCACCCGCATTGAAAACCAAGCCTGCCAGCTCACCCTCGGCATGCAAGCGCCCCGCTTCATGAATCCAGTCAATCAACTGACCTTCATGGTTGCTTTGGTGAAAGCGCAGGTTCAGCCCATTCTGGACCGCCGTTTGCTCACACAGGCTTTGTACGTCAGCCAGCGTTTGCGCCCCATACACCGCAGGTTCACGGGTACCTAGCAGATTGAGGTTGGGGCCATTCAAGACAAATACGGTCTTCGTCATTGCAGCAACTCTTTGAAACATCAAGAGCAGCAATTATGCGGTGCGTGATGCACCCTGCGCAGTCACTGTTCAGCGATGGTCGTAGTGCGGGTGATGGCGGTGGTGCTTAGGCCCACGGTGCTTGAAATGCTTGCCATAGCCTCTTCGAGGCTCTGGGGGGGCCCAGTAACCATACGGCGCTGGAGGCGCGTAATACACCACCGGCGGTGGGGCTGGCTGGTAATACCGTACCTGCGGCGGCGGCGGAGGAGGCATGTAATACATCGGGGCACCCGGCACATGGATGCCGACAGAAATCCCTACATTACCGGCGTAAGCGTTACCGCCTGCCAAAACCGCCAAAAGGCCAACGGCAGCCAAGCCACGGTGCACGCCTGAGCGCATTTTTGTCATCGTGAGGTTCATGTGTCGGGTCCTTTTATCGGGGTAGTCGTCGCTATACAACGTGCTAGCACCCTTGATGGATGTCATACCAACGGTAAAAGCTTGTATCCAGAGGTGTGCAACACAACGCCCGCAGAACCCACACCCCCTTGCGAGGCGGCCTACAATCAACAAGATATGAGCACACCCGCCAACACCAACAACGACACGTCGGAAGTGGTCAAACCCACCAACTTCCTGCGCCAAATCATTGAAGCCGACTTGAGCAAGGGCACCTATGCTGGCCGCCATTGGGGCGGAACACCCGGTGACGCAGCGCACCACCAGAAGGGCCAAGTGGATGAGGCCAAGATTCGCACACGCTTTCCCCCCGAACCCAACGGCTACCTGCACATCGGTCATGCCAAGTCGATTTGCCTGAACTTTGGCCTGGCCCAGGCCTATGGCGGCGTGTGCCATCTGCGCTTTGACGACACCAACCCTGAAAAAGAAGACCAGGAATACGTCGACAGCATCAAAGACTCGGTGCAATGGCTCGGCTTTGACTGGAAAGACGCACAAGGCAATAGCAATCTGTACTTTGCCAGCAACTACTTTGACTTCATGTACCGCTGCGCGGTGTATCTGATTGAGCAAGGTCTAGCGTATGTGGACGAGCAATCTGCCGAAGACATGCGCGCTAACCGGGGCGACTTCACCCGCCCTGGCGTAAACAGCCCCTACCGCGATCGTTCAGTAGCTGAGAATTTGCAGCGTTTTGCGGACATGAAGGACGGCAAGCTGGCAGATGGTGCTGCGGTGCTGCGCGCCAAGATTGACATGGCAGCCCCCAACATCAATCTGCGCGACCCCGCCATCTACCGCGTGCGCCATGCAGAGCACCACAACACCGGCAACCAGTGGTGCATTTACCCGATGTACACGTTCGCGCACCCCATTGAGGATGCGTATGAGCACATCACCCACTCGATCTGTACGCTGGAGTTTGAAGACCAGCGCCCCTTCTACGACTGGTTGCTCAACCACCTGCGTGAAGGCGGCTTGATTGACGCCCCCCAGCCACGCCAGTATGAGTTTTCGCGCCTGAATCTGACCTATGTGGTCACAAGCAAGCGCAAGCTCAAGCACCTGGTGGACAGCGGAACGTTGACGGGCTGGGACGATCCCCGCATGCCGACTGTGGTTGGCCTGCGCCGCCGTGGCTATACCCCTGCGTCTATCCGCAACTTCTGCGAACGCATTGGTGTCACCAAAGACTACAGCTGGATCGATTACTCCACACTGGAAGGCTGCCTGCGCGAAGATCTGGAGAACAAAGCTCATCGCGCTATGGTGGTGTTGGACCCAGTGAAGCTGGAGCTGAGCAACTGGGCCGAAGTCTTTGGCAGCGCTGACCACTTGGAGCCATGCACTCTGCCTGCGCTGCCCCACGTGGCAGAAGGTGAAACCGTGGCCGAACGTCACTTCAGCATTGGCCGTGAAGTGTGGATTGAACGTGAAGACTTTGTCGAAGTGCCCCCCAAGGGCTATAAGCGCCTGTTTCCTGGCAACAAAGTTCGCCTCAAGGGTGGCTACGTGATCGAGTGCACAGGCTGCGAAAAAGACGCAGACGGCAACATCACCAAAGTGCTGGCAACCGTAGTGCCTGATACCAAAAGTGGCACACCCGGTGCGGATGCAGTGAAGGTCAAAGCGGCCATTACCTGGGTGGGCGTGGCCGATGGCTTGCAAGCTGAAGTGCGCCTGTACGACCGTCTGTTCACGGATGCCCAGCCAGATGCCGGAGGCAAGGACTACCTGGCTCTAATGAACCCAGAGAGTCTGAAAGTGGTAACAGCCTACGTAGAGCCCTCGCTCAAGACAGCCCAGCCCGATGACAAGTTTCAGTTCGAGCGATTTGGCTACTTTGTGGCCGATTGCAAAGACCACACGGCGGGCAAGCCTGTGTTCAACAAAATCACGGGGCTGAAGGATTCGTGGGGCAAGTAAGCACCTGACACTCATTCCACCTCTTTAAAAAGGCTGCCAGCAGGCAGCCTTTTTTCTTTGCTGTAGATAGCAATGCCTTTGCCGCATTGAAGGCCTGCGCAGCATAAAGTCCATGTTTGCCCAGTGATCCGTCTCCTCGACCAAGCCCCCTCCCAAGAGAAGCACTATTTGCAGTATGAAAAGAGTGCTAACAGCTCGATCGCCCTTGCGGCACCCAAGGTTCTAAAAATTCAGTGCAAATACTTGTGTTTTAGAGCGCTAATGCTTGCTCTACCTGCACTTGACGCTACAAAATTCAAGAACAAAAAACAACAGTTCACAAGACCTTTCCCCAAGCGCAAAAGCCATCCCTAAAATCTTGCTGCGCAAGGCCTGACCTTGCACAAATGCATGACAACAAGGGGCGATCATGAAAAAACTGACCATTGGCGTTCTCAGCGCAGGCGCACTGGCAGTCGCAGGTGCACTGGGCACCAGCTATTTCGTAGGTGGAAAGATTCAGCAAGCACTGGAGCAAACAGCCGAGAGCTGGAGCTCTGAAGATGGGTTTACGCTACGCGTGCTGGAGTATCAGCGCGGCATCACAAGCTCTCATGCCAAAACCCTCTGGTCTTTTGCGAGTGAGGAAGACACCTACGACATCACGGTCACCCACGACATCGTGCATGGCCCATGGCCACTGGGTCATGCCGCCAAGGTGGTCTCACTCTTTCAACTGCCCGACGACAGCGAGCCCAGCTTGGTTGAGGCATTGCAAAATCGTGCACCGCTGGAATGGACCACAACGGCCAGTTGGTCAGGCAAAACCAGCCACCAACTTTTTTCACCCAACTTCGCCACTAACTTTGAAGATGGCTCATCGCTCACTTGGGGTGGATTGAAGGCTGAGTGGACCCTGTCAGCCGAACGCAATGCCGCCAAAGGCTTCGTGCGCATGCCTGTGCTGCGCGTGAAAGTAGAAGAAGGCAACCGCATGGACGTAGAGGATGCTGAAGTCACGTTCGATGCTCGCATTCCTGAAGGTTTCAATTTCTGGGAAGGTCCCAGCACATTCAAGGTAGGGCTGGTGTCAGCGCTCGAATCCGAATCAGACACGCAATTCAAACTGCAGCAGTTGCACATCAGCAGCACCACAACACTGCAGGACAAACTGGTGCAGATGGGGCTGGACACACGCATTGCCAAAGTAGAGATGCCTGAATACAGCATTCAAAACCTTGCATTCGATATGCGCTTCAACAATATTGATGCACGTTGGCTAGACGGGCTGATGCTTTGGATGCAGCGCAGCCCCGAAGCTGAAAGTACAGAAAATATCCCGCTGCGCGACCTGCCTGAACTGTTAGCTGGCAAACCGGAAATAGCAATCACGCGCTTAGGCCTGGAAACCCCGGATGGCCCCGCTGAAATGTCCGCCCGAGTAGCTTACGCCGGCCAGCAGCCTGAAATGTTCAATCCGATTTCTGATCTGCAAGCGCAATTACACGCATCTTTGCCCAAATCAGTGCTGATTCAACTCTTGGACGCCAGAGTACGTAGCGACTACCTTGCTTTGCTAGAGCAGCTTGGCAATGAACTGGATGAACAAGAGCTGCAAGCCGCTGTGGATGATGGCGTGGGCAAGCGTTTGAAAAGCTTGCTCAGCTTCGGAGCGATACAGGATCGTGGCGAGAAATTCACCACCGAATTAGAGTTTGAGCAAGGTGAGCTCAAACTCAATGGACAGCCTGCTGAATTGCAAAATTTACTGCGCATGGGTGGCGCTATCTGAACCTGCGCATTTACCAATCAAAAAGGCCTGCGTTGCAGGCCTTTTTTACAAGCGGACTAGCTCTTAATACAGTACTAGCGGCCTGTCATCACACCATCGAAGGTCAGGCGTAGGCTTGGGCTCCATGCTTGCTATCTACCAACTTGCCTGCGGACAAAGACATCATCAACAACGCAATCTGTTCATGCATGATGACTGTGTGGGTATTGCGAGAGTCCACCATGTACTGGCGCAATTGCTCACGCACCTTTGAGGCACCAGTGACATCAATGATGATGTCAACTTGGGCTCCCTGGCTGACCAGATCCATGAAATTGTCGGTGACGGCCACTTTGTGCTCACGTGCCAAAGCAATGCCTGGCAGCTCTAAATTCAGATCCGCCACACCGAGTACTTGCACAAATGGTGCATTCAACAATTGTTGAAGAAGCGGTGTACCTGTTTCACCCGCGCCGATAACCACAATGCGAAAAGCTTGCATGAGATAAATACCTTCAATAAATCTGCCGTGCACCCAACACGCACGGTCATGACCAGAGATGTGAAGTGTCCTTGGCCTGCCTGCGACTTACTCTGCGCCACGTCAAAATCTTTGCAAGCACTGCGCAGGTCGCGGTCTTACGCACACCACCCCCTTGTCACGCCACAATGCGGGGCATGCAAATTGGAACATCAGAACTTCTTATGCAACGTCGCCACTGTTTGTCAGCCATGCTCCAGCTCAGTGTTTGCTCAGCTCTGCCTGCGTGGGCAACTGACGCCGAAGTTTTCCCAATGGATAGCCGCGTGCCAGGAGGTATCGCCCGTCTGTCGCTTGGCCCCTCATCCTCTCGCCCCAAAGTAGCTACGTCAGAGGGCATCCCTGTCTTGGTCATTGGCGACATGATTGAATGGACTGCACTAGTCGGTATTCCTCTGACTGCCAAGCTCGGCGTCCACACAGTCACGGTGCATAACAACGACGGGATGCAATCACTGGACTACAAAGTTTCAGACAAGCAATACACAGAACAACGTCTGAAAGTATCTCCAAAGACCGTAGACCTGGCGCCACAGGATTTAGCGCGCCATGAGCGTGAACGCGCGCACCAGCAAACGATCATGACGCTTTTCAGCACCCCCCTGCCAGAACCGATGGTCTTGGGCATGCAACAACCCTGCCCTGGCCGCAGATCCAGCAGCTTTGGGTTGCGCCGCGTCTTCAATGGCCAATCACGTAATCCACACAGCGGTATGGATATCGCTGCAGTAACAGGCACTGCTATCAAAGCACCTTTACCGGGGAAGGTTGTGGATGTCGGTGATTACTTCTTCAACGGAGGCACGGTCTGGCTGGATCACGGAGGTGGGCTGCTTACGATGTATTGCCATCTTTCCAGCACACAGTGCAAAGTCGGTGACCACTTAGAAGCAGGCCAAGCATTTTGCAAAGTCGGGGCCACAGGCCGAGTCACAGGCCCTCACCTGCACTGGGGAATCATGCTCAATCGAACCATGGTAGATCCCGCATTATTTTTAAGCTGATGCAGCAAAACTCATGCAAAGCAAGCGTCAACAGCTGTTTATTTAGGTTGACTAACGCTTGCGGCTGCCAGCCAGCTCCTGCGGTGCATCCACCAGCAAATAGCGGCGCATCAAATCAAAAAAGCTGTCGTAAAACTGGTCGCTATTCACTGTCTCGCTCCCGATTTTGATCATGGAATCATGCCCAGCAGCGACAGGAACAGAGACTGTGCCGAGCATGCTGACCCCTAAACTGGCAGAGTTGCTGGCCATTTTTAAAGCAAAGCTGTCTTGCAAAGCGCTCACAAAGCCCATGCTCAGCTGGCCATCTCCGCTCTCTGGTACGCAGGTTACGCGAATGTTCATCAGCACGTGGCGATCAGACTGTGGCTGAAAACTTTTTTGGCCCTCGACAGATTCCTTGTCTGTCTTGTTAACGATATACCCCTGGCTCAGCAATGCCCTGCGCGCAGCCTCACAAGTTTGGGCAGGTGTGGCATCAAACAACCGCGAGTAAGTCGCAGCAGAGCCAAACTTTTCCTCCACCTTCACCAGGCTGTCCGCCTTGGAGCCGCCCCAACCGCCGCATGCCGTCAAGATGGCTAGGGAGCCTGCAGCGACACATACACGCGACAGCGCACGCACTGAATTCAAAGTAAAAAAATTGGACATGCCTGTTCCACACGAAAGCTGTGATTGTGAGCCCCGCAGCAAAGTGCTGCACATTGCAGTACTTTGACCGCTCATTATTTTATAGCTGCCAAAACTTTCACACAGTCTGCCTGCACGCTATTGGTGGCATGTAAAAAGTATCAAGACGTTGTCCCACAGACTTGATGGGAACATTGAGTAACAAGCAAAAGTATTCTTCATGCATGCTTGTCATTAAACGTGCAAGATGCACGGTTAGGAGGTTATAGCTCAATGTTAAATTTGAAATCACTCGGTGTGGCTTGCGCACTCAGCACTACAGCTTTGGTTGGATGTAGCAGCTCTGCGGACTTAAAAAATACCATGTCTCCAACGCACGCTAAGGCTCCAACACTGCAGTCCCACCACTGGCAGTTACAGGAAGCATTGACTGCACAAGGCACTGCAGACAAGCAATGGCAAGTACCCGCCTCTGCCAATAGCCCAACACGCGCCATTGGCTTGCGCTTTTCGCCAGACCATATCGTCAGTGTGGACCGTCTGTGCAACCTGATCAGTGGTGGCTACCGCACGCAAGGCGATCAGATGCAGATCGAGCGCCTAGCATCCACCATGATGGCTTGCGGCAACACTGACTTGATGCAACTGGAAAAGAATGTTGCTCAACAACTGAGCAACGTCAGCACCTGGAAAATCACTGACGGCGCTCCACCTATCTTGGAATTGAATTTTAAAAGTGGGGCGAAGTGGCAGTTCAAAGGTCAACCGACCTCTGAGACCCTTTATGGTCAAAGTGAACGCATCTTCTTAGAAGTAGCGCCACAAAAAGTAGCTTGCAATCATCCTTTGATTCCGAACGCGCAATGCTTGCAAGTGCGCGAGCTCAAATACAACGAACAAGGCCTCAAGCAAAGCACGGGCACTTGGGAAAACTTCTACGGCACGATTGAAGGCTATACACACCAAGCAGGCGTGCGCAACGTATTGCGTATCAAACGCTTCACACGCCCTGAACCCGCACCCGCAGATGCATCCAAGTATGTCTACATTCTGGACATGACGGTAGAAAGTGAAACCGTGCGATAAGCGCATCTTTACGCTCGCAAAAAAACCCTTGCAGCAGTGCAAGGGTTTTTTTCTTGGGCTTCGACTTGTACCCAGCATCTGTGGGCCTAGCTGTGGACAACCTTAGGAATAAGTGCCAAAACTGAGCACCAGCCTAGCTTTGCGGGGCATGCTCAAATTTCAGGCAATCGCCATTTGAGCTTACTCCGGTCAATTAAGTGAAGCGGAAAGACCCATCCACAAACATTGATGCGCGATGCCCACGATCACTCATTTGATCGGCATAAGACCAGAATGCTTTAACCGTTCCGTTGTCCGTATCAATGATCTGGCTGACTGTGAAACCTGTTTTCTCTATCCAGTTGAGAAAGTGCAAGGTGTCCGAAAGCTGCAGATAGCTCAACCGCTCATTGCCCTGTGTCACGTTTCCGTTCTTGTCCGTCACACGCCACTGCAGCTCCCCTCGGACTGAATAGCTCACTTGCGCGGTGCTCTCAGGAAACTGAATAACTGCCTCGCGCCCTAACAAGGCCCCTGTGTAATGCATCGTCATAGTGAATCCTTCTCCATTTATCCTCCGATCAAAACCAGAGGCCATGGGATTTATTGTTCGATGTGCGCTATCCAAGCTCTGTGGGAATACTGCTCATGATCAAGCAAGCACCTAGGCGGCATATGCAATAGGTGCCAAGGCCAGCACGCTGAAGTGCAATATGCATATGCCTCTCACCGCACCATGCTCTGCCTGACGCAGTGCAGTTTTTCGACATGGCTTTGCAGTTGTTTGACATGCGATTGCAGCACTGCTTTTGCCTCTAGTGCCAAGTGCTTTCGCAAGGCACGCTGATATGCAGACAATAAATTCTTCTCTCTGAATTCGCACATCTCGAGCACTTGCGCAGGCACCCACTCAGACAAGTTGGATTTGAGTTTCAGCCAATGAAAGCGCAAGCGTTTGTGCCACGGACTGACCGGACTCTGCGCCACAGCCGGCGTCAAGGACTGCAAGCCATCGGCCATTCTTTGCAGCATATGAATGTGACGCTCAATCACCTGCTTGGCAAAATCGCTCATTGGAATGCAGCACATGCGCTGCAAGTCATCAGCCAAGCCCAGGCACGCGTGGTGCAACGGATCAATCACCCCCGCAACCTCATGCCCACGCATCAAGGTTGGGGCATGCTGCTGCACGTCGCGCATTTGCACAGCGGCATGCCGCCAGCCGTCCCTGACGGCCACATGCACCTCTCGCCAAGGAAGCAAACTGGTTGTGCGTTGATGCGGCCAGCGTACCTCAAGCTGCTTGACTAAATCGCCAAAATTGGCATCAGGGTGCTGCAGCGCACTTTTCCAACCTAATTTATAGGCTGGCCTGTATTGGTCATAACTTCGCCCCGCCACGTAATAAGGCTCTTGAAAGAAATGGGCATGCCAATATTCATCCTCAAGGTCTGCCACCAGCAGCATCTGCGTATCTATGGCGGCGATGCTGTCATCTTCTTTTTGCGGTGGCAAGAGCGAAGCCTGAGCATCAGGACCTCCGTGCGCTATCGCACGTACAGACGAGGAGGAAAGAGATCGAGAAGGCATGGATCTAATGCAGATAAAACTGGCTAATTGCTCAAAATAAAACCGACATACGGCTCCTTAATTGTTAACAACCATGTCATCCGCAATGGGTCGGCAGAGATTGCCGATATTTGTAGGACTGCTCCAAATAGTGAGCATCAACGTGTGGGCCTGCAATAAAAAAAGGGCGTATGCACGCATACACCCTTTTATTGAGAAGCAACTTGACGCTTAGTTTTCTGCCATGACGCGCTCTGATCCATCCAGCCCCAGTTCTTGAATTTTTCGCGTAATCGTGTTGCGCCCAATACCAAGGCGCAGGGCGGCCTCCATGCGTTTACCGTGCGTCAGACCCAGCGCTGTCGTGATCAAGCTGGATTCAAAGCGTTGGCTCAGTACATCCCAAACATCTTTGCAGTCACTTTGCAAAAGTTTGCGCGCCTCCACTTCAAGCAACGCCTCCCAGCCCTGCAGCAGCGCAGCTTCACTGTGCGGTATGGCGGCATACCCCAACCCTGCAACTGGTGCAGGGTGCGCAATAGGTTCTGGCACTGCAGCCACCGCCATATTTACAGCGGAGGCCCCAGCCGCTAAATCATCTGCACCACCCAATACTTCAGGCGGAAGATCCTGGGTAGAAATTTGCTGCGCGGGCGCCATCACCGTCAACCAATGGCAGATGTTCTCCAGCTGCCGCACATTGCCAGGAAAGCTGAACTGCGACATGCGCTGCAGCGCGGTTTCAGAAATGCGTTTGGGTTCTACCCCCAGTTGCTTGGCGCTGCGTTGTAGAAAATATTTCACCAGCATGGGAACATCTTCGGCACGCTCACGCAACGATGGCAAACGCAGGCGAATCACATTCAAACGGTGAAACAAGTCCTCACGGAAAGCGCCATCTTTCACGCGTTGTTCCAAGTTCTGATGGGTCGCGGCAATCACGCGCACATTGCTCTTGACAGCAGTATGGCCACCTACGCGGTAAAACTGCCCGTCAGACAGCACACGCAGCAAGCGCGTTTGCAGATCAAAGGGCATATCTCCGATTTCATCCAGGAAGAGCGTTCCCCCCTCTGCCTGTTCAAACCGGCCACGGCGTTGCGTCTGAGCGCCCGTAAAGGCCCCCCGCTCATGGCCGAACAATTCAGACTCCAGCAAGTCCTTGGGAATTGCGGCCGTGTTGATCGCTACAAAGGGGCCGCCTGAAACAGGCGAATGTTTGTGCAATGCACGCGCTACCAGCTCTTTACCCGAGCCGGATTCACCCGTGATCAAGACGGTGACAGCACTTTGACTCAAACGGCCAATCGCTCGAAACACATCCTGCATGGCCGGTGCTTGTCCGAGCATCTCGGGCATGACTGCCTGACGCTCTTCTGCAACCTGTTCGCGCTCACTTTCCTCGACTGCCCGGCGAATAAGCTCCACCGCTTTTGGCAAGTCAAAGGGCTTTGGCAAATACTCAAAAGCCCCGCGCTGAAAGGCAGATACCGCACTGTCCAAGTCTGAGTAGGCCGTCATGATGATGACTGGCAGATCTGGCAGCCGGGCATGCACCTCTTCCAGCAACTGAAGGCCTGAGCCACCCGGCATGCGGATATCACTTACCAGTACACGGGGGCCTTGTTGAGCTGGGTCGCCCTCAGGCAAGTCAACCAGCGCTGCAAGCACCTCGCGGGGATTGCTAAAGCTGCGTGTATGAAGGTTTTCGCGAGCTAGCGCCTTCTCTAAGACGAAGCGGATCGAGGGGTCGTCATCTACTATCCAGATCGGCTTCATATGCAGTGTTTACCTTCCGTTGCGTGTTCTAAAAGGCCCTGGTCTTAAGGCAGCGGGATAAGGATACGGAAATCCGTACGCCCGGGCATGCTTTCGCATTCAATAAGGCCATGATGACGCTGCACAAATGTTTGCGCCAAGGGCAGCCCTAAGCCCGAACCTCCATCCCGGCCAGTCACCAGCGGATAAAAAATCCGCTCCTTGATGTGATCTGGCACGCCGGGGCCGTTGTCAATCACATGCAATTCCAATGCCAATCTGTGCCGCTGGCGTCCAATCGTTACCTGACGGACAACCCGTGTCCGCAATGTGATCTCGGCATCGCCGTTGTCCAGCTTCTCAGAAAGCACCTGCGCCGCGTTTTGAACGATGTTGAGCAACGCCTGAATCAACTGTGCGCGATCGCCCTTGAACTCAGGGATAGAGATATCGTAGTCACGCCGAATCTTTAATCCTTGCGGATACTCCAGCAAGACCAGCGAGCGCACGCGCTCACAAACCTCATGAATATTCAGATCCACCAGCTGGTGGGGGTGACGGTGCGGTGCCAGCAAGCGGTCCACCAGACTTTGCAGGCGATCAGCCTCGTGAATGATGACCTGGGTGTACTCCCTGAGCTCTTTGCTCTCTAAATCCATTTCCAGCAGCTGAGCCGCCCCACGAATACCGCCTAGTGGATTTTTTATTTCGTGGGCCAAGTTACGCACCAGCTCTTTGTTGGCCTGCGCTTGCTCGACCAAACGCTCTTCTCTGTCTTGTCTTGCCTGCTGCTCCAGCACCCACAGCTCAATCAATTTCAGCTCAGAGTGCTCGATGGCTGTCACCGTCACATGAACAAACAAGGACTCCTGCACAGCACGCTGCAGGCCCGTGTCAAAACTCATGGCGGCATAACCTCGGCCGTGGGCCGCACCCAGCCCTGAACGCAGCAAGGATGGATCAGAAAGGTGCTGGGCAAACTCGCCGCCTTCCAGCATCCGGCGGGACATGCCCATCGCACTCTCAAGTGCCGCATTGGCAAAGACCACAGCCCCCTTCTCATCCACCACTACCACCAAGGTAGAGAGAAGATCCAGCGCCGTAAAACGTGGGATGACGTCGTAAGAATCAACCGGCATGGGCTGTTCAAGCTTTCTAAAAATCAACCACCAGAATGGCGTGAAAGTTCACGCTGAATACCTGCCACATCCGCCTCTTGCCGTGCAATATTTGCCTTCAGCGCTTCCAGCCGCTCATTGAAGACCTGGGGATTGCGCAGCTCCAATGCTGACTTCGTAGGATTGCCATCATTGAATTCGGCCTTCAGCGCATTGAGCTTGTCTTGGGCTTTCTTCAACTCTGCCTGCAAGATGGCACGGGCATCGTTATCACGGGCTTTCTGCTGATTTGGGTCTACCTGTACAGCGCGATTACTGGCAGCAGGCTTGGGTTCGCTGCTCGCAGCTTTGGCAGAAGAGCTGCCAGCACCGCCGCCATCCGTGTGCACCACAGTGACATGGCCACCCTCCATCACTTGGCAGTTACGCTGCTTGGCCACAGCAGCACTGTTGGTGTATTCATTGCCACACCGGTAAATACGGTCCTGTGCCATGGCATTGCCAGCCATGGCGCACACCACGATCACTATCCATTTATTCATTCTTATGCCTCCATGCAAGGTTGGGCCGTGCGTCCACCAAGGTTGACGGCATCACTGCATTGTGCAGTGCAAGCCGCGCACTGTCCTTGATTTTCCGACTAGGCATAAGCACCTTTGCCATATAAAAAAAGCAGCCCAAAGGCTGCTTTTGCACATCTGTACTCAGAGCCTGTATGCACAGGCCCCTTCATGCAGATTACAGCGAGTAGTACATGTCGTATTCGACTGGATGTACGGCCTGACGGAAGCGTGTCACTTCACCCATCTTCAGCTCAATGTAGGCATCGATCATGCTGTCGCTGAACACACCACCCTTGGTCAGGAAAGCGCGGTCGGCATCCAGCGCTTCCAAAGCCTGGTCCAAGCTGTGGCACACAGTCGGCACCAACTTGTCTTCTTCTGGAGGCAGGTGGTACAGATCCTTGGTGGCAGCTTCGCCGGGATGGATCTTGTTTTCCACACCGTCCAAACCAGCCATCAACAAGGCTGCGAAGCCTAGGTAGGGGTTCATCAGTGGATCGGGGAAACGTGCTTCCACGCGGCGGCCCTTGGGGTTGCTCACGTAAGGAATACGGATAGAAGCCGAGCGGTTCTTGGCCGAGTAAGCCAGTTTCACTGGGGCTTCAAAGCCAGGCACCAGACGCTTGTACGAGTTAGTACCGGGGTTGGTGATGGCATTCAGTGCACGGGCGTGCTTGATGATGCCGCCAATGTAGTACAGCGCAAAGTCAGACAGACCGGCATAGCCGTCGCCAGCAAACAGGTTCTTGCCGTCTTTCCACACGGACTGGTGCACGTGCATGCCAGAGCCGTTGTCGCCCGAGTAAGGCTTGGGCATGAAAGTAGCAGTCTTGCCGTAGGTATTGGCTACGTTCCAGATCACGTACTTTTGCAGCTGTGTCCAGTCAGCACGTTCAACCAATGTTGAAAAGCGTGTGCCGATTTCGTTTTGACCTGCGCCCGCCACTTCGTGGTGGAACACTTCAACAGGAATGCCCAAAGACTCAAGGATCAGGGACATTTCAGCGCGCATGTCTTGCGTGCTGTCAACGGGAGGCACGGGAAAGTAGCCACCCTTGACGCGTGGACGGTGACCGCGGTTGCCGCCTTCAAACTTGGTGCCTGTGTTCCAAGGCGCTTCGTATTCTTCGATTTCGAAGAAGGGGTTGTGGGGTTCTGTACCCCAGCGCACGCCGTCGAAAATGAAAAATTCAGGTTCTGGACCGAAGTAAGCGGTATCACCCAAGCCAGAAGCCTTCAGATAGGCTTCTGCGCGCTTGGCCACAGAGCGAGGATCGCGGTCATAGGCTTTGCCATCACCGGGTTCGATCACGTCACACTGCAAAATCAGTGTGGTTTCTTCAAAGAAGGGGTCGATATTCGCGGTACTGGGATCGGGCATCAACAGCATGTCCGAAGCTTCAATACCCTTCCAACCGGCAACCGACGAACCGTCAAAGGCGTGGCCCGAAGTGAACTTGTCATCATCGAAGTGCGACACAGGCACGGTCACGTGCTGTTCTTTGCCACGGGTATCGGTGAAGCGGAAGTCAATAAATTTGACCTCGTTTTCCTTCACTAGGTTCATCACATCTGCAACGGTCTTAGCCATCAGGTTCTCCTGGAAAAGCGCTTCATAGAAAGTACGCGTTTAGCAAAGCAGTTTGTGTGCCAGCTTGAAACTGACCCTGCCGCCATACTTTCACAAGCATAAGGCCATGAAGTATGTGGCTTCACGGCCTTTGAGTAATTCACCATTTTGGTGCAAATCTAGCAAACTCCTCCGAGCCTGCTTCATGGGCACCATTTTAGTTCGTAAGAACGCACCATATTGATGCATCCAGTCATCTACCCCACTGAATGCACCAATTGATTCAAAACACAACGGCCGGTTTAAAGAACTGACGCCGAAGATGGTGCATCAGGTTTTGTATCGGAGGCTGTTACTGCCCGCAAGTTGTACACCGCCGCCAATCCATAGTGGGCAAACCACAATGAAGAAAAAGCGAGCACCAGCGCATAAATCCAGATGGCGATAGGAATCAAGATCCAGAATGCCGCCACGAACACCATGCCCGATGCCCACACAATGGCAGGTGCTGCGCCGGCGTAACCGCAGATCACCCCCATCAACATCAGCGGGTAACGGTGCTGCTTCAAAATGATTTGTCGCTCAGAGTGACTGGCATGCTCAGCCAGTGCATCAAAGGTCATGACCCGGTAAGTCAGCCAGCCCCAGATCAGCGGTGGCAACACCAGTACCAAGGGCGGCACCAGCCATAACGGGATCGAGAGCACCAACGCCAGCAATGCCAACGCCGTAGAGCCCATGGCCCATAGCGCACTGCTGACCCAGCCACCCCCGTGTTTTCGCTCCAAATGCGCAAAGCGGCGCTGCGCTACCAACTCCACCATTTGTGGTGTCATCACCACCGCCACCACAGCCAGTGCAACGATGACGATCACAGGGCCCACCAGCAGCACCACGGTCACTGCCGCCGCTACAGCACTGGCATAGGCGTAGCTACTGCCCATCCATGTCCACAGCCACTGCAACCAGCTGACTCGCTCCAGCCACGCCTGCACGGCAGCCACAGCGCCATCCCACCAAAAAATGCTCACCAGCGCGACCATGGCCGCCACCACCAGCAAGGGAAACAAGGACCACGCAATCACTCTCCCCCGCAGGCAGTCAGCCAAAGCGCGCCACAGTGCATCAAACATCATTTGCATGGCAAGAGCATAACGTCTGGATATCGACACGCGCAGGCCTGGACTTTGGGGCTGCACTGTATAAATTAAAAACAATAGCTATCATTGCCTCATATATATACATTTCAGATACTTTTATATTTAAAACTGTTGATATACAAGCGCCAATAGCTCACATTTGTTTATCGCCTGACAATAAAAAAGGAGCCACAAGGGCTCCTTTTTTATGGGTGTAAAAGCTGAATTACAGCTTCCACTTTTGGAAACTGAATTACAGCTTCCACTTTTCCATCAACTTCTCAGGCGAGAGGTTGTCATAGCCTTCAAAGGGCTGGTGAATCCACGGATTGGTCGGCAGATCTTCCACCGAGTAGTCAGACTTGAACGTCGAGACACCCTTGGTCCAGATCACTGCCGTACGCATCTCTGTGATGGGCTGGTAGTTTTCCTTGAGCATCTTCACCACGGCGTTCAATGTGACGCCGGTATCAGCCAAGTCATCCACCAGCAGCACGCGGCCAGCGATTTCACCCTTGGGGGTGGCAATAAAGCGACCAATATCCAAGTGACCCTGCACCTTGCCGGCTTCTGCACGGTAAGAGCTGGTGGACATGATGGCCAGAGGCTTGTTAAAGATGCGGCTCAAAATATCACCAGGGCGCAAGCCACCACGGGCCAGACACAAGATGGTGTCAAATTCCCAGCCTGACTGGTGAATCTTCAAAGCCAGCTTCTCGATCAGACCGTGGTATTCGTCGTAGCTAACGTACAAGTGCTTGCCGTCTTCAGTCAACATGTTCGTGTTCCTGTGTAAATTCGCGAGGAGCGTGTTTATAGAGGCAATGCCACTTACGCAGCAACGTAGGGGTTTTGCATCAGGATGGTGTGATCGCGATCAGGGCTGGTCGAAACCATGGCGATCGGCACGCCTGTAACTTCCGCAATACGGTCCAGATAGTTGCGCGCAGCAACAGGCAGCTTGTCATAGTCAGTCACGCCAACGGTCGTATCAGTCCAGCCGGGGATCGACTCGTAGATGGGCTTGCAACGCTCGATGTCGTCAGCGCCCAGAGGCAGGATGTCGATCTTCTCGCCGTCCAGCTCGTAGCCCACGCACAGTTGCAGCTCTTCAATACCGTCCAGCACGTCCAGCTTGGTAATGCACAGGCCTGACAAACCGTTGATTTGTGCCGAGCGCTTGAGCAACGCAGCATCAAACCAGCCACAGCGGCGCGAACGGCCTGTGGTTACACCTTTTTCAGCACCCACGGTCGACATAACGTAACCGGGCGTGCCTTCTTTTTCCCACTCCAGCTCTGTCGGGAAGGGGCCACCACCCACGCGGGTGCAGTACGCCTTGGTGATACCCAGCACGTAATGCAGCATGCCGGGGCCTACACCAGCGCCAGCGGCGGCATTGCCAGCCACACAGTTAGACGATGTGACGTAGGGGTAGGTGCCGTGATCCACGTCCAGCAGCGTGCCTTGTGCGCCTTCAAACAGCAGGTTTGCGCCGGCGGCATGTGCGTCGTTCAGCTCACGCGACACGTCAGCAATCATGGGCTTGAGCAGCTCTGCGTGGCGCATGGCTTCTTCATAGACCACATCAAACTGCACTTCGCCGTCCTTCATGTAAGGCTTGAGCGCATCGGCAAATTCAAACTTCTTGGAACCCAGCACTTCCACCAAGATGTGGTTGTGCAGGTTGAGCAACTCGCGCAGCTTGGTTGCAAAGCGCTCTGGGTGCTTCAAGTCTTGCACGCGCAAAGCGCGGCGGGCAATCTTATCTTCGTAGGCGGGGCCAATGCCCTTGCCAGTCGTGCCAATCTTTTGCACGCCGCCTTGCTCGCGGGCCGCTTCACGGGCCACATCCAGGGCTTGGTGAAAAGGCAAGATCAGGGGACAGGCTTCAGACACGCGCAGACGATCGCGCACGCTCACGCCTGCCTTTTCCAGGCCTTCGATTTCTTCGAACAGCTTGCCGGCTGAGAGCACCACACCGTTGCCGATGTAGCACTTCACACCAGGGCGCATGATGCCGCTAGGAATCAAGTGCAGCGCAGTCTTCACGCCATTGATCACCAATGTGTGACCTGCGTTATGACCGCCTTGGAAACGCACAACGCCTTGGGCGCTTTCGGTCAGCCAATCGACCAATTTACCCTTGCCTTCGTCGCCCCACTGGGTACCGACGACGACCACGTTGCGACCTTTGGTTGCTTTCATAATCTCAAATCCGATGAATTGAAGAATGCCTTAAACGGCTTGCACGACCCATTGCCCGGCGCTTTGCACCAGTGCACGGTCGCAGTGGAATTCGTCCACCTCGCTCTCATGCCCAGGAAGCACACAGACTACGGTCTCACCTTGGCTGCGCAACTGCGCAATAGCAAGACTCAGCTGTGCACCATTGCCCCAGGGAGCGCGGATGGCTGCACGCAGCGGACGCGATGGAACCACCGACACCAGCTGCTTGATGTCCAGCGAAAAACCCGCCGCTGGACGGTTGCGTCCAAACACGGCACCCACTTCGTCGTAACGACCTCCGCGCACCAGCGCATCGCTGGCTCCGGGGGCATAGACGGCAAAGCGTGTACCGCTGTAATAAGAATACCCACGCAGGTCTGCCAAATCGAACGTCACGTTCGCTTGAGGGAACTGCGCTGCAAACCACTTCAAATGCTGCAGTACGTGCTGAGCACCCGGCGTGCGCTCCAAAGCTTTTTCAGCTTCATCCAGCACTTTGACATCGCCGTACAACTGCAGCAACGCCAGCAAACCGTCACGTGAGGCTTGCGGAAAATTCTTGGTCAGAGCGACCAGCGCCGTGGCATCTTTTGAGGCCAGTGCGGCATGCACTTTTTGCAGCACATCGCCATCCACCATCACGCCAGCCAGCAAACTGCGAACCAAACGCACATCGGCCAGATCCACTGTAAACCCGCTCACGCCAGCGCCTTCGACGCAGGCAAGCGCCAGGCTCAAGGCTTCAATATCGGCTTCAGGCCCTGCGTGGCCATAAATTTCGGCACCAAACTGCAGTGGCTCACGCGTGGCACGGGGGCGGTCTGGCGCAGCATGCAGCACAGGGCCGCAGTAGCACAGGCGCGTAACGCCCTCACGATTGAGCAAGTGTGCATCAATACGCGCTACTTGCTGCGTCATGTCTGCACGCAAACCCAGTGTGTGACCTGAAATCTGATCCACCAACTTGAAGGTTTGCAGGTTCAATGCTTCACCGGTACCGGTAAGCAAAGACTCCAGATACTCCAAGAGTGGGGGCATGACCAATTCATACCCATAGCTGCGCGCCGTATCGAGTAATCCTCGACGCAACTCTTCAATGTGCCGGGCCTCAGAGGGCAAAACATCGGCGATGTGATCCGGCAAGGCCCAAGCGGACATGGAAAAAAGAGGAGGCTGTTAAAAACGTGATTCTATCGGCTATCGCTGCCCCGCCCTAAAAAAGGCTTAAGGCCTAGCCACTACCCACGTTATTTAAGCAACCACAGCAAGCTCAGACCGACTGCTATACAGAGCAGCCCCATGAAACGTATTTGACCGTCTCGCATGGCTAAAAGCTGGGCAAATGCACCGCGCCAGCGGCGCGGAGAAATGAAAGGAAACAGTCCTTCAATCACCAAAAACAAAGCCAAGGCGGCCCACCAAGAAATTTCAGTTTCCATGGATGGAGCTTAGCGCCTTGGCCTTAAAGAGGCAGACGAAAGACCGTATGCAACTTAGTTCGTGCCCGTCCCACTGCTGCGGTAAGACTTGAAGAAATCAGAGCTGGAAGGATCAACCAAGATTACGTCGTTCTTGTTAGCAAAGCTGGCCTTATAGGCATCCAGGCTGCGATAGAACTTGGCAAACTGAGGATCTTGACCAAATGCTTGCGCATAGATCTTGGCTGCTTCGGCATCACCTTCACCCTTGATTTTTTGTGCATCACGATAGGCATTGGCCACGGTGATTTCACGCTGGCGATCAGCTTCTGCGCGAATTTTTTCACCTTCAGCAGCGCCCGTCGAACGCAGTTCATTGGCTACGCGCTTGCGCTCTGCCTCCATGCGGCGGTAGACCGATTCGGTAATGGTTTCAGCGTAATCCACACGGGTAATGCGCACGTCCACCACATCCACACCCCAGGGCTTGCCACTGGTAACGGCCTTCAGCACTTCAGCCTTGACATCCGCCATCAGCGTATCGCGCTTGGAAGACAGCAACTCACGCACGGTGCGTTTGTTCACTTCTTCCTGAAAGGCGTTGCGCACAACACGGTTCAACTGCATGGCTCCGGCGTTTTCGTCCAAGCCAACATTGCGGATGTACTCCGATGGATCAGAAATGCGCCAGCGCACATACCAGTCGATCACCACTCGCTGCTTTTCAGCC
Organism: uncultured Comamonas sp.; assembly: GCA_963520865.1. Taxonomy (GTDB): domain Bacteria; phylum Pseudomonadota; class Gammaproteobacteria; order Burkholderiales; family Burkholderiaceae_C; genus Comamonas. The sequence continues at coordinate 32,769 of CAUQST010000017.1, forward strand.
GTGAGCATGGGTTCGGTATCGGTGCTGTCCAATGTCAGCAAACGCTTGTCGATATAACGAACGTTCTGGAACGGTGGCGGCAGCTTGAAGTTCAAACCGGGCTCAGTAATCACGCTCTTGATTTGACCCAAGGCGTACACAACACCAAACTGGCGCTGGTCAACGACAAAGAGCATCGAGCTCAACAGCGCCAACACCACCAGCAGGCTAGAGGCAATAAATCCAACTCTGTTCACAACAGATCTCCTCAGCGTGGTTCGCGATCACGCGAACGGTTCAGATCGCGGACACGTGTATCAACAGGGGGCGAAGCGGGTACGGCACTCGTAGTACTTTGCGATTGCGCACGTGCTGCAGCATCTGGCGTTGCATGAGGTGCAGCACCTGCGCCTTGCATGATTTTGTCCAGCGGCAGATACAGCAGATTAGAGCCCTGACGGGAGTCCACCAAAATCTTGGTCACGTTGCTGTAGACCTCTTGCATCGCATCGGTGTACAGGCGATCACGCGTCACTTGCGGGGCTTTCTTGTACTCGGTCAACAAAGAGCTAAAGCGCTGTGAATCACCTTCGGCTTGCGCAGCAATACGTGCGCGATAGCCATCTGCCTCTTCCTTCAGACGTGCTGCCGTACCTGTGGCACGAGGGATCACATCATTGGCATAGGCTTGCGCTTCATTTTTTGCACGCTCTCGCTCTTGACCGGCCTTGAGCACATCGTCAAATGCTGCTTGCACTTGCTCTGGCGGACGCACACCACCTTGCTGCATATTGATGCCCACAACTTCAACGCCCACTTTGTAGCGGTCAAGAATGGTCTGCATCAAATCACGTACACGGGGGGCAATCTGGTCACGCTCTTCAGCCAAAGCGGTATCCATCTTCATCTTGCCAACCACTTCACGAACCGCACTTTCGGCAGCTTGCACCACGGCCAAGTCTGGGCTCTTGCTCTCAAAGAGCCAGGCACGCGCATCATTGAGGCGGTACTGCACAGCAAACTTGATTTCAACGATGTTCTCGTCTTCCGTCAGCATCGCCGATTCGCGCAGACCCGTGCTTTTGATAATGGTGTCGCGCCCCACATCTACAGAGCGAATCTGCGACACATATACCAGCTCATGGTTTTGGATGGGATAAGGCAGGCGCCAGTTAAAACCGGCACCAACTGTCGAGTTGTATTTACCGAACTGCGTAATGACGGCCTGCTGACCTTCTTGCACAATGAAAAAACCAGTACCCAGCCAAATCAGCACGGCAACGCCGGCGATCAGGCCAACACCAATACCTGCGCCCTTCATTTCAGGAGGCTGCGCACCATTACCGCCCTGTGGCCCACGTGGAGGTTTCCCCCCAAACAGGCCAGAAAGCTTGCGATTCAAATCACGCCACAGCTCATCCAAATCAGGAGGTTGCCCCACTTGATTATTTTGCCCACGTGGAGGCGGCGTATTGGAGGAAGGCGGCGGTACGGGACGATCAGAATCTGGGCGCTGATCGCCCTCCCCTGCGTTGTTGTCCTCTCCACGGCCCCAGCGGGGGTCATTCAGATTGAACATTCCCCGCAAGCGTTCTGGCAGCACTGCCCAACGAGGGGCGCGATTCAGGAAATTCATGCGAAAAGTCTCAATTGATATTGCTATGAAACATATTGCATTGTGCCCAAATGTTTAAAGGGCACTTTGCTCAATCGTCGCTGTCTTCAGGGGACATTGACTCAGACGGTAGATCATCATCGCCGCCTTGTACCGCCCCTTCGTCGGGTGCATTGCTTGCAGCCAAAGCTGCATTGGCCAAGATCTGGCGCAATTGCGGTAAACCTTCACCCGTGCGAGCACTCACAAATACGCGGGGTACTTCCACCCCGTCGACCTCATAAGTATCTTGCAAAGATGCAGGCGAGCGCCCATCAGGCAAGGCATCCAATTTATTGAACACCAGTACTTGCGGGATACCCAAGGCGTCGATTTCACCCAACACCCTGCGCACTTGATCCATTTGTTCGGGGAAAGTTTCGTTCGAAGCGTCGACCACATGCAAAAGCAAATCAGCATCGACCGCTTCTTGCAAGGTTGCTTGAAAAGCCGCCACCAAACCGTGTGGTAAGTCACGAATAAACCCCACCGTATCTGACAGCGACACAGACATCTGAGCCTCCGTCAAATAAAGCTGGCGCGTTGTCGTATCAAGCGTTGCAAACAACTGATCGGCGGCATATGCGCGCGCCTTCACCAAGGCGTTGAACAGCGTTGATTTACCTGCATTGGTGTAACCCACCAACGAAATATTGAACACATCTCTGCGCTCACGCTGGCGACGCTGGGTCTGGCGCTGTTTTTTGACTTTTTGCAGCTTGTCTTTGGTGCGCTTGATGGACTCGGCAATCATGCGGCGATCCAGCTCAATTTGCTTTTCACCGGGGCCACCACGACCGCCAATACCCCCCATCTGACGCTCCAAGTGGGTCCAGCGTCTTACCAGGCGGGTGCTGACGTACTGCAAGCGGGCAAGTTCTACCTGCAACTTGCCTTCATGGCTGCGTGCGCGTTGCGCAAAGATTTCCAAAATCAACAACGTACGGTCGTTGACTGGCATCTCCATGTGGCGCTCTAAATTACGCTGCTGGGCAGGGCTTAAAGCCTGATCAAACAAAACTTCTTTGGCACCATGCATTTGGGCGAGCATGCGAATTTCGTCAGCCTTGCCACTGCCAATAAACAGTGCGGCATCAGGGGCTTTGCGCTTGCAGGTAATGCGTGCCACAGGGTTCAAGCCAGCGGTTTTTGCCAGCAAGCCCAACTCTTCAAGCTCGTTGTCGAAGTGTGGAAGTCCGAAATCAACGCCAACCAAAACAACGGGAGTGGCGTCAGGGGAGGATTTGGCGTTCACGCTCATGCCACCTCCCCCACCCCACGCTGCTGCGCAGGGAAGGGATAAGTCAACAGCTTCAAGCGGCAGGTGCCTCGCTGTCGTTGTTATCAGCCATGCTGAAATTCACGGCACGGCCGGGAACGATGGTGGAAATAGCGTGCTTGTAAACCATCTGTGTCACTGTATTGCGCAGCAACACCACGTACTGGTCAAAAGACTCAATCTGGCCTTGCAGCTTGATACCGTTGACCAAATAAATGGAAACAGGCACATGTTCGCGGCGCAGCGCATTCAGAAATGGATCTTGCAGGAGTTGGCCTTTATTGCTCACGATATTCTCCGTGTTCGGAAATGTTGTTGTAAACCGACACCTTACCACAGCAGCTTTTATGCCCTTCTCCCCGTAGGAATTCGTTCACACCAGCGCTGTGATGATGGCTTCCCGCCTCAGTCGGCGTAGGGGTTGTGGGAAGTTTTAAGCTCAATTCGAAGAGGTGTTCCCACCAGATCGAATTCCTTACGAAAACGGCCTTCCAGGAAACGCTTGTAGGCATCTGTAATGTGCTCCACAGAATTTCCATGGACCACGATGACCGGAGGATTCATACCGCCTTGGTGCGCATAGCGCGGCTTCGGACGGTAGGCACCCACCTTCTTCGGCGTTTGATACTGCACGGCTTCCATGAGTACTCGCGTGAGTACAGGGGTTGGCATCTTGCAGGTCGCAGCCTTGTGCGCTTGCACGATGGAAGCCCACAGTGGCCCCAAACCTTGTCGCTTGATAGCAGAGATATAGTGCAACGCTGCAAATTTCAAGAACCCAAGGCGAGTTTCAATGGCACGTTCCACCAACTGGCGCTGGTAATCATCCACAGCATCCCACTTGTTGATGGCCACCACCACGGCACGGCCGCTTTCCAGAACATAGCCTGCAATGTGCGCATCTTGATCTGTCACACCTTCGGTGGCATCGATCAAAATCACCACGACGTTGGCGTCTTCAATGGCTTGCAGCGTCTTCACCACCGAGAACTTCTCGATGGATTCAAACACCCGGCCCTTGCGGCGCAAACCAGCGGTATCGATCAACTCGAACTGCTGTCCGTTGCGCTCAAAAGGAACGGAAATCGCATCACGGGTTGTGCCCGGCATGTCAAACGCCACCAAGCGTTCTTCACCCAGCCACGTGTTGATCAAGGTAGATTTACCCGCATTCGGGCGACCCGCCAAAGCCAAACGCACAGGTTTCGCTTCCACATCCTCAATGGTTTCGGCCTCAGGATCCAGCAGATTGAGCGGCCCTAATGCCAGCTCAATCAATTCGCGCACGCCCTGTCCATGGGCGGCAGAGACGGGGTACACCTCACCCAGACCAAGTTCATAGAACTCTGCCAGCTGAGCCCCAGCCTTCATGCCTTCGGCCTTATTCGCCACCAGCACACAAGGCTTACCCAGACGGCGCAGGTAATTGCCAATGTCGTGATCTTGTGCAGACAGGCCATCACGGGCATCCACCACAAACAGCACAACATCGGCCTCAGCGACAGCCTGACGGGTTTGCTTGGCCATCTCCTTGAAGATGCCCTTGGATGCATCAGGCTCAAAACCACCGGTATCAATCACGATGTACTCGTGCTTGCCCTGGCGGCCTTGTCCGTAATGGCGATCCCGCGTCAACCCTGCAAAGTCGGCGACGATAGCGTCACGCGTCTTTGTCAGGCGGTTGAACAAGGTTGATTTGCCCACATTGGGCCGCCCCACAAGGGCAATAACTGGCTTCATTCGAAAAATTCTGTCAATCCGGGCGGAAGCCGTAAATGCCACCGCCGCGTGTCACAACCACCAAAGTGTCGGCGGCCACCACTGGCGCCACAGCTACGCCAGTTCCATCTGTATTCAGTCGATTCAAGTGCGCGCCATCTTTTCTAGACAGCATGTGCACCAAACCCGACTCATCAGCCGTTACCACCGCACGCCCCAGCACCAACGGTGCAGTCAGCTTGCGGTGCTGAAAACGATCCACCGACCAGCGCTTCTCGCCATCGGCCAAGCTCCATGCTTGCACAATGCCGTTGCTTTCGGTGCCAAACACGTACTCTGCATCAGTTGCAATTCCCACTGCTCCCTTGGCAGTTTGTGTCCATGCTGTCCGTCCGACATTAGCGTCAACGCAGCCCACAGTTGCTTGGAAGGCGCGTGCGCACACAGCGTTACCCACGCGGCTGGCTGGTCCGACCAGATCGACCAGACGCTCTACGTCATTCGTACCACGCGGTGACGCCAGAGGCGCTTCCCACTGAACGTTGCCGTTATCAGGGTTAAACGCCACCAACCGGCCCGACAAGCCCGCCAGCAAGGTGTTGCCATAAGGCATCAGGACGCCCTGCTGGCGCAGCACCAACGGCTCGCCTTCACGCTTTTGGGTCCACAAATGTGCCCCGTTTTGCGCATCAAATGCTGATACCGAACGGTCTGCAGTCAGCACAAACACGCGGCCACCAGCCATCAACGGTGCGGTAAAGGCAGATGCTGTCAGCGTCTTGCTCCACAGCTTTTTACCTGCTTCAAACACCACAAGATCATTATTGGTCGTCACTACAGCGGCCAGTTGGCCGTCTGCACCTACGCCAGTTTGCAAAGTCTTGCCAGCCTGACCACGCCAGTTTTCGCGCCCTGTGGCGGCATTGACGCTGACGACCGTGCCATCAGCGGCCGCAACCACCACGTTGTCACCCTGAACTTGAGCACGGATGCTGGCATTTTTGATCGCAGGAATGCTCAGCTGCCATGCCTGACGCACGGGCAAATTCACCACATTCGGCCCCAGATCTGCAGGCTTTACTGCACTGCCTGAGCCAAACCACGCACAACCGCCCAGCGCCGTCACCATGGCTGCAGCCAGCACCGTACGTTGAGCAGTCATCCAAAAACGAGAACCTTGTTGGTTTTGTGCGCTGTGATTCACTTATTTGTCTCCGTCGAAATCGCTGTGCCAGATTCAGGGGTTGCCTCGCCCAATGCATTGAGCTTAAAGCCCACCAGCGTGCGGTAATCTACTTGAGGATCAAGCAGTTTCCATGCCTCTTTGTAAGCAGCAATGGCTTCACTGGACTTGCCTTGCAACTGCAAAACATCGCCCGAACGATCGGCCACCAAACCCTTGAATTCTGCAGGGAAGCTGCCACGCAGCAAGGCGGCAGCGGCATCGAGATCTTTTTCTTCCATCAACACCGCAGCCAGACGCAGCTTGGCTGCGGCTTGATAGCCCTCATCCTTGGTGTTATCGGCAGCCCACTGCAAAGCCGCCTTGGCTTCTGGCAGCTTGTCTGCATTCACCGCAGACTGTGCTACCAGCAAGGCTGCATAGCCCGCTTGCAGCGTGCCTTTGTAATCGGCCTTGATGGCGTCAAAAGCCTGGGCCACACGGGTTTGATCGCCGCTTTCTACGGCAACGGCCACCACATCTGCCAAAGCAGACGCTTGAAGCGCCTGGCGCTGCTGCCAAAACTGATAGCCATTCCAGGCCGCAAATGAGCCCATCACCACGATGGCGATGCCCGTAATGGGGGTGCCCCACTTGCTCCAGAAGTGCTTGATCTGATCAAGTTGCTCTTGTTCTTCGAGGTCGAGATGCGTTGCCATATCTGGTGTCGTTACAAATTAAGCGTTCGATTGTAGGGTGTGTGCCCAAGAGGCCACTTCGGTCAGCAGTTGCTGCACTTGCTCGCCCTGCCCGTCACGCAGAGATTTCACAGTGACTTTGCCTTGCGCCAGCTCGTCTGCCCCGAAGATCAGGCCAAAACGTGCGCCCGAAGCGTCAGCCTTTTTGAACTGCGATTTCATCGAGCCCATGCCCTCCGCGCCTGCGGTGTGCATTTGCACGCGGACACCGGCTTCACGCAGCTGTGTGAGCGTGCGCAATACCTGCGGCATGGCAGCCACATCCGGCACGATGGCGTAGGCGTCCAGCTGCTGCTCAGGAATGTCGGTACCCAGCTCTTTGACCAGCTCCAGCACACGCTCTACGCCCAGCGCCCAGCCAACAGCCGGTGCGGGCTTGCCGCCCACTTGCTCGATCAAATAGTCGTAGCGGCCACCGGCGCAGATGGTGCCTTGCGAGCCCAGCAGGTCAGTCACAAACTCAAACACGCTGAGGTTGTAGTAATCGAGGCCGCGCACCAGACGGGGGTTCACCGTCCATGGCACATCGTTAGCATCCAAGATAGCCTTCAAGCCATTGAAGTGCGCCAGCGAAGCCTCACCCAGATAGTCCAGCAACTGGGGCGCGGCGTTCACCATATCCTGCATGGCAGGGTTTTTGGTGTCCAGCACGCGCAGCGGGTTGCTGTACATGCGGCGCTTGGCCTCTTCGTCCATCACATCGGTGTGCTGCTCCAGGTAGGCAATCAGCGCTTCACGGTGCGCCTTGCGCTCCTCAGGCTGCCCCAGACTGTTGATTTCAAGGCGCCACTGGGTCAGGCCCAGGCGCTTCCACAGCGCCACGGCCAGCAAGATCAGCTCGGCATCCACATCGGGACCGGCAAAGCCCATGGCTTCTGCACCGATCTGGTGGAACTGGCGATAGCGGCCGCGCTGCGGGCGCTCGTGGCGGAACATGGGGCCGATGTACCACATGCGTTTGCCGCCGTCGTACAGCAAGTTGTTTTCAATGGTGGCGCGCACCAAGCTGGCCGTGCCTTCGGGGCGCAGCGTCAGGCGCTCGCCGTTGAGCTTGTCTTCAAAGGAGTACATCTCCTTTTCCACAATATCGGTCACCTCACCAATGCCGCGCACAAACAGCTGCGTGTGCTCCACGATGGGCGTGCGCACATTGCGGTAGGCAAAACGGCCCATCAGGTCGCGCACCTGCGCCTCCAGCCATTCCCAGCGTGCAGATTCGCCGGGAAGGATGTCATTCATGCCTTTGACGGCGGAAAGTTTGTCGGTCTTAGCCACTAGGAAGTTCTCACCAAAAGTGCAGCACTAAAAAAAGAGCTGCTTGCGCTGTATCAATGCGGTTTTCAGATACTTTTATATTCAAAAGTGTTTATACACGCACGCTAACAGCTATTGTTTTAATCAAACACCAGAGCCATAACGGCGTTGCACATAGGATTCCACCAGCGCCTGAAACTCCGTGGCAATCCCTTCGCCGCGCAGCGTCATGGCTTTTTCGCCGTCAATGAACACAGGCGCTGCAGGCGCTTCGCCATTGCCCGGCAGGCTGATGCCGATGTCGGCATGCTTGCTCTCGCCGGGGCCGTTCACGATGCAGCCCATCACGGCCACTTTCATGGCCTCTACACCCGGGTACTGCACGCGCCACACAGGCATCTGTCCGCGCAGGTAGTCGTCAATTTGCTTGGCCAGCTCCTGAAACGTAGTGCTGGTGGTGCGGCCACAGCCGGGGCAGGCCGTAACGCTGGGCACAAACACACGCAGCCCCAGGCTTTGCAAAATCTCGGATGCCACCACCACTTCTTGCGTACGCGCTTCGCCCGGCAACGGTGTGAGCGAGACGCGAATGGTGTCGCCAATCCCCTCTTGCAGCAACACCGACAGCGCCGCGGTGGAAGCCACCGTACCCTTGGTGGCCATGCCGGCCTCCGTCAGCCCCAGATGCAGTGCGTAATCGCAGCGCTGGGCCAAAGCCCGGTACACCGAGATCAAATCCTGCACACCGCTGACCTTGCACGACAAGATGATGTTGTCGGGGTTCAAACCTATCGATTCAGCCAGCTTGGCAGAGGTGATCGCCGAGGTAATCAGCGCCTCGTACATGACTTGGCGGGTTTCCCACGGCTGGGCCCGCAGGGAGTTCTGATCCATCAGCTGGGCCATGATTTCCTGGTCCAGCGAACCCCAATTCACACCAATGCGCACGGCCTTGTCGTACTTGGCCGCAATCTCAATCATTTGACCGAATTGCTTGTCCTTTTTGTCACCCTTGCCCACGTTTCCGGGGTTGATGCGGTACTTGGACAGTGCTTGCGCGCAGTCAGGGTAATCGGTCAGCAAACGGTGGCCGTTGTAGTGAAAATCACCCACCAGCGGCACGTACTCGCCCATGCGGTCAAGCTGCTCACGGATGTAAGGCACCGCCGCAGCGGCCTCGGGCGTGTTCACCGTAATGCGCACCATCTCAGAGCCAGCCTGCGCCAGCTGGCGCACCTGGATGGCGGTTTCCACCGCTTCGACAGTGTCGGTATTGGTCATGGACTGCACGCGCACAGGCGCATCGCCACCCACCGTAACCACGTTATTGCGCCATACCACGCGCGCCTGACGGCTCTTGCGGGGTAGCGGAGAAGCAATCGCTATGGGCGATGCCTGGAATGTGTTGTCAGACACTTTTTACTTTACCTCGAATCGGGCCACATTGTTTTTCGCAGACCCTGCGAAATTAAACGCTGCGCCATCCACCTCAACACGCGTTGCCTCGGCATTACCGACCACCACGTGCAAAGGCCGTCCCACGGCAACTTCTTCAAAAACGTCGCCAGACTTCAAAATCTTTTCCATCACCACTTGCTGCTGCGCATCTCGCACTTGCACCCAGGATTCAGCCGTGGCCGTAAAACGCAGCACACGGCCGCCAGTTGGTACAGATGCAGGCGAAGCGGTGGAGCTAGAGCTTGGTGTTGTGGCTGCTGCCACCTCTGCGGGCGCAGGCTGCGTAGCCTGCTGCTCTGCAGCGACAGGCTCAGTCAACACCGCAGCAGCTGCAGCTTGAGGAGTTTCTGCCGCGCCTGCAGCATTTGGGGTCTCAGGCTCCACCTGCAACTGCGGCATGAACAAAGGCTCGCTGGCCGCACCTTGCGCCACAGCATCTATGGCATCACCCTCTGCCGACTGCCACTGTGGCAGGAAGTAAAAACCTGCACCACCAGCCACAGCAATCAGCAAAACCGCCGCCAACTTGACCGCACTGCCAGAACCTGGCTCCTGCGCAGGCGACATCAATGAGCGCAGTGTTTTTTCTTTGAATGGGGCGTTGATGCCTTCGGGGTTAGAAGCCAGCTTGGCTGCCTCATGCTTAGGCAAGCCTGCAAGTACAGGCTCTGACGGGATGCGCAACAAGCGGCAAATGCTCAATGCCAGAGAACGTGTAAAAACCGAATCGGTCAATACGTCCCAGCGGTCCTCTTCCAATGCCTGCAGCTTGTACACAGGCACCTTGAGCGCAGAGGCCAACGTCTGAACTGACATGTGCTGCTGCTCGCGCGCTTGCCGCAAAAGCATGCCCGCGCTGCCTGGTTGCTGTGCAGCGGCATTGCTGTCGCTTTGTTGCTCTGCGTTACCCAATACCACCTCAGTCATCAAAAGCTCCCCGCTCAAACCGTTGCCATTCCTTGGAATCAGGGAATCGCTTATGTAATTGATCAGCCAACTGCCGCATCGCTACATGGTCACCCAAGCTTCGCTCTACTTTGATACCTAACCAAAGCGATTGCGCAGAAGCCCACTGGCCATTATTGATACGACGCACATAAAAACGCGCACGCTCAGTTTGACCCTGAGCGTGCAGCGCATCTGCAAAATTGTAGGCAACTGCTGGGTTGCCTGGCTCTATCTCGTGGGCTTTTTCTAAAGCTTGCATTGCGGCGTCAAGTTGCCCCGCTTGCCGCAAGCACACTCCCTTGGCCAGCCAAAGGCGTGCAATCGACTGCCCTGTGGTGCGCGGCGCAGCCAATGCTGCATCCAGATTACGGTCCGCCAAGGCAAATTGTTTTTGCTGGCACTGCAGCCAACCCAGGTTGTAGAGGGCATCAGCATCGCCTGGACGCAAGGCCAAAGCTTGCACAAAGCTGTCGTTGGCACCTTTGTAGTCCTGCAAACTCATGTGAATCCAACCTTTGAGGTTGTACGCATCCACATAGCGCGGGTATGTCTGCAGTGCTTGCGCAATTTCACCCAAAGCAACTTCAGCGCGCCCTTCTTCAAAATGAAGTGCAGCCAGTTGCAGGCGTGTTTTGGCCAAACGGTGCACTTCTGCCTCTGCTGCCGAGCCAGGTATTTCTTCTGGAGGAACCGTACCAGCCCCAGTCATGCAACCAGCCAGCAGAAATGCCGCAAGCCCCCCTCCCATGCCCTTACGGGCCTTGCTAAACAACTGCTTCATGGAAACAAATGGGGCGGGCATGCACATCCTTGTTATCAAAAACCGTTAGGAAATGGGTATCAGCGGTATGGTACGTTGCTTGGCCATGCGCTCTGCGGCTCGCGTTCTGTCTTTCACATCGCCTGCAAGCTGCCCGCACGCAGCATCAATATCATCACCGCGGGTTTTGCGCACGGTGGTGACGATGCCAGCATCACTGAGTTTCTTGGCAAAAGCACTCACAGCTGCATTGGACGAACGCAGCAGACCCGAGGCAGGAAACGGGTTAAACGGAATCAAATTCAGCTTGCACCACGGCTTGCCACTGCCATGCTTGCGAAGCAGATCAATCAGTTGCTGCGCGTGCTCGGGCTGGTCATTCACACCATCCAGCATGCAGTACTCAAACGTAATGAAATCGCGGGGAGCAAACTCCAGATAGCGAACACACGCCTGCATCAACTCATCCAGCGGGTACTTCTTGTTGAGTGGCACCAGGTTTTCACGCAAGGGATCATTGGGCGCATGCAGTGACACCGCCAAAGCCACCGCACAGTCCTGCGCCAAGCGGTCCATCATGGGCACCACCCCCGAAGTGGACACAGTCACCCGGCGGCGGGACAGGCCATAGGCATGGTCATCGAGCATGGTACGCAACGCAGGCACCAAAGCCGAGTAGTTCTGCATGGGCTCGCCCATGCCCATCATCACCACATTGGTGATCACGCGATCTTCTTTGTTCAGGTGCTTGCGCAGAAAGTGCTCGGCAAACCACAACTGCGCCAAAATTTCGCCCGTTGTCAGATTGCGGCTAAAGCCTTGGTGCCCGGTAGAGCAAAAACGGCAGCCCACCGCGCAACCAGCTTGAGATGACACGCACAAAGTGCCACGGTCATCTTCAGGAATAAATACGGACTCCACCGCATTGCCATCACCCACATCAAACAACCACTTGATGGTGCCGTCTTGCGACTCGTGCTGGGAGATGACAGACAAGCCTTCAATACAGGCATTGCCCTTGAGCTTTTCACGCAGGGACTTGGCCAGATCGGTCATCTGGTCAAAATCGCTGGCACCGCGCTGGTGAATCCAGCGGTACAGCTGCGTAGCTCGAAAACGTTTTTCCCCCAGCGACTCGCAATAAGCGGTCAGGCCCTGAAGGTCAAAATTTAATAAGTTCGTGGTCATATGCAATACCCCGGACCACTTACAACAGGGCAGCACTCCCATGCGTGGAGTGCCGCCGTCACAGCAAGCACGGCCAGCATGGGATTCATGGAATTAACGTGCGTAGACGTTCATGCCAGGGAAGAAGAAAGCGATTTCAACAGCTGCAGTTTCAGCAGCGTCGGAACCGTGCACAGCGTTGGCGTCAATGCTGTCAGCGAAGTCAGCGCGGATGGTGCCGGCTTCAGCCTTCTTAGGATCGGTAGCGCCCATCAGTTCGCGGTTCTTCAAGATAGCGTTTTCGCCTTCCAGAGCTGTGATCATCACAGGACCGGAGATCATGAATTCAACCAGGTCCTTGAAGAAAGGACGTGCAGCGTGAACAGCGTAGAACTGCTCAGCATCAGCGCGCGACAGGTGCACCAGCTTGGCTGCAGCAATCTTCAGGCCTGCAGTTTCAAAGCGGCTGTAGATCTGACCGATCACGTTCTTTGCAACTGCGTCAGGCTTGATGATGGAGAGTGTGCGTTCGATTGCCATTGGGTATTCCTAGTGAAATGGGATAAATTTTTTGCCGACTCGGCAAAACCCTTAATTCTAACGGGGCGCCACCAACCCTAAAAACTGATTGAAAAGCGCCGTGACAGGTTATCGACCTCCGCGACGACCGCCTGGCTTGCGCTTTTGCTCAGCACGAGCACGCGACAGGCTGTCGTGACCGATATAGCCCACCGATGTTTTCATCGGATCTGGCTGAGCACTGGGCAACTGGTAGTTGTTGTTGCTGGTGCGCTTGGGCGCCGACTTGGCCCCACGGCGGGCACGCAACTCACGCGCCTCGGCAGATGCAGTCACCCGCGCTTTGGCGCGAGAGCCGGCGCGATCAGACTCACGTCGCACATTGGGCTGCGCGGCTGGCTTGCGGGTTTGCGGCATGGCCACACCCGAGGCCTGAATCAGGCTCTGCACATCACGCTCATCGAGCTCCATCCACGCGCCGCGGCGCAAACCACGGGGCAGCTGCATGGCGCCGTAGCGAATGCGAATCAGACGACTGACTGCACGCCCAACTGACTCGAACATGCGACGCACTTCGCGGTTACGACCTTCAGAGATCGTCACGCGATACCAGACGTTGGCGCCTTCACCACCACCGTCTTCGATCGAGCCAAACGATGCTTCGCCGTCTTCCAGCTGCACACCTGTCGTCAGCAGTTGCTTTTCTTCCTTGGTCAAAGCACCCAGCACGCGTACCGCGTACTCACGTTCCAGACCAAAGCGGGGGTGCATCAGGTTATTAGCCAAAGTACCCGAACTGGTAAACAGCAGCAAACCTTCGGTATTCAAGTCCAAGCGACCCACCGACTGCCACTTGCCGTTATGCAGCTTGGGCAACCGGCGAAACACGGTAGGACGATTTTGTGGGTCGTCCAAGGTCACTACTTCACCTGCAGGCTTGTGGTATGCCAGCACGCGCACAGCGGGCGGATCAATACGTACCTTGACCGGTTTTCCATCGACCTTGATGTTGTCACCCAGCTGAATACGCTGGCCCACGTGTGCAGGCTCACCATTGACCGTAATACGGCCACCAGTAATCAGGCGCTCCATCTCCAGGCGCGAGCCCAAGCCAGCCTGCGCTAGCACCTTGTGCAGCTTAGGCGACTCCATTTCAGGCTTCAGAACGCGCTTTTCACTTGCAACTTCTGGCAGTTCTTCTGCGGCATCCAGCTCGCCCGAGATCACCGAGTCAAAGTCATAGCCTTGCTCTGCGCTGAGCAAATCCAGCATGTCTTGGGCTGGCTCTGGCTGCTCAACAGGTTTTACAGCCGCCACTGGCGCGCGGTTAGCCTGCGGCTTGCGATCGGCACTGCGCGGTGCACGATGGGCGGGCTTTTGTTCTTTAGTCATGATTTCCGTTTCTGCGCCAGCCCATTCAACTATCGGCAAGACGCTTGTATTCAAATTAGGCGGTGTACGCCAAGCACTTAAGCTTTATGGAGTTCTTTGGCCTCAGTGGCTTCCAGCACCACATCGGTTGCTGAGATCTCTAGCAAGGGTTCAGCAGGCACAAAAACCTCGTCCATGGGCAGGGCTGGCTCTGTAAACAAGTCACCTTCCACCACTGCAGAGGCATCCGCATCTACAGCGTGTGCGGGAGAGATTTCTTCGCCACCCACACCCTCATCCAGGGCCTTAAACAAAGACGCTTGTGACTCGGGCTCATCCAGCATCGGAAGCTCGTCCAACGACTTCAACCCCAAGTCATCCAAAAACTGCCGTGTGGTGGCCAACAAAGCTGGACGCCCCACAGTTTCTCGATGGCCAATTTCTTCCACCCATCCCCGGTCTTCCAACTGTTTGATGATCAAACTATTGACTGTCACCCCGCGAATGTCCTCAATGTCACCACGCGTGACTGGTTGACGGTAGGCAATGATGGCCAAAGTCTCCAAGACGGCACGGCTGTAACGCGGAGGCTTTTCCGGATGCAATTTATCGAGGTAGCCACGCATTTCAGGGCGACTTTGGAAACGCCAGCCCGATGCAACCTGCACCAGCTCCACCCCTTTGCCGGCCCACTCTTGCTGCAAAGCCAAAAGCAGATCTTTGAGAGTGTCAGCACCCAGATTTCCGTCGAACAAGGCGCGCAATTCCCTCAGCGGCAGTGGCTGCTGTGCGCATATCAAAGCGGTTTCTAGGACCCGTTTGGCATCAACCGAATTCATGGTTTAGACGCAAAGCCTCGCGTGAGGAAAGGGTAAAGACAGATGAACTGGACCCTCACGGGCAAGCACACCAACGATATAAGCAAGCACAAGGCCTGCCCTTAAATTCACTGCGAATTGTAGCGCAGGCCCAATTGTTCGACTGCAGCAAGGAAATCTGCAGGCGGCTGCGCTGCCAATTCCAGGCTCTCACCCGTTACTGGATGAACAAAAGCCAGACGAAATGCATGCAATGCCTGCCGCTGCATTCCCCCAGCTTGTGCCCCCCCATACAGCACATCAGCAACCAGCGGATGGCCCAGCAAAAGCATGTGCACCCGAATTTGATGCGTTCTACCTGTATGCAGCTTGCAATGCACCAGACAATGTTCTGCAGTGGTATCCCAGCAAGTGATGTCGGTTCTGGCTTCTTTACCTGCATGTTGCGCCAAATCCACCACCGCCATGCGCAAACGATTGCGCGGGTCGCGGCCAATTGGTGCATCGACCTTTTGCAGCTCAGCGCCTTTCCAGGGCTTGTGCGCCAGGGCCAGATAGCGGCGGCTGACATCGCGGCGCGCAATCAATGCCACCAAGGCATCCATGGTTGGCCTGTCTTTTGCCACCATCATCAAACCGCTGGTGTCTTTGTCCAGCCGATGCACGATCCCTGCACGAGGCACCATGGCAGCACCTGCGTGATGAGCCAGCAAGCCGTTGAGCAAAGTGCCACTCCAGTTACCTGGCGCTGGGTGCACCACCAAGCCTGCAGGCTTATTCACCACCAGCAGGTGTGCATCTTCGTAGACCACATCCAGGTCCATCACCTCAGGCTTGAACGACTGACTTTGCGCAGTGGGCCGCATTTCAATGCCAATGACATCACCCAGCTTGACCTTGACCGAGGCCTTGGTCGCAGTTTTTTGGTTCAGCTTCACTGCACCTTGCTCAAGCAGTTGCTGCAAATAGCTGCGCGAAAACTCTGACACCAAGTCAACCAACGCTTTATCCAGGCGCACGCCATGCTGCGCCATATCCACCGTGAACGAACGCAGCTCTACCTCAGCCAAAGAGATACCAAGCTCTACGGCATCATCTGACTCCAGTGCTCCGTCTTGCGCGAGAGGCAACGATCTTTCGTTCACACAAATTCCTAATTTCAAACAACATTCCAATAAAAATGCCCGGTGGATCACACCGGGCACTTCAGCTGCACAGGCCTGCCTGCAACCGCATTAACGCGCTGGCAAATAGCGCGATGGGTCTACGGGCTTTCCTTGGCGACGCACCTCAAAGTGAAGCTTCACACGGTCAGCGTCTGTGTTTCCCATTTCAGCGATCTTCTGGCCCTTCTTCACATTCTGGTCTTCTTTGACCAACAACTTCTGGTTGTGGGCATAAGCAGTCAGGTAGGTGTTGTTGTGCTTCAAGATCACAAGGTGGCCGTACCCGCGCAAGCCTGCGCCGGCATACACCACGCGGCCATCAGCTACGGCCAAGATAGGATCACCTGCCTTGCCTGCAATATCTAAGCCTTTGTTCGTGGCCTCGTTAAAGCCAGCAATCACGGCACCCGATGCAGGCCAAATAAAAGCCAGCCCGCTGGCATCACCACCAGCAGTTGGCTTGCTCGTATCGGCCGGAGCAACAGGGGTCGGTGCTGTCGCAGCAGGAGCTGTACTACCTGCAGGTGGCAAAGCCACTGGTTGCACTGAAGTAGAAGCCACGGGACGTGTGCCCTCAGCCTCCGCACCAGGTGGCACCACTCGCACGACTTGGCCTACCTCGATCAGGTCGGGATTGGTAAGGCCGCTCCAACGCGTAATGTCTTTCCAGCTTTGACCATGCTCCAAACCGATGCGAATCAGAGTGTCTCCAGGCTGGACAGTGTAATAACCCGGTTTGCCCGCATTTTCAGCGCCTGGCAACTTAGCAGGGTCTACTTTTGTACTGGACTTAGAGCCCCAGCCACCTCGATCCTCCACCGGAGCCTTGTTCACCTGAGCACAACCAGCCAGCAAACCACCAACCACAAGTACTGCGCCCAACGTTCCAAGGCCTCGCGATAACAACATATTCATTTCCCTTTCAGGCAATCCCAGATTTTAGGGGAACAAAGTGCACAGCTTCGAGCACAGATTCTGTAAATCCGTGGGGGGTTTTATCCACCACCAACAAAGCTTGCTGCCCCGTACTTCTTACAGTGGGGGCAACCAAGCGCCCCCCCACAACCAATTGATCTAGCCACGCATTAGGAATTGCTTCCCCCCCGGCTGCCGAAATGATGCCTGCATAAGGCCCGCCTTGCGCGTAACCTAACATTCCGTCACCAAACAAAAGCTGCACATTAGTGAGCCTTAAAGCGCGTAAATTGTTCCGTGCTTTTTCATGCAGCCCACGCAAGCGCTCAATCGAGTACACCTGTTTGGCCACACAAGACAGCACCGCAGCTTGATAGCCACAGCCTGTACCTATCTCCAAGACCCGTCCCAAGCCACCCGAAGTGCGCACGCACTCTGCACCTTCCAGCAACTCAATCATGCGGGCAACCACACTGGGCTTGGAGATGGTCTGTTGCAGACCAATAGGCAGACTGGTGTCTTCGTAGGCCTGATTGACCAACGCGCTATCTACAAACAAATGGCGCTCTACGCGCCCTAGCGCACCCAATACGTTCGGAGATTGAATACCAGAAGTGGCCAGACGCTGCACCATCCGCATGCGCACGGCTGCCGAGTCCAGCCCCAGCCCTACCGGGGCCATGGACGGTGCTGTTGTCACAGTCCGTGCGCTCACGGTTTTCGGTGCGGCAGAGGTGGCGATCCATGCAGGAAACCCGGGACGCTTGGGCTGATTCATGCCGCCTCCTGCGCAATTACAGCCATGTCCAGCCGAGATGCCGTCTGTGCCCAGTAAACCAGGTGATCGTGGTCTGTCAAATCAACCTTCAAAGGTGTGATTGCTACATGACCGTGGGCTGTTGCATGAAAGTCTGTGCCTTCCGACTCATCCTTGGCTGCACCAGCGCTGCCGATCCAGTACATGGTTTCCCCCCGAGGGCTGATTTGCGTTATCACAGGTTCTGCCGAATGGCGACGCCCCAAGCGGCAAAGTTTGACCGAGCCCATCTGCTGCAGCGGCAAGTTTGGAATATTCACATTGAGCAACCAGGGCGCGTTGCCAATCAATTGCTGCTGGCGCATCTGCTGCACCAGCTGTTTGGCTTTTTGCGCCGCTGAGGCCAGTTCACCCCAGTCACGCTCCACTTGCGAGAAAGCAATGGCAGGCACCCCAAAGAGATAACCCTCCATGGCAGCGCCGACAGTGCCCGAATAAATGGTGTCGTCGCCCATGTTCGCACCATTGTTGATGCCGGAAACCAGCAAGTCAGGGCGATACCCCAACAGACCGGTCATGGCAATGTGTACGCAATCTGCAGGCGTACCATTCACATAGCGAAAACCATTGGCTGCACGCTGTACATACAAAGGCGAGTGCAAAGTCAAGGCATTGGACTTGGCACTGTTGTTGTGCTCAGGGGCAACCACCTCCACCTCCACACCATCGATGGAAGCCAAGGCATCGTGCAGCGCGACGATTCCGGGCGCCTGATAACCGTCGTCGTTGGAAATGAGAATCTTCATGGGCTCTAAACAGGTTATGCCGATTGTAGGTGGCACAAAGCCAATCGCCATCAGAGTATCTGCACACGCACGCATAAAGCAGCCGCATAACGCCCAATTAACGCGCAATGCCCACGCCCATCGGCCAGCTTGCGCAATTTAACACCCACACTCTTTCACCCCCATACAAACGCGCTGCGCCTCTGCGACACTCGCTGAATCTCCAAAATTCGAAAGCACGCCTGTGGCTGAACGCTCTCCTGCTGATTTCGCTCGCGATACATTGAAACTGCTCGCAGCACGCCGCCTGCAGCCAACCCCCGCAAACTATCAGGCCATTTACGAAGAAGTGGCTGGGCAGCTACCGCACATACCTTTTCCCAAAGCACCGCTGCGTCGCATTGCCACTGTTTTGCCCAGTCAGACGCCAGCCCAAAAACGCATCACAAAAAACTTCTCACAGGCCATTGAAGACGAAGACTGGACCGCCCTTCAAAGTGCCATTGCAGATTTCGCCAAGCTGGATGTCAACACCAGCGCCCCCCCAGTAGCGCCCCCGGCCCTGCTGCCGCAAACGATTGATGTATTGCCACCCCATCTGGCCCATCAATTGGTGCGCCTGATTGAAACCATCATCTCTGCGTTTGGCGAAGAAGATGAACGCATGTACGAGCTTTCCCAGCAACTGGTGAGTTTTTTGCAAAAAGATGCTCCGCCAGTTGCCGCGCTGGAACAAATGCTCAGCAACTACAGCTACCGCCTGTCTTTCACCGCAGAAGACCAGGCACAGCGCCGCCTCAGCATTCATGCGCTGCTGCGCATGGTGGGCGAGCACATCGTCTCTATCGCATCGCACGATGAGCCCCTGCAAAAGCAAGCCCAGGCCTTATCGAGCGCCATGGAAAAACCCTGGACATTGCGCCAGCTGGACGCCATGCAAACGCACCTGAAAAGTCTGCTGTTTCGCCACCTTGAAATTGACGGCCACCGCAACGAGGCTCACCAGCAGCTCAAAGACCTGCTGGCGGAACACACCCACCAAATGGCCAGCCTGGGCAAACTCAGCGAGCACCATGCCCACGAACTGCACGACTGTGCAGAGCGCATTCAGCAGGCGCAAGATTTGGGTGATCTGGCAATGGTTCTTCAATCGGTCGTTCAATCCGGCAGCGCCCTCGCAACAGAAAACCGCATGGTGCAGGCCCAGCTTGCCGACCTGCGTGAGCAAACCGAGGCACAAGAACACACCATTGAAGAGCTGTCCATCAGCCTGTCGCATATCGAAGACAGTACCCGCCACGACCCGGAAACCGGCACCTTGAACCTGCTGGGCTTTCACGATGCCTTGATGAGCGAGGCCGCGCGCAGTCACCGCCAAACGCAGCCGATCAGTCTGGCCGCACTGCAGGTGGACCACCTTGCTGCCATCGGAGCAGAGGCGGGCCCTACAGCCGTTTCAGCCGCACTCATCCACATGGCGCGACTGATTCGCAGCACGCTGCGCCCACAAGATGCGGCAGGCCGCACCAGCCCCACCCAGTTTTCCGTGCTGTTTCCGGGCACCAAGCCTGCCCAGGCGGCACAGGCCTTGGCGCGCCTGCAAACGGCCATCAGCGAACGCCCTTTGCTGCATGCCGACCGGCGCTGGACATTGAGCTTCAGTGCCGGGGTGATTGCCTTGAATGACCTCGACACCCCCGCTCAAGCCCTGGCCCGCGCAGTACACGCTTGCGAGCAGGCACAGCACATGGGCATGGGCCGTGTGGCTTTGTCCTGAAGGTTTTGCCATCCAGCGCCGTGCTGCTGCATACACGGCAGCACGGCTGCGCACCGACCTGCACATCGGCCTGCGCGCACACACCAATTTGGAGCAAGAGGTCTTGCACAAGACCCCTATCACATTTTGTAAATGCAATTCAAGTAAACCGATAGCACCCAAAAGGGAAAATCGTGACAGCAAGCGCTAACGCACACATTGATGCATAGTCTGCGCGCATGAACCTGTGCCGTTTTAGTGCACAGGCGTCACATTCCGAAAACTCATAAATAGATTTTTCAAAAAATAAAGATTTATGCCAGATAGCGCTTTACTCACAAGCGCTGACAGCTATATAAAATATAGCAAGAGAAATTAATTTTCCTCATATCTGGTACACGCAAATCTTTGACCTTCAACCGTCAGCGCTTTTTTCCATGCGCCAGCTGTGGCCCGCGCATGGATCGTTGCTTTGCTGCTTTTCTGTGAAAGATATCTTTCATGCATATCACTTTCAGTGCGTACTACACGCTCATCATGGCTGTCCTGGTTTTGCTGCTGGGCAAGCTGCTGGTTTCTCGCGTGCGCTTTCTGCGTAACTTCAATATTCCAGAGCCTGTGGCTGGGGGCTTGGTTGTTGCGGCAGTGATCTCCTTGATCCACGCCACATTGGGCTGGTCATTTGGTTTTGAGTCCAGCCTGCAATCTGCCTTCATGCTGGTGTTCTTCTCTTCAATTGGCTTGAGCGCCAACTTTGCCAAGCTCAAACAAGGCGGCTCCGGCCTGGTCATTTTTCTGGGTGTGATTGCAGCATTCATATTGCTGCAAAACGCCGTTGGCATTGGGCTGGCCACCGCACTGGGACTTGATCCACTGATTGGACTGATCGCGGGATCCATCACGCTCATTGGGGGCCACGGCACTGCTGGCGCCTGGGGCTCTGTCTTGGAGCAGCAACACGGCCTGGTTGGTGCCACAACTTTAGGCATGGCCTGCGCAACCTTTGGCTTGGTCATTGGCGGCGTCATGGGTGGCCCTCTGGCTAAACGCCTGATCACGCGCCATCGACTGGCCAAACCTCGCAGTGAAGCAGACCAGCTATCCTCCTCACCCGATGCTGTGACTGAGCAAAGCGATGTCTCCAACTTCGAGTCATCCAGCAAAACACCCCGCCTGATTACGGCTGATGCCGCCATTGAAACCTTGGCACTGTTCGCGGGTTGCCTGGCTTTTGCTGAATTCATGACTGGAGTCACCAAGGGCACGGCCATTCAGCTACCCACCTTCGTGTGGGCCTTGGGCGGCGGGGTTGTGATCCGCAATATGCTGGACTACATCTTCGGTTTCAAAGTTTTTGATCGTGCCATTGATGTGTTTGGCAATACAGCGCTGTCCATTTATCTAGCGATCGCGCTGCTGTCGCTCAAACTGTGGGAACTGAGCGATCTGGCTGGCTCTTTGATGGTCATTCTTGCCGCGCAAACCCTGGTCATGGCCTTGTACGCCACCTTCATCACCTTCCGCATCATGGGGAAAAATTACGATGCATCTGTACTGGCTGCAGGCCACTGCGGCTTTGGCATGGGAGCTACTCCCACAGCCGTTGCCAATATGCAGGCCATTACCAATCAATATGGGCCTTCACACAAAGCCTTCCTGATCGTGCCTTTGGTGGGTGCATTCTTCATTGACATCATCAACGCCTTTTTGATTCAAGCCTTCATTGCCTGGATCAGATAAGCGGCAGGTGCGTGATGCACCTACACCATGAGCAGCGGTTCTACTGCACACTGGGGCATTCACTCGACAAGGAGACTGCCCCATGCGTGACGCCAACGCCCAACTGCTTTGCCGCCCAGCCACTGTGCTGGGCGTTGTTGTTTCTGCAGCCTTGCTGGCTGCGTGCAGCTCTGCACCTGAGACGGCTGAAAAACGCTTGACCTACCAAGTGCCAGACCAGCCTGAAGGCAGCTCGGGCTACACCGAAAAACCAGGCTGGGCCACCGAAAAATTTGCTGTGGCTGCCGCCAACCCGCTGGCCACCGATGCAGGCTATCAAGTACTCAAGGCGGGGGGCAGCGCCATGGATGCAGCCATTGCCGTGCAAATGGTGCTGGGCTTGGTCGAGCCTCAATCGAGCGGTATCGGGGGAGGCGCTTTTTTGCTGCACGCTGCGGGCAGCAAGGTGGAAGCTTATGACGGACGCGAAACCGCACCGGCAGCCGCCACCGAAAACCTTTTCCTGAAGGCCGATGGCAAACCCATGGCCTTTCATGACGCTGTCGTAGGTGGCCGCTCCGTCGGCACCCCAGGCGCGGTGCGCATGCTGGAGCTGGCACACAAAGAGCACGGCAAACTGCCATGGGCCGCCCTGTTTGAGCCCGCTATCCGGCTGGCTGATCAGGGCTTCAAAGTGAGCCCGCGCCTCAACAGCTTGCTGTCCAATGAAAAGTTTCTGGCCAGCGATCCCGTTGCCCGCGCTTATTTCTTTGGTGCTGATGGCAAACCTTTGCCTGTAGGCACAGTGCTGAAAAACCCCGAATACGCCCAGGTGCTGCGCGCCATTGCCAAACAAGGCAGCAAGGCCCTGCACGAAGGGGAAGTCGCGCAGGCCATTGTGCAAAAAGTACGCAGCCACCCCACCAACCCGGGGGTTCTGTCTACCGAGGATCTGGCCAACTACCAGCCCAAGAAACGGGCAGCGCTGTGCTACGACTGGAACCTGCCAGCCACACAAGGCATGCCCGTGCGCAGCTACCAGGTGTGCGGCTTCCCGCCCCCCAGCTCAGGCGCGATTGCCATTGGCCAAATTCTGGGCATCTTGGGCCACACCCCAGCGGCACAAATGCCACTGGGACAAGACGGTCTGCCCACGGCAGACTGGCTGCACTTTTACACCGAGGCATCCCGCCTGGCTTTTGCCGATCGCGCGCTCTACGTGGCTGACCCCGACTTTGTTCAGGCCCCCGGCAACAGCTGGATGAACTTGCTGGACAACCGCTACCTGAAAGAACGCTCCAGCCTGATTGGCCAGCAAAGCATGAAGGTGGCACAGGCGGGTAACCCCGCCAAGTTCAAAGTCAGCCATGCCCCGATGCCCGACCAAATCGAATACGGCACCAGTCACATCAGCATCGTGGATGCCTTTGGCAACGCACTGGCCATGACCACCACCATTGAAGACCAGTTTGGCAGCCGCCAGATGGTCAAGGGCTTTTTGCTCAACAACGAGTTGACTGACTTCAGCATGGCCCCGAAAGCCGCAGACGGGCAGCCCATTGCCAACCGGGTCGAGCCAGGCAAACGCCCTCGCTCATCCATGGCCCCCACACTGGTGTTTGACAAGGCAACGGGCAACGTCATCATGAGTGCCGGCAGCCCTGGCGGCGCACAGATCATTCACTACACAGCCAAAACTTTGCAAGGGGTGCTGGACTGGGGTTTGACGCCGCAGCAAGCCATCAATCTGCCCAATTTCAGCAGCTTGAACGGCCCCACGCTGCTGGAGGCCAAACGCTTCCCGGCATCCACCATAGAGGCCTTGAAGGCCCGTGGCGCCGAGGTCAAAGAGCAAGATCTGACCAGTGGCCTGCAAGCCATTACACGCGGTGAAGCCCACGGCAAAGTATTCTGGTTTGGCGGTGCTGATCCACGCCGTGAAGGCGTGGTGATGGGAGATTGAGCGCACAGCACGCCAAAGCCCCATAAAAAAAGCCTGACAGCGTGAAACTGTCAGGCTTTTTTTTGCACTCGGGCTTGCCGGCCTGAGGCAGCGTTGCGTCAGAACTGGTAGTTGGCACTTACCAGGAATGAGCGCGGTGCGCCTGGCATGGCGTTGGAGCGCCAGTACTCCTTGTCCAGCAGGTTAGAGACAGCCATCGTCACCGTCCACGGTGCGGCGCGCCAGCCTACCAGCGCATCCCAGCGGGTGTAGCCCGGCAAGCGTGCGGTGTTGGCCGCATTGCTCCAGCGCGCGCTGGTATGGGTCACGCCCACCTCTGCATACCATGGGCCGGCAGGTGCATAGCGCACAAACAGATTGCCGTTGCGCTTGGCCGTATTTTGCAAATCCAGGCCGACATTGGCAGGGGCCTGCTGGTCTTCAACCACCTTGGCACTCATGAAACCCACACCGCCGCGAACATACCAGCTAGGGGCCAGACGGCCCGAGGCACTCAGCTCAACACCCCGCGAACGCTCCTTGCCACGAATTGCCCAGATCGTGGGCTGATTGGTGGCATCGGGGCGGTAGCGAATGTTGTAGTGCTCCAGCTGATAAACCGCCATTTGTGTCGACAAAGCGCCATCAAACCAGTCGCTCTTGAGGCCCGCTTCAATCTGGCGAGAGTGCTGCGGCTGGTCGTCATAGACCGCCGTTGCAGACGTGTCCACCGAAATGGTGCCGCGCCCACCGTAAGGCGAGTAGCTCTTGCTGTACGAGGCGTACAGGCTCTGGCTAGGCACAGGCTGCCAGACCACACCCACGCGCGGGCTGGTGGAGCTGCCCTCGTAACCGCGCTCAAACCCCGTCACGTAGTTGGTGGAATGAAACTTGAACCGGTCGTGACGCATGCCCAGCAGCACTTTCCACTGCTCTGTCAGGCTGATCAAATCCTGCAGGTACACCGCCTCGGTTTCACCCTCGTGGCGATTGTTTTGCGTTGGTGCCACACGGGCTGGGCGTGCAGGCCATGACCCCGTATTGGGATTGAACGGATCGTACGAAAACGAGCCGGGCACCGTGCCATACACCTTGGGGCGACGCAGCTCCTCGCTGAGTTCCACCCCCACCAACAGATCGTGCCCGATGCTGCCCGTATTGAACTTGCCAGTCAGATCTACGGTGTTGGCAGTGGTGCGGTTCACGGTCTCCTGCCATGCGTAGCTGGGCCGAATCAGACCCGTGGCTGCGTTGTAGGTGCCCCCAAAGTAGTGGTCAAAATCTTGGTTGGCCTCGCGCTGGCTGGCCACCCAGCGCACGCTCCATTTGTCATTGAAGTCGTAGCTCAGGTCAGAGCGAGCCACCTTCAACTGGTCTTGCACATAGTCGCCCGGATGCTGAAAGCCCGTGCGAATGGAGACCCCGGCTGGCATGTTCTCATAGGCTGGCCCACGGTCTGGCACGCGCCAGACGTTGTCATAGGTGTACTGCCCCGTCCAGCGCAGCCCGTTACGCATATTGATCAGGATGCTGGGCGAGATCATCTCGTTCTTGTTGCGAATGCCATTGCGAAAGCTGTGCGCCTGCTCGCGATCCGCCGTCACACGCACTACCACGTTGGGGTTGACCACATGGTTGATATCGATGGTGCCGCCCACGTTTTCCCAGGAACCGCCGCGCAGCATTACGCTGCTTTTGCCATCAAAGCGCGCCTGCTTGCTCACCATGTTGATGATGCCGCCACCGCCGCCACGGCCATACAGCACCGAGCCTGGACCTTTCAGTATCTCGATACGCTCCACGTTGGCCGTGCTGCGGCGCACCTGCCCAGATTCACGGATACCGTCGCGGTAGATGTCTCCCGCATCCGCACTGAAACCGCGAATCATCACGCCTTCACCACGCATGTCGTAGGTGGTATTGACGCCCGGCACACCATCCAGCATGACTGACAGGTCATTGATGCCGTAGCTCTTGTACTTGTTGACTTCCAGCGTATCGATGGTCTGCGGAATGTCTTTGGGCGCCATGTAGGTTTTGGTCGCCGTGGTCACGCCCTCAGGGCGCACATCGTCTGCATCGTATTCCGAGGCCTTCACCTGCACGACAGGCAGTGCTTGAACCTCTTGCTCCGTCATCTCCTGCGCCTGAACCAGGCAGTGCGCCCCCAGCAGCAGCACCGCCACCACCACGGGCCTCAGCCCCCCTGCTTGACCTTGACCTGCACCCTGATTCAGGTCTTGTTTGTTGCGCCTCATCACGCCTTCCCTCTGGGCTTTTACAGCCCCTTAAAATGAAAGAACGAGAGTCTAAATGGGAATCAGTATTAATTAGATTTGATGACCATCAAGTTTCAAAACCGTGGCGTTCCTGCCACAAACACCTGCGTGAAGGCCGTGGTTGCGCAGCGCCAACCACCAGCCGGTCAATTTCCCCTGGGCTGAAAAATACCTGTGAAGTGCTGAAGTAGCTGCCACCACCACCGGCGGCTTTGTGCGATGCCACCGCTTGAAATAGCGCCTGCATCCTTAAACTGCCGAAGACAGTCCCAAGTTACCTGGCCGCTGTATTGGTACGCCGCACTCCGTGCAACCATGCAGCACCCGCATTCCGATGCCTTCTTCCTACAAATGAAGTCCCCTATTTACCAGTGCTGATGCCAGCCACTCTTGCTATGGTTCTTTCAACATTTTTTAGCGCTCAACGCTGACTCCCCATGGCTTTACGTCTGCGCTTCACTCTCTGCGTTACTGCCGCCTCCATGCTGCTGCTCAGTGCTTGTGGTTTACCGCCCGCTTCGCACCCCACGCCCGACAGCCAAGCCATTGCGCCAGATATCTCTGCTCGCCCCCATCTGGGCCAAGCACACGCTGCCTTGCGTGCCAAGGCACAAGCTAGCGCCACGCAGTCCGGCATCTACGCCCTGTATGACCCGCAAGAAGCTTTTGCTGCGCGCAGCTTGCTGGCGCGCGCGGCCCAGCAAACGCTGGATGTGCAGTACTACATCTGGCGCAATGACAAAACCGGTTTGCTGCTGCTGCACGAACTCTTGAAGGCAGCAGACCGAGGTGTGCGCGTGCGGCTGTTGATCGATGACGGCGGCACCTCCGGGCTAGACGAGCAACTGCTGGCCTTGAGCCTTCACCCGAATGCACAAGTGCGTCTGTTCAACCCCTTTGCGCTGCGTGGCTGGCTCAAGCCTGCGGGTTACGTCACAGAATTCAAGCGCGCTAACCGGCGCATGCACAACAAGTCTTTGTCTGCCGATGGGCAAGCCAGCATTGTGGGTGGCCGCAATGTTGGCAATGAATATTTTGGCGCGACCGATGGCGTGCTGTTTGCCGACTTGGATGTGCTCACCATCGGCCCCGTGGTGCAGTCCATTGAGCAAGACTTTGACCGCTACTGGAACAATGTCGCGGCCTACCCGGTTAACCAAGTTGTACGCCAAGCACCACAACTGAGCTTGGATGCACTGCGCAGCAACGGTGCAACACTAGAGCAATCGCCGCAGGCACAAAGCTACCGCCACGCCTTGGAGAACACACCGCTGGTGCAACACCTGTTGCAAGCGCAGCTTCCCATGGAGTGGGCGGTGGCACACCTGGTCAGTGATCCCCCCGAAAAAATTCAAGCCCAAGCCGAGCACAAAGCCTTGATTGGCCAGCAAATGCAAAGAGCCATTGGAATACCCAAGCAATCGCTCGATCTGGTATCGCCCTACTTTGTGCCGACACAGGCCGGTGTCGATGCCTTTGCACAACTGCGCTCACAGGGTCTGCGCATACGCATCTTGACCAATGCGCTGGAGGCCACAGACGTCGCCATCGTCCACGCCGGTTATGCCAAGTACCGCAAGCAGCTTCTGCAAGCGGGCATTGAGCTGTACGAAATGCGCGGACAGGCACCGGAGTACGCCGGTGATGATGAAAAGCTCAAACTCAATTTCACGCAATTCGGCAGCTCAGGCACCAGCCTGCATGCAAAAACTTTTGCAGTCGATGGTCAGCGAGCCTTTGTCGGCTCGTTCAATTTCGACCCTCGCTCCATGCTGCTAAACACCGAGATGGGCCTGCTGATTGAAAGCCCCACCCTTGCCAAGCAAATCAGCGAAAGCTTTGACTCTCAAATCCCCTCGCGGGCTTTTCGGGTGAGTCTGGACGACGAAGGCCATTTGCGCTGGACCAGTGGCGTGGGTCAGCCGCCACCGCAATACACCACTGAGCCACAGACGCGGTGGTATCAGCGCTGGACGATATGGTTTTTGGGTTTGCTGCCTATTGAATGGTTGCTCTAAAAATATTCATAGATTTCTTCTGAGTGCCGACGAACGGCACTACCATTTCAGGCATGCCCCGTCAGAACACCTGCCCTGCAGACTTTCCGCCATTCATCTTGCGTCAGATTGAAGAAGTAGCCCAACGCATCGTCACTGCACGCAAAGCCCGGGGAGAAACGCAGGCACAGTGGGCCGAAAAACTGGGTATCTCGCAGCCCACCATGGCACGCATAGAGCGCGGCGACCCGGCCATTGCCACCGCCACTTATGTCATGTGCCTGTGGCTGGTCAACCCACGGCTGAACTTGCTTGGCTTACTGGACAGCCCAGCGCCTGCACAGCCTGATTTCTTGGCACCAGCGGCTCAAGCCAAAACCCTGAATACGACGTCTGTGGCCGATGAGTTTGCCGATCTGCTGGCCCAGTGGCCCACGTGCCGCCAGTAAGTGCAGTGGGGGCGGCGGGGGCAGTGGGGGGTTGCAGCGGATGCCGCAAAAGCGGCCAGATACCTCTGTGCCTAATCCCCAAAGCGCTCGCGGTAAGCCACAGGGGTAATGCCCAGCCGTTTTTGGAAAAGATGGCGCAGCGCTTGCTCTGAGCCCAGCCCGACTTTGGCGGCCACCGTTTTCAGTGGTAAATCGCCGCGTGTTTCCAGCAATTGCTTAGCCCCCTCAAGGCGTGCGTTCTCCACAAAAACACTGGGGGTGCAGCCGGCTTCCTGCTGAAAGACGCGGCGAAAGTGCCGCTCACTCATGGCGGCCTTTTCAGCCAGCAGCGCCAAAGGCATGGCTTGGTCCAGATGCACCAGCACCCACTGCTGCACCATGCCAATACCGCTGTGCTGCACCGACTGGCTTGCCAGCTGTACGCTGAACTGTGACTGCCCACCCGGGCGCTTGAGGTACATCACCAGATCCCGCGCCACCTCCAGCGCCAGCGCGTGGCCAAAGTCTTGCTCCACCACCGCCAGTGCCAGATCAATACCTGCTGTGACCCCCGCCGATGTCCAGTAGTGGCCATCTCGCACGTAGATGGCATCGGCATCAACCTTCACCTGGGGGTAGCTGCGCTGCAACTCCTGCGCCACACTCCAGTGCGTGGCGGCACGGCGGCCATTGAGCAGCCCCGCCTGGGCCAGAAAGAAGCTGCCACTGCACAGTGCAATCATGCGTGCCACCTGCGGTGCCACACGCGCAACCCAGTCCACCAAAGCGCCACTGTCCGGCAATACCGTTGCAATGTTGCGTGCGCCCACCAGCAGCACGGTGCAGCCGGCATCCTGCTCTACATCTGCCAGCGTATGTGTGGCCTGCAACGCCACCAAGGTATCAGACTGCACCAGTCCTTGCTGCGCTGCCACGATACGCAGCGCATAGCCGTCAGGCAGCCCTTTTTGGCGCAGGTGCACATTCGCGTAATCAAAGACCGACATGGGGCCAATGGCCTCCAAAGCCTTGAACCCCGGGTAAACAACAAGATCGACGCGATGGGCGCCATGGTGGTGATGTTCCATTAAAAAGTAGAGTTATCTGCGCTTACAGGGTCAGTGTAAGCAGTTAATTTCATTCATATTTTTTAGCCACTTGTGCTATAGGTGCAACCCAAGCTGCGCCTTATATTTTCACCCTCTGCAACGCCATGCATGCAGTGCATGCAAAGGGCTTTCTGCCTGAAAGTGCAAGCACAGGTGTCTGCGCCATTGCGCCGCACTCCCCATGCAGCGTGGCCTTGATTGACAAATAAGCTCAGATTCGGCCAAAGCCCTGCAACCTGCGGCCATCAGCCTTTACAGCGGCGCATGATCGCCTACATTCATACTTTGCGCCCAATTTGCCAGCAGGTTTCCTGCCGCCACTGCGCCTACGCCATTCAAGAAAGACTGCCCCATGAAATCACGCGCCGCTGTTGCCTTTAAAGCTGGTGAACCCCTGCAAATTGTGGAAATCGACGTCGCCCCCCCGCAAAAAGGCGAGGTGCTGATCAAAATCACCGACACCGGTGTGTGCCACACCGATGCATTCACCCTGAGCGGTGAAGACCCCGAAGGCTTGTTCCCCGTTGTACTGGGCCACGAAGGCGCCGGTATTGTGGTGCAAGTGGGTGAAGGCGTGACCAGCGTCAAGCCCGGTGACCATGTCATTCCTTTGTACACCGCCGAATGCGGCGAGTGCCTGTTCTGCAAGAGCGGCAAAACCAACCTGTGCACCGCGGTGCGAGCCACCCAGGGCAAAGGCGTGATGCCCGACGGCACCACCCGCTTTAGCTACAACGGCCAACCCATTTACCACTACATGGGTTGCTCCACTTTCTCGGAGTACACCGTGGTGGCAGAAGTCTCGCTGGCCAAGATCAACCCCGATGCCAACCCAGAGCAGGTCTGCCTGCTGGGCTGCGGCGTAACCACCGGCCTGGGCGCGGTCAAGAACACCGCCAAGGTGCAAGAAGGTGACACGGTGGCGGTGTTTGGTTTGGGTGGTATTGGCCTGGCTGTCATTCAAGGCGCCCAGCAAGCCAAGGCGGGCCGCATCATTGCCGTGGACACCAACCCCAGCAAGTTCGATCTGGCCACGACTTTTGGCGCCACCGAGTGCATCAACCCCAAGGACTTTGACAAGCCCATTCAGCAAGTCATTGTCGAGATGACCACCTGGGGCGTGGACCACAGCTTTGAGTGCATTGGCAACACCAACGTAATGCGCGCCGCACTGGAATGCGCGCACCGTGGCTGGGGCCAGAGCGTGATCATTGGCGTAGCTGGTGCAGGCCAAGAAATCTCCACCCGCCCCTTCCAGCTGGTAACCGGCCGCAAGTGGATGGGCACGGCCTTTGGTGGCGTCAAGGGTCGCAGCGAGCTGCCGGGCATGGTGGAAGACGCGATGAGCGGCAAGATTCAGCTCGAACCCTTTGTCACCCACACCATGGGGCTGGACAAGATCAACGAAGCGTTTGACCTGATGCACGAAGGCAAGTCGATCCGCTCCGTGGTCAAGTACTAACAAAGCACCACACCAAACATAGTGTGAACTGCCGCAATTAGACAAAGGCCACCGCAAACGGTGGCCTTTGTTGTTTCTACCAGTCAGGGCCGGCAGGGCTGTCAGACCAAACTCTCTCCGCTAAGTTGCGCTTGGCGCACATCCTTGAAGACTCCCACACTCAAAACAGCCAGCACCCCCACCGTAATGATCGGCCAGATCAGCACATAAAAGCTCAACCAAAAAACAGACATAAGAGCACTCCTTCACAAACAAAACAAACACAGTCCACACAATGCGTGGTTCAAAAACTGGGGCATGGGCGCGTTAACGTGCCTGAAAACTGGTGATGCGCTGACCAATCAGGTCAAAGTCAAAGCGCTGGCGATTGCCTAGGCTGAGCAGGGTGCAGACCAGCGCGCTGACGCCATAGGCCAGCAGCGAGCTGAGCAGTACCTGGTAGTTGCGCAACTGATCCATCGCCCAGGGCATCAGGGCCAGCGCTGCAAGCAGCCCAATACATAAGCCAGCACGTCGACCCAGCAGGCCAAATGCCATCAGGCCAATCACCACGCCACCACCGATGCAGCCCAAAAATTCCAGCACGTAGGCCGTACTACCAGTTAATGGCAGCAGGTTAAAACGCACCAGCAAAAACACCGTAAACGCAGACAAGACAGCCAAGGTAAAGGCCTTGTTGCTGACCTGATCCCAGTACAAACTGACGATGACCGGAAAAACAATACAGCCCCACAACGCGCCCACAAACACCAGCATGGAAAGAATGTCCAGCTTGAGATAGGCAAAGCAAACCCCCAACGTGGTGGCCAGTACCATCGTCAAACGCCCCAGCCAAACCATGACACGGGGATTAGGTTTACCGCGTGCAAGGTTTTTTCCATAGATATCCGTCATGGCAATGGAGGCCAGGGCTGCCAGATCAGAGTCGGCAGTTGACGACAACGAGCCAATGACCAATATAAAGAACAGACAGATCAGGGCCGGTGGCAAATAGGTAGCCGCCATCTGAGGCACGAGATTATTCAGATCGCCATTCAATGGCACCACCCCGGCCAGCAACGCTAAAAATCCCAGCATGCCAAGGCCGATGACGATAGCGCCGTAGCCCACAGAGGCAGTCAGAAAAGTCGGCTTGATCAAATCCTCGCGCACCGCAAACAAGCGCTGTGCAATGGTCTGATTGCCAATGGCATAGGCCAGCACGGCCACAAAGTACGGGGCACCTTGTTCGAGAATGGCTTTTTCGGAAAAAAAGCTCGCCTGCTCTACATCCAGACGGTGCCAGCCCTGCACAAACAGATCCGGACCTCCAAGCGTGAAGAACATGAACGGGATGATGATCACCGCAGCCAAGATCATGGCTACCAGTTGGGCGAAATCGGTCAGTACCGATGCTCTGAACCCCGACCACAGCGTATAAGACAGCACACCCACCGCGACAATCAGCACCCCTTGCAGGAAGCTCAATGGCGACAACATAGAGACCAATGCGCCAGCCGCTGTGAAATTAACCATCAGGCTTATGACACTGCCCAATACATTCGACAGCGCCAGAATCATCTGACTGCATCGCCCATGCCGGGCATGCATGATTTCTGCTAGCGTATGGGCATGCGGGGCAATCTGACGAAAACGTTTACCAAAAGGGTAGACGAACAAAATCATCAGCGCCCCCCAGAACCCGTAATGCACAGCACCGGATAGCCCGTATTGATAGCCTGAGGTGGCAGCGGCGTAAATGGAGGCCGCCCAGACCCAGGTGGCGGTCATGCTGGAGGCAGACATGCCAAAGCCGATGGAACCGTTGGATGTCATGTAGCCGTCGGCGCTCTCCTCCTTCTGGCCAATGCGCATGGTCATCCAGAAAGACAATCCGTAGAAGGCAAATAACAAAAGTAAAACGGTTGTCAGCGATAGCTGCTGCATGGGTGCTCCACAGAAAGCGGTTGTGCTCTGTGGTGACAGACAAATGCGCGCAGCCCTACCCACCACGTGCCATACCGACCGCGGTGCAGATCAAGGGTCTTGCGAATATGTTCAGCTGCGCCAAATGGGCGCTACCGCAGACAAAACCGCCAAATTAAAAAAAAGACCGGAAGCGGCTTGCGAGAGCAGCCTTTCCGGGATTTGCAGCCTTTTAGGCCTGTTGAAAATGACTGCTTGAAAACAGCCATTGCAGGGAATGACAGGGGTAACCCATGTTGCGCGACACGATATGTGCCTCAGCGTGCTTGCAGCGGGTGCAAGCCGAAGTGCGGATGAACGCATTCCCTATATAGTTTTAAAGAATACTCTGCTGAGTACTTTTAGTCAAGGCGTGCGCGGCATGCCCACTATCTTTTACGCAGCGTGTAAGTACCAGTGGATTGTCGGGTCGCAGCGCTAGCGCCCTCCGCTTTAGGCCCACTAGAGCGACAATGCCTTACTTTTTATTTTTGCCTAGCTGCACCTTCATGTCCTTTTCCGCTCTGGGCCTTGCCCCATCGCTCGCCCATGCGGCCCAGGCCCAAGGCCTGATTGCCCCTACGGCCGTTCAGTCCCAAGCCATTCCTGCGATTTTGAATGGCCAAGACCTGCGCGCCTGCGCGCCCACAGGTTCGGGCAAGACAGCGGCGTATGTGCTGCCCCTGCTGCAAGCATGGATGCTGAGCGATGCTGGCCAGCGCCAAGGCAGCCGAACCACCCAGGCACTGTTGCTGGTGCCCACGCGCGAGCTGGCCAGCCAAGTGGCTGAACTGATCTACCACCTGGGCGAAGCCATGGGCCGCCGCCCCAAGGTGGCGGTACTGACTGGTGGTGTATCCATCAACCCGCAGCTCATGGCACTGCGCGGCGGTGTGGACATGGTGATTGCCACGCCCGGCCGCTTGCTGGACGTGGTGGCCCACAGCCAGCTCAAGCTGAACACCATCCAGACCTTGGTGATGGATGAAGCCGACCGCCTGATGGATTTGGGCTTTGCCGAAGAGCTGGAACAAATTTTGGCCTTGCTGCCCGCCAAGGGCCAGCGCCAGACCTTGCTGCTTTCAGCCACTTTTGGCCCCAGCGTACAAAACCTGGTCGGCCAGTTGCTGCGCGAAGGCCACCACAGCGTCGAGATTGAATCAACCCACCAGCAAGACGCCACCATTGCCCAGCGCGCCATCCATATCGATGCAGCACGCCGCAGCGCACTGTTGCGCGAGCTGATCGAGCAACACCCCGGCCAGCGTGTGCTGGTGTTTGTGGCCAGCCGCTACAGCGCAGAGCATGTTGCCAACAAGCTGTACGCGAAAAAGATTTTTGCCACCGCTTTCCACGGTGAGTTGAGCCAGGGCGCACGCGACAAAGTGCTGAGCGAATTCAAAGCCGGTCAATGGCAGGTTCTAGTGACCACCGATCTGGCATCGCGCGGCATTCACATTGAAGCGCTGCCCGTGGTCATCAACTACGACCTGCCACGCTCGCCCGACGACTACACCCACCGCATTGGCCGCACGGGCCGCGCGGGCCTGAGCGGCACGGCCATCAGCTTTGTATCGCCCGATGCGCTGGCGCACTGGCAATTGATTGCCAAGCGCCATGCGCTGGAGATAGATTTAGAGACTTTGCCCAAGTACCCCGTCACCGAAGCCGCACCACAGCGCCAACCGCATGAAGATGGCAACAACGGCGGCATCAAAGGCAAGCGCATGAGCAAAAAAGACAAGCTGCGTGCTGCGGCAGCCAGCGGACAAAAACCCAGCGCCTGAGTGCACAGGGCCCTCTTGACCCCGTAAAAGCCACGCCCCAGCGCGTGGCTTTTTGACATGTGGGCACACCAAACGGGCGGCGCTTAAACAGCTCAACGCCCTGTGTCTGTGGGTGCAGCCGCATCTGCGCTGATCTCCGCATCCTCTTGCGTGGCTTCTTGCAGCGCTTCAGGCTCCAGCTCTTCAGCTGAGCGGTTCAGGTGCACAAACATGCCCCAGCCAAACAGCATGGCCCCCACACCCACCATCAGTGCTGCAGAATAAATAAGGCTGTCCGGTGACTCTTGCCCTTTGAACGTGGCAATCAACGCTTCAATCGCCAGTGCCACCACAACCACCACCAAAAACCGCGACAAGAAACGCCGCACCCGCGTAGGACCGGCAATGCTGGCATCGCGCACCACCTCTTCTTCCACCACGGTCTGACTGATCTGCAGCGCCACCACTGCAGCGGCCAGCACGCCCATGGCTTCCACCATCTGCAGCGTGGAATCCCCGTCAAAGCCCTGCATCAGCGTGCCCCAGCCCTTGCTCATCGCAATCCACAGCAGGGCCAGTGACACCAGGGCAAACAACAGTGCCATCAGTGCATGCACGGCAGTGAACAAAAAGTGAACAGCTTTCATGGCGTGTATTGCTCAAAAATGCAGATGCGCCATCTTTTCATCACTGCCCTGCCCACAGCGTAGGACGACATACAGTCAGGCATTTCAGCAGTCTTTCAGGGACTTGCCACGGACTGGTGCATACAGCCCCTACACTGCTTGGCAACGTCTGTACACATAGACTTGCCATTTAAAAATAAGAGCTGCCATCGCTTTACTGTATTGATTTTCAAATACAAAACTATCTGAAAACCAATAAACAAAAGCGCTAACAGCTATTTTATTAGGAGTATTTAATTTCATGTCCATCCCGTTTGAACTCCTGACTGCCCACGCCTGCTACGGTGGCGCACAGCGCTTTTACAAGCACGATTCACGCGAAATCGGCTTGCCCATGAAGTTTTCGCTCTACCTGCCACCCAAGGCCATCTTGGGCGAAAAAGTGCCTGCGCTGCTGTATCTGGCCGGTTTGACATGCACCGAAGAAACCTTCATGGCCAAGGCGGGTGCACAGCGTCTGGCGGCTGAACTGGGCCTTGCCCTGATCACCTGCGACACCAGCCCACGCGATGCCAACGTGCCCGGCCAGTCCGATGCCTGGGACTTTGGGGTGGGCGCTGGTTTTTACTTGAACGCACAACAAGCACCGTGGGAGCAAAACTGGCGCATGGAAAGCTACATCATTGATGAGCTACTGCCCATGCTGGGCCGCTACCTGCCCATTGACATGCAGCGCCTGGGCATTTTTGGTCACAGCATGGGTGGCCACGGTGCACTCACACTGGCGCTGCGCCACCCGGGTACGTTCAAAAGCGTCTCTGCCTTTGCGCCTATTACCAACCCCAGCAACTGCGCGTGGGGCCAAAAGGCATTCACCGGCTATTTGGGAGGCAACGAAGCCGTCTGGGCACAGCACGACGCCACACGCCTGATGGAATCGCAGGGCAAAGTGCCCTACCCCGCAGGCATCCTGATTGACCAAGGCATGGCCGACAAATTCCTGCACGAAAAGCAATTACTGCCCGAAGCCTTTGAAGCGGCCTGCGCCAAAGTCGGCCAGCCCTTGGTACTGCGCCAGCAAGCAGGATATGACCACGGCTACTACTTCATTCAAACCTTCATGGATGACCACCTGCGCCACCACGCGCAGCAACTGGGTCAGTAAGCGCAGCACACATGCGCTGCCTGCTATGGGCTGTACTGCCCTTGGCAGAGCATGGCGAGCATCACTGGCGCACAGCCATCAAGAGGACAGGTGCCAGGGATGCATTCAAGACAAGGCAGCGCATGTGCTTTAGCCCAGGCAGTGCTCTGATGTACTGAGCTGGTGCCCACCCTGCACCTTGGAGATATACACAGCCTGATCAGCCCGGCGCATGATGTCTTCCATACTGGTGTCTGAGGCGGTGAAGTGCGCCAGCCCGATGCTCAGCGAAGGTGCCTTGCCGCCTGCGGCATAGCTTGCCAGCGCTTGGCGCCCCCGTATCAGCAACTGCTGTGCAAATGCCATGACCTGCGCCATGCTGCGCTCTTGGCACAGAACGGCAAACTCATCACCACCCAGGCGGCAAACCAGATAATCGTCCTCAGCGAGCTGCTGCACCGCTTGCGCCAAGTCTCTCAGCGCCTGGTCGCCCACAGGGTGGCCCTGTCCGTCGTTGATGGTTTTAAAGTGGTCCACATCAAAGCACAGCAGGCAAGCGGGCCGCGCATGGCGCGTAAAACCTGCGTAGGCGGCATCCAGAGCCTGCATAAAGCGCCGGCGATTGTGCAAACCCGTCAGTTCATCGCTCAAGGCATGCAATTGCAATTGCTGCTGCAGCTCTTTACTGGCCGTGATGTTGCTGGCCACCCATAAGACGGCTTTCTCACCGTCATACAGCTGCTCCAGCGCACTGATGCGGCCTTCAAACCAAATACGCTCCTCGGGGCCTTCTGTCGGCAAGCCTAAAACATCGTGGGCGCTCAGCTCGTACTCCACCACCAGCATTTGCTGGCCGGTGAGCGCGCGTTGAATTTGCTGCTCAAACCATGCCGTTTTAGCCGGCGCAAGCACGTCCGCAATCCGGCGGCCCACCAAGGAGCTACCGTCGTGGTAGTAGCGCTTGTCTTTTCCGCCCAGTACTGCCACGTAGCGCCCCGACTCGGTCAAGATGAAAGTAGGGTCCGGCAAACTGTCACAAATAGCTTGGTATTGGAAAGCGGTGAACAAAGCGTCGTCCTGCATGCAAAGCGCCAAATAAGAGGCGCAAATTCTCGCAAACTCATTGACTTACACAGCAAGAGACCAAGCGACAGCTAATGGCATTGCAGCCGCAAGGCACCACACTAGCGCTGCGTTTTGCGCAGCGTGTAGAGATACAGCTGCTCCACCTTCTCGCGCGCCCACTGCGTTTTGCGCAGAAAACGCAGGCTTGACGACATGCTGGGGTCGGCATTAAAGCAGCGCACAGGGATGCGCTCGCCCAGTTCTGCCCAGCCGTAGTAGTCCACCAAGTCGGTCAGCATGCGCTCGAGCGTCAGGCCATGTAATGGGTTGCGTGGTTGTTCTTTGGAGTCCATGGCCCTATTTTCCTTGCACAGACACCGTGCGTGTTTTTGGATGAATGAATCAACAAAAAGGCCTCGACATTGGTCGAGGCCTTTGACTTTCTAACAAACTAAAAATTATTCACGCCAGTGTTCAGCCACCCACGTTGCAGGCTTGATGAAACGAAAACGACGATTGCGCCTGCCCGCCAGTGCATCCGGTGGATTGCATTCACCATGAAAAATCACAATGCGCGCGTTGTCAGGCACAAAAGGAGGCTTCCAGAAATTCGTCGGCCATCTCGGAATACAGTGGTATTTGAAGCTGGGGCACCACTCCTCAGGCCAGTATTTGAGCTTGCCTTGCTTGTGTATGGCATCCGACAAATACGCCTGCTCATTGCGAAACTCTTTGCGAATTTCATCAAAGTGGCGTCGAAAGTACTCCAACACATCCGGGTGCGCGCCCAGCTCAAAGCGGTACACGGAAGAGTTACCCGTGACGCGCCATGGTCGCTTGTGATCGTGAATGATGAGAAATTCACCCGGATAGGTGAAAAAGTCATCCAGCGACCCAGTAATCACCACGTCCACATCCAAAAACAGCGCAGTACCCTTCAGACCATGCAGGTCTTTGGAGAACGTTGTCAGCTTGGTCCAGCCACGCTCAGGAATGCCTGCAGGCAGGTCCAGCGAAGGAATGGGCAGACACTGCACCTCTGAACGTATCCCTTCAGCGTTGTCGGTCAGGCAGACAAAGCGAAAATCACCACTGAGATGGCGGCGCACCATGGCGTACAACCGGTTAACGTATTCCGGTCCGTACTTGGTACCCCATTTCATGCAAAGGATGTGGCGCTCAGATGTTGTGGAAGTTGTGGTGGTCATGCTGAAGTGAAGTCTGGATGCTTAGTGGCCTTTTTTTGCCGACTTAGGGCCACTCTTCTTGGCACGCTTGACCAAGCCGCCTTGGGTCAGACGCTGGTTACCCAGCACACGGATTTGCTTGACTTCAGGCTTGCTGCCGGCTCGGCCGAACTTCAGCAGCTTGATGTCGCGTGGACCTGCCATGCGGTCATCGTCAAAAGCCTTTTCCTTTTCAGGGATTGGGCGCCACAGCACCAGCAGCTTGCCGATGTGTTGGATGGGGGCGGCATTGAGCTCGTCGCACAGTTGCAGGTAAACCTGCTCCCGGGCAGCACGATCGTCGCCGAACACACGCACCTTGATCAGGCCGTGCGCGTTCAGTGCGCCGTCAATTTCCTTCTGGACGGCGGGTGTAAGGCCGTCACCACCAATCATGACCACGGGGTCCAGGTGGTGGGCGTTGGCGCGGTGTTCCCGGCGCTCAGCGGGAGTTAAATCAATTTGGGGCATGCCCGTATTATCGAGGCAGGAAGAAATTTGCGATGAATATCAAATCGAAAAGCAAGAAGCTCAACAAGAATTGGCTCAATGCCCACTTGAATGACCCTTATGTGCAAGCCGCACAAAAGGATGGTTACCGCGCTCGTGCCGCCTACAAGCTCAAGGAGATTGACGAAACATTCAAGCTCATTCGCCCCGGCCACGTCGTAGTGGATCTGGGCTCCACGCCCGGTGCCTGGAGCCAGTATGTACGCCGTCGCCTGTCCCCCACGGGTGCAGCAGTGGGCGCACTTAACGGCACCATCATCGCGCTGGATTTACTGCCCATGGAACCCATTGAGGGCGTGCACTTCATCCAGGGAGACTTCCGGGAAGAGTCCGTACTGGCACAGTTGCAAGAAGTCGTGCAGGAGCGTCCTGTGGATCTGGTGGTCTCTGACATGGCTCCCAACCTGTCTGGCAACAGCACCACCGATGGTGCCCGCGTAGAGCTTTTGATTGAACTGGCAGTGGATTTCGCGATCAACCACCTCAAGCCAGAAGGTGCTTTGGTTGCCAAAGTATTTCACGGCCCCGGTTATGACGATTTGATCAAGCTTTTCCGTACGCACTTCAAGCTGGTCAAACCGCTTAAGCCCAAGTCATCGCGGGACAAATCCTCGGAGACTTTCTTGATTGGTATTGGTCTTAAATAGGCACAGACACAAGGCTGCAAGGCTTTTTTCTTCTGAAAACCCTTGTAATCCATCGCCTTGACAGGAATAAGGCTTCGGCACTGCCGCTTGAAAGACCTAAAATGAACCTCATATGGGTACATAGCGTTCCCATGTGAATGTATTTCTCCTTTTTTCCTCTGGAGCCCCGCTTGAACAATCAGTGGTTTTCAAAAATCGCCGTCTGGCTGGTCATCGCCATGGTGCTGTTTACGGTATTTAAGCAATTTGATACCCGTGGCAGTGCTAGCGCTGGCCAAGTCGGCTATTCGGAATTCCTGGCCGAGGTGCGCAACAACCGCATCAAGAGCGCCACCATTCAGGAAGGCCAAGGCGGCACTGAAATCGTTGCGCTAACCACCGACGATCGCCGTATCCGCACTACCGCAACCTATTTGGACCGTGGTCTGGTCGGTGATTTGATCGCCAACGACGTCAAATTTGATGTCAAACCACGCGAAGAAGGTTCGCTGCTGATGAGCTTGCTGATCAGCTGGGGCCCCATGCTGCTGCTGGTGGGCGTGTGGGTGTACTTCATGCGCCAGATGCAAGGCGGAGGCAAGGGCGGAGCATTCAGCTTCGGCAAAAGCAAAGCCCGCATGCTCGATGAAAACAGCAACACCGTCACTTTTGCCGATGTTGCTGGCTGCGATGAAGCCAAGGAAGAGGTCAAGGAAGTCGTCGACTTTCTGAAAGACCCCAACAAGTTCCAGAAACTGGGTGGTCGCATTCCTCGTGGTTTGCTGCTGGTTGGCCCTCCTGGCACAGGTAAAACACTGCTGGCCAAATCGATCGCTGGTGAGGCCAAGGTGCCTTTCTTCTCGATCTCTGGCT
This sequence comes from uncultured Comamonas sp., assembly GCA_963520865.1. GTDB lineage: Bacteria > Pseudomonadota > Gammaproteobacteria > Burkholderiales > Burkholderiaceae_C > Comamonas. Next base: position 73,710 of record CAUQST010000017.1, read on the forward strand.
CCGACTTCGTCGAAATGTTCGTGGGTGTCGGTGCAGCACGTGTGCGCGACATGTTCGAGAACGCCAAGAAAAACGCTCCTTGCATCATCTTCATCGACGAAATTGATGCCGTGGGCCGTCAGCGTGGTGCTGGCATGGGCGGCGGCAATGACGAACGCGAACAAACACTCAACCAGATGCTGGTTGAGATGGACGGTTTTGAGACCAACCTCGGCGTGATCGTCGTGGCGGCTACCAACCGTCCTGATATTTTGGATGCTGCTTTGCTGCGCCCCGGTCGTTTTGACCGTCAGGTGTATGTCACCCTGCCCGACATTCGTGGCCGTGAGCAGATTCTGAACGTTCACATGCGCAAGATTCCCGCCGGTCAAGACGTGAATCCTTCCATCATTGCCCGTGGCACACCCGGCATGTCGGGCGCTGATCTGGCCAACCTGTGCAACGAAGCCGCGTTGATGGCCGCCCGCCGCAACGCGCGCACCGTTGAAATGCAGGACTTTGAAAAGGCCAAGGACAAGATCATCATGGGCCCCGAGCGCAAGAGCATGGTCATGCCCGAGGAAGAGCGCCGCAATACGGCCTACCACGAAGCAGGCCACGCCTTGATTGGCCGCTTGCTGCCCAAGTGCGACCCTGTGCACAAAGTCACAATCATCCCGCGCGGCCGTGCACTGGGTGTGACCATGAGCCTGCCTGAGAAGGACCGCTACTCCTACGACAAGGAGTTCATGCTCAACCAAATTGCCATGCTGTTTGGTGGCCGTATTGCTGAAGAAGTGTTTATGAACCAGATGACAACTGGTGCATCCAATGACTTCGAGCGTGCCACCCAGATCGCCCGCGATATGGTGACGCGTTACGGCATGAGCGATGCACTGGGCACCATGGTGTATTCAGAGCAAGAAGGTGAGCCATTCCTGGGGCGCACCTTCAGCAAGGGAACAAGCCTGTCTGAGTCCACCATGCAAAAGGTCGACAACGAAGTGCGCCGTATTCTTGATGAGCAATACGCACTGGCCCGCAAGCTGATTGAAGACAATCAAGACAAAATGCATGCTATGGCCAAGGCCATGCTCGAATGGGAAACCATCGACATGGAACAGCTGGATGACATTTTTGCTGGCAAGGAGCCTCGTCCGCCCAAGGATTGGGTGCCTCGCACTGCCAAGTCCAGCGATGACAGCAACTCTTCGGGTGGCGGCACTCCTGCTGTAGACACCGACCCATCGCCTACTGCGGCATAAAGCAGTACATACCAAACAACGGGGCCATGTGCCCCGTTTTTCATGGCCATCATTAGTTGGAGTTCGCTATGGCGCAATGGCAAACCACGCGTTTTTTACTGGATCTGCACAGCCCCTTGATCATGGGCATTGTGAACAATACCCCGGACTCATTTTCTGATGGAGGCAAACACCGAGACCTCGATGCTCTGCGCCATGCAGAAAAGCTGGTCAAAGAGGGTGCCGACATTTTGGATATCGGCGGTGAATCTACCCGCCCCGGCTCACCCGCTGTGCCAGAAGATGAAGAAATTCGGCGTGTGCTGCCCCTCGTCAAAGAAGCGGTCAAGCTGGGCGTTGCCATCTCCGTGGACACCTACAAACCTCGGGTGATGCAGGCGGTCTTGGATCTGGGTGCGGACATCATCAACGATGTATGGGGGCTGCGGCAACCGGGCGCTCAAGACGTTGTGGCCGGTCACCCCCTGTGTGGGGTTTGCATCATGCATATGCACCAAACACCACAAAACATGCACCTTGACCATATGCAAGGCGATGCTGTGCCGCAAGTGTTTGATTTTTTACGCGATGCCTCTCAAGCACTGATGGCTCGCGGCGTATCCCGTGAGCGCATTGTTTGGGATTACGGCATTGGCTTTGGCAAAAGCGTGGCACAAAATTTTGCTTTACTTGCTCGCCAGACAGAACTGCTCGCACTAGACTTTCCGCTTTTGGCTGGCTGGTCACGCAAAGGCTCTTTGGGCCAGGTCAGCGGATTACCTGTTGAGCAACGCATGGTTCCGAGCGTGACTGCAGCTTTGCTGGCCGTAGAGCGTGGCGCCCGCATTGTGCGCGTGCATGATGTGGCAGATACCAAGGCTGCTTTGTCGGTATGGCAGGCCATGCACGATCAACAACGCCAGCACCCATAACAAGGAACATCACAATGGCTCGCAAGTATTTCGGCACGGATGGCATCCGCGGCAAAGTGGGGCAATCCGTTATCAATCCCGACTTCGCGCTGCGCTTGGCGCACGCAGTGGGCCGTGTGCTTAAAAAAACCCAGGAACGCCCTACCGTTCTTATCGGCAAAGACACCCGCATTTCTGGATACATGCTGGAAGCAGCCTTGGAGGCTGGCTTTAATGCCGCTGGCGTCGATGTCATTTTGCTTGGCCCATTGCCCACACCCGGCGTGGCCTACCTGACACGCACCCAGCGCGCAAGTCTGGGCGTTGTGATCAGTGCCAGCCACAACCCTTTCTACGACAACGGCATCAAGTTTTTCAGTGCGCAAGGCACCAAGCTTGATGATGCTTGGGAGGAAGCCGTTGAGGCCACTTTAGAAGAAGCACCTCAGTGGAGCGACTCGGCTGCACTCGGTAAAACCCGCCGCCTCGATGATGCAGCAGGCCGTTACATCGAGTTTTGCAAAAGCACATTCGACAGCAATCTGTCGCTGCATGGGCTGCGTATTGTGGTGGATGCTGCCCATGGCGCCGCCTACCATATTGCCCCCAAAGTTTTTCACGAACTTGGTGCAGAAGTCATTGAAATTGGCTGTGAACCCGATGGATTGAACATCAATGATGGTGTGGGTGCTACCCATCCAGAAACACTTGCACTGGCTGTGCGCGCCAACCATGCCCAATACGGCATCGCTTTGGATGGTGACGCTGATCGCCTGCTCATGGTGGATGGCGCAGGCCGTATCTATAACGGTGACGAGCTGATGTACCTCATGGTCCAAGACAGGCTGCAGCGTGGCGAGTCAACCCCTGGCGCAGTAGGCACACTGATGACCAATATGGCGGTCGAGGTAGCCCTCAAGCAGCAAGGCGTGGAATTTGTGCGCGCCAAGGTCGGTGATCGCTACGTGCTGGAAGCCCTGAACGCCAGAGGCTGGCAAATTGGTGGCGAAGGCTCTGGCCATCTGCTAGCTCTGGACAAGCACACCACAGGTGATGGCATTGTCAGTGCGCTGCAAGTGCTGCAAAGCTGTGTTCGCAGTGGCAAGACGCTGGCGGCACAACTGTCCACACTTACGCTCTTTCCCCAGGTGCTGATCAATGTTCGCCTGGCTCCTGACCAAGATTGGAAAAGCAATCGCCTGCTTGCACAAACGCAGGCTGAAGTGGAGCAACTACTTGGCGAGACGGGGCGTGTCCTAATCCGTGCCAGCGGTACCGAGCCATTGCTGCGGGTCATGGTTGAAGCGCGCGATGCAACACAAGCGAGTCTCTGTGCACAAAAGCTGGTTGATGCGGTGAAAGCCGGCTAAAGCCCCACTGATTCGTACCAATAGCATGTGGAATGCTTGCTTTTATTAAGTAGGCCGCCACAATGACTGCAACGCACCAAAAATGTGCAAACACGCTGGCCCTGGCAACCGCCGTTGTCGGGGCCGTTCTCCGTGTAGACATCTGAGTTTTGACACACGGTTTGCTCCACACCTTCGCAAAGAAGCCGCATATGGACAACAACAAACCCGCGATCACCCTGTCCTCACTGGACATGGACCGCCTTGAAAACCTCATTGAAAAGTTGCCCAGCAACTTTCCGGGCCGCAGCGCGCTGGAAGCGGAACTGAACCGCGCTGACGTACTGGACCCACAGGAAATGCCTGCCAACGTGGTCACCATGAATTCCACCGTGCGTTTTACGCTGCAGGAAAATGACAAGACCCAAACCCTGACCTTGGTGTACCCCAAGGAAGCAGATGGCAGCCCTGACAAAGTCTCGGTATTTGCACCAGTGGGCACAGCTTTGCTCGGACTGCGCGTGGGCGATGTGTTTGAGCTGCCCAGCCCCACGGGCAAGCCCGTCACAGTCAAGGTCGATGCGATTACCTACCAGCCTGAAAACGCTGGCCAGTTGCATCGCTAAACCGCGAATCCCATACTCGTACCGCGTTGCGAAATAGCCCATACACACGGATATCGGTAAATTCAGCAATTGCAGGAATACAGGCATTCCTAGGCACAATGCGGCTATGACACAAAACATCCCACTCCCTCCATTGAACCGGCAGTTCGTCTCGCACTTTGGCGAGATGGGTAGCCGTTGGGGCATCAACCGCACCGTGGGCCAAATCTACGCGCTGCTGTATTTGTCACCCCGTGCACTCAATGCAGAAGAGATTGCGGAAACGCTGGAGTTCTCTCGCTCCAACGTGAGCATGGGTTTGAAGGAATTGCAGTCGTGGCGCTTGGTCAACCTGCGCCACCATGCTGGTGACCGTCGTGAGTACTTTGAAGCACCGCAAGATGTATGGGAAATCTTTCGTCGCTTGGCCGAAGAGCGTCGCCGCCGAGAAATTGAGCCTACGCAGTCCATGCTGCGCTCTGCTTTGCTGGAAGAGGTTTCGACCGACGATGAACGCTACGCACAGCAACGCATTGAAGAGATGTATGTGCTGATTGAAAAGCTGATGACCTGGTTTGACGATGTGCAGCGCCTCAAACCCGAAACCGCCATGCAGCTCATGGGCATGGGGGCTGCGGTAACTCGGGTGCTGGACTTCAAAGACCGCTTGCTGGGCGGCGGTGACAAAAACAAAAACACCGCAGAAGACAAAGAGAGCTAAGAGAGCGGCTTGACTGGACGCACTGCTGGCACTTGTGCCAGATAAAAAAAGCCTGCGTACGCAGGCTTTTTTTATGCAGCGATCTGTGCCCGCAAGGCCTGCAAATAGGTTTGTATACGTTGGCGGTGTGTGGCCCCCAGACGCAGCAGTATCTTTTGCCCTGAAGACAGCGACTGCAGCTTGGGGTCTGCATATTCATAGCGCAGCCATGGTTGCTGAGACGGAACTTGGCCTTGCACCTGCACCAGTTGCACAGCAATAGGTTCTTGTGGCTCAGGTGTTTGCAGCAAGTGGTCGATCACGGCCACCAGGCGGTCATTGAAGTATTGGCCGGGGTAGCCCAAGCCCTCATAGGTTTGCTGCAACAGCGGGTAGGCTTGGCGATACCATGCTGCGGCTTGGGCAGGCTCAATGCTGGTCACAAAGCCCACCACGGCGTCGTAGCGTGCGCTGTTGGTGCTGGCAATGTGCATGCCTTGGGTACCTTGCGTGAGCTGCATCTGCCCGCCAACGGGGTATACCGGCCACAACCGTGGTGCGGCATGGCCACGCGGCAGGTTGTCGATGGTGGCAACAATATGGTGTGCCAGCCCTGGCATCACCAAAAACTTCAAGGCGCGGCTGCCCAGCCAGTCTTTGGCCATGCGGTCCAGCGCCTGCGCGTCATCGGCGGGTATCGCATCAGCGGTGGTGGCAGGCAAGGGGTGCTGCGGTGCTGCGTCTTGCGACGCTGGCAATGGTGCAGATGGCTGCGCCGCAGCAGGCTCTGGCACTACGGGTGCGGCGGGGGCCGCCGGGGTTGAAATGGGTGCTTCCAGAGCAGGCGTTGCAGCCCTGCTTTTGGCAGCCCAGTACTCTCTGGCATACCAGGCTGCGTAGCCCGCCGCCGCAATTGCTAAAACAATCAGCAACCACTTGGTGGTCCCGTTGCTTGAAGTCTGTTCACGCATGCGTTGCTGCTTGGGTGGACGTAAATCTTGCTCAGTCATGGCGCTCCTTGCTTTGCGGAATGCATACCGTCAAGCATTCCGCTGCCTCCATCCTAGCGGGCATGTACGAACAAAAAAACCCGCGGCCTTGAACAGCAGCGGGTTACTTCAGGCCTCAACCGGAGATGCCGGTACCTGGTATTTTTAGTTTTTGGCCTTTTCCAGCAATTGCTTGCGGGTGGCTTCGTCATCCATCAATTCAAACCACATGGCGTTCAGCACAGCGAAGGCAGCAGCCAGTGGCAAGCCCAAAATCCAAGAGAAGTACCACATTGCATCTTCCTTTCAAAATTCAATTTTTGATAGCTACTAGCGCTTTGTATTACTTATTTTCAATATGAAAACATTTGTAAAACGTTATTTAACAAGCGCCAGATGCTCTCTTTTTAATAAGCGTGACCTTTGCCTTGTGCAATCTCATCGGGGTCTACCTTGCCACGCATGATGCTGTAGACCCAGCTGGTATAGGCCAGGATGAGGGGCAAGAAGATGATGGCGCACACCAGCATGATGAACAGCGTCAGGTGGCTGGACGATGCGTCCCACACCATCAGACTGAACTGCGGGTTGACCGATGAAGGCAGGATGAAGGGGAACATAGAGACGCCCACACTCAGCACAATGCCAGCAACGGCCAGACCACTGCTGAGCAGGCCCAGCCACTCACGACGCAGCGTCATCCCCAAGGCAGCCAGCAAAGGCATGAACACACCCAGTGCGGGCACGATCCACAGCAACGGCTGCTTGGCGTAATTGGCCATCCAGGCACCCTGCCCCAGACCCGCTGACTTGAGCAGTGGATTGGAGGGGCCTGTCGTGCTCATGGCCTCAGTGAGCGTATAGCCGCTTAACTTGGCCAGCCAGACACCAGCAACGGCATACAACACCGTAGTCAAAATGGCAGCGCCCATACCCCAGCGAGTGGCACGCGCCTGCACAACGCCTTCGGTTTTGAAAACCAGCCACGCCGCACCGTGCATGAGCAGCATCGTCAGCGAGACCAGACCGCACAGCACTGCAAAGGGCGAAAACAGCGCAAAGAAGCTGCCGTCGTAGTAGATGCGCATGTCGTCAGCCAGACGGAAAGGCACGCCCAGCAGCACATTGCCCATGGCCACACCAAAGACTAGTGCAGGGCCCCAACCGCACAGGCACAGCACCCAGTCCCAGCCATTGCGCCAAGCTGTCCCTTCGCGCTTGCTGCGGAACTTGAAAGCCACAGGCCGCAAGATCAAGCAGACCAGCGCAGCGAACATGGCCATGTAAAAGCCAGAAAACGAGATGGCGTACAGCTGAGGCCAGGCGGCAAAAATAGCGCCACCGCCCAAAATTAACCACACTTGGTTGCCTTCCCAGATAGGGCCGATGGTGTTGATCACCACACGGCGCTCTACATCGGTTTTGCCCGTGACACGCAGCAAGGCTGCTGCGCCCAGATCGAAACCGTCAGTGACTGCAAAGCACACGAGCAAGACGCCCAGCAGCAGCCACCAGATGACGCGCAAAACGTCATAGCCCAAAAGTTCATGCAAGATCATGGTATGTGACTCCTTCGGTTACTTGCCGCTGTAGGCATTCACGAATTTCTTCGCGTACGCGCTGAGGTGGGGCTCGCTCTCTTCTGAGGGTCCCGTCAAGATAGCCTTGCGCATCAATACCATTTCGATACCGAACATGACGGTGTAAATGGCCACAAACATGACGATCGTCATCAGCACCGTGCCAGCCCCCAAGTTGGAAACTGCCATGGCTGTGGGCAGCACGCCTTCAATGATCCACGGCTGACGGCCCAGCTCCGCAACGATCCAGCCGCATTCAGCCGCAATCCACGGCAACGGAATGGCCATCACCGCCACTTTGAGCAACCACGGATAAGCATCCAGCTTGCGACACGCAGACAGCACAAAGAACGTTGCTGTCAACGCGATGAAGAACATGCCCAGTGCCACCATGATGCGGAAGCTCCAGAACAGCGGCCCCACGGGTGGAACGGTATCTTGCGCAGCTTGCTGAATCTGCGCTTGCGTGGCCTTGCGCGGGTCCTCGGTGTAGCGCATCAAAAGCAGTGCATAGCCGAGGTTGGCACCATGGTCTTCAAAGGTGGTCACCACATCGGCGGGCACGTCCGCCTGTTTTTTGAAGCTGCGGATGGTTTGCAGTGCGTCGTACGCCTTGATGCCCGAGGTAATACGGTCTTGTGCGCGCAGCACCAGATCGTTAATACCCGGAATTTCAGTATCCAGCGAGCGCGTACCAATCAGGCCCATCACCCATGGAATGTGTACGGCGTAGTGCGTTTCACGTGCGGCGCTGTCCGGAATGCCCACCAAGGTAAAAGCGGCAGGTGCAGGCTCGGTTTCCCACATGGCTTCAATGGCCGCCAGCTTCATCTTCTGATGCTCTGACGACAAATAACCACTCTCATCGCCCAGCACCACCACGGACAGTGAAGCGGCCAGACCAAACGATGCCGCCACAGTCATAGAACGCTTGGCCAGGGCCACGTGCCGCCCTTTAAGCAGATACCAGGCCGAGATGCCCAATACAAAAATCGACGCCACGGTGTAGCCAGCCGATACGGTGTGCACAAACTTGGCCTGTGCCACCGGGTTGGTCAACACGGCAAAGAAGTCATTCACTTCCATGCGCATGGTTTGCGGATTGAAGGCTGCACCCACAGGGTTTTGCATCCAACCGTTGGCAATCAGAATCCACAACGCCGAGAAGTTGGAGCCAATGGCTACCAGCCACGTCACCACCAAGTGCTGCACCTTGGTCATGCGATCCCAGCCAAAAAAGAACAGGCCCACAAAGGTAGCTTCCAAGAAGAAGGCCATCAGCCCCTCAATCGCAAGCGGTGCGCCAAAGATATCGCCCACATAGTGGCTGTAGTAGCTCCAGTTCATACCGAACTGAAACTCCATGACCACACCCGTGGCTACGCCCATGGCAAAGTTAATGCCAAACAATACCCCCCAGAACTTGGTCATGTCGCGCCAGATGGTGCGCCCCGTCATCACATAGACGGTCTCCATGATGGCCACGAGCACCGCCAGACCGATGGTCAGCGGCACAAACAAGAAGTGGTAGAGCGCCGTTATCGCAAACTGCAGCCGCGATAAGTCGACAATATCGAGGTCCATGGTGTTGTCCTTTCTAGGGTCCTCAAGGGGTGCTACTAAGGCAGCCAACCTGCCCATGCATCCAAACAAAAACGGTGCAAACTTTCAATCCGGTCGCAAGCGCTGTAGCAATGAGTCAAACGCCGTATCTCCACGGCGCGCCTGTGCTTGCACGACACCCGCTTCCAGCCAGATCAGCCGGTCAGCCAATGCCGCCTCACGTTGCAAATGCGTGCACATCACCACCGTGTGGCCTTGCGCGCGCGCCATCAAACGCAGCAATACATCGTGAGCGGTCGGGGCATCCAGTGCTTCGGTAGGCTCATCCAGCAGCCATGCCTGCTGCTGGGCCAGTAGCAAACGCGCCAGCCCCAAACGGCGAGCCTGGCCACCCGACAAGCCCAAGCCCCCCTCACCGAGCATGCTGTCCAGCCCCAAAGGCATAGCACGCACATCGGTCGCCAGACCCGCATCTTCCAGCGCAGTCCACAGCGCAGCGTCATCGGCCTGAGGTGCCGCCAGACGCAGGTTGTCGCGCACGCTGTCTTGGAACAGTGCGACACGCTGGGTCAGCCACACGCAGGACAAAGCAGCCACTGTGCCCCGGGTCAATGCCTGTTCGCCTGCCAGCACTGCCATGACGGTGGACTTGCCCGCTCCGCTCGCACCAATCAAGGCCACGCGCTCTGCTTGGTGTACTTGCAAGTGAACGCCATTGACTGCAGGCAGCACACCGTCTGCATGCTGGACCACCGCATCTTGCAGTTCAAAGGCCAGGCCTGACCGTGGTGCAGGCAAGCGTGTTTCCTGTACGTCTTGCTGCATGCGAGCACCCAGACGGCGGGCCGCCAAACGCGTGCGACCGGCTTCCAGAGCGCCTCGGCGCAGCGCAGCAAAAGGCTCCATGGCGGGCAAGGCCACCAGCAGTGCCAAAGCCGCACCAGGTGCTCCAATCACTTGTGCATGCACGAGGTAGCCTGCCGCAGCCAGCACTCCTGCCAAGGCCACCGCTCCAGCCACGCCAAAGCCAGCAGCGGCCTTGGCATCCAGACGGTTGAGCTGGTGGTCAGCCTGTGCCACACGGGCATCACATTGCTGCACACGCGCACATTGCGCGACCAAACGGCCAGCCATCAGCAATTCCGTCTGACCTGCCACCATATCCACCGCGTCTGCACGCAAACGCTCCAGTGCCACTGCACGCTGCACAGCCGGCACCGTACTGCGGCGCGCCAACCAAGCGGTGAGCCAACCACCGGCAAGCAACAGCCAAGCCAGTACGGCCAGCCCCAGCCACCAATGCAAAGCACCCAGTACCACACCCGCCAGCAAGGCGGCACCACAGGCGGCAACCGCCGGAACAATCATGCGCAGATACAGGCTATCCAGCGCATCCACATCCGACGTCAAGCGCTGCAGCAAACGCGCAGGGCGCAATTGCAGCAAGCGTGCAGCATCAGGTTGTGCCCAGCCTACAAACAGTTTCTCGCGCAAGGCCGCCAACACGGCCAAGGTGGCTTCATGGGTGACCACACGTTCGCCATAACGCGATGCTGTCCGGCCCATGGCCAGCAAGCGAATACCTGCTGAAGGCATGAAGACATCAAACACCAAGGCCGTTGCCGGCACCAAGCCTGCCAGCGCCGTGGCGGCAATAAACCAGCCAGACAGCCCCAGCAAGGCCATGCCCATCAGCACAGTCAATGAAGCCATCACCGCACCTCCCAGCCACCAGCGCCGAGGAGCCATGGCGCTGAGCTGGCGAGCGACATCACGCAATCGGGTGTGGGGCATCATGCAACCACCTTTGGCATTGCTGCTTCTAAGTAGATGGTGCGGTCCATCAGCGCGGCCAAGGCCGCATCATGCGTGGCTACGATCAAAGTTTTTCCCTTTGCCATGCGGCGCAGGCTGTGCATCACCTGCAGGGCCGTTGCGGGGTCAAGATGGGCAGTGGGCTCATCCACCAGCCACAATCCAGCATGCTGATGTATGGCCATGCGGGCCAGAGCCAAGCGCACAGCTTCACCGCCAGACAGCCCTTGCCCGCCCTCTCCCAGGCTGTTTCCATCGCGCTGGGCCAGGGCCTGATCCAGCCCCGCTTGCGTCAGTGCATGTTCAACGACTTGCGCATTGACGCCCTCGCGGCCCAACTGCACATTGCGGCTGACGCTTCCCGCAAACACGTGGGCTTGCTGCCCCATCCATGCAGTGCGCGCGCGTACTGCAGGCCAATCAGAGGCATCCAAGCTTTGCCCATCCAGCATCAGCTGCTCTGGCGCAACAGGCAACAAGCCAGCCAGCTGTGCCAGCAACACCGACTTACCAGCTCCGCTAGGGGCCCAGATCGCCACATGCTCCCCTGCAGCAACGTGCAAATTCACAGGTGCCAAAGCAGCCTCACCATCTACGGTGATGAGCAAGTTGCAGGTATCCACGCGAATCGCGTCTGGTGAAACGGTGTCAGGGGCTGAAGCCAGCGCAGCAGGCAAAGGCAGATTCTTTTTGCTTAACGCCTGCAATCCCTCCATGGCAGCCTGCCCTGCAGCACGGTCATGCCACACAGCAGACAACTCACGCAGGGGATCAAAAAAACTGGGCGCCAGCATCAACACCCACAGCGCCTGCCCCAAACTGAGCTTGTAGCCCCAGGCACCGAATGGCAGATTGCCCAGCAGGTGAAAGCCCACATACATGGCAACCATGGCCACGCCCAAAGCAGAAAACAACTCCAAAACGGCTGAGGACAAAAAGGCGATGCGCAGCACACGCATCGTGCGCTCCCGCAATGATTCCGCTTGTGCACGCAGGCGGCTAGCAGTGTGAGGTACCGCGTGTAATGCACGCAACGTGCTCAGCCCGCGCAAACGGTCGAGCAAGAACGCATTCATCTGGCCCAACTCCACCATATGAGCCTCACTGGCGGCCTTGGCACGCCAGCCAACAATGGCCATGAACAAAGGAATCAGAGGTGCGCAGAACACCAAGATCAGTGCGGCCAGCCATGACTGAGTGGCAACGGCCAGCACAATGATGGGTGACACGACCCGCACGCGCCACATGGCAGGCTGGTAGCGAGAAAGCCATGGAACAATCGCCTCAGCCTGCTCGGCCAGAGCGCTGGCCGCCAGCCCTGAGGCAGGACGGGTGCGATCCATCGGAGAAGTTTGCGCCAGCGCCTGCAATGCCTGGGCGCGCAGACCGCTTACCTGTGCCCGGGCATGCACATAGGTCACTCGAATCCCACGGCCTTCACACAAAGCACGCGCAATGCCCAGCAGCGCCACTGCGGCAACCTGTATGGCCAAATAATCCAGCACCTGCCCTGCTGCAAAACACTGGACAGCCCAGGCAATCACCCCAGCTTGCGGCAGCCACAACAGTGAAGCCAGCACCAGCCAGCCACTGCCGGGTTGGACGCTGTTGGGCCGGTGTTGTGCCGAAGCACAAGCTGCCTGAGGTGTGTCAATATTTTGCATGTTTTCTAAATTTCAGTATTTACTGAAATTTGTGTAAATGCTAGACGATTCAAGTAGCCTTAGTTACAACTGCAATTCAAAACCCAGTGAAAAACTCCGGTGACATAAAAAAAGCACCCTAAGGTGCTATATGACTTGCGTCAAGTAATTACGCGATTTGTAACAGGCGGTGTCGAGCTTCTTGATACTCACGCTTCAAACGTGCGACCAAATCAGCAGCCGGTTGAATTTTGTCAATTGCGCCAATGCCTTGGCCACAGCCCCAAATGTCTTTCCAAGCCTTAGTACGGCCAGAGCCAAAGTTCATGGCGCTAGGGTCTGAGACCGGCAAATTATCAGGATCCAGGCCCGCAGCACGAATGGACGGCGCCAGATAGTTGCCATGCACGCCCGTAAACAGGTTGGAATACACCACGTCATCCGAGTTGCAATCCACGATTGCTTGCTTGTAGGCTGCTTCAGCCCGCGCTTCTTCGGTGGCAATGAATGCCGAGCCAATGTACGCAAAGTCGGCCCCCATGGCCTGGGCTGCCAAAACGGCACCACCAGATGCAATCGAGCCAGACAATGCCACTGGGCCATCAAACCACTGGCGAATTTCTTGAATCAGCGCAAACGGACTCTTCACACCCGCGTGACCACCTGCCCCAGCCGCCACAGCAATCAAACCGTCGGCGCCCTTTTCAATCGCCTTGTGGGCAAATTTATTGTTGATGATGTCGTGCATCACCACACCGCCCCAGCTGTGTACGGCTTGGTTCAAATCTTCGCGTGCTCCCAAGCTTGTAATGATCAGTGGCACTTTGTACTTGGCGCACACTTGCAGATCGTGCTCCAGGCGGTCATTGCTTTTGTGGACGATCTGGTTGATGGCAAAAGGAGCTGCAGGCGCTTCAGGGTGCGCTTTATTGTGTGCAGCCAGCTCCTCGGTAATTTCAGCCAGCCAGTCATCTAGCAGCTCTGCAGGGCGAGCGTTCAACGCAGGCATGGAACCGACGATACCCGCCTTGCACTGAGCAATGACCAGCTTTGGGGTGCTGATGATGAACAAGGGCGAGCCAATGACTGGCAGGGCCAGATTTTGTAGCACCGCAGGAATTTTCGACATGCAGCAGTCTCCGTGATTGTTATTTACAAGCAAAATTGACCGCTAACGCTTATTTCAAAAGCACTAGCAGCTCACTTTTTTCATCTTAAATGCAGACCTTGCATGATCTGCTCAGCACCGATGCTCAGGCTGTCACCCTTGCGTCAGAATGCATCCAATGGCAATGCACAGGCGCTCTCACCACCTGCCAAAACGCTGTCGCGCAGGCCTGGCACTTGGGTCAGAATGTGCTCGGCATAAAACTGCGCCGTCACCACTTTGGCTTGCATAAAAGCCACATCCACGCCTAACGCCGCTTGCTCTTGAGCCACAAGCAAAGCGCGCCCCATTTGCCAGCCAGCTACCAAACTTCCGGTCAGCATCAAATACGGCACGCTGCCCGCGTATACGGCGTTGGGCGATGCCTTGGCCTTGCCCGCCACAAAGTCCACCACATCCAAGAAGGCTTGCCGCGCAGCCTTCAAGCGCAGCGCCATGGATTGAGCAGCCTCGGTGCCACTGGTCATCAATTGCGCCTCGGTTTTCGCGATCTGTGCGGCAATATCTTTGGCATTTTTCCCGCCATCACGCGCCGTCTTGCGGCCCACTAAATCATTGGCTTGAATAGCCGTTGTGCCTTCGTAGATGGTCAAAATCTTGGCATCACGGTAATACTGGGCAGCACCGGTTTCTTCGATGAACCCCATGCCTCCGTGCACCTGCACGCCCAAACTGGTTACAACCAAGCTCATCTCCGTGCTAAAGCCCTTGACCAGCGGCACCATGAATTCATAGAACTCTGCGTTGGCCTGGCGCACTTGAGCATCTGGATGGTGGTGGGCTGCATCGTAGGCCGCCGCCGCCGTACTGGCCATGGCGCGGCAAGCTTCTGTGGTGGCACGCATCGTCATCAGCATGCGTCGCACATCGGGGTGGTGAATGATGGCTGCGCTGCCCGCCACACTGCCATCCACAGGGCGACTTTGCACACGATCGCGTGCGTACTGCACCGCACGCTGGTAGGCACGGTCAGAAACGCCAATACCTTGCATACCCACGCCATAACGCGCGGCGTTCATCATGATGAACATGTACTCCAAGCCACGGTTTTCTTCGCCCACCAGATAGCCAGTCGCACCACCGTTGTCCCCGTATTGCAGTACTGCTGTGGGTGATGCCTTGATGCCCATCTTGTGCTCAATCGAGACACAGTGCACATCATTGCGTGCCCCCAGGCTGCCATCAGCGTTTACCAAGAACTTGGGCACCACAAACAGGCTAATACCCTTTACGCCCTCCGGAGCGCCCGACACCCTGGCCAGCACCAGATGGACGATGTTGTCCGCCATGTCATGCTCGCCGTAGGTGATGAAAATTTTGGTACCAAATACCTTGTACGTGCCATCGGGCTGTGGATCGGCTTTGGTGCGCACCAAGGCCAGATCCGAACCTGCTTGCGGCTCCGTCAAGTTCATGGAGCCCGTCCATTCGCCGGTCACCAACTTTTCAAGGTAAGTAGCTTTCAGCGCATCGTTGCCCGCAGTCAGCAACGCCTCAATCGCGCCATCCGTCAGCAGCGGGCACAGTGCAAAACTGATGTTGGAAGCATTGAGCATTTCCACACACGCAGCACCAATGGTCTTGGGCAAGGCCTGCCCGCCAAAGTCCGCCGGGTGCTGCAAGCCTTGCCAGCCACCTGCCATGAATTGCTGGTAAGCCTCTTTGAAGCCCGGTGTGGTTGTCACTTTTCCGTCTTGAAAGCTGGAAGGATTGATGTCTCCCTGAAGATTCAGTGGCTCCACCACGCCTTCACACAGCTTGGCGCTTTCTTGCAGCACGGCTTGCGCGGTTTCTAACCCAGCATCTTCAAAACCGGGGATTTGCGTCACTTGTTGGGTCAGGCCCGCCAAGTGCTCCATGCAAAACAGCATGTCTTTGATGGGTGCGGTGTAGCTCATGTCTCGTCTTTCTTTTATTTAAAAATGGCTGTAGCCTTATTTAGCCTACGCAGGCTGCTATCTCTTGTTTATTGCGTCACGCGCCCTTGGGCATTGACAATGCTTAAATCCACAAATTTGGAACCTGATTGAGAGCCAGGGCGGAAACTGACCCAGTACCCACCCAAGTCCACCGCATTGAGAATGCGCAAGCTGTCAGCCAGTTTTTCACTGGTCAGCGGCTGGGTGCGGCGCATGGCTTCCACCAGCACCTTGGCATTCACATAGCCTTCCATCATGGGGTAGCTCACCGGTATTGCTTCACCGTCAGGCTGCTTGCTCACCATGTCGCGAAACTCTTTGTTCAAACGGTTGTTGGAACGGTACGGGTTAGGCACCACCTGAGCAATCGAGACGCCGCGCATCACATCCACATGCAACCGGGTGGCCAGTTGCTCAATGTCTGCGCTGGATGTGGCATAAATTTGAGCAGCCCCGCCTTCGGCACGGTAAGTTTCCACAAAAGCGGCCGTCACCGGGCTGGATGCCACCACGATGATGGCCTGCACGCTGGGCTGCGCCTTCTGCAAACTATCAATCACTGCTTCTTGCGCCGCTTTACCTGCCTTGAGCATGCGGCTGTGGATCAGCTTGGCACCTGAAGCCGTAGCAATCTCAGTGACCTGCGTCTCCAGTGCCTTGCCGTCCTGATCATCACGCTCGTCATAGACGACAGCCAAGCGGGTCAAACCCAGCGTAGCCAAATGTTTGGTAATTTTTTCAATTTCTTCAGGCAGTACCGCACGGGTACTAAATAGCTGCGGAGCCTTCAGAACACGGGCATTCGTGCTGTGGAAACCAATCAGGCTGATCTGAGCCTGATCCAGAACCTTGCTATCCAGCAAGGCCAGCAAATTGCGATTGCCAAAATAGCCAGCCAGCGCGATGGGCTTGGACTCCTGAAGCAAGCGTTGAGTTTGCTTGACCGTATCTTCCGGGCTGGAGCGGTCATCGACACTGACCAGACGCACGCGTTCACCATGCACCCCGCCCGTGCGATTGACTTGATTGAAATACAAGCGCATGCCTTGTGCATAGGCCTTGCTCTGTACAGCCGCAGCACCTGTCAGTGGCGCTACTTGCCCAATGACCCAGTCTGCATGCACCCATGTACCCGTGGTGACACAGGCCACGGCCAGCATCCATTGACGGAGCATCCGCCCGCTTGTCTCCTGCATGTCATCGCCCCCCTTGTCGTCAGATCATTGTTGTTGAATCCGCGCTCAACGCATGCATCCCCCTGATGCAAAAAAGGAGGGGCATGCCCCTCCTTTTGTTTCGCAGATTACAGCGCTTTCACCAGCTCCGGAATAGCCACAAACAAGTCAGCCTCCAGGCCATAGTCGGCCACCGAGAAGATCGGCGCTTCCGCATCCTTGTTGATCGCCACGATCACCTTGG
>CAUQST010000018.1:0-90322 GCA_963520865.1 uncultured Comamonas sp.
ATGGTAGGGCGTGACAGACTTGAACTGTCGACCAAAGGATTATGAGTCATGATAGCTTAGCTAATACTGTATTTCACTGGATTTTAAATTTTATCATAACTTGTTGATTTTAAACATTTATTTCTCCAACGCAATCCAACAACATCCAGTATCATCGAAGAAAATTCCGGAACCAAACCGGAACCAGGAATCACCCTTCAATGACTACAACCCAGACTCCAGGCCAAATTTTTCAAGCTTTACCTGCCGGAAAGTTCGCCACGCTCGCAAAAATCAGTCCACGTGGAGCCCTGCTGCTTCGCAAGCTTAAAAATGGCAGCGGCATGTTCTATTGGCGCTCAGAGCACAACGGAAAAGAGCTACGCGAGCCAATCGGCGCGTATGACACGTCAGCACCGCCAAAGAGCATCAAGCCAACAGAACGTGGCTATTCGTTCAGTGCAGCCGTCCGAGCTGCTGAAGTTCTTTCTACACAGCATCTTGGCAACATTGACGGTGGCGGCTACCAGAGCCTGAAGAAAGCCAAGAAAAAAGAGCATGCTCAGGCAATGGAGCGAGCACAAGAGCTGGAAGAGCAAACGCTTGAGAAGCTGCTGCTGGCCTACTGCGACCATCTGCAAAATCTCGGAAAAATTTCTCACCAAGAGGCAAGGAATGTGCTGCGGCTCCACGTCATAGAATCGTTTCCAAAGCTTGCCAGATCGCCAGCATCGCAGATCACTACCGAGCAAGTTGCTGATGTGATGCGCAGACTGATACAGGATGGCAAGCGCCGCAGTGCCAACAAACTGAGAAGCTATATGCGCGCCGCCTTCCAGTGCGCGAAGTCTGCCAAGACCAATCCCAGCATTCCGCTGAGCTTCAAGAGCTTCGCGATTTCCATCAATCCAGTCTCGGACACAACGCCGGACCCACAAGGCAACCAAGCCGACAAGAATCCCATCAACTTTTTTGGACTTCAGCGGTACTGGAAGCACATCAATAGCCAGAACGACTACCGCAGCGCCCTGCTACGTTTTCATTTGGCAACTGGCGGTCAGCGCATAGCTCAACTGCTGCGACTCACCAATGCAGACATTCATAGTGACCACATCGTTTTGCATGATCCAAAGGGACGAACCGGCCAGCGGGCTCGTACACATGTGGTTCCTCTCACCAACGTTGCACGGCTCGCCCTGGAACAATGCCGAGCCTCCGGCGAATTTGCTTTCACCAGCGATGGCGGAAAGACGCATTTGACGGGAACCACACTGAGTGCATGGGCGCAAGCTGCGGCCGCAGAAGCAGGTTTGGCAGATTTTCAAGCTAAGCAAATTCGATCCGGTGTCGAGACCTTGCTGGCAAGCGCAAGCGTCAGCTCCGACATTCGCGGAAGACTTCAATCGCACGGCATCTCCGGCATCCAGAACCGACACTACAACGCCTATGAGTACATGCCCGAGAAGCTTCAAGCACTCGAAAAGCTGATCGATCTTCTGGAGCGGGAATAGTGACTGACATTGACGGAACAGAAGGAAGCGCGAGCCCGGTTGAAGTAATTCATCCACGAGCTATATTTCATTTGTGCTGCGTTGTAAGTAAGCGGCTGGCGAACCCATCTTGAATGAGGTGGTGAGGCTGAGCAAGATCGTGTGCACGCCAATGTTGCGTGCACACGATGCTCAAAGACCCTCAGACACCGCGCTATGCGCAGCGGCGTACGCACCGCACCTATACCCCGCAGTTCAAGACCGAACTGGTGGCCGCCTGCTGACAGCCCGGGGCGTCCATTGCTGCGGTAGCCCTGCAACATGGCATGAACGCCAACGTGCTGCACCGCTGGCTCAAGGAATGGGCGCAGGGACTTCACCGTCTTGAAGTTGGCCCCAGCACTGCGGTCGTTGCTTCCCAACCCCCGGCCTTTATCCCCATCGACCTGAGCGTAGTACCGCCGGCGTCTGCTGGTGAGCTACCATCGGCGCCCTTGCCAACGTCAGCGGACGGCATCCGCATCGAATGCCAGCGCCCCTTCGCGTCCCTTACCCCCGCTTGGGCATGGGCCTCACCAGGCCTCGGAAAACCACATAGTTGCTGTCATCCAGGTATTGCAACTCTTGCCCATCACGCGCTACGCGGTAGCAGATAGGCTCGTTTTTACTGATCTCTGGTTGCAGCAAGCACAGCCGGTCGTTCTTGATAGACCAGCGAGCTGATTTCAATCGCTCGTTCTCAAGCCGCTCAACGCGCCCGTCAGGGAAATACTTGTGCCCCCAATGGTGCTCATCGGTCACATACTTGCCAACGATTGCAGCGTGAATTTGCGAGCCGGTGAGCTCGCCATGCCCAACTGCAGCTGAAGCGGCAGTCAGGCTCATGGCCTGGACACATGCGGCGAGCGCGAGACGGGGGACCCAGGCTCGATGACGGACCAGGGGTTGTAGGGAGAAGGCAAACATTTTGATGGTCTCGATCTAGGTGATTAGGCAGTCATGGTCGGTGGCCAGTTGTGCGTCTCGGCTTGGCAAGAGCGGCACCACGCATAGAGCGCGTCGTAGATCACCATTCCGTGCAGGAGCATTTCGTGGTCGTCGCTGAAGTTGTGGGACAGGCCCAATGACAGCGCGTAGAGGCCTGCGGATTGCGGCGTTAGGTCGAGCCGCGAAGTGTCGGCGCCGCGCACGATAGAGGCCAACTGGAGCAGCGCCGGGTCGTCCAGCTTGTACTTCGCCAGGAAGGCATCAAAGCTGCACCGCTCGCCCACATGGCTCAGCTCGACATTCGGGATGTCGTAGGGGATGGCCCCGGTGGTCTTGGCGGTGCTCAGCACCTCGCTGGCGGGCACATAGAGAAACTCGGGCTCCTTGTCGATGAAACGCGCGATCAGCCAGGGGCAGGCGATTCGGTCGATCTTGGGACGTTCGCGGGTGATCCATTGCATGGTTCTACTCCTTTGCCTCCAGCGCCAGGCCGGCGGCGCGACTGCCCTCGATGCCTCCTGTCACATAGCGCGCGTCGAAGCCACGCGCCCGCAGTGCGAGCACAGCGGATTGGCTGACGTCATGGCCGTGCACGCAGTACAAGAGGACAGGTTTGGAGGCATCGAGTGCGGGGCTCCACTCGGCCACTCGTGCAGGGTCGCGCCAGGTGGCTCCGGCCAAGCGATCAGGCGCTTGCGCATAGCCTGCCGTGCGGCGCACGTCGATGAGCTGAGCGTCCTTGCCGATGTCCTGAGGTGCGACCGACCAGGGCCGTGCATTGGCATCGACAGCAGCGGCGTAGCGCTGCATCACCGCACGCCAGTTGATGTTCTGCATGAAGGCGTCCACGTAGGCGGCCGCCTTGGCGCCGAAGTCCATGTGGTAGGCGTGCTCGTACATGTCCAGCGCCAGGATCGGAGTACCCCCGGCCAGCAGGTGCGTGTGGTCGGCAGCCCAATGAGTGATCAACCGCGATTCACGGTTCGACCAGGACAACAGTGCCCAGCCAGAGCCGCCACCCATGGCCTTGGCCAGCGCGGAGAATTCCGCGCGCCAGCGGTCGGTGCTGCCGAAGTCGCGGGCCAGGGCCACGGTCAGGCCCGAATCTGGCAAGGCGCCGTCACCGCCCAACGAGTCGAAGTACAGCTCATGGAGCCAGGCCGAGTTGGCTGCGATCAGCTCCTCGCGTTTCAGTCCATTGACCGTGAACACCGGCGAACTTGGCCAGTCCAGTTGCGCCAACTGCTGGCGGATGGCGCCCAGGCGCTTGATGGCCCCGGTGTAGTTGTTCGCGTGGTGGCTGACGATCAGCTTCTCCGACAGGCCGTTGAGGGTCGCCGGGTTCAGGGCAAGGGGGCGGGGTTGCATATCCATGGGATGTTCCTGTGTGGGGATGTCGTTAGTTGCTTGAACCCGCGTGAAAGCGGCTGAAGGCGGTGACGCTATCGGCCTTGGTCCAGACGCCAGCAGCGCCAGGGCCGGAGATATGGCTGTCGTCCAACTCGATGTAGCGCTTGCCGTCCAGCGCAACCGCGATATGCGTTCCGGAGAATTCGACTCGCAGGGTGTGCCAGGAGGCAGGGGCCACTGGCGCATCGATGTACTTGATGGTCTTGCGAATGCCACCCTCGACGTAGTACAGCGAGACGTTGTTCTCCAGCGCATTGGCGCGCGCGACGTAATAGTTGTCGGTGTTTTTCCAGCGCCAGACGACGCCGCCTGCCTGGTCTTCTCGGCCCGCCAGGGGCTTGAACCGTGTTTCGACATAGCCGTCGGTGATCGAGGTTCCGACTTTCACGCACCAGGGATAGGTGCCGTGCCCATCCTGTAGCAACACCCTGTCAGAGTGAGTGGAGCCGGGCTCGGTGGTGACGACCCAATGGGGTGTACCGCCACCAGTGACGCCGCAGCGCCAATAGTGCGGAGATGCGCCAAGGACAGTGCCATCGAAGCCTGTACCCTGCGCACTCCCACTGGAAGCCAGCGCAACTACGGCGATACCAATCAAGATGCGTTGCATGGTGTTCTCCAATCAGCTGTGCGTAACCAGCGGATGGACGAGCAGCCCGATGACGGCTGCCACAACCACGATGACGGGCTCAGGGAGCTTCTTGAAGCGCCACAGGATGGCTGCGGTCGCTATCGCCAGCGCTGCAGTGATCCAGTCGGAGATGGAGCGTTGGCCGATCACGATCACGGCCCCCGCGATGGAGCCGATGGCGGCAGCGGTGACTCCATCGACAAAGGCGATGACATCGGGGCGCTTGCCGTATTTTTTGAAGTACGGCGCAGGGATCACCGTGAACAGGTAGCAAGGCACGAAGGTGGCGGCCGCTGCTGCCACGGCTCCCCAGAAGCCCGTAACCAGGTAGCCGATGAAGCCTGTGGTGATCACCACCGGGCCGGGCGTGATCATGGCCACGGCCACCGCATCCACGAACTGCTGATCGGTCAGCCAGCCGTATTCCTTGACGACGCCTCCGTAGAGGAAGGGCACGATCGCCAGGCCGCTGCCGAAGACAAAGCTTCCGGCATAGGCAAAGTACAGCCCGATCTGCTTGAGCTTGATCCAGTCGATGGTGCTGAGCGCGAACATCCCGACCAGTGGGGCCGCCACGCCGTTCAAATTGCCGCCGCGCTTGAGCCATACAGGGGGTGCACGCCAGAACCATACCAACACGCCAGCACCGAGGAACAGCCAGACCTCTTCTGACTTGGTGATCACCGTGACGGCTGCGCTGATCAGGAAAATAGGCCACAGCAGCTTGTCCTTGCCGATGCTCTTGGTCGTCAGCTTGTAGGCGCTCATGGCGATGATGCCGATCACGGCAGCACCCACGCCATAGAACACCGACTGCATCCAGCCGATGCCGCCGTATGCCACGTAGGCCGCTCCGAGCGCCACCACCATGAAAAACGATGGCAGGACAAAGGCAATGCCCACCAGGGAGGCGCCGACGAAGCGGTAGTGGACATAGCCCAGGTAGATCGCCAACTGCGCGGCTAGCGGCCCCGGCATCAGCTGGGCCAGGGCCAAACCTTCCTTGTAATCGGCATCGGTAATCCACTTGCGCCTTTCCACCAGATCGCGGTACATATAGCCCGCCAGCGCCACCGGGCCGCCAAAGCCCCAGGTGCCAAGGGCCAGCATGTAGCGCACGAGCTGCCAGAGCGTGTAGCTGGGGGTGCCTGAGGCGCTGGTTTCGGGCTCCGTTGTTGTGTTGAGGTCGTTCATATTGGTCTTTTGCGGTTGTTGATGCCTACTGCTTGCGCGGGCTGGAGAAATGGGCATGAAGCGAGTCCAACACCCCGCCGATGTCTGCGAGGAGTGAGTCGTCGTCGGACCAGCGCTTACGCGCCCCGGCCAGAACAGCCTCAAAGCCGCTGGCCTCGGGCGTTGCTGCACCGCCTACGTCCAGCGCATGCACCATCTCCGCGAGGCGTGACAAGCCCCGTTCACCCTCCAAACCAAAGCTCGTGAGCAGCACCTCGAAGGTCACGCGCTCGCCCACATGCGTGAAGGTCGCGCCATCGAAATCGAAGCCCAGCGCATCTGCCGGGCAGTCGGCCGGCGCCTCCAGCCACTGGAAGCGTGCGTGCGGGTCGATGAAGCGCTGGATGAGCCAGGCGCTGGCTACTCGATCCACCCACAGGTGGCGGCGCGTCGCCCAGAGGCGTCCCTGGTACTGCATACGGTCGCGCCGGGGAATGCGCCCAGCAGTTGTCTGTGGCTCGCCCGGCGACTGCAAGGCTTCGATGGCGTTGTTGAAGTCCCGCCACTGGGCTTCCGCGCGGATCGAGGTATCTGCAGGGAAGAAGTCGATCCTGCGGATGGCTTCATAGGTCCGCGCGTGCTTGCGCTGCAGACGGCCCAACTCGGTCGCGCTCAGGCCAGAAAGTGTCTGACGCGCTTGCGCCAGTTCTTCCAGCCAGGGGGCGTAGTCGGCCGTTCGGTCGAACAGCGCCTGGAAAGTGGCTTGCTCGGCTATATCGCGCGCTCGTACCTGCAGCAGCCAGGCTTGGCCACCTTCCTGCAGCACATCGTCGGCAAGGGCTTGCAATTGCGCAGCTTGCTCAACTTGCGCTGGAAGCAGGTAGGCACCGTCGCGCAAGGCAGCACAACCCAATGTCTTCACGGCGCGCCAAATCCGCATGCGCGGCGTAGCGCTTGAGGCGGGGAGGCTGATGATCAGAGCCAGCCAGGGGTCCGAGGTGAGAGTCATGGCAGCAGCTTAGAGCGCTGTCATGAATGCTGCAATGCTGTAGTGATCTCTACAAAATCATTTCAAACTTCATCAAAAAAGTCGTTGTAAAAGCAGCGGTTGCCTGAGAGCAGATAGCCCCGAAAATGCCTCAAACATCAATGTTTGTGCTGATGATGAATATCTGGAAAGTGCTCATGGCTGTGTGTCATAGGTTCATGAGTGTGCAAATGCGTGTGCTTACCAGTTGGCGTCGACCCGTCCGCATGGACATGCTGATGATGGTCATCATGTTCGTGCTCATGGCTATGCTCTATCAACTCATGGGTGTGCTCGTGCTGATGGGTTTCAGTAAGGTGTAACCAAACCCCGATACCCATCAGAACGCCTGCAACGAGCAATCGAGGCGATGCAGGCTCTCCCAAGAAAGCGATGGCAAGCACGGCACCAAAAAACGGCGCGATGGAGAAATACGCGCCTGTGCGAGCAGTACCCAGATAGCGCAAGGCGATCACGAACAAGACCAGACTCGTGCCATAGCTCAGGAAGCCAATCACCGTGCCCAAGGCCACGATTCCTGGTGACGGCCAGACGGCGCCAGTCGCCAGAGCCAACAGCAAATTGGTAGCGCCAGCAGCCAGGCCCTTCATCATTGCAATGAATGAGGCATCTGCAATCGACACCTTGCGGGTCAGATTGTTGTCAATGGCCCAGGACAGACAAGCACCGAGCACTGCAAGCGTGGGCCACAGACTCGCGGAGCCCGTTTGGCTCGGCCAACTGAGCACGACCGCACCAGCGACGATCGCCACCATTCCCAATGCGATACGGCGATCAAAGTTTTCTTTGAACACAAACCAGGCCAGAACAGCCGTCAGCACCCCTTCTGCATTGAGCAGCAAAGACGCATCGGTTGCCGCCATCCCAGACAAGCCTGTCATCAAAAGCAGCGGCCCCGTCATGCCTCCTGCTACGACGGCTCCGGCCAGCCAGCCCATCTCATTATGTTTCAGGGCGACTGCAGGAGCTTTCGTTATCAGCCTATAGATCAGCAAGCCGATGCCAGAGCCGAGGTAGAGAATGCCTGCCATCAACCAGGGACTGGCATGCTCCAGCAGCAGCTTGACTGCAGGTGTACCTGCACCAAACAGAACTGCTGCGCTGAGTGCGGCGACAACTCCACGGTTTGCCAGAACATTCATAGCTACCTCGTCTTTGGGTATTACTTCACCGAGAAGCGTACGGTGACAGTTTGGCCTTCAACACCGGTGATGGTTGCAACAACTTTGCTGCCCTTCGCGACCTTGACGCCCGTTGTTTCGAGTTTGTTTCCACCAGCAGGCTTGATGTCAGCTTCAGACTTTTCTGCGCCATTGAGCACAGTCAGTTTGCCGCCCATCTTGCTCACGTCAGCAGGATCATCATGATCGATGACGTAGATGGCAGCACCATTGGCTTGTGGAACCAGTTCAAAGGACAGATCGCTGGCAGATTGAACAATGCCGCCGTGCTGAGGCTTGGCAGTGCCATGAGCCATGGCGTTCATGCTGATCAGAGAAAGGCCCAGGACAGCTGCAGACAGCAGTTTTTTCATAACTATTCCTAGCTAAAGCGAGGCGCATCAAGGGCTGCGCCTCAAAGCCCGTAATCGGTTTAAAACGCTTCTTGCTGCTCAGGCGTGCCTTCGGCGTCTGGATTTGAAGCCAGAAGCTTTTCGGTGGCCTTTCGGCCAAATGCCAGGTACATCAGTGGAGTCAACAACGTATCTAGGAGCGTGGAGCTCACCAAGCCACCGAAGATGACCACCGCGACAGGGTGCAAGATTTCCTTGCCTGCGGCATCTGACGACAGCAGCAAAGGAGTCAGGGCAAACGCAGCTACCAGCGCAGTCATCAGCACAGGTGTCAGGCGCTCCAGTGAGCCTCTGACAACCATTGGCTGGCCAAACTGCTCCCCTTCAAACTTGCAGAGGTTGATGTAGTGGCTCACCTTGAGGATGCCGTTGCGAACTGCAATGCCTGTCAAGGTAATGAAGCCCACCATGGAGGCCACGGAGAGCGTGATTCCCGAAAGCCACATTGCAATCACACTGCCCACCAGAGCCAACGGGATATTGGCCATGATGATCAAGGCCAGCGTCGTGGAGCGGTAGCGTGTGTAAAGCACCAGGAACACCAATGCCAGAGACATCAGCGATAGCCACGCAATCTTTTGCGCAGCCTGCTCCTGAGCTTGGAACTGACCTTCTAGGGAGATGGAATTGCCTGTCGGCAACTGGGTGCGATCTATCGCCGCACGAATGTCACGCACGATACGACTCATGTCTGAACCGTCGGTGTTGGCATAGACCACGATGCGACGACGACCGTTTTCCCGGCCAATCTGGTTGGGTCCATCCGTCTCGGAGACCGTCGCAATCGCTGAGACAGGAATCCTGCCAGCCGGCGTGTCGATCAGGGTTCGAGCCAGGTCTTGCGGGCTGCGACCTTCATCGGGCAAACGCAACACCAGCTCGTAGCGACGAGGGCCATCCACGATCTGTGCACCATGAGCACCATCCGTCAGCGCTTGCAGCACACGAATAGCCTCCCCGGGAGCCAACCCCACCTGGGCGGCTTTCTGATGGTCAAGACGCACAGTAATCTGAGGAATCAGCACTTGCTTCTCGACGGTCAGGTCAACCAGGCCAGGGATGCTTGAAAGACTTTGGCGCATCTGCTCGGCCAAACCACGCAGCGTGTCGGTATCGTCACCAGAAATTTTCAGGGCGATCTGAGCGCGAACACCGGACAGCAAGTGATCCAGACGGTGAGAAATCGGCTGGCCCACAGCAACTTGTGCGGGCAGCACAGACAGCTTTGCGCGAATATCGGCCATCACGGCTTCACGATCACGCTCGCTGCGCTTCAGATCAACGTCGATCTCTGCAGAGTGAACCCCTTCCGCGTGCTCATCCAGCTCAGCCCGGCCTGTTCTGCGCCCAACCTGGGTGACCTCGGGCACCTCCATGATCAAGGTCTCAGCCAAGGAGCCCATTCGATTGGCTTCTGCCAATGACGTCCCCGGATTGAACACCATGCCCAGAACCAGCGAGCCTTCATTGAAGGCTGGCAGGAACGCTCTCGGGAAGAAGGGAACGCTGGCCAGTGCAATCACTACTGCAGCCAAGGCCGCAGCCATCAGCGCTTTGCTTCTTGGGAAAGACCAAGCCAGCAGCTTTTCATCCCAATGCTTGAGGCGTCTGACGATGGGGCTATCCCCGTGATCAATGCGCTTCATTCTCGGCAGAAGGTAGGAACACAGTACCGGCGTCACCGTCATCGACACCAGCATGGATGCCAGAATGGAAATGATGTAGGCGATACCCAGCGGCGAGAACAACCGGCCTTCGACCCCTGGCAGAGCAAACAGCGGCACGAACACCAGCACCACGATGGCCGTGGCATAAACGATGCCGGAGCGAACCTCCACGCTGGCTTTGCGGACAACCTCAAGCGTCGGCGCCGGGTGCTCCAGCTCCCGGTTTTGCTTGAGTCTGCGCAGAATGTTTTCTACGTCCACCACCGCATCGTCAACCAATTCACCAATAGCGATGGCAAGTCCACCCAAGGTCATCACATTGATGGATTGGCCCAGCCAGTGAAATACCAGCGCCGTGGCAGCCAGCGACAGTGGGATCGCGACCAGTGAGATCAGAGTGGTTCTGGCTGAGAGCAAGAAGGCAAACAGAACGATGGCGACCATGATGGCTCCATCACGCAGTGCCTCTGTCACGTTGCCAATGGAGGCTTCAATGAAATCCGCCTGCCGGAACAAGGCTCTTGGTTCGTTGATGCCTTCAGGACGGCCCTTGCTGAGCTCACGAAGCGCTTGCTCGATGTCACGCGTCACGCGAACGGTATCGGCCTCAGGCTGCTTCTGAACGCTGACGATGACTGCAGGAGAGCCGTTGTAACCACCGTCACCGCGCTTCATGGCCGGAGCAAACCGGACATTGGCAACCTGCTCCAGGCGGATTGGACGGCCATCTCGCCAGGCCACTGCAGCGGACTGCAGGTCTTCGACCTTGTTGGTACGCCCAATGTGGCGGATCAGATATTCCCTGCTATTGAGGTCTATGAAACCGCCGCCTGCGTTGCCTGCAAACCCCTTGAGAGCCGCTTCCAGCTGAGAAAGGGTGACGCCGAACTGAGCCATCCTGGCGGTGTCAGGCTCGACACGCAATTGACGTACTTCCCCACCGATGGGAATGACTTGCGAAACACCTTGGACAGCCAACAAGCGAGGACGCAGCACAAAGTCTGCATACTCCCGTGCCTGCATGGGTGTTGCGGCCGATGCGCCTTTTTCGCCCACATTCAAGGGCAAGGCCAGCAGCATGACCTCACCCATGATGGAAGACACAGGGCCCATCACCGGCACCACATCAGCGGGAAGTCGCTCGCGTACGAGCGCAAGCCGCTCCGCCACCAACTGGCGGTTGCGGTAGATGTCAGTTCCCCAGTCAAACTCGGCATAAAGAATCGACAAACCGACCCCAGACATGGAGCGCACGCGAGTGACCCCCGGCATGCCATTCAATGCGGTTTCAATGGGGAAAGTCACCAACTGCTCGACTTCTTCGGGAGCCATACCCCCTGCTTCGGTCAGAACGGTGATCAGAGGTTTGTTGAGGTCCGGGAAGACATCAACAGGCGTTTTAACTGCCGTGATGATCCCGTAGACCATCAATATCGCAGCGAACGCCAATACAAACAGCCGGTTATGCAGGCTGTTACGAACAATCCAATTGAACATGTGTCACCTCACAGTTCAGCGGATTTGTGCGATCAGCGCCGCACCTTGAACCACGACCCGGTTTTCATCGCCAAGTCCCTTGGTAACGACGATCCGGTTCGCATCTAGCGCTTGGTACTGCACAGGCTGAGGGATATAGCGCTCTGCACCTGACTTGATCCAGACGACTGGCTCATTGGCAGGATTGCGGGTGATCGCCTGTGCGGGAAGAACAAAGCCTTTGACACTTTGCTTGGAGTTGGCGATCACTGTGACGGGTTGGCCGATAGCAATCGGTAGCTGTTGAGTGCCATCGGACGCGACCGCCTTGAAAGTCAGCGGCAACACTCCATCACGCAAGCTACGACCAGCGCCAATAAGCTCCAAACGGACACCTGACGTCGCTTTGATCGTTGCTGCACTGATGTTGGCTGCTAGAGCAGGATCGGCCGTTGTGGCCTCCACCATGACCTTGGCTGGATCGGTGATCTCAAACAAGACATCCTTGGATTCGACGACCTGGCCGAGCACCACATTGGCGCTGGCGATGACACCCGAGACGGGAGCTACCACGTTTTCCTTGGCAGTCAGGCCGCCACCGATTGCGCTTTCACGCGCCCGTAGGCTTGCAAGCTCTGTCTGAGCTGCTTCGATCTCTTTGCGTGGGACAGTGCCTTCAAGCCCTTTGAGCCGCTCCACACGCTTTTGCGCGATTTCTCGGGCACCTCTGAGTTCGGCCAACTGGGCACGCTGTCCGGACAAGGCAAGTGGCTCTGCGTGATGGGCTACAACCGCCAGGACCTCCCCTTTGCGTACAGTCTTGCCAGCGAACGGCAAGCCTTGGGCTCCGGCCTCAATCTTTCCGCCCACAACCGTCTGAACCAGGCCACTTGCATTAGGGTCCGCAATGACTTTAGCTGGCAGTTCGGTGGTTGCGCTTGCTTCGGACATCAAGGCAATTTCCGTGCGAATTGCCAAACGACGCTGGGACAGCATGGGCACATTGACGCTGCCATCAGGCAGGCGACTCAAACCTGCTGCCGATGGAGTGGCCGAGGCCGTATCCAGATGCTCTCCGTTGGGGCCATGAGCGCCCGGAGAGGCTTGAGCCATGGTGACGGCTAAGACCGCAGACATGATGACGATGCGCTTCATTGGGCGCCTCCCTTTGCTACATTGCTGTTAGAGCCACGGCCCAAGAGCCATCCCAATCCGCCCACTGCGACCAATGCCGCAATTGCCAATGCGCCAAACAGCAAAGCGTTTTCTTCTCCGTGAGCGTGGGCAGTCTCGAGCGCAGCCTGTGTAGCCCCGACTTCCAAAGTTCCGTCCAGCAGGTCAGACTCTTGGCCGTCCAGAATCGTGATCACCAGCGCGTGTGCCCCTTTCTTGCCGAGTTCTGCCAAAAACTTCTCGTCAGCCACGGCATAGTCGCCCTGGTCAGAGTGATAAGGCGCAGGGGCTTTCAGCTGGCCCAGCTCGACTTCCACCTTGGCCTGATCGACAGGCTCATTGGTAGCGAATCGGTTGATGAACATCGAAAACTCACCACCCTGCAGGCGACCAACTAGCTCGTAGTTTTCCGACTTAGCCTCTAAACGAGGTGCAGCGGAAGTGGCTCCTGCTGTTGGGACAGCGTCCAAATGTTCGCCATTGGGACCATGTGCACCAGGGGATGCCAAGGCGATCCCCGTAGAAAGGGCGAAGCTACCCAGTAAGAGCAAGCGTTTAACAACGCGAGGAATTGAAAACGGGGAATTCATGGCAGTTGTCCGTAGGCTTGTTGAAGACGTGCACGAGCGAGGCCAAATGCAGCCTCCTGGCGAGCAGCGCTGTAGTCGGCTTGAGCTGCGGCACTGGCTGCACGCAGGAGCTCTGGAAGCGATGTCTCGCCTGCGTTGAAGGAGGCTCGAATCAGCTTGGCTCGTTCGTTGAGCAAAGTGGCTTTTTCGCGCTCGGTCTGCAACTGCAACTGGCTTGCTTGTGCTGCAGCCTTGGCGTTTTCCATGCGAGCAGACAACTGAGCACGAAGCACCTGCTCCTTGCTTTGAGCTACCTCCAGCTCGGTCAAGGCGGCAGCTTGCAATGGCGCATTTCTATCGTCAGTGCCAAACGGAATACGCACGGCAAGGCCCAAGCTGTAGGCAGAACCCTGGCCACGAGCCGATATGTCCTGCCTGAGTTTCGTGATCAGCTCTGGAGCACTCCGATTCGATTTGGCAACCAAGTCCACACGCTTGCGAGCCAGGTCTACCTGTTGTTCTGCACGCAGCAACTCGGGATGCTCAGCCAACTGGCGAGGAGACGGGCTTTCAACACTCGCTGACGTAGCGTCAGGTGTTTGGGCCAATCCGGTCAGGGCTGTCCACTGGCGCTTTGCCGCTTCAAGCTGGGTTTCAGCCTGTGACTGAGTTGCTTGTGCGCTTAAAAGCTCCCCCTTGGCTGCCAAGGCATCTGCTCTTGCCAGATCACCGGCTTTGACACGTTTATCCACGTCTACTGCGATGGCCGCAAAAGTGCTGGTCTGCTGCTTTGACAACAATTGGCTGGCTTGCAACTCAGCAATCTGCCAATGCAACTCACGGACGACCTCTGCAACACGCAGTTTCCCCTCAGTTTCAGACAACTGAGAGAGAGATGAGAGAGAATCTGCGGCTTGCTGCTTGGCGCTTTTTTGGCCAGGAAGCCAGAGCGGCACCGCCAAAGCTACCTCAGTCTCGCGAGCGCCATTGTTGCTTTGCAGGCGGTCATTGCGGTGGCTCAACTCCACTGAGGGAGGTGCAGCCCAAAGAGCACTTGATGCTTGCTTTTCTGCGGCCGCCTGCCGAGAAATGCCTGCAGCCTCAGCAGAAGCAACGGCGCGGCTCCAGGCTGACTCAACGGCAGACGCCAGGGTTGTTTTTTGAATGTTGCTGCTCAAATTGGGCGCAGCAACGCTTTCCATTGGCTGTGCATACGAAGTACACGCCAACGTCAGCCCTGCAAGAATGCAGAGCTTCCATTTGAATTTGGGGTTCACAAAGCCTCTAAATGCTCTGGGTACATAGCAAGACCGTCGCGAGGTATTGCGACAGATATGACATGCACGAACGAAGGGATGGCTTCAGACGAATGAAGCCGACCTAAAGAGAGCTAGGCTGTGAGTCTGGGAGGCCGTCGAAGACCTTCCAAGATGGGGTATGGGAGTATGGAGTCGAGGGCTGAACTGGGGGGAGAACTTTCCCAGTCAGGCACATGAATGCTCAAGGCAAACACTTCGAGCGCTGCAGATGGCATTCCATCGGCCATCATGTGCAGTTTGGAGTCCGAGGACTCATCAAGCTCCACTGCGCCATCATCATGGTGGTGATGATGAGCGGCCTCTTGAAGGTGCATTGCCGCATGCTCAAGTTCTTCATGAGACGCGAAAACGGGCATCTGGCCAGCCACGGCAAGGGCTTGCCAGAAGACGCTCAGCATCACGAAGAACATGGCCAGACGGCGGGTCATAGTTCGGAAATTATATGTGGGAGATATCTCCCACGATCTTTGTGGCTGCTGAGAATTATTGATGGCGATGGCCGAATCGGCATTGCTCATCGTGGCTGAGATTGAGTAACGCCTCCTTTGAGGCAGGAAGCTTTCACTCGATGAAAAGTCATGAAAGTCATCTTCTGACCGACTGGGTGAGCTCGATTTATTCCCCGACGCAGTCACTCAACTTGCATCAGCCAATTGCTCAATGGCAGCTATCGGTGGCGAGTA
Organism: uncultured Comamonas sp.; assembly: GCA_963520865.1. Taxonomy (GTDB): domain Bacteria; phylum Pseudomonadota; class Gammaproteobacteria; order Burkholderiales; family Burkholderiaceae_C; genus Comamonas. The sequence continues at coordinate 15,179 of CAUQST010000018.1, forward strand.
CGAAATGGTGCTGTCGGGCATGAGCAGCCATTTGATGTGCATCCGTAAAGCGGTCGTCCCGAATCCTGATAGCAACCCGGCACCGACATAGCTAGCAATAAATAATTATTCAACATTCGTTGTATTATTGTTGAATGCAAGAAACCCAAGTTATCCGCTCCCTCTCCGCGTTGGCCCATGAAGCACGCCTGCGCGTTTTTCGTGCGTTGGTGGTCGCTGGACTTGAAGGCCTGACTCCCAGTGCAATGGCGGAGCAGTTGGGTATTGCTCCCAATGCACTGTCGTTTCACCTGAAGGAACTCGCCCACGCTGAACTCGTGAGCCTGGAGAGACAGGGACGCAACGTGCTCTACCGCGCTGCATTTCCCGTCATGAATGGTCTGCTCGCATATCTCACCGAGAACTGCTGCCAGGGAGCTGCCTGCACTCCAGACGCTGCGGCTTTGTGCCAGTGCTGAAGCGCTTGTTGCTAGGAACAGTTCACCATGTTGACGGCTATTCTGATTTTCATCTTCACTCTGACGCTGGTCATCTGGCAACCGCGCGGCCTTGGCATTGGTTGGAGCGCTTCCATCGGGGCCGCTGTCGCTTTGCTGCTGGGGGTCGTGCACTTAGCTGATATTCCGGTGGTTTGGTATATCGTCTGGAATGCCACGGCGACCTTTGTCGCCATCATCATCACCAGCCTTTTGCTGGATGAGGCCGGTTTTTTTGAGTGGGCTGCTTTGCACTTTGCCCGCTGGGGTGGCGGCAGCGGCGTCAAGCTGTTTGCCTTCATCGTGCTGCTGGGTGCCGCCGTGTCTGCTCTGTTTGCCAATGACGGAGCTGCCCTGATTCTCACGCCCATCGTGATGGCCATGCTGGTGGCGCTGGGCTTTTCTCCGGCAGCGACGCTGGCGTTTGTCATGGCTGCCGGGTTTATTGCCGATACGGCAAGCCTGCCGCTGATCGTCTCCAATCTGGTGAATATCGTCTCCGCTGACTTTTTCAAGATCGGTTTCAACGAATACGCATCTGTGATGGTGCCAGTCAATATGGCCTCGGTGCTGGCCAGCCTCTGTGTGCTGCTGCTGTTTTTCCGGCGTGATATCCCCGCCTCCTACGACGTGGCCCAACTCAAGCAGCCCTCGGCTGCGATCAAGGATATTGCGACGTTCCGAGCTGGTTGGGTCGTTCTGGTCTTGCTTTTGGTTGGCTTTTTTGTTCTGGAACCTCTGGGCGTCCCCGTCAGTGCTGTGGCTGCCGTGGGAGCGGCGATCTTGCTGGCTGTGGCTGCTCGTGGCCATGTCATCAGCACTAGGAAAGTGCTCCATGGCGCTCCTTGGCAGATCGTGGTGTTCTCGCTGGGGATGTATCTGGTGGTCTATGGGCTGCGCAACGCGGGGCTGACGGACTACATCGCCGTTCTGCTGAGTCAGTTTGCGGCCGGTGGCGTGTGGACCGCGTCACTGGGCACCGGCGTGCTGTCTGCGGTGCTGTCCTCGATCATGAACAACATGCCCACGGTCTTGATCGGGGCCTTGTCCATCGATGCCTCCACAGCCAGCGGTGCTGTCAAGGAGGCCATGGTCTACGCCAATGTGATTGGCTGTGATCTCGGCCCCAAGATTACGCCGATTGGCAGCTTGGCCACCTTGCTGTGGCTGCATGTGCTGGGTAAGAAAGGTACAACGATTGGCTGGGGCTACTACCTCAAAGTCGGCGCGGTACTGACCCTGCCCGTGCTGCTCGTCACCCTTGCCGCCCTGGCCTTGCGGCTCAGCGTGGCGTCATGAATCTGTGCAACGGGAATCTAGCGCTATGAGCGACATCACGATTTACCACAACCCTGCTTGCGGCACGTCTCGCAACGTTCTGGCCTTGATCCGCAACAGCGGGGAAGAGCCCACGGTCATTGAATACCTCAAGACGCCACCTGATCGCGCCACCTTGGTGGGCCTGATCCAAGCCATGGGCCTACCAGTGCGCGATGTGTTGCGTCAAAAAGGTACGCCGTATGACGAGCTTGGCTTGGGCGAGTCCAAATGGACGGACGAGCAATTGATTGATTTCATGCTCCAGCACCCCATCCTGATTAATCGTCCGATAGTGGTCACCCCTTTGGGAACCCGCTTGTGTCGTCCCTCGGAGGCCGTGCTGGACATCCTTGCGCAGCCTCAGCAGGCCGCATTCTCCAAAGAAGACGGGGAAGTCGTCATTGACTCGAAAGGAAATCGAATTGGCAAGCTCTGATCTACCGAACCTCGACGTACAAGTCTTTGAAAAGCCCAGCCTGGAAGGCCTGCTGCCCGCACAGCGTGCGACGCACGCGCCGCGCATTCTGCTGCTCTATGGCTCGGTTCGTGACCGCTCCTATAGCCGACTACTGACCGAAGAGGCGGCGCGTCTGCTGTGCAAGATGGGAGCAGAGACCCTGGTCTTCGACCCGCGTGGATTGCCGCTGCCCGATGACGCACCGGACGATCACCCGAAGGTCAAGGAACTGCGTGAGTTGGCGGTATGGGCCGAGGGTATGGTCTGGACGTCTCCTGAGCGCCATGGCGCAATGAGCAGCATCCTCAAAGCGCAGATCGACTGGATTCCGTTGTCTGTCGGAGCTGTGCGGCCAACGCAAGGCAAGACACTGGCTGTGATGCAAGTGTCAGGAGGTTCCCAGTCCTTCAATGCAGTCAACCAGATGCGGGTGCTGGGTCGCTGGATGCGCATGATCACCATCCCCAATCAGTCGTCCGTTGCCAAGGCATTCGCGGAGTTCGATGAGGCTGGCCGGATGAAGCCATCTTCGTATTACGAGCGGGTGGTGGACGTGATGGAGGAACTGGTCAAGTTCACCTTGCTCACGCGAGACTGCGCAGGCTATCTGGTGGATCGCTATAGCGAGCGCCGTGAAAGCGCAGAAGAACTGTCCAAGCGGGTCAACCAACGCAGCATCTAAAGGATACGGGTGGGCGACTCCATATTGCTTTGACAAGATTCAGTGGCTGCTTATCTTCTTTTTGAAAGGCAGCAATGGGTCGGCAGCACTAGTTCGCAGCTTGCGAGAGCTGCCGTTCAGGATGTCTGGCGTACTGCGATCCAGCCAGTTTCCGGTTTTCGGCGCGCAGCGGACGCCTGTCCAGATAGCAGGTCAAAGGCTGGTATCGACGGCAGTGGTCACAGGCTTGCCAAAGCTCAGCGGCCGCAACCAGCCTGAAGCGTGAATACGCAACTCTTCCGTAAAACGGACGCTGAGGTCATAAAAAGCCAGCGCTACGACTCCAAGCTCATACGACCCGCCGCCCGAACTTGTCAGCTCATCGAGATTGCTTACTCACTGCATCTTGTACCGCAGGCAGAACATCTTCATAATTGAACCCGTTCTGCGTCTTCTGCAAAGGCTTCGTGACCCGCTTGTTCAGCCACTCGCGCAAGCTTTGCCCTTCGCCTTGTTGCACTAATGGATCATGGCTGTTGCCGGGATAACGGAACTCCGTGAGGTTTTCGGGGTGGTCTTTGAACTTCTCCACGAATCCAACCGCAGGGTATTGCTTGCTACCGCCCGCCCAGGGGTCTTCGTCTTCGATAGATGACCACATCGGCAGTCGCGTGTCCCATTTCCATAAATGCTCGTATTGCCGGTTCACGCTCTGCTTGTGACAGACCCCGCCAACGATTTTGGGATCAGCACGATCCCAGTGGTAAGTGGTGCGGCAGCCCTCGCTATGACCGCTCAAGATAATGGGCAAGTCCGAGAACGTTTTGAACCAGCGTATAACTTCTGCAATATCGTCGCCACGCGCATCGAGACGTGCTGGATTGACTGCTGTGTACACACCTTCGCGGGCGCGCACGCTGGCCTGCTTGAGCATCTCTTCGGTTGATCCACCTGGACAGCCGAGCTTGTTGCCCTCTCGAGCCACGAATTCTGGTGTGATGACTGCAAACCCTTCTCGGTAGTAGAACTGCGCCACAGTGGTTTCCCATCCCCACATGCCGCCGCAGCCGTGGTTGTGGATGACAAGTCCACGCACTGTGGGATGGCGCGGTATCAGCGCTGTGAACTTGTCGCGGTATACAGCCCCAAACAACGGGAGATAGAAGACGCTGCGATCAAGCACCGTTCGGGTCTGTGCTTTGTCATAGGCCGACACTTGGCGGCTTTGCTGCGCGTGGGCGCTCGATATGAGAAACGGCTGTGCGAGAGCCAAGCCAATGGCACTCCAAAGAAGCTGCTGGCGAGCGTACATGTCACTCCCTCACTTTCTTTATTTTTTGCAATCATGCCCGTGGCTGCGCAGGCCTAGCAAGCTGGGATGGCGCCGATGGGCATGGTTGAGACTCGGATGCTACGGGTTCAGCTTTACGGCAACTGAAGCGGGCGCTTGTCTCGGTCCAGACCCAAGTACAAACGTTGAAACCAAGCTGTGCCCATCTCTGAGAGCCGGTCTTCTTGGCAGTTCAGGTTGGCAATCCGCTTGCCGTTTTGCTCCACCAAGATGCCTTGCATGGTGGTGGTTGTGCCATAGACCGCATAGCGGTAGCTGCCCTTGTCAAACGATATAAATGGCAGGGTTTGTCCATTAGAGCTGGCATGCTCTCCCGGCTTGAATGCGGTGCTGGCTGCTGCTGCATGAGCTGGGTAGACCATTTCGGGAGCACCACCAAGTGGAGCAAGCCGGTACGTGAGCTGGCTTTCGTCATTACTCATGCACAGCGATGCACGCTTTTTGCCAGTTGAGCATGCAAACACTGGCGTCTCTTCAGGCCCGCATAGCGTTGGTACTGCCGTTGCTTGGCTAGTTGCTACTGGTGCAGCGTGAGTTTGCGGCTTTGGCTGCGCTATTGGGGTTGCTGTAGCAGCAGGAGCAGGATCGGAAGGCACTCCTTCAGATTCGGCATCCATCTCAGCTTGACTGGCCGATGGTGCTTCTGGAGTCACCACGACAGTTGGCGCCGGAGAAACTGGCGATGTGGGAGCCGGGGCCAGTGTCGCTGGCTGTGACTCTTGCGTTTTGGCTAGCTTGCTGGGATGAGCCGGCATACTCAGTGAGAGCATGTAGAACGGTAGAGCTGCTACGCGGTCGCCCTCTGCCTCGACATATTGGAGCAGCGCCACTTTCTGTTGCTGCGACCAGGTAAATGGCATCTCGACAGGCACATTCGACTGCAAATACAGTGTATAGCCCGCATTGGTGCGCTCCCAGCGCGTGATCTTGACCGGCGTGCCATTGTTCTGGGTACGAGATGCCAGCATATCCACATACTGTCTCACAGTAGTATGGGCATCGTCCACGCCTGGGCGAAGGATCATCCAAGAATCTAGAAATGCGTCGTCCGGCTTGCTCTCCAAGGAACAAGCCATGAGCATGACCGCAGGTGCACACAGCATCAGCGAGAAATAACGGCTCATGGCAGGGTCCTTATTTTTTTAAGCCGATCACTGCACCAACGATCAGAAGAGCCATGGCTGGCAGCAGCACTTGTGACGGGCCACCAAACGTCATGAACAGCCAAGGAATCGTTCCAAGGATCATCGGAAGTTTGTAGTTCTTGGGCAGCGCGATCATCTCACCACTACGGTTTTTGTAATACACATCGCCAGTCAACGCCAGCAAGCTGGCGATTGGCGTAATCGTGATCACACTCAAGACCGCAAACCAGCGCTTGCGAAACCATGGAATCGATGGTGCGCTGGCAACTGGCGCAGCAGTGTTGACGCCGACCTGCGGTGCACCCGTGCTGGCGTTTGGTATCACACCGGGCGCTATGCCAGTAGGCGCTCCACATTGCGGGCAAGCCGTTGCTGTGATGTGGATGGTTGCGCCGCAGCCACGGCAAGCTTGGAACTGACTCATTTGATTTCTCCCTGATCGTATTGACCTGTTGATGTGCTTTTGGGGGAACATTCTGCATCAAATGTCCCTTTTAAGACGTTTCCCTTAGAAGCACATGTTGCGAGTCTGTGACGCATGTCGTTGACAGCTCCACAGAAGAAAGATGCAGACAGCGAAACGCTGGCTCTGCGCCGCCGCAAAGTGCGGCAAATACCAAACACCGTGACGCGCGCGATTGGTCAGCAACTGCGTCTGTTTCGTGAACAGCGCGGCATGACGCAGTTGGAACTGGCGATGACCGCAGAAGTGGAACGGACCCGGATTTCAAAAATTGAGCTGGGCCTCGTTAACCCTAGCGTTCTGACCCTTGCCACCATCTGCCATGTGCTGGGCATCACGCTCGCTGACTTGTTTGCCGAGATTCAGCTCTCTCATCCACCGACCACGGAAGGTGGCGGTTTGCGCCGAGCCAACCAGGCGGTGTTGGACAAGAAGCCAGCGGCCAAACGCGTCAGCAAAGCTGTGCGCTGATCCGGACAGCTCGGAGGGTGTTGGACAGCTTCGGAGGGCGCTGGATCACGTGATTTTCCGTACCCGCACCGCTGCCAGCAGATGCACCAGCTCCGGACACCAAGACTCCGACTCGTAGAGCCAGAACAAGACTTTGTGCACCGGCTTCTTGTCTTGCTGCAGCAATTTGGCTCGGCGGCTGCCGAAGCCTGTCACGGGCAAGCTCAAGCGGGCGTTAAATGTCCTGAACACCGGCGGAGCAGCACAACTGTCCAGCAGTAATATGCGTTTCACTTGGTGCTGCTGGCCTTCAACCAAGCCTTCCACTCCGACAGCCAGTGCCCAATGCTTGGTGCGCTGGTGCAGTACAGAGGCAAACGCTAGCGCCACCAACTCACCATGCATCAGCCAGTCCAATGCATGTTGATCGACATGATCATTGGCGCCGTACTTGGCCGTGAGCTTCAAAGGCAGGGCCAGATTGTTGACCAGTTCCACCCAGTCTTTGGCATGCACGCCAGTGAAATACGTAGGCCCGAACGCTTTCCAGATTTCAGCGGGCACACCGTATTTGCGCTGACTCATGTTGTGCAACGCAGATACTTTGGCCAAACCGAAAATGGCACATATCGCCGCAAAAACATGGACTCCGCAAGCGCCATCCAATGTGGACTGTTGCATGAAGCAGCGCACCGGCTCTTGGCGCTGCTGCTGCACCGTCAATGCATGGCCGGTCTGCAACGCAGCATGCACGCGCTGAAAGCCATAAGAGACGCCAGATGTTCGTGCCGCCATCAGTAGTCCTCCGGCAAAAGCAGCGTGGTCACAGAGCGGTCGGCTTCGGTGATGACCCAGACCGTGGGCAAGCTGCTGCGCTTGTCCTGAGGCGTCTGCAGAAGCGTTTCTGCATCCACCAGCCGGTAAACGCTCATCACGCGCATACCTTGCCGGATCGCCAATTCGTTGGTCTCTTTGTCTTCGTCACAGCAGTCGCCCCACGAACCTTGCGAGTGCCGTGAAATCAATGCCAACGCACTAAAGCCGGTTTGCTCCAGCAGCTCCAAAGCACCAGGCGTCGCCACCAACTGGCCGAGTGCAAAGCGCGGGGCATTGCTCACCAAAGTCATGCGGCGTGCCGCAGTAGGACGAGAAGAATTTGCTGACATGGAAGTACTCCTTGGTTGAACGTCAGACACAAGAACTCCACGTGCAGATCACCGACACCGCGCCGCCGTAAGGGCGTGCAACGTCCTCCGCATGCGTGGAAACGGATAAAAAAAGGACCGACAAAGCGGTCCATCAAGAGATCAAGAAAGCGAAAGTGGCGGTGCGCTACACAGAAAGCTGCAGCGCCGCGAATAGCTCAGCGTCAGTCGCATAACTGAGGCTCAGTGCGTGAACCACAGCGGCAGGCATGGGCAGTAGAGACGCCAAGCAGGAGTCCGAACCGGCATCGCATGGATCGGGTTGCTCCAGCAAGCCAAGCTGGCTTAGCCGGTCATCCAGCACCGCATCGATAGCAGCCAGATCAACACGCCACCATGCAGCCACTACAACGCGCAACACTGGGGGTGAAAACTCAAAGCTCGGCCATGCAGCGCCGCCATAGTTCAAATATGCGCACAGCAGCCGTAACCACTGCGCCGAAGACAAATCCAGATGCTTGCGCAGTCGCTCCAGATTGAGCGCAGCTGGAGCTACATCCCCCGGAAGTGGCGGGCATCGCGCTGCCATCAAGCGCTCAACCACCAAAGCAGGCTCCATCGGCTGATCCGGGGCCACTGAGCCAAGAAACGCAGGCACATCAAAGAAGCATGGACTTTGCGCATGACCTAGCACCGGCCAGTACAGCAGCTCCAGATCGCGTGACACATCCGCCAGTTGCTGTGCGTCCAGCACATTTGTCAGCACTGGCAACAAGCGCTGCAGCAACTGCATGCGGTGATGGCGACGGAAAGCCAGATTGCTTGGCGAGTTCAAACCAACGATATAACAAGGGTTGGGGCTAATAATCTCTGCATTCATATTAAATCACTGATATTCATCAATGCTGCGCCGAAATATAATAATGCATATTTATCTGCGCTTAATGGTATTATATCAATAATTAACGAAAATACCGTATTTTTAGCAGTTTTATGTATATTTAATCCACATATACGGAATAGCAGCGTGAATTCAGCGAATAAAAACTGAATTGCAAGTCGTTCATTACAGCGACCTCCCTCAAGCCACACCCAATGCCTGCAGCGGATAAACCCGTTGTAGTGACTTACTGCGCCTGCATGCGTATTGAAGCAGGTTGAATCCCATCAAAAGCCTAACTATCGATAATCAATCGTTATCGATATTTAAACTGGAGATTTCATGAGCAATAAACACTCGACTACTTCAGTCACTGGTAAATATCGTTCTCAAAAAACAGAGAAAAAATTCAAAAATCAGAATAATCCGCACCAGATAATCAAAGGTGGCTCAGTTCAGGAATATATGGACGCCAGCCAAGCGAGTTCCACAAAGCGAGCCTACGCCTCAGACTTGCGGCACTTTATGGCGCATGGTGGCATCATTCCCTGTACGCCCAAGCGACTGGCCAAGTATCTGGCTGAGTCCGCCAACGATGGTTTGGCAGTTGCCACGCTGGAGCGCCGCATCACAGCGATCCACAAAGCGCATGTCGATCAAAAGCACACATCGCCAGCTCACAGCGAAATCGTCAAACAAGTCATGCAGGGCATACGCCGCACACTCGGCACCAAGCAGCGACAAGTGAAGCCATTGATGAAAGATGATCTGCTAGCCGCGTTGGAAACAATTGAAAAAATCCACATGCCTGTCAGGGCAGCGCGTGACCGCGCCATTCTGTTGGTAGGCTTTGCATCGGCAATGCGGCGATCCGAACTCGTTGGCGTGCGCATGGAACATCTGACCTTCTCACCATCGGGGCTGGATATTGAATTGCCCGCCAGCAAGACCGACCAGGAAAAGCATGGCCGAATCGTTTTCATTCCCCGAGGCAGGGGTGGTCACTGTCCCGTCCAAGCACTGATGCACTGGATCAAGAGCGCGGGCATTAGAACGGGGCATGTTTTTAGGTCTGTCAACCGCTATGACGGCATTGCCAAGCAAGGTCTGACGCCGCAGTCAGTAGCACTCATTGTGAAAGCCGCCATGGTGCAAACTGGAGCCGATGCAAATAACTTCAGTGGCCACAGCATGCGCGCTGGCTATTGCACCAGTGCAGCGGAGCAAGGCCAACCGACTTGGCAGATACGTGAACAGACCGGACATAGATCAGACACAACACTGGCAAAGTACATCCGCAGTACTTCTCGAAAGACCACCCCGAGCTTGCTTTGACTGTTAGCTCTTGTCATCTTGGATAGCCATCCAGGGGCGATCAAGAATTTTGCAAGCAACGAACTCATGCACCAGGCTGATGGCTGGTGTTATAGCGCCATGGACCAATGTCGGTAGTGCAGCGGTTGTGGTCCTTCGTTGCTAGCACACGACTGAGCAGTAGGTGGCGCGATGCGGACATACTTGAACCTCGATCCTAGTGGGTGACAGGGGCGGTGGCCCTGTCGCCAGAGCACGGGCCTCATGTCGCCTCCCGAAACTGGCTGCCCGAGGCATTGTCAATGCCGTGATCTGTTGGCAACGTTTTGCTCAAATGGAGTTCACTGGTAGTAAAATTTAAACTTATAAGTTCCAGTTGCAACTAGAGGAAAACGAACGCCATGAACGTAGGGCAAGCCATTCGACTCTGCCGAACGCAACGGGGAGCCTCTCAAAGTGCGATAGCGAACAGCGCCAAATGCTCCGTATCCTACCTGTCGATGCTTGAGAATAATAAGCGCGACCCGACACTTTCGACGATCACCAAGATTGCCGAAGCGTTGCATGTGCCTGTCGGTCTGCTCTTTGTTCTGGCTGCTGATCAGGATGAGCTGGGGGCAATCAATGAGCGCCTCACCGATCAGTTGATGCAGTCTGCGCTGGCATCACTGGGAACATCGCCCCCCTTGACAGCGCATATGGGAGACCACAATGGCTAATGCCGAACAACTCAAGGCGTTGGTGAAATCCCATATCGAGCGGGATGACCGACACTTCTATTCTGTCGCTATGCAGGTCGCGGCCCGTGAAGCGAAGGTGGGCCATGGCAAGCTCGCCGAAGAACTGCGCGACATGATCGACGCGGCGAAAGCCCGTGTCTCGCCGGATAACTCCGAGGGCAAACTGGTGCCGTTAGCCCGTCCGCGTGGTGAGCTTGCGAACCTGTTGACAGTTTCCTATCCGAAGAATCGTCTGGCAGATATGGTGCTTGATGCGGAAATGGCTGAACAGCTTGGCCGCATCATGAAAGAGCAGAAGCACCACTCGCGTATCCGCGAACATGGCCTGTCGCCAAGACGCAAACTACTGCTGGTCGGCCCGCCAGGGACTGGTAAGACGATGACCGCCTCTGTACTGGCCGGTGAACTTGGCATTCCGCTGTTTGCTGTTCGACTTGATGCCCTCATTACCAAGTTCATGGGGGAGACTGCCGCCAAGCTGCGCCAAATTTTCGATGCCATCAACGAGGTGCGGGGCGTTTACTTCTTCGACGAATTCGATGCCATTGGTTCGCAGAGAGGACTGGCCAACGATGTGGGGGAGATTCGGCGTGTGCTAAACAGCTTTCTGCAAATGATCGAGAGTGACCAGTCTCATAGCTTGATCGTCGCGGCGACCAACCATGTGGAGATTCTTGATTACGCCCTTTTTCGTCGATTCGACGATGTGATCGAGTATCGGCTTCCGACCGCGCCGCAGGCTTCCAAGTTGCTCCAGTCTCGATTGGGAAAATTCGCGCCCAAGCCTTTTCCGCTCAAGGCTATCACGGCCAAGGCAGAAGGCCTGAGTTACGCAGAGATCAAACGCGCAGTAGATGAATCCATCAAGGATGCGGTAATGCACGACGAGGAGCGCGTGAAAACAGATGTGCTTACCCGAGCTTTTGATGAGCGCCGTAAATTTAGCTTCAGAATGAACAATAAGAGGGTAATGTCGAGCCATGTCGGATCAACAACAAGCTAAACGTCCACATTTCATTCTTCGAGACACATCACAAGCTGTCGAATTTAAGGCGCACTCTGCTGGAGGCAGATCGACGCGTGATGTACCAGTGCTGCCCCGGCAGCAGCACGGTGCGTACCTTGGTAGTCAAATTAATAACCTGAAGCCCGCAGCAGCACAAGCTGCGCAGGCCCAACGAGAACTAGAACTGGAAAGCGGGCTGGGTTTGCAAATCCAGTTCACTAGCCAGCCAGATGTAGAACTTGCATTTGAGAGCTTGGCGAACGAGACCAAGAAAATCGAACTTCTCAGTGTGCGCCACGAAGGTAATCGGACTTTAGCTAATGTCTTTGTCCCAGATGGGGGCCTCGTGCATTTTGAGAAATACGTCTCCGAATATTTGGCGGAGAAGAAAGATAGCCGTGGTCAGGCGCGTGACCACCGGAAACTACTGGACGCCATTGAGTCAATTCGGGCTGCAGGAGTCCGAGCCTTGTGGACTGACGATCCCGCCCTCTTGCCCGCTGATTTGACAGTTGCCTTTTGGTGGGAGGTATGGCTGCCTATTCGAGGGCAACGGCAACGGCAGGTTGTCGTGGAAGACTTCAAGAAGCTAGCTCGCTTGGCGGAATGTGTCGTCAGCGACAAACAAGTCAACTTCCCCGAGCGCACAGTTTTGCTGATGTACGGGTCACAGCAGCAACTTTCACGATCGGTGATGACACTGAACTGTGTTGCCGAGCTTCGCTATGCCAAGGAAACCGCCGAATTCTTCGATGGCATGGATGTTAGTGAGCAACGGCAATGGGCGGACGATTTACAGCTACGTGTTCAATTGCCGCCGTCGGACGATACGGCCCCCCGCGTCTGTCTATTGGATTCCGGTGTGACGCGAGCACATCCGTTGCTGGAACCCTTAATGGATGCAGGAGACCTGCATACGGTGGAGCCGGTATGGGGCGTGGATGACGAAGCGGATCACGGCACGGGCCTGGCCGGGCTAGCGGCCTATGGTGACCTTACCGATGCCTTGTCCTCTGCTGAGCCAATCAAGATTTCTAACCGGCTGGAGTCGGTCAAACTAGTGCCTGCAGAAGGCGCCAATGAAGGCGATGCGCGGCACCATGCCTATCTTTTTACCGAAGGCGTCTCGCGCCCTGAAATCTCCGCTCCAAATCGGCAGCGTGTATTCACGTCGGCGGTAACAGCTTCGGACTATCGTGATCGTGGCCGTCCGTCGTCATGGTCTGCGGCTGTCGATGGCCTTGCTGCGGATACCGCTGGGGCGGCCGAAAGTCCGCGTCTGTTTGTACTGTCCGCTGGCAACACGCGCGATCCCAATGCTTGGGTTAGGTATCCCGAGAGCCTTTCCACCAATCTTGTGCATGACCCCGGCCAAGCATGGAACGCGATCACAGTGGGCGCTTGTACTGACAAGATCGACACGGAAGGACATGCTTCCTTGAATCCGGTCGCTGAAGCTGGTGGCCTCAGCCCTTTCACCACGACTACCAGAACGTGGGATCGAGCATGGCCATTGAAACCTGAAGTGGTGCTCGAAGGTGGCAATGCGGCCAAGGATAATCTCGGCGCGGTCGGCATGCCCAGCCTTAACTTGCTGACAACCCACAATCAACCACTGAATCGATTGTTTACCACCAGCAACGCTACCAGCGCAGCGTCGGCATTGTGCGCAGGGATGGCTGCGCAGATCATGGCGGCCTATCCTCACCTCCGACCGGAGACCGTGCGTGCGTTGTTGGTGCATTCGGCGCAATGGAGTGATTCCATGCGTGGAATGTTTCTACCTGCAGATCGGATGCCGAACAAAGGTGACTACGTTCACTTGATTCGTCACTGTGGATGGGGCACCCCGGACTTGAATCGGGCACTTTGGAGCGCAGGAGACTCGTTGACTTTGCTGGTCGAAGACCAGGTTCATCCGTATGCGAAGGTTCCGGTAAAGGGAGTCGTGACACGCGACATGAATCTGCATTCCTTGCCTTGGCCGAAGGATGAGTTGGAAGCATTGCAGGACACGCCTGTCGAGATGCGCGTCACACTCTCCTATTTCATAGAACCTAATCCATCAGCGCGCGGTGTCGCATCGAAGTATCACTACCCGTCGCATCGCCTACGATTCGATGTGCAGCGTCCACTGGATGCCTCCACCGATAACTTTGTCGCACGTGTCAATGCCGCAGCACAGAGCGAGGATGAGGGTGATCCAGTGAATCCCTCTGATCCCAACTGGGTGCTGGGTGAGTTGCAACGGCATCGTGGTTCATTGCATCAGGATGTCTGGAAAGGCACCGCGGCTGATTTGGCCAGCCGTGGATTCATCGCGGTCTATCCGGCTATGGGATGGTGGCGGACGCGGCCTGCTCTGGAGCGATATGGACTTCCAGCACGGTATAGCCTTGTGGTGTCCATTCAAACGCAGCAGACAGACGTTGACCTGTACGCCGCCGTAGCCCAAAAAATCCAAGTTTCTAATGCCGCTGTTGTTGAAACGTAACGAGCTGACTGCCCTTCCCAGTTGCCCATGAAGGGCCGTTCCTAGTCATCTTGATGATCTATGGACTATGCCCCAATCTATAACGGCGGTGGACAATGTTAGTTTTCGGAAGGAAAGGACGGATAGCGGGCTGAGAGCAGCGAATTGATCTCAGCCTGAAACCCCCACTTTTTGAAAATTTACGAAAGTAGGGCCGACCCTCACAGTGAGCACATTCAACGGAACGCCTGAAATAAAAATCTATTCAAGCAAAGTCTTTTGGTTACAGCCAGCAGTCACCAACTTGATGCCAACTGGATAGTTTGGACGGCATCAGACGATCAACATTTGCCAGCTCATTTCCGCAGATCGGCCATGTTCTGCAATGCCAGCAAAAAGCCACCCAAACGGCCATGGTGGCGTTTTTTGCAGCTTGGCTATGTGGCGATAGCTTGGCGACAAAAAGTCGCTCTTGGAACGAAAAATGGCCAGACAGCGCATACCATCCGGCCATCAGTTCAGCAGTGATGCTGTCAAGAACATTAAAAAAGCTAGCCCCTCGCCTGAGTCATAGTTCGTTGAACCTTTGCAGGCTCTAGCAAGCGGCTCGGTCCCTCAAACGCTTTACGACTGCGAGCATGTTGCGTAGGTGCGTAATACAGCCGAATGGTATGGCGTGCCCGTGTTATGGCCACATACAGCAACCTGCGCTCCTCTGCCAGCGCAGCCTCCGACTTGGCATGGAAGATCGGTAACTCGCCGTCCGCAACACCGACCACAAGCACATGATCCCACTCGCCACCTTTGGCCGCGTGGATGGTCATGGTCTGCACTACGGGCTTCTCTTGCTTGGTGGCTCGGAGCATTTCAAGACCGCCGGCATAGTCACGGCATTTCGCAAGCCAAGAATTTATATCGTGTTGGGCTTTTGGGTGGTTACGCACACCGCCGAGAATTTTTAAGTAAATGTCTCGGCATTCTTTGTAACGGCCCTCCAGCGATGACGAGCTTGCAGCTTTCTGCAGACTACGCGCCCTCTTTTTCCAGTCTTGCTCATCCACAAGCTTCAACTTGCGAAATACATGAGCCACCTCCTTAGGATCAATGGGCATTTGGGTACGTGCATGCCAGTCAACCAGACGTACTAAGCGCAGTACACGCCGGACATGCTGTAGATCACGCACAACGCCCTTCCTCGCGGTATTTATGTCCAGAGCCAGCAAGCTCTGCTCCACCGTCTTCAGAGTTGCTTTAGTACGAGCAAGCACGGCAATGCTTGAGGCATCAACACCCTGCTCCAGCAACTGCTGAACATCGCGGACAACTGCGCGGGCTTGCTCTGAGGGGGCTCCGCTGCTCACCAAGACCGGCTTCGTGCCTGCCCGCATGGTCACGATCTTCTGTGTGCGCTCGCCAACAACAGCCATTGCCAACGCAGCAGTCTGGCGGTGCAAGCGATGAGACTCAGGCAAAGGCATGACCACGGCACCATCAACGACCTCGTCCAACGGCGTGTAGTTGTTGCCAGCAAAGCCGTAGATAGCCTGCTCAGGATCACCAAATACCATGAGCTGGCAACCGCGCTTGCCCAGTGTGGCAAGCAGTAAATTTTGTGCGGCGCTGCCATCTTGGAATTCATCGACCAGCACATGGGTATAGGGGATGCGTGCGCCGTCTTCAATCGCTGCTACCGCATGCTCCAGCATGTCGCCGAAGTCGAGCTTTCCAGCTGCGGCCTTAGCACGGGCTAAGCGTTTCTGCACTGCCAAGGCGATGGGTGCAAAATGCTCAAGACTGTCTGCAAACTGCGGTGCGGTCATCACTTCACTGAGCTTCTGCTTCGCAGCCTGCGCCACGTTCATTGCCACCAGCAACTGCTTTACACGGTACGAGTCCTTGAGCAACTCGCGAACTAGATCAAGACGTGTACGACGGTTAGCGGTGCTCAGCTTGCCCCAGAGTTTGCATGCACAGGCATCTTTCCGGCAACGGCGCAAAGCCGCTTTCAACAACGCGACGCTATCCGCAGGAGCGACTACATCAACGCCATCACCAGACTGCGCCACAAGGCTCCAGGCAAAGGCATGGATGGTCTTTATGACAGGCAGACTTTCACGAGCAGACTTCTTGTCGGTTGAAGATTTCTTGCCAGAGTTACCCTTCTGCTCGAGGCTCCGCTGGAATCGATCACTGAGCTCATCTACCGAATTGTTGGAAAAGCTCAGCACCAGAATTTTTCGTGCTGACACTCCACTGCGCACCAAGTGCTTGATACGCTGAATGAGCGTGGTGGTCTTGCCACTGCCAGGACTGGCGCGCACTTCCACGTATGGCAGCGTGGTATGCACTATCTGGCGCTGATGAGTGGTTGGCTTCATCTGGGTTATGGCTTTATGGCCTGAAACTCAGTGATTGCATATGCCATGCAGATCAAAGAATCATCGAGAAAACACATGTTTTTTGAAGAAAATAGCTGGTGAGATGACTCGTTTTTTTGATGTGTTTTCCGAAATAATTGGCTTCTATATCAGTAGCTCTCAGCCTACTTTTTGATGCTCTTCATCAGGCCATTCCATTCTGTTCTTGGCAGACAGCGCTCAAGCTTTGGAGTCGCCTTCAGCGCGTTATGCATGATGAATTTGGCATCTATGCTGTGCTTGTCGATCCAACGGTTTGCACGTTTGAGGTATGCCGTATCCGAAGCATCTGCACGGCCACCACAGCAAGCGGCCAGCAAACGGCCCAGCTCGGTTTTGCTTCGCGGCAGCGTGTAGAACTTCAAGCATTTCCCCCAGAACTGCTTATGGCTAAAAACGATGAGGTCTTCCAACGTCCGGATGCCGTGCTTTCTCAAGGCGTCCTTGCCACTCAGGCGCAGCTCAACGTGAAAGCACTCCATGGCATCGGCATCTGGACGCGCATTGTTGATCTTGCTGGCTTTATCTGCGTAGACCGCCAGGACACTGCCATCACGACCACCACTTTCTGCCCGCTTACCGCAGTAAAAGGTGCCTTCGCATTGAACGAAGAGTGACCGCTGGCTCGATACTTTTACGGAACCGAGAAACGCAGTAAGTTGCGCCGTGCGAGCCTTGTTGGGTAGAGTCACATCGCGGGCCAACTCGACATAGGTTAGATCGGCGTTGGTTTCTGCCCCGAGAATTTCTTTCGCCATACGCAGGCACTTGCGTGTCGGTTGAAACAGCTCCAGCTTGCACTTGCGGTTGGCCTGAAATTTGGGCTGATTGTTCGTCACAGTCAGAAAGGTGCAGTGCTCGTGCAGCTCTTCAAACTCGGCTTCTGATGCCGGGCGGTCTAGCCATATCGTCACACGATCAACCCCATATACAGGCGAGCGAGACACCGCATTGTTCTCGATAGTCATGATGAGTCTTCTAGAGATTAGGGGGATGTTGCACGTGTTGCGTGAAATTGGGTTGTGCATGGGGAAAGCCGCAAATCACGCAACACGTGCAACACAAGGATCACAGACGGTCACCGCGCAAATGGAAAGGCAATTTACCCAGGCGACGAGAGATGGTGCTTTTGTTGTAGCCCAAGGCTTCACCGATCTCCTCCAACGACTTTTTCTCTTCACGCAGGCGATAGATTTCGCGATCCAGTCTGTCTGGAGAAACGCAGGGCAGGCAGTGACGTTCAACGCGACCCTCGGCGTCCACGCGGATGTTTTCAATCACCGCACTGTGGCCCGTTGCCGCGAGAAGACTACTGGGGATGGGAGCGGCCATAGACGCCGATGAATAGCCCTTGTCAGGTTCACAGCGGTAGACTGTGAATACGCTGTTGAAGCAGGAAGACAAGTAGGCTTCTTCCTCTTTGCTGAAGCCCTGAAAAATGAAGATGATCAGCGCCCCCTTGCCCGCTACAGCACGCTTGAATGCAGACAAATTAGCTTCGGACCAACGCGCTTTTTTGTTAGCTGCGGGGACAACCACGACATGACAGCCCTCTGCTTTCGGCGGCCCCATGAGAGCACGGCCTTCTTGGCTGCGATAGTCGGGAGGAGTCGGCGTCTTAGGGACGATCACGGAGATATTGGCTTCGCCATCGACAAAACGAGACACCTGAAATTTCAGATTACTTGCGGAAACATGATCAGCCGCGAATATCTCGACGTTTTTTTGCTGTTCTACAGGCAACCCGAAGATTGAGCCTGCCACGTACAAGTCAGCCGCGATTCCATAGGCCACCAACGCCGAAGAAACACCTACACCTACCGAGACCCCGTAGCAGCGAGACTCCACCAGAGGCAAGGATTTGCTAGGGACTGAAGACTCTGCCGAACCGCTGCTTTGCGCATCCTTCTTCACAGTTGGCACTGCTGGTTTTTGAGCATTGATTTCACTTGGATTAGATGTACTCATGGGTAGTTAGCTCCTGGGTGTTAAAAAAATGGCAAAGTGAAGCCCCTGCACCTGTTGATCAGGTGCATACGGTATGAAAAATGAGGGGCTGTTCCGTGAGCCAGCGCCAAGCTGGGATCAGAACTTCGGTGGGTTTGCGATGAGTTCGCGGATGGCGGCACGAGACCAGCCGACTGAGCGGCGGCCGAGCTTTACGGCTTCAGGGTAGATGCCCTTTTGGATACCCTCATACCATGCCGCACGCGAAACTGGATAGACCGTCAGAACATCATTGAGGCGTATATAGCCATCACCATCCAAGCTAACATTTGAGAATGGTTTGCTGCCAGACTTTTTATAAGATGCAGCGCGATCGAATGCAGCTGCGTTATCTGCAGTGATGAAGCAATCCGAGGTCTTCTTGGCGCTCACTTTAGGCACCATAGCGATGAGCCTGCGACTGGCAAACTGAGTCTCTAGGACACGTTGAAATGCCTTGGTTTTGGGCATGTTGGACGGACGCTTCGGGTAGCTCAGAAAAAATGGCGCAAAGGCCAAACTGCCAGATTCAGATGCATTTGAAGAGAAAGCGTTGTTGAGGCTCATGACGGCGTTTCATGCGATTGCTGCGATACCGTCTACTTTGCCCGCGTCCCTCCGCCCGCGAAACATAGGTCACGCAGTTCAAACGTTTGTCTACTGCTACGCAGACGTTTGCACTACCTTTTTCAGACTGGCATTGCGCTCTTTGCCTTCTGCATGTCTCTTAAGTCTGTCAACGAAATCCGCCCCCAGGAATTCGAGAGCGCCTTCAAACGCCTCTTTCACGACACTCTGAGACAACTGATCAATCCCGTGATCCTTGCAGAACTCCGACAACGGTGCATAGAGCCCTGCATTCTTCTTGCCTCGGCTGTGCGCCATCAGCTCTTTGGCAGGCAACTTTGGCTGCAAGCCATAGTCTTTCATGGCCAACGCGATAAGCAACTTAGCCCACTTTTTGTGCAGCACTTCATCATGTTCACCACTTGATGACTCTTCTTTTTTTACTTTAGCTGGTGCTTTGTGCGTAGTCTTTACTTCTGCGCTTCTCGGTACCGGAGGGGTTAGCTCAAAAAATTCCTGAGGTATGTCGAGCCCTGGAAACGGTTTTGTCTCTTCCACCCACTGGATGAATGGAACCAAAAGAATGCTCGTGCCGTTGGTAACTTTTACCCCGCTGTGACGGTCTTCGGCTGGCAGAACGTCTGGTTCATTGCGAACCCAATCCTTCAATGTCTTCAAATGCGTATTGAAACCTTTCGTTCTTGGATCGCGACCTTTCTGTAACTTTTCAAGAACGCGCTTGTTGCCCACGATGTTGTGCACCGTACAGATAGCATCCACCAGAGTTATCGTGTGCCGCTTGTTCCATGAGTCCCAAACAGGAATATTTTTCGCCACTGACTCCTGAGATGCAGAACTCTGTGTTTGTGACCCCTTATTGGCAGTTGATCCTGTTTTCTTGGCAGGCACATCGCTAGCTTTTGGGGGTGGCGTTGACTTTTTCACTTTCGCCGTACTTTTCGCCTTAGAGACTTTGGCTGAGTCCTTTTCCGAGATGTTGTCAGTGCTCGAAGACTTTGTCGTACGAGGCATAGTGCTCCTTCTAATTTGTACCACTCATTGCACCATTATTGGCGAGCAACCGCGTCTTTCGTTAGTCTCGCCTCAACAGTATTTCACTGCAGCTAGGCCCCCCTCCAGCCAATTTTTATCAACAGCAAGCACTTGACCAAATTTTCAGCAGCTCAGCGTTGGATTCGTTGTCTAAGATCGTTCGTTGCGATTGATTCAGAGCCACAATGCCATGGAAAACAACCGTCTCCACCTGTTGCATTAATACAGCAACAGTCCATTGGCGTACAACTACATCGGGCTGAATTCCGGAACCAAACCGGAACCAGGAATAAAAACAAAAAAGCCTGCTACATAAAAAGTAGCAGGCTTTTCAATACCAGTAACGGTTATCTGGTAGGGCGTGGCGGACTTGAACCGACGACCAAAGGATTATGAGTCCTCTGCTCTAACCAACTGAGCTAACGCCCCAACCTGACTTCCCAGGCCCGTAAGGACCAGGGAAACCTTCGCATTGTAACGGCTAGCGGTGGTGGCTCAGCGCATTGCTGACCAACTTGGACGTTATGTCCACGATTTGAATCATCTTGTCGTAGTGCATGCGCGTGGGGCCAATCACGCCCAGGGTGCCCACAATCTGGCCGTCGACTTCGTACGGGGCGCTCACCACCGACAGCTCCTCAAAAGGCACGACCTGGCTTTCGCCGCCAATGTAGATGCGCACGCCTTCGGCTTTGCTGGAGAAGTCAAGCAGACGCAGTATCTGGGTTTTTTGTTCAAACAGATCAAAGGCCCTGCGCAGGTTGCCCATGTCGCTGGAGAAATCACTCACGGCCAGCAAATTGCGCTCGCCTGAGATGATGACTTGCTCTTGGGGCGCTTGCGACATCACTTCTGCGCTGACGTTAACCGCCGCCTGCATCAGGTTGGCCACCTCTCCCCGCAGCTGGTCTACCTCTTGTTTGATGCGCTCGCGCACTTGCTCAATATCCAGCCCCGCGTAGTTGGCGTTGATGAAGTTAGAGGCTTCAATCAGCTGCGATGCAGAAAACTCTGCGTCTGTAAATATCACCCGGTTTTGCACATCGCCTTGCGGCGAGACAATGATCACCAGCACGCGCCGCTCTGACAGTTTGACGAATTCAATGTGCTTGAACACCGAACTGCGGCGCGGCGCCATGACCACTCCCACAAACTGCGACATGTTGGACAGCAGTTGCGCCGCGTTGGCAATCACCTTCTGTGGTTGTTCTGCAACCAGCTCTGGCGCAACCAGCCCACCGCTTTGCACCGTGAGCATGGTGTCTACAAACAAGCGGTAGCCACGGGCCGTGGGAATGCGGCCGGCAGAGGTGTGGGGGCTGACGATAAGCCCCAGCTCCTCTAGGTCCGACATGACATTGCGAATGGTCGCAGGCGACAATTCCAGGCCAGAGGCACGCGACAAAGTGCGCGAACCAACAGGTTGGCCGTCCGAGATATAGCGCTCGACCAGCGCTTTCAACAACAACTTGGAACGTTCATCGAGCATGTGATGATTTTAATGATGTAATTTCCGTTATGACGTCCAAGTTTCGCCACGTAGCGCTGGTTGGCAAATACCAGTCTTCTTCTGCCTCTGGTGCTGCCACCGAGCAGTCTCGCCAAATCCTTTTTGATATTGCAGGTTTTCTGCAACAGCAGGGCTGCGAGGTTGTTTTAGAAGAAGAAACGGCCACCCACACTGGCTTGCAGCATAGTTTTCGGTCCATGCCGGTAGATGGGCTGGGCCAGCACTGCGATCTGGGCATTGTGGTGGGCGGCGACGGCACCATGCTGGGCATTGGCCGCCAATTGGCCAAGTATGGAACACCCTTGATTGGTATTAACCAAGGCCGTCTGGGCTTTGTCACCGATATTCCGCTGGATGATTACCCACAGGCCTTGCTGCCCATTTTGCAGGGCCAATACGAACAAGAAGCTCGCCCCTTGATGCACGCCCGTGTGGTGCGCCAGGGCGAAACGGTATTTGAGGCGCTGGCCATGAACGATGTTGTCGTCAACCGTGGCGGCACTTCGGGCATGGTGGAGCTGCGTGTGGAGGTTGATGGACAGTTTCTGTCCAACCAGCGTGCTGACGGGTTGATTGTGGCCACGCCCACAGGCTCTACGGCTTACACCTTGTCGGTGGGCGGGCCACTGATGCACCCCTCAATTCCCGCCTGGCTGATGGCGCCGATTGCGCCGCACACACTGTCCAACAGGCCCATCGTGCTGTCGGACCAGACCGAAGTGATGATGGAAGTGGTCAGCGGGCGCGACATCAGCGCCAACTTCGACATGCAGTCGCTGGCCTCTTTGCTGCATGGCGACCGTATTTTTGTCCGCCGCTCTGAATACAGCGTGCGGTTTTTGCACCCCGTAGGCTGGAACTACTTCGCAACGCTGCGCAAAAAACTCGGCTGGAACGAAGGGGGCTACTGACCATGGCACTTAAACGCATCGCCTTGCGTGACTTTGTCATCGTGCAGCAGCTGGATTTGGATTTGCACACAGGCTTTACCGTGCTGACGGGCGAGACCGGGGCTGGTAAATCTATTTTGATTGATGCTCTGCAACTGGTGCTGGGCAGCCGCGCCGATGCAGGTGTTGTGCGTGAAGGCGCTGCTCAGGCCGATATCAGTGCCGAGTTTGATGGCCCCGCCCATTTGCATGCATGGCTAGAAGAAGGCGGTTTTGCGCTAGAAGACACGCTCTTGCTGCGCCGCGTGATCGACGCACAGGGCCGCAGCCGCGCCTGGATCAACGGTGCACCAGCGACAGCCACCCAATTGCGCGCGCTGGGCGACGCTTTGCTGGACATTCACGGCCAGCACGCCTGGCAAAGCCTGACCCGCGCCGATGCCGTGCGTGAGCTGCTGGATGCTTACGCTGGCGTCTCTACCCACACGCTGCAGCAGCACTGGGCAGCATGGCGCGCCGCCTCCAAAGACCTAGAGCACGCGATGGCCGCGCAAGACACCCTGCAGCGTGAACGCGAGCGTTTGCAATGGCAGATTGGTGAGCTGGACAAGCTGAACCCCGGCATGGACGAATGGGACGAGCTGAACACCCAGCACACCCGCCTGTCGCACGCCCAGGCACTTCTGGAGACGGCACAAAACGCCCTTTTCTTGCTGGAAGATGATGAAGCTGGCATCAGCAGCCCGCTGGGGCGTGCGCAAGAGATGCTGCAAGACAACGAGCACCTGGAGCCCGAATTCCAGGCGATTGCCGATGTGCTGGCATCCAGCCTGGCACAAATCAACGATGCCCAGCATTCGTTGCAGATCTACCTGCGCCGCACTGAGCTAGACCCCGAGAAACTGGCCGAACTAGACCAGCGACTGTCGCTGTGGATGCAGCTGGCACGCCGCTACAAGCGCACCCCGCAAGAGCTGCCTGCACTGCTGCAGTCATGGCGCGAAGAGTTGCGCCAGCTGGATGCGGTGGTTGACATTGACCGCTTGCGCAAAGCCGAGCAGCAAGCGCACGAGGCATTTCAGGCATCGGCACGCGCACTGTCGCAGCAGCGTGCCAAGGCCGCGCCCAAGCTCTCGCGCGCCATCACCCAGGCCATGCAAGGCCTGGGCATGCAAGGTGGCAGGTTTGAGGTGCAACTGGACAAGCTGACCGAGCCGACCGCGCATGGCCTGGACAGCGTGCAATTTTTGGTGGCAGGCCACCCCGGTGCTACGCCCAAACCGATTGGAAAAGTGGCCTCAGGGGGGGAGCTTTCGCGCCTGTCGCTGGCCATTGCCGTCACCACCAGTGAGCTGGGTCATGCTGGCACCCTGATTTTTGACGAAGTTGATTCTGGCGTGGGCGGTGCCGTGGCTGAAACCGTCGGCAAGCTGATGCGTGCTTTGGGCAAAGACCGGCAGGTGCTCGCCGTTACCCATTTGCCGCAGGTGGCTGCATGTGCCGACCATCACTACGTGGTGGCCAAAAAACGTGACAAAGCAGGCACCAGCAGCACCGTCACACCGACCGATACCAGCCAGCGCGAGCGGGAGATTGCGCGCATGCTGGGTGGAGAAAAAATCTCAGCCACTACCATGGCCCATGCGCGTGAAATGCTGGTGCAGGCGACGCAAGGTATGGGCTGACAACGTAAAGGGCAGAAATGACAGATTTGGAAATTGTGCTGATCACCGGAATGTCTGGTTCTGGCAAGTCCGTGGCCTTGCACGCTCTGGAAGACGCCGGCTATTACTGCGTTGACAATCTGCCGCCCGAGCTGCTGGAAGACTTTGTGCGTCTGCAGCATGTGCACCATGGCAAGCGCGTGGCCATTGCTATTGATGCGCGCAGCGCCACCAGCCTGCCCGACCTGCCCCGTGAGCTGGACAAGCTGGAGCGACTGAAAGCCTCGGGCCTGCATTTGCATGTGCTGTTTCTGGATGCCTCCACTTCCACCCTGGTGCGGCGCTTTTCGGAGACACGCCGCCGTCACCCGCTCTCCAAATCTGAAACCCCCGATGGCCGCCAGGCCCTGATGCAAATCATCGAGCAAGAGCGCGAGCTGCTGGGTGATCTGCGCGAGCACGCCCACGTCATTGACACCAGCAACATCCGTGGCTCACAGCTGCAAAGCTACGTCAAAGCGCTGCTCAAGGCACCGGCCAATCAAATGACGCTGGTGTTTCAGTCCTTTGGGTTCAAACACGGTATTCCGGTTGATGCGGACTACGTATTTGACGTGCGCATGCTGCCCAATCCGTATTACGACACAGAGCTGCGCCCGCTGACTGGCAAAGATGAAGCCGTGCAAAGCTTTCTGCGCCAGCAGCCCGACGTGGCCGCCATGCAGACGCATATTGCGCAATTTCTTGACCACTGGCTGCCGGTACTCAACGCCAACCACCGCAGCTACGTGACCGTGGCCATTGGCTGCACGGGCGGGCAACACCGCTCGGTGTACCTGGTTGAACAACTGGCCGAGCGCTACCAGACCCAATGGTCCACCTTGCGTCGCCACCGTGAGATGGACAGCCGCGCCTGGGTCACCACAGCGGCTGCACATTAAAAAGAGAGCTGCCAGCGCTCATTCCCACTTGTTTTCAGATACAAAAGTATCTGAAAACGTTTAAACACAAGCGCTAAGCGCTCATTTTTTATAAAGACTCCAGCAACTTGCGCACAGGTGCTGGCAAACCCAGCTGCGGCCAGGCTGCATCTGCGTGCCAGCCCCAGTCTGCCAAAGCGGGGGGCAATGCAGGCAACTCCCCGGCCACATCCACCACCACTGGGTGCAAAAACAAGTCTCGGTGCGTCAGCACATGCAGTTGCGCGGGCCAGTCTTGCCGCTCCACCACGTTCAGACCGAGCGATAGCAGGCTAGCCCCCACATCATCCACACTGGCATAGACCGGCGGGCTGAACAACCCGGCCCAAATACCTGTATCGCCGCCGCTGGATGGCCTGCGCTGCAAGCACACATGGCCTGCGGCATCACGCAGCACCAGCAGCCACCACGCCTGAGAGCTGCGCTTGGTTTTGCGCGTCTTGACCGGATAGCTTTGCGGATTGCCGAGCTGCGCCGCCCGGCACTGGGTATGCAACGGGCACACCAGGCACGACGGATTGCGCGGCACACAAAGCGTGGCCCCCAAATCCATCAAGCCTTGCGTATAGCGCGGCATGGTGTTGTGCAGATCGTGCGTGGGCAACAAATCTTCGGCCAGTTGCCACAGGGCTTTTTCATTGCGGCTGCTGGATAAATCTTCACCATATGCCAGCACACGCGTCAGCACGCGCTTGACGTTGGCATCCAAGATAGCCACACGCTCACCAAAGCAAAACGAGGCAATGGCCGCCGCCGTAGAGCGGCCAATGCCAGACAGCGTAGCCAGCACAGCCGCGCTGCGCGGAAACACGCCACCATGCTCGGCCACCACCGCCTTGGCGCATTTGTGCAAATTGCGCGCACGGCTGTAGTAGCCCAGACCGCTCCACAGCGCCATCACCTCATCTTCCGGGGCGGCAGCCAAGCTGGCCACATCGGGAAACTGCTGCAAAAAACGGTCGTAATAACCCAAGACCGTGCTGACCTGGGTTTGCTGCAACATGATTTCAGACAGCCACACGCGGTAAGGATCGCGCGTTTGCTGCCAAGGCAAATGGTTGCGGCCATGGCTGGCCTGCCACTGAACCACGTTCGTGGCGATTGAAGGAAGCAAGGAACTCAAAGGATGGAGAAAAAACGGAGACTGAAAAAAAGCAACGCAGCGCTCAAGTCGCTTCACCCTCGGCCACCAGCTCCTGCGGTTGCACTACAGCAGGCTGCAGCAACTGCTGCATCCACTGGGCCAGACGCTGCTCCAAGTCCGTGAGCTGTTGCTCTGCGGACTCAATCTCGGCAATCCGTTCCATCAAACCACTGGCGGCTTCGCTGATGCGATCCACAGCCTCAATACGCCGTGCAAAGCTGCGTTTGCGCTCCTTCAATTGTGCATCCAGCTGTGAAGTGGCGCTTTTGCTCCATAAATCCAGGTCATTGGCTGCGGACTCAAACACCGTCCGCAAACGCATGCCCAATGCCTTGACCATGCGCTGACCAAACAACGGGTTTGCCAGCTTGAGCGAATGCCCAAACCCCAGGTATTGGAGATAACTTTCTTCAATCTGCGCCAACTCACGATCAAAGTCATGCAACTGCAAATCACTGGGCGGTTGCAGTGAAAAACCGAACTCGGTATTGAGGTCTCTGAAAGTTCCCCCCAGCATGGCTTGAATCTCTGCTGCAGCCGTTTTGGAGTGCTCGCCCAAACTCCGCAATTGCTCAAAGGTAGAGGCATACACCTTGCGCACACCCATCTTCAAGCCCGAATGCGCCAAAGCACCTGTCAGTTGCTCCAGCTCCCGGCGCAAAGACGTAGCACCCAGAAATTGGAAAGCCTGGTTCATCAGCCTCAGGTGCACAGAACGCACCGCAAAAATCTTGGTACTACTGGCTTCAAACGTGCGCTGCTCTTGCCGTATGCGCTGGCGCATGCTCTCTATCACCGTGGCATTCTTGCCGCGCAGACTGCGCAGCTCCAGCATTTGCTCGTCCAGATCGCGGCGTCGAATATGAATAGATCGCAGCACCTGCGCTTGTAACTGCTTGACCCCTTCACCCACCACGCTGCCCAAAATGCTCTGGCGATGCGCCAAGATGCCCTGGGCCAGTAAATCCTCAAACAACGGCAAACCACTGCTTTTGAGCAAGCTGGCGTTGCTTTCAATTTTGGCCATCAAACCTTTTTGCGCAGACAAAGGGACGATGCGCGCAGGATCAATCTCCAAAACCTGCGCGCTGTGCGTGCGTTGCCGGTTGAGCTGGGCCTGCACCTCGGTGCCAGAGTCCAGACTGCTCCACAAGGTATCAATTTTATTGAGCACCACCAAATGTGCATTGCCTTCACGGTGGCATGGCAGCAAGTGCTCTTTCCAGATCGCAAGATCAGACTTAGTCACCCCCGCATCGGCAGCCAGCAAGAACACCACCGCATGGGCCTGGGCAATCAGGTTAACCGTCAGCTCAGGCTCGGTTCCCACCGCGTTCAAGCCCGGTGTATCCACAATGACCAGGCCTTGCTTGAGCAAAGGGTGCGCCATGTTGAGCAGCGCGTGGCGCCATCTGGGAATCTCCACCATGCCCTGCGCATCGCACACCGGATTGTCAGCCCCAGGCTCTTCGCTCCAGAACCCCAGCAACAGGGCTTCTTGCACGGGCACTTTGCGCACTTGCGCCACATACGCCACGGTGTGCGCCAGCTGATCTGGGTCATTCACATCCAGCGGCAATTGCACCCATGTGGAAGGACGGCTGCGCCATTCCGCCAGACTGTAGGGCTGAGAGCGTGTCTCTACCGGCAAAAGACGCAGGCAAGGCGGCAAAGCTGGGTCATAGCCCAGCTCTGTGGGGCACATGGTGGTGCGCCCCGGTGTGGCCGGCATGATGCGGCGACCGTAGTGGGCAAAGAAGACGGCATTAATCAGTTCTGACTTGCCGCGCGAAAACTCCGCAACAAAAGCAACGCACACCTTGTCATCGCGCAGCAGGTTTTCAAGGCGCTGCAAATGGTCTTGTACAGCCGCATCCAGCAAATCCTGCGCGGCCAACCAACCTCTAAAACCGGCCATCTGCCCAGCAAAATCTCTGCGCCAGTGGCCAAACCGGTCAAATTGCTCGCTAAATGAAGGACCCACGGTCTTCCCCCCTCGTTGCATTGTTGTACCGACCGCACTGAATATACCCCCCCTGCTTTTGCAGGGAGTGTCATAACTCAGTGAATTGGCTATGCCTTCTGGCAGTGCGGGCAGTAGTAGGTGCTGCGCTGGCCTTGGCGCAGCAAAGCAATTGGGTTGCCACAGCGCATGCAGGGCGAGCCGTTGCGCCCATACACCTGGGCTTGTAACTGGAAGTGACCGGGCATGCCATCAGCGCTTGAGAAGTCACGCAATGTGGTGCCCCCACGCTCTACCGCCAGGGCCAAAATCTCACGAATCGACTGGTAAAGACGCTTGGCTTTGACCGTACTGATGCTGTTAGCCACAGCGGTTGGCGCTATGCGGCTGGCAAACAGAACCTCTGAAGCATAGATATTGCCTACCCCCACCACCAGCTTGCCACTGAGTAACAAGGGTTTGATGGGTGAGCGGCTGGCTTGAAGCCCCGCTTGAAAAGACTCCCACTTGAAATGGGCATCGTCCAGAGGCTCCATCCCCAAACCGCCAAGCAGCTTGCGTGCGACGGGGTCACTCTCACCATCAGTAGCAATCACTGCACCAAAGCGCCGAGGGTCATGCAAACGCAAAGTGCCCCTGTCGGTGCGCATATCAAAATGGTCATGCACACCCAATGCAGGCAATTCGCTGGCAAAGCGCAAGCTGCCAGACATTCCCAGATGCACCATGAGCATGCCGCGGTCCAAATCGATCAGCAGGTATTTACCGCGACGGCGCACTTGCTGCACCTGAGAGCCGACCAGCTCGCCAGGCGTGCACCCCAAAGGCCAACGCAAAGGCTTGCCCATGGTGACGGTCAAGACTTTGGCCCCTTCAATCTGGAGGGCAAAGCTGCGACGGGTGACTTCGACCTCTGGAAGTTCTGGCATCTGATGGTTTCGCTCACAACTGTGAAATGCTTGGATTATTATGGTTCCATGGTTTCCAAACTCCGCAATTTCCGCTTGGCCTTGATGTCCGCACTTGTTCTCGGAACATTGCCTACTTTGGCGCAAGAAGCACCGCCCCTCGACAACGCACCGTCAGAGGCCTTACCACCATCAGCAGCCGACACTGCCGCAGCTTTGAATGCCGAGCTTTTCTACGACCTGTTGGTCGGAGAAATGTCCGCCTCTCAAGGAGATGCCGTGAACGCTGTGGCATTGCTGATGGAAGCGGCACGCCAGAGTCAATCGCAGCAGCTGTATCAACGCGCAGCCGAACTGGCGCTGCAATCACGCTCTGGCCAACGTGCGCTGATGGTGGCAGATGAGTGGCAAAAGAACTTCCCGAAGTCTCGTGAAGCCAATCGCTTCATGCTGCAGGTTCTGTTGATGCTCAACCGCATCTCGGAATCCCAAGACGCATTGAACCGCGAAGTCGCCTGGACACCGGCAGCCGCCAAGCCGTCCACCTACCTGGCAATCGCACAGCTCTATAGCCGCGCTACCGACAAAGCGCTGGCTG
Source organism: uncultured Comamonas sp. (assembly GCA_963520865.1). Classification (GTDB taxonomy): domain Bacteria; phylum Pseudomonadota; class Gammaproteobacteria; order Burkholderiales; family Burkholderiaceae_C; genus Comamonas. The sequence goes on from CAUQST010000018.1 coordinate 44,740, forward strand.
CCGCCGTCGTCGAGCAAGCTTTGCAACCCGATTTGAAAAACCCCAGCTTGGCCCCTGCAGCCTGGGCCACCATTGGTCATTTGCGTATTGCAGCCAACCAAAAAGACTTGGCCCTGCAGGCTTTAAAGCACGCTTATGCACAAGGCCCACGCAGCGGAGCTACGGCCTTGCTGGCCTTGGAGTTAATGGAATCAGGCGTCGCTTCTGCAGAGCCAATGGTGCATGACTATATGCAGCACCAGCCTGCGCCCACCATCCAGATGGCCTATGCCCGCGTGCTCATGGCTCAAAACCGCCTGGACAATGCCCTTGAGCAGTTAAACCGGTTGCTTAAGAGCAGCCCCGATATGGCCGATGCCTGGATGGCCTTGGCCACCTTGCATGCCCAGCAAGCCAACTGGAAGAAAGCCCAGGAAGCCTTGCAGCGCCTGGAAACCCTTGTTGCAAAAATGCCCGCCTTGGCTCAGCGCACCCAGGCCCTCACCCAGGCTTATTTGCTGGGGGGACGCATTTCTTTGCAGCAAAAAGACTATGCGCAAGCGCTGAGCTGGCTGGAAAAAATACCAAGCGGCGTTGATACCTTGAACGTACAAAGCCTCAAGGCTCAAGCGCTGGCCAAGCTAGGCAAGCTGGCCCAAGGGCGCGCCTTGATTCGTGCGGTGCAAGCCGACAGCGAGGAGCAAGAGATGCAAAAGCGCCAAGCAGAAGTCATTTTGCTGCGCTACAACGACGCGCCCCAAGAGGCTTACTTGCTACAGCTCACCTTGTACGAGCAGTTCCCTGACGACGCCAACATTGCTTACGAAACGGCCATCCTTGCTGAACGCGCAGGAAAGATCGACGCCATGGAGAAGATCCTGCGCGACATCATCCAAAAGCACCCTGATCACCACCACGCCTTCAATGCGCTGGGTTACTCCTATGCAGAGCGCAACATTCGACTGCCAGAAGCCAAGGAACTGATTGAAACGGCGCTGCGGCAAGCCCCCAACGACCCTTTCATTCTTGATAGTCTGGCCTGGGTGGAGTTCCGCATGGGCAATAAGGACAGTGCGCTGACTCTTCTGGAGAAGGCGTACGCGCTGCGCAATGATGTGGAGATTGCCGCCCATTTGGGAGAAGTGCTGTGGAGCACCGGCAATCAAGAGCGTGCCCGCACCGTTTGGCGCAAAGCGCTGACCCAGGATGCAGACAACGAAACCCTGCGCGCCACGCTGGAACGCCTGCAGGTCAAGCCCTAAGCCATGTCACATCACTTCACACGCATTGGAAAGTGGCAGGCGGCCTTGGCACTGGGCCTTGCACTGGCACTCACCGGCTGCAGCACTCCGCACATTCCAAAGCCTGCACCTGGAAGTTCTTCGGGCTTGGCGTGGAGTGGCCGCATGGGCCTGCAAGTGCAGGACCCCTTGGAGCAAGAGCAGTCATTCAGCGCATCTTTTCATCTGCAGGGCAGCTCAGAACAAGGCAGCCTGGATGTGTTCAACCCTCTTGGCTCTCAGATTGCCAAACTGCAATGGCAGCCTGGCTCAGCACTGCTACAGCAAGGGGAGCGCATCACCCAGTCCGATTCTTTGCAAGAGCTACTGCGCCAAAGCCTGGGCACGGTCTTACCTGTTCAAGCGCTTTTTAGCTGGCTGCAAGGGCACAATGCCAGCGCCGAAGGCTGGCAAGTGGATCTGAGCCGCCACAGTGAAGGTCGCATCACCGCGCAACGCATCACGCCTTTGCCACACGCCACTCTGAGAGTTGTTCTCCAGCCAGTTGACTAAAAGCAGTGCGCAAACCTTTGCCACGCATTTCCTGTTCTCCACACATGCATAGCCTCTACGACGTGCCGGCCCCCGCCAAACTCAACCTGTTTTTGCACATCACAGGGCGCAGGGCGGATGGCTATCACTTGCTGCAATCCGTCTTCATGCTGATTGATTGGCAAGACACCTTGCACTTTGAACACACCCAGAGTTCAGAAATTTCGCGGCAAGACCTCAACCCGGACGCCCCGCAACTTCCCGCAGATGATTTGTGCGTTCGAGCAGCACAAGCCTTACAAGCCGCCACAGGCTGCACCCAAGGCGTGCGCATTGCGATTGACAAGCACATCCCCTCTCAAGCGGGCATGGGTGGAGGCTCTTCAGATGCAGCATCTACATTGATTGCCCTGAATCGTCTGTGGAACCTTGGCCTGACTCGTGCAGAGCTGGAAAGTATCGGCATTCGCCTGGGGGCAGACGTACCGTTTTTTATTCGCGGGCACAACGCCTGGGTAGAAGGCATCGGCGAGAGCATCACACCTTTATCAGGCCCTAGCACCCTGCCCCCCCATCTTTTCTGGGTCATCAAACCTGAAGCGGGCCTCAACACCCAAAGCATTTTTACCGACCCGCGCCTTCAACGTAATACAAAGCATGCTAAAATCGAAGACTTTGCTGCAGATCACTATGGCTTTGGCCACAACGACCTGCAGCCAGTTGCTGAAGCTTTGTGCCCCGATGTATTGAAAGTCAAAAACTGGCTTAACGCATCTGGAATGCATGCTACAATGACTGGCTCTGGAAGTGCAGTATTTGCGCAAGCCAGCAAAGAAATTGATTTTTCAGATGCGCCTAGCACATGGAAAATCAGGCTTTGCAAAAATCTGGAAAATCATCCATTGATCCAATGGATTCCAGAGTAACAAGCTACCGGTTAATTGTTATCGATGACAATTGACCTGTGTAGGGGAGTCGCCAAGTTGGTCAAGGCACCGGATTTTGATTCCGGCATGCGAGGGTTCGAGTCCTTCCTCCCCTGCCAAATATCTTTATGCGTTTAAGCAAACCCAATACTGGGAAGCTCATGCAATCCAATAATTCTGAATTCGTGGTTTTTACGGGCAATGCTAATCGCAGCATGGCCGAAGAAATCGCCAAGCATCTTGGCGCATCTTTGGGCGCTGCTGACGTTGGCCGTTTCTCTGACGGTGAAGTCACCGTAGAAATCAAACAAAACGTCCGTACCCGCGATGTGTTTGTGGTGCAGCCTACTTGCGCCCCCACCAACGACAACCTGATGGAGTTGCTGGTGATGGTGGACGCTTTGAAGCGCGCCTCCGCACAGAGCATTTGCGCTGTCATTCCCTACTTTGGTTACGCCCGCCAAGACCGCCGCGTGCGCTCTACCCGTGTAGCGATTACTGCCAAGGTGGTTGCCAACATGCTGCAAGCCGCTGGTGTGAACCGCGTGCTGACCATGGATTTGCACGCAGACCAGATTCAGGGTTTCTTTGACATTCCCGTCGACAACATCTACGCATCGCCCATCCTGCTCAAGGATTTGAACGAAAAGAAATATGACGACCTGATCGTTGTGTCTCCTGACGTGGGTGGCGTGGTGCGCGCACGTGCACTGGCCAAGCAACTGGGTTGCGATCTGGCGATCATCGACAAGCGTCGGCCAAAGGCCAACGTGTCGGAAGTGATGCACGTGATCGGTGACATCGATGGCCGCAACTGCGTGATCATGGACGACATGATCGACACGGCTGGCACTTTGGTGAAAGCCGCTGAAGTGCTCAAGCAACGCGGTGCCAAAAAAGTGTATGCCTATTGCACACACCCCATTTTCTCTGGCCCAGCCATCCAGCGTATTGCCGAAGGCGATGCTCTGGACGAAGTGGTGGTGACCAACACCATTCCTTTGAGCCCCGCAGCTCAGGCTTGTGGCAAGATTCGCCAGTTGTCCGTGGCGCCTCTGTTTGCAGAGACCATTCAGCGCATCTCTACCGGTGACTCGGTAAGTAGCCTGTTTCAGGACTAAGAGTTTTTCCTTCGGGACATTGCACAACCTCCTTCGGGAGGTTTGCGTTTTCCGAAGATTCATCCAAGGCATTGGCCTTGGGTTTTTAACCGAGTGGAACTGGTCGCGGTCCACTCATATTGGAGTTAGTTATGCAAATCGCTGCAACAGCACGTAATCTGCAAGGTACGGGTGCGAGCCGCCGCCTGCGTATTTCCGGCAAGGCACCTGGTATCGTTTTTGGCGCTGGCCAAGACGCACAGAAGATCGAAATCGATCACAACAACCTGTTCCACGCTCTGAAGAAGGAAGCTTTCCACACTTCGATCCTGGACCTGGACATCGACGGCCAATCTTCCAAGGTTGTGCTGCGCGACGTGCAATACCACCCCTTCCGCGCTCAGATCCTGCACATCGACTTCCAGCGCGTTGACGAGAACACCAAGATCGAATCCAAGGTTGCTCTGCGTTACGAAAACGCTGACAAGTCGCCTGCTGTGGTGGCTGAAGAAGGCACTGTGACGCCCCTGATCACCGAAGTTTCGGTGCTGGCTGCTCCTGGCAAGACTCCTGAGTTCATCTCTGTGGACCTGTCCAAGCTGTCTTCCAAGGTCATTCCTGGCCTGCAGACCGTGAAGGCTCCTAACGGCGTGAAGATCATTGCTCGCGGCTCTAACAAGAACCCCGTTCTGGTTTCCGTGAAGCTGCCTGAGGCTGCTGTTGTTGCTCCCGTAGCAGCTGCTCCTACCGACAAAAAGAAGAAGAAGTAATTTTTCTCCTCTTGTCACAACAGCCCCTCAGGGCTGTTGGCAAAACAAATGGCCCGCCTTGTGTGGGCCATTTGTTTTGCTGGACATGCATACCCTGCACAGACAACCGCCGTGATTGGATAATCCTCGCATGATCAAACTGTTTGTGGGCCTGGGCAACCCTGGCCCGGAATACGAAGACACTCGCCACAATGCCGGCTTTTGGTGGATTGATGGCCTGGCCCGTGAGCTCAAGGTGCATTTGCAGCCAGAGCGCAGCTACTGGGGCCTGATGGCACGCGCCAACGTGCAGGGTCAGCCCGTCTGGTTGCTGCAGCCGCAGACGTTCATGAATCTGTCAGGCAAGTCCGTCGGTGCACTGGCACGCTTTTTCAAGATCAAGCCCGAAGAAGTGCTGGTGGTGCACGATGAGCTGGATTTTGAACCCGGCCAGATCAAGCTCAAGCGCGGCGGCAGCCACGGCGGCCACAACGGCCTGCGTGATATCCATGCGCAGCTGGGCAGCCCTGATTACTGGCGGCTGCGCGTGGGCATTGGCCACCCCGGCCAAAAAGGGGATGTCGCCAGCTGGGTGCTCAAAAAACCACCGCTAGAGCAGTGGAACGCCATCCACGAGCAGATTGACCGCAGCCTCAAGGCCTGGCCTTTGCTGGCAGCAGGAGAGATGGAAAAGGCCACCGTGCTGATCAACACCAACAAACCACCGCGCCCCAAGCCACCGCGCAAGCCGGTGCCAGATGCCGACAGCGCCCCCACTTTGGTGAATGAATAAAAATAGCTGCTAACACTTACACAATAAGCGTTAGCAGCCAATTTGACTGATATTTTTATATCTTCAGTGACAGTGCCTGCAAGCGTTCAAATTTTTGCAGCAAGGTTTCCTGGCTCTCAACAAAGTCAGGATGCACGGGAATGCATGAGACCGGGCAGACCTGCATGCACTGGGGCTCATCAAAGTGCCCCACGCACTCTGTGCACTTGTGGGGGTCAATCTCATAGATCAGCTCCCCCATATAAATGGCATCGTTGGGGCACTCAGGCTCACACACATCACAATTGATGCATTCTTCCGTGATCATCAACGCCATGGCATGCCTCCTTGGCACAAGGCCGTACACAGGCAAGCGGCTCGGTCATAGGTGTTCAGCACAGGGGACATGGCGCAATTATCATGCGCCCGCCGCTTACCCCATCTCAACGGCACACACTTCCATGCTTTGCACAGTGGGATTTACCGCTATGCTCGGAGCCCGCAAAACCTTGACTGCCTTGACTTCATGAGTGTTTTTCTCGCCAAACGCCTGCTCACATTGATAGCCACCTTGCTGGGTGCATCCATGCTGGTGTTTGCTGTGCTGGAGATTTTGCCGGGCAATGCTGCACAGGTACTCATGGGGCCAGACGCTGATCCACAGGCCGTGGCTGCCATGGCCGAGCAACTGGGTCTGAACCAGCCCGCGCTGCAACGCTATACCGATTGGCTGCTGGGCTTTTTCACCGGCAATCTGGGCAACAGCTACGCCTATGGATCGCCGGTCTGGGATCTGGTTGCCGAGCGGCTGGCACTGACCCTGCCTCTGGCGGTATTGGCCATGTTGATCACCACGGTGCTGGCCTTGCTGGCCGGCGTTTATGCAGCATCACGCCACAACAAGCTGGGCGATGTGGGCATCATGGGTTTGGCCCAACTGGGTATTGCCATACCGAATTTCTGGTTCGCCATTCTTTTGATCTTGCTGTTTTCAGTCAAGCTGCAATGGTTCTCTGCTGGCGGCTTTCCTGGCTGGAGCAGTGAATTTGGTGGCGGCTTCTGGCCTGCGCTGCAATCTCTGCTGCTACCTGCCATTGCACTGGCTGTTGTACAAGCGGCGATTTTGGCGCGCATCACCCGCTCTGCAGTGCTGGAAGTGCTGCGTGAAGACTTTGTGCGCACCGCACGTGCCAAGGGATTGAGTCAGCGCGCCGTGCTCTGGGGCCATGTGCTGCGCAATGCCATGATTCCGGTCATCACGGTCATGGGTCTGCAGTTTGCCAACCTGCTGGCTGGCACCATCGTGGTGGAAAACGTGTTTTATCTGCCCGGGCTGGGCCGTTTGATCTTTCAGTCCATTGCCAACCGCGATCTGATCGTGGTGCGCAACTGCGTCATGCTGCTGGCCGCCATGGTCATTGTGGTGAACTTCATCGTCGATGTGCTGTACGCCATGATTGACCCCCGTGTGAAAGCCAGCAACTTATGAGCCAGCCCCGCACCTTGTTGCAGCGCGGGCTGCACCACCCCAGCTTTGTCATTGGTTCTGTGCTGACGCTGGCCCTGGTTGCCTGCGCCCTGCTTTCTTTTGTCTGGACACCCTGGAGCCCTTACGAGATGAACATCGAGGCCAAGCTGCTGCCCCCCAGCGCGCAGTTCTGGATGGGCACCGACGCTTTTGGCCGCGATGTGCTGTCTCAAATCATGGTGGGCGCACGCAGCTCCATTGCAGTGGGCGTGATTGCCGTAGGTATTGGTCTGGTCTTTGGCGTAGCCCTGGGCTTGATTGCAGCCGCTTTGCGCGGCTGGGTGGAAGAAGTCATCATGCGCATGTCTGACTTCACCTTTGCCTTCCCGGCCATCTTGTCGGCCATCATGATGACCGCCGTTTTTGGCCCCAGCATGGTCAACGCCATCATTGCGATTGGCATCTTCAACATTCCGACCTTTGCACGCATCACCCGTGCTTCGGCCAACGCGATCTGGTCGCGTGAATACGTGATGGCTGCGCGTGCCTGCGGTAAAAACCGTTTCAGCATCACACTGCAGCACGTGCTGCCCAACATCATGGGGGTGCTGATCGTTCAGGCCACCATCCAGTTTGCGCTGGCCATTTTGGCTGAGGCTGCGCTGTCTTATCTGGGGCTGGGTACACAGCCCCCGCAGCCATCTTGGGGCCGCATGCTCAGTGATGCACAAACGTTGATGTTCCAGGCACCCCTGCTGGCCGTGTTTCCCGGCGTGGCGATTGCGCTGTCGGTGCTGGGCCTGAATTTACTGGGCGATGGCCTGCGCGACCTGATGGACCCGCGCTTGAGCCGCCAGCGCTGAGCGAGACTGGAGACACGAATGCCCTTGCTTGAAGTCACTGGCCTTAATCTTTTTCTGCGCGGCAGCCAAGGCACAGTGCAAGCGCTGCGCCACCTTTCGTTCAAGCTAGAGCGTGGCAGCGCGCTGGGCATTATTGGGGAGTCAGGCTGCGGTAAATCTCTGACCGTGCAGACCTTGATGGGCTTGCAACCTGACAACGCGACGGTCACGGGCAGTATTTTGTGGAATGGGCAAGAGCTGCTGGGTCAGACCGAGCGCCAATGGCAAAGCCTGCGCGGCAACCGCATGGCCATGGTGTTTCAAGAGCCCATGACGGCCTTGAACCCTGTGCACACCGTAGGCCGCCAAGTGGCAGAGCCCATGCTCTATCACAAGGGCCTGGACAAGGCCAGCGCACTCAAAGCAGCCACGGCCTTGCTCGAGCGCGTGGGCATTGCCAACGCATCCTCCCGGGTCAATGATTACCCGCACCAGTTCTCTGGCGGCCAGCGCCAGCGCATCACCATTGCCATGGCACTGGCGTGTGAGCCTGATGTGCTGATCGCTGACGAGCCGACCACGGCGCTGGATGTCACCGTTCAGCAGCAAATCCTGGACTTGATCAACGATGTGGTGGCCGAGCGCAATATGGCGCTCATCCTCATCTCTCACGATTTGGGCGTTATTTCGCAGAATGTCGACGACATATTGGTCATGTATGGCGGCCAGATTGTTGAAAGCGGGCCCACTGGGGCGCTGTTTCGCCACATGGGCCACCCCTATACGCGCGGGCTGATGGCGGCACGCCCGCGGCTGGATGCACCACGCCAGCCCAGTGGCAAACCCCACGACCTGTTCACCATTGCCGGCGCTGTCCCAGCCTTGGCAGATTTGCCCCGCGGCTGCACCTTTGCGGGCCGCTGCACATTCACGCAAGAGCGCTGCTATGAAGACAAGCCCGCGCGTGTTGGCATTCCCAGTTTTCAGCCGCACGAGGCGCAATACAGCAGCCTGGGTGTGCACCAAGTGCGCTGCCTGCGCCCCGAAGCCATGCGCCCCGGCAACACAGAGGCCTGGAAATGACGCCTGACAACCTGCGCCCCCCTTTGCTTCAAACCATGGGGCTGGGCAAAACCTACACGCTCCCGCGCCGCCAGCTGTGGCAGGCACCGCCGCAGGTAGTTGCCTTGCAAGATGTCGATTTGACGGTCTACAGCGGCCGCAATGTGGGCATTGTGGGTGAATCAGGCTCTGGAAAATCCACGCTGGCGCGCCTGGCCATGGCGCTGGACAAGCCCACCACAGGCCAGGTGCTGTGGAATGGGCAAACAGTCAGCGCAATGTCTGGCCCAGCCTTGCGAGCCGCTCGGCGTGACTGTCAGATGGTGTTTCAGGACCCTTATGGCTCGTTGGACCCACGCATGACCGTGGAGCGCATTGTGGCCGAGCCACTGCAGGCCCTCAGCCACACCAGCCGCGCCGAGCAGCGCGAGCAGGCCGCCGAAGCCCTCACTCAGGTGGGGCTGCACCACCGTGATCTGGACAAGTGCCCCCATGAATTTTCGGGTGGCCAGCGCCAGCGCATTGCCATTGCACGCGCGCTGATTACGCGCCCCCAGCTCATCGTGGCTGATGAACCCGTCAGCGCACTGGACGTCTCCATTCAGGCACAGGTACTCAATCTGCTACTGGATTTGCAGCAGCGTTTCGGCATGACGTACCTGCTCATCAGTCACGACCTGGCTGTCGTCAACCATTTGTGTGATGAAGTCCTCGTCATGCAGCAAGGCCGGGTGGTCGAGCAAGGCTCGCCCAAACAACTGTTTAGCCACGCCCGCCATCCCTATACGCAGTCTTTGCTCAATGCCGTGCCGCAGATTGCCCCCGGGCGCGCACGTGCGCTGCGTAACCTGCGTGTGAAAGCAAGTTCTAACTTGGTGTAAAAAGCGGTCTGCTTCTTGATCGTGCGGTACAGCATGGCGAGTTGCTGCCTGCCCCACCCACTGAGACATATCGGAGACCCTGAACCATGATTGATCGCCGCAGTTTGCTTGCGTCTGGCGCTTTGGCCGGTTTGACCGCGCTGTTGCCGCTTCACAGCCTGGCGCAAGCGAAAAAAGAGACGGTGAACCTGGCCCTGACGCTGGAGCCCCCGGTACTGGACCCTACGGCCAGTGCCTCATCCTCGATTGCCGAAATCACGCAATACAACATCTTTGAGACGCTCACCAAGATCAATCCAGACGGCAGCGTCTCTCCCCTGCTGGCTGAAAGCTGGGAAGTCTCGCCAGATCTGAAAACCTACACATTCCGCCTGCGCAAGGGCGTCAAGTTTCAAAACGGCCAGCCTTTCAGCGCAGAAACCGTAAAGTTCTCGCTGGAGCGCGCTGGCAGCGAAAAAAGCACCAACAAGGACAAGCGCAGCTTCAGCGGCCTGAAGATCCGTGTGATCGACGCCTTCACCATCGAAGTCGTGACGCAGGAGATTGACCCTGACTTTCTGTTTGTCATGGGCCAGGGCACATCCATCATTGTTGAGCCCAAGAGCGCCGCCACCAACACCACGCAGCCTGTGGGCACCGGCCCCTACAAGCTGGGCCAGTGGCAAAAAGGGGCCTCTATCACCTTGGTGGCATGGCCTGAATACCGCGATGCGAACAAAATCCGCATCAAGCGCGCCACGTTCCGCTTTATTCCCGACTCGGCAGCCCAGGTGGCCGCCCTGATGGCGGGCGACGTGGACGCCTTCCCCCGCGCCACACCACGCAGCGTGCCGCAGTTCCAGAAAGACCCACGCTTTCAGGTCATCGTCAGCGGCTCACGCGCCAAAACCATTTTGGCCATCAACAACGGCCGAAAGCCCCTGAACGATGTGCGCGTGCGCAAAGCCATTGCCGCAGCCATTGATCGCAAAACCATCATTGAAGGGGCCGCAGAAGGCTACGGCGTGCCCATTGGCAGCCACTACGTACCCGGCGCCTTTGGCTATGTGGACACCACCGGCATCAACCCGCACAACCTCGACAAGGCCAAAGCCTTGCTCAAAGAAGCGGGCGTGCAGTTGCCGCTGAAGCTGACCATGACGCTGCCCCCGGCCCCCTATGCCCGCCAGGGCGGCGAGATCATTGCCGCGCAGCTGGCTAAAGTGGGCATTGAGGTCAAACTGCAGAACGTGGAATGGGCGCAATGGCTGTCTGGCACCTACGGCAACAAGCAGTACGACCTGACCATGATCAGCCATGTGGAGCCGTTTGATCTGGGCAACTTTGCCAAGCCCGATTACTACTGGGCCTACGACTCGCAAGAGTTCCGCGATCTGTTCGAGAAGATCAAGAACACCCCCAAGCCCACCGACCGCGCGCGCCTGCTGGGCGAGGCACAACGCCTGCTGGCCAACGATGCGGTGCACGGCTTCCTGTACCAGCCCCAGTGGGTCACCATTGCCAACAAAAACCTGCGTGGGCTGTGGAAAGACATGCCTGTCTTTGTGAATGACCTTTCGGCCATGTACTGGAGCGACAAGAGCTAACAGTTTTTAGAAGAATTTAGAAAAAATAGCATCTAGCGCTCAACCACAAAGGGTTTCAGATAGATTTATATCTGAAACCCTTTATTTATATGCGCTAACTGCTCTTATCTTTGCACAGTCAGCAAACGCACTGCCAGCCCCACAAACACCACGCCCGCCAGCCTGTTCAACCACCACTGCGCCCGTGCAGAGCGCTGCAAGATGCCGCCAAAGACGCCCGAGCAACAGGCAATGGCACCAAACACCAGCAACGTAGCCAGCACAAACAGCAGGCCAAAACACACGATCTGCAGCGCCACGCTGCCGCGCGCGGGGTCTGCAAACTGCGGCAAGAAAGCCAGAAAGAAAATCAGCACCTTGGGGTTGGTGATATTCATCACCACGCCGCGCCCCACCATGCGCAACGCCTCTTTCCATGGCAACGGCTGGGCCGTGCTAGCAGCTTGCGGCGTATCGCTGGAGCTGACCGGCGCACGCAAAGCGCCCCATGCCAGCCACGCCAGATAAGCAGCACCGCACCATTTCAAAATGGTGAACGCAGTGCTGGATGCCGCAAACAAGGCCGCCAGCCCCAAGGCCACCGCCGTGGTGTGCACCACAATGCCCAGACATAGCCCCACCACCACGCACATGCCCACGCGCCATCCGCGCTGGATGGATTGCACCAGTACAAACAAGTTATCGGGCCCGGGGGTCAGCGCCAGCAGCACCGCCACGCCCAAAAAGGCCACCAAAGCATTCCACGCAGGCATCAGTCCATCGCTTTCACAGGGATTGAATAAGCCGCCATTGTGCGGCCGCAGCTACCACGCTGCCAAGCCAGCGCGAGACGCGCCAATGCAACGCACGGCGGACAGAAAAACTCAAAAACGACTGTGCAGCAGGCACTGCACACGCAACAGCCAGTCAAGGGCTGGCGCAGGCGCTGCGGGGCATGAAACAGCGACAGTGCGCTAGGTACGACAAGGCCCCGCACAACGATGCGCCAAACACGACGTGAGCAGCTCTACAGTGCAGTGAAGAAAAAAGGAAAAGAGAAGAGAAAAAACTCAACGCTGGGGTGGCACCGACGACGGCTGAGGGCGGCACTGCGCATTGCGAAACGGCCCCTCCCCCTTGCTCCAGCCCTGACTGGGCATGACCTGGGCGCACACACGCTGCCCATCCAGCTTGCTCACCCACCAAAACCACGGTGCAGGCTGCGCCCACGCGGCATTGGCCCATGCCAGCACCACCGCCACACCACCTGCCAAACACAACGAACGCAACGAACGCAACATCATGGCCCGCACTTTAGCCCAGAGCCAGTGCCGTCACGCCCATAGCAATCAATAGGGCTCCGCCAATGCGCACCATGCGATCGCCTTCGCGCAGCAAATGCCCGCCAATCAGGGCGGCAAACAGCATGGATACCTCCCGCGCCGGGGCCACATGTGAAATGGGCGCGCTTTGCATGGCAAACAGCACCAGTACATAGGCGATCGGGCTGACCACGGCCACCAGCAGCGCCCAGCGCCACTGCTGCTGCCACAGCGATTTGGCCTCATCCACATTGCGCAGCACCACGGGAGACAGCAAGATCACGCGCACGCAACTGCCCAAATAATCAATCAGGATGGGCGACAGCAGCAGCACTTTGACGCCGTAACCATCCACCACGGTGTAGCCTGCAATGAAAACGCCCGTCAGCACCCCATAAAACAGCCCTTGGTGCAAGCGGTGGCGCGCGGCTGGATCGCTGCGCTGGCGAAACAGGCTGGGGCCACCAGCAATCAAAAATACCCCCAGCACCACGCCAACCACACCCAGCACACCCAGTTGCGAAAGCTCCTCGCCCAGCAACGTGATGGCCACCAGGGTACTGATTAACGGGCCGCTGCCCCGCGCCAGGGGGTAGACCACGGTGAGGTCTGCCTTGCGATAGCCGCGCAGCAAGATCACGTAATAGGCCAGATGTAGCACGCCACTGACCGCCACCAAAGCCCATGGCTGCCAGCCCCAGTGCGGCACAACGTCACGCCCTACCCACCACGCCAGCGGAGCCCAGACAATGATGAGCAAGATGGAGGTGAAAAAGGCAAACCGCGCATCGCCCCCGGCTTTCTTGGCGGCAATGTTCCAGCCCGCATGGATGATGCCGGCCAAAATAATGAGTGCGAAAGCTTGCAGTGACATGGGGCAGTCAAACGGCCATAAAAAAGGCTGCGCAGTGCGCAGCCTCTGGGGCCTGAGCGAGGGTGTTAATCGTTGCGGCGGCCAGGAATGAGCGCCAGAAACTCACGACGCAGTGTGGGGTCCTTCAAAAACGCACCACGCATGACGGAGTTGAGCATCTTGCTGTCCTTTTCGCGCACACCGCGCCATGACATGCAAAAGTGCGAGCACTCCATGACCACGGCCAGACCATCGGGGCGGGTCTTTTCCATAATCAAGTCAGCCAGCTGAATGATGGCCTCTTCCTGAATCTGTGGGCGCCCCAGCACCCAGTCCACCAGACGTGCGTACTTGGACAGGCCAATAACGTTGGTGTTCTTGTTGGGCATCACGCCAATCCACACCTTGCCCATCACAGGGCACAGGTGGTGACTGCATGCGCTGCGCACCGTAATGGGGCCAACGATCATCAGCTCATTGAGGTGCTTGCCATTGGGGAACTCCGTGATCGAAGGCGGCTTGTGATAGCGGCCTGCAAACACTTCCTTGAGATACATCTTGGCCACACGGCGGGCAGTGGCCCGGCTGTTGTGGTCATTGGCCGTGTCGATGACCATGCTGTCGAGCACGCCCTGCATCTTCACTTCCACCTCGTCGAGCAATTGCTCCAGCTCACCGGGTTCGATGAAGTCGGCAATATTTTCGTTCGCGTGAAAACTGCGGCCAGCCGCCTGCACCCGCTCGCGAATCTTCACGGAGACAGGGGTGCCGTGCGGGTCAAAACCTGCGGGCTGTTTGTCGGATGCGGCAACCAAATCTTGAAACATGGGCGCGATAGTAACAGTGAATCATCAGACCGACAGGGGCTATGGAATTGGCAACCTGCCTACAGTTTGAACTCTGCGATCAAAGGCAAATGGTCAGACATGCGCCACCAGATACGGCCTTGAGGCACCGTCAGGCTGATGGGGTCCAGACCGCGAACGTACACATGATCGAGTTGCGCCAGCGGCAAACGTGCCGGGTAGGTGAAGGTGCTGCGGTCACCGTCGTACTCATACAGGCCAAAGCCGGCCAGCATGCGCTTGATGTGGTTGCCCCAGTCATTGAAGTCACCAGCCACCACCACCGGCACCCCCGGGGGCACTTCACGCTCAATGAATTGCTGCAACTGATAAATCTGGCGCACACGGCTGCCAGCAATCAAGCCCAGATGCACCACCACGGTGTGCACGGAACGCCCATGGAACATCACCTCGGCATGCAGCAGGCCGCGCTGTTCAAAGCGGTGGTCTGATACATCCAGGTGCTTGATATCGCGCACCGGCCAGCGCGAGAGCAAGGCGTTGCCATGCTCTCCATCGCGTGTATAGGCATTGGTGTGATAGACGGCCTCATAGCCGTCTGGTGCCAGAAACTCCGCCTGCGACACTTCAGGCCAGTTGGCAAAGTACGCGGCCTCGCGGCGGTTCATTTTGCGCACTTCCTGCAAGCAGACGATGTCGGCATCCAGCTGCTCTACGGCCAGCCCCAGGTTGTGAATTTCCAGCCTGCGCGTGGGCCCCAGGCCCTGCACACCTTTGTGAATGTTGTAGGTGGCCACACGCAAAATACCTTGCTCGGCGGGCACCAAGAGGCCAGAGGGCGTGGTTTCCATGGGCGGCAGTGGTGGCGTGGTCTCAAGCGTCATGCAGGCAATGGAAGAAAAACAGGTAGATGAAGAATAGCTTCGGCATTCGAGGGCGCGTAGCAACGGTCTGCCGCTTCGCGCCAAGCATGCCAAGCAAATGCGGTGTGTTCGCGCGGATTCAAGGTGACTTGGGCGTAGGACGCAACCTCCAGCCCAAACACACGCTCGGTATTCACAAAGGTTCCGGGCGCGTAGCGATGTAGCCATTGCGGGTAAATGGTGTAGATGTTTTCCAGCCCCCAGTCTTGCAACTTGCAGCCTTGCGCGTGAGCATCAATACCCGTTTCCTCCCACACCTCGCGTGCAGCCACCTGCTCCCAAGGCTCATCGTGCGTGTCTTTGCTGCCCGTGACGGACTGCCAGAAATCACCCCCATGCCCATCACCAAGGGTGCGCTGCAACAGCAGCACCTCGCCTTGCGGGGTGTAAATCACCACCAGAACTGACTGCGCAATTTTGTAAGAGCCTGCGTGCATGCGCCCTATCTTCACACTGAAAGCATGCCCAAGACGCAAAAAAAGCCTTTGCGCTGCCGCAAAGGCTTTTTGTGTTTTAAGCCTCTAGCCCTTGCACACTAAGCGCAAGAAGCTATGACTTTAAGAGCCATCGATTTACGATGCCTTGACCGCGTCGATGTTGCGCAGGCGAATGTGCAGCTCGCGCAGCTGCTTTTCATCGACAGGCGAAGGCGCTTGCGTCAGCAAGTCTTGCGCACGCTGTGTCTTGGGGAAGGCAATGACGTCACGAATCGATTCAGATCCGGTCATCAGCGTGATCAGACGGTCCAGACCGAAGGCCAGACCACCGTGGGGAGGTGCGCCGTATTGCAGCGCATCCAGCAGGTAGCCAAACTTGGCGCGCTGGTCTTCAGGGCTGATGTTCAAGGCAGCAAATACCTTGGCCTGCACGTCAGCACGGTGAATACGCACCGAACCGCCACCCAGCTCCCAGCCGTTCAAGACCATGTCGTAGGCCTTGGCGATGCACTTGGAAGGATCGGTGGCCATCAACTCTTCATGGCCATCCTTGGGCGATGTGAAGGGATGGTGCACAGCCACCCAGCGGCCGCTTTCTTCATCATGTTCAAACATGGGGAAGTCCACCACCCACAGCGGTGCCCACTTGTCTTCGAACAGGCCCGACTTTTTACCGAACTCGCTGTGACCCACCTTCAGACGCAACGCACCGATGGAGTCGTTGACGATCTTTTCCTTGTCAGCTCCGAAGAACAGCAAGTCGCCGTCTTGTGCGCCTGTGCGCTTCAAGATTTCGGCAATCGCTGCGTCGTGCAGATTCTTGACGATGGGTGACTGCAGGCCTTCGCGGCCCTTGGCCACTTCGTTGACCTTGATCCATGCCAGCCCCTTGGCACCGTAGATCTTGACGAACTCGGTGTAGCCATCGATCTCGCCACGCGAAATAGAAGCACCGCCGGGCACCCGCAGGGCCACCACACGGCCACCCTTGGTGGTAGCAGGCGTAGAAAACACCTTGAAGTCCACATCGCCCATGCAATCGGTCAGCTCGGTGAATTCGAGCTTGACGCGCAGATCGGGCTTGTCCGAACCAAAGCGGAAGGCCGCGTCCTGGTACGTCATGATCGGGAATTCACCCAAGTCCACGTTCAGCTGCTGCTTGAACACTTCCTTGATCATCTGCTGGAAGATGGCGCGAATTTCTTCTTCGTTCAGGAACGAAGTTTCGCAGTCGATCTGCGTGAATTCGGGCTGGCGGTCAGCGCGCAAGTCTTCGTCGCGGAAGCACTTGGTGATCTGGTAGTAACGGTCAAAGCCCGACACCATCAGCATCTGCTTGTACAGCTGGGGGGACTGGGGCAGCGCAAAGAACTGGCCGTCATGCACGCGCGAAGGCACCAGATAGTCGCGAGCGCCTTCGGGTGTGGACTTGCCCAGCATGGGGGTTTCGATGTCGATAAAGCCCAGCTTGTCCAGGAAGTTACGCACCTGGATCGATGTCTTGTAGCGCAGCATCATGTTGCGCTGCATTACGGGACGGCGCAGGTCCATCACGCGGTTGGTCAAGCGCACGTTTTCCGACAGGTTCTCGTCGTCCACCTGGAAAGGAGGCGTCACTGCGGCGTTGAGCACGTTCAGCTCGTGGCACAGCACTTCAATCTGACCGCTCTTGAGCTTGTCGTTGGTGGTGCCGGCAGGACGAGCACGCACAATGCCCTTGACCTGCACGCAGTATTCACCGCGGATTTCTTCAGCCACCTTGAACATTTCAGGGCGGTCGGGGTCACACACCACCTGCACATAGCCTTCGCGGTCACGCAGGTCAATAAAGATCACGCCACCGTGGTCACGACGACGATTCACCCAGCCGCACAGGGTAACGGTTTCGCCCATCAGGGCTTCGGTCACAAGACCGCAATATTCAGAGCGCATGGCCATGGTCTATCTTCCTGCGCCCCAGGGGACGCGCTTTTTTGGGTTGTTTATCGTTCTTCGTCAGGGATGGGCAGTGGCGGCGGTGCCACCACACCCATAGAGACGATGTACTTGAGCGCAGCTTCCACGCTCATCTCGAGTTCCACGCAATCGCTCTTGCGCATCATCACAAAGTAGCCCCCTGTGGGGTTGGGCGTTGTTGGCACAAATACGCTCACGTACTCGTCGCGCAAATAACGGGCCACTTCCCCGGCGGGGCTGCCAGTGATGAAAGCCACGGTCCACACGCCTTCGCGGGGCCATTGCACCAGCACAGCGGTGCGAAACGCATTGCCACTGTCCGAAAAGACGGTGTCCGAGACCTGCTTAACGCTGGAGTAAATCGAGCGTACCACCGGGATACGGGTAATGAGGGCATCCCCCCAGGACACCAGCTTGCGGCCCACAAAATTACTGGCAATCGCACCGATGGAAAGCAGCACCACCAGTGTCAGCAGCACGCCAAAGCCCGGGATATGCAAACCCAGCAGATAGTCAGGCTGCCACTGAGCTGGCAAAAGATTCAGGGTTTGGTCCAGCGTGCTGATGATCCAGTGCAGCACCCACACGGTGATAACACCGGGGACAATGACCAGCAGCCCGGTGAACAGCCATTTACGCAATGCAGACATGGCCAATCTTAGACCTCAGAAGCTGCAGGGCAACCGGCGGCCGCACAGGCGCTGCCGCCAGCATCACACGCTGCGGCAGGTGCAGGGGCGGAGGCACTGCTGCTGGAGCCACCCTTGAAGTCGGTGGCATACCAGCCCGAGCCCTTCAATTGGAATCCGGGTGCAGTCAATTGCTTGGAAAAGGCCGCAGCACCGCAAGCCGGGCAATCGGTCAGCGGGGCATCGGACATCTTCTGAAGAACATCCTTGGCGTGGCCACAGGTGCCACACTTGTACGCATAAATCGGCATAGCTTTGGGTCAGCGTGCTTAAGGCTAAGAAGAGGAAATTCGCAAAACCTTAGATTATAGGCGGCCATGCTCTTTTGACTTGTGCAAGCGGGCATGCGCCTGAAAGGACAAAGGGCGCTTTTGCGCCCTTTGTCTGCCATGCAATGCCTGTTAATCGAGCTGAGAGCCCTGGTAGTGCTTGACCTGTCCTTGGGTGTTGGCCAGCCACTGTGGCAGCAACGAGCCAAAGACCATGCCAATGAGCGCGCCCATCAAGCCCGCCAGTTGCTGGGGGAATGCATCGGCCCAGCCGGGCACAGCCCAGAACACCAGCCACGTACCAATGCCCAGCACCACGGCGGCCAAGGCGCCTTGCGTGGTTGCGCGCTTCCAGTACAGGCCAAACACCAAAGGCACAAACGCACCGACCAATGGCACCTGGTAAGCCCCCGAGACCATTTCATAGATGGAGCTGTCTTGCATGGTGATGGCATAGACCAGTACACACACAGTGAAGCCCACCACCGCCAGACGCATGGCCTTGAGCGTGGCCGCATCCGACATGCCGGGCTTGATGTTGCGCAGAATGTTTTCAACAAACGCGGTCGAAGGCGCCAACATGGTGGCCGACGCGGTGGACATGATGGCCGACAGCAGCGCACCAAAGAAGGCAATTTGCACGGCCAAAGGCATGTGCTCCATCACCAAGCGGGGCAAAATTTTCTGAGGATCATCACCCATCAGGGCTTCAGAGGCCTCCGGCATGATCAGCACAGCCGCTGTCACCACAAACATCGGAATAAAGGCAAACGCGATGTAGAGCGCACCGCCGATGATGGGGCCCAGACACGCTACCTTCTCGTTTTTGGACGACATCACGCGCTGGAACACGTCCTGCTGCGGAATCGAGCCCAGCATCATGGTGATGGCTGCGGCAAAAAAGAAGAGCCAGGTTTTGCCATCCGCGTCCTGGGGCAGAAACTGCATCTTGCCTTCGGTCACGGCGTAGCCGATCACTTTGTCAGAGCCACCGGCCAAATCTGCGGCAAACCATGCAATCACGATCAGGCCACCGCAAATCACCACCATTTGCACCAGATCGGTCATGGCCACCGACCACATGCCCCCAAACAGGGTGTAGATCATCACGATCAGGGTGCCCAAAATCATGCCCGAGGTTACGGACATCGCGCCATCGGTCAGCATGTTGAACACCAACCCCAGCGCAGCCACCTGCGCAGCCACCCAGCCCAGATAACTGAAGATGATGATGATGGAGCACAGCACTTCCACCGTCTTGCCGTAGCGCAGGCGGTAGTAGTCGCCAATGGTGATGAGGTTCTTCTTGTAGAGCTTGTAGGCAAAGAACAGGCCCACCAGGATCAGGCAAAAGCCAGCGCCAAAGGGGTCTTCCACCACACCGCCCAAGCCTTCTTTGACAAATTCTGCCGACACGCCCAGCACCAGCTCGGAGCCAAACCAGGTCGCGAACGTGGTGGCAACCACCACATACAGCGGCAGATTGCGCCCTGCAACGGCATAGTCAGCCGTGTTGTGCACGCGGCGTGCTGCATAAAGGCCAATGCCGATCGAGACCAGAAGGTACACGGCAATAAAGGTCATCAGCATGTGTGCTGCTCCCCTGTCAAAGAAATAAATGGGTTGTAAGAAAATTCGAGGCGCGATTATGGGCATTTGTGATGCCCCCACACGGAAAAAACCTCTGCTGTGTTCTACAAGCGACAAAAAAAGAAGAGCGCCTGACGCTTTGCTCTTAAGAACTTCAAAGTCAAAAGACCTTGAAAGCTTTAAAGAACAAGCGCAAGGCGCTCCTCTTTTATTTCAACTTAGTGCCTGCTTACGCAGCAAGCACTGTATTGGGCCAGCTTTAGAAAATCCGGATTCGCGTAAGGACTTGCATAGCCAGCATGCCCAGTACAAACCCGAGCCCCCCGTAAATCAGTCCTTGCAGCAAACGATTGGTGCGCCGTTGCTCACGAAGCAACTCCTGTACCAATTGCTGATCACTGCCATTTTTTTGCTGCAGATAGCCATAGACCAGCCGTGGAAGCTCAGGAATGAGCTTGGCGTAACGCGGGGCTTCGGCCTGCAGCTCGCGCCAAAAGCGCTGTGGCCCCATTTGCTCAAGCATCCACTTTTCAAGAAACGGCTTGGCGGTGCTCCACAAATCAAGGTTTGGATCGAGCTGACGACCCAGACCTTCGATGTTGAGCAAGGTCTTTTGCAGCAGCACCAGTTGCGGCTGAATCTCCACCTGAAAGCGGCGTGAGGTCTGGAACAGGCGCATCAGCACCATACCCAGAGAGATTTCAGACAGCGGACGGTCAAAGTACGGCTCGCACACGGCACGAATCGCCGCTTCCAGCTCCTCCACCCGCGTGGTGGCAGGCACCCATCCGCTTTCGATGTGCAAGGCAGCTACGCGCTTGTAATCGCGGCGGAAGAACGCCAGGAAATTTTGCGCCAGATACTCTTTATCGAACTCGGTCAGCGTGCCCACAATGCCAAAGTCCAGCGAGATGTAGCGCCCAAACGTGGCTGCATCCAGGCTCACCATGATGTTGCCGGGGTGCATGTCCGCGTGGAAAAATCCATCACGAAACACCTGCGTGAAAAACAGGGTCACACCATCGCGCGCCAGCTTCGGGATATCCACCCCCGCTTCGCGCAATCGATCCACCTGACTGATGGGCACGCCCTTCATGCGCTCCATCACCATCACTTCAGTGTGGCAGTAATCCCAGAAAATTTCTGGAATCAGCACCAAGTTCAACCCCTCCATATTGCGGCGCAGCTGCGCCGCATTGGAGGCTTCGCGGATCAGATCCAGCTCGTCGTGCAAGTAGTTGTCAAACTCAGCCACCACCTGCAAAGGCTTCAGGCGCTTGCCCTCATTGGAGAGCTTCTCCACCCAGCCCGCCATCATGTACATCAGGGCGACGTCTTTATCGATCACCTTTTTCATGCCGGGGCGCAGCACCTTGACCGCGACCTCTCGCTCCTGACCATCGCGATCACGCACGGTGGCAAAGTGCACCTGGGCAATCGAGGCGCTGGCCACGGGTGTGCGATCAAAGCTGACAAAGATCTGGTCCAGCGGCTTGCGGAAATTGCGCTCAATGGTGTTGATGGCAATTTGCGAATCAAACGGTGGCACACGGTCTTGCAGCTTGGCCAGCTCTTGGGCCACATCCGGTGGCATCAAGTCACTGCGTGTGGACAGCACCTGCCCAAACTTCACAAAAATCGGCCCCAGTTGCTCCAGCGCTTCTCGCAGGCGCTCGCCGCGTGGGGCCTCCAGCTTGCGGCCAACCGTCAGCACACGGCGCAGCGTGTTCAGCGACGGATGCTTGAAGCCCGAGAGCACCAACTCATCCAGGCCATAACGCAACACCACCCAGACGATGGTCAAACCTCGGAAAAATCGACTCATTGCGGCAGGCGATCTGCGTCGCTGGCAGGTTTGCCATCGGCTTGGCCCATGCGCCCGCCCACAAACTGGCGCACCGCAGCGGCCACCGTGCGGCCGATATTGGCCAAGGTGTGTGCTGGCACATCGCCCATGATGCGGGCCATGTCTTCTTCGACGTCCCACTGCACGTTGTCCACCAGCCAGTTGATATCAGCGGCCAGTTGCACATCACCTTCGATGCGCAGGGAAGGCTTGTCGCCACGCAGCGCCACCTGAGCCAGAGCCAGCGGATTGCTGTCCATGATCTCCAGCTGCAGATCGGGTGTTGCGCCTTCAGTAGCCACATTCAGCAGGCCTGCCGGGGTCACCACCAGCGCCATATTGAAGTTGCGCCACTGCACACGGGCCACACGCCCTTTTTGGCGCATCAGGCGTTCCATGGCTTCGCGCTCCTGCATCAACACATGGTTAAGAAACAGCACGGCGCGCTGCTGGGTTTCGTGGACGAGCCAGCTTGGTGGCTGCACGACTTGCACCGCGCGTTCCACTAAACCGTTCAGGAATGAAAAAGGGGACTGTGTTGCCATAGTCCCCTGATTATTCCTGAAGTGGAGCGTTTTTTAGCCTAAGGCTTGTAAACCCGCAACCAACCACCCGCTGGAGTTGTTTTTAGGCTTGGCCATATTCCATACTTCGCGGAAGGGGCTAGGGCCCGAAGAGGCATCTTCGCGGATCAAGCCCGAGAACTCGACGCTGGCCATGTAAGAGCCGCCCACGTCTTCAATACCCAGCAGTTGCGCATCAATCATGACGACATCAGTCTGATTGGGCTCGCCGCTGCTCTGGCTTTCGCGCTCTTGCAGCTGGCTTTGGATTTCAGCCAGCATGTCATCCGTCATCATGGAGCGCAGGGTGCTGATATCGCTCTTGTCCCATGCGGCTTGCAAGGTTACGAAGTTGCGCTTGGCGGCATCCAGAAAGCCATTGGCATCAAAGCCTGCAGGCACATCCCAGGTCGAGGCAGCAGCAGCCACGCCCGAACCAATCATGGAGCCTTGCGCGCCAGGAATCTGCTCCCAGGGGCGGGCCGATGCATCGTTGCCTACGTTCTGGGGCTTGTACTGCGGCGGGGTTGCAATGGCATCAGGCGACACAGGCGCACCAGCGCCCTGGAAAGCGAAAGGCGATGGCGCAGCGTTAGATGCAGCAGGCTTTTTGTTAGCGCGGGCACGCAAGATTGCGCCGATCACCACCATGACAACCATGGCCAGCAAACCGAACATCAGCATGTTGGCAAACGCCTCACCCAGACCCAGCGAGTTGGCCAGCCATGCCAGACCCAGACCTGCGGCCAAGCCACCCAGCATGGCACCCCATGGCTTCTTGGGTGCGGCAGCAGCAGGTGCTGCAGGCTTGGCAGCGGCATTGTTTTGTTGCGCGTTTTGCTGCTGCGCAGGGCGTGCAGGCGGAGCGGCTGGAGGTGTGGCTTGGCGTTGCGTCACATTGCTGGACTGTTTGCCAAAGGATCCGCCACCGCCCATGCGCTTGGCTTCTGCCAGGGGATGGATGACGACCAATGCCGCCGCCAATGTCACTGCCCACACCTTCTTCATCGTCGTATCTCCGCTTAAGTTTGAAAGTAACCGCTGATCAGCCAAAACCGGCAAAAAAACTATGCATGGGGAAACGCTCCCTGTTTAGCACTTGATACCCATGTGCAGCGCGACGATGCCGGCTGACATGTTGTGATAGTCCACGTGACCGAATCCGGCCTCATGCATCAGGGCCTTGAGCTCTTCCTGGCCAGGATGCATGCGGATGGATTCCGCCAAATAACGGTAGCTGTCTGGATCACCCGCCACCATCGAACCCATCTTGGGAAGGATATTGAACGAATACCAGTCATACACTTTTTCCAAGGGTTTTGCGACCTTGGAGAACTCCAGCACCAGCAGCTTGCCGCCGGGCTTGAGCACGCGATTCATTTCTTTGAGCGCCGCATCCTTGTGCGTCATATTGCGCAGACCAAACGCCACGCTGACGAGGTTGAAGTAGCCATCGGGGAAGGGCAACTTTTCAGCATCGCAAACCAGGGTCGGCAGCAAGATGCCCTTGTCGGTCAGGCGATCACGACCCACACGCAGCATGGCTTCGTTGATGTCGGTGTGCACCACGGTGCCGCTTGCGCCCACCTTTTTGGAAAAGGCCATGGACAAGTCGCCCGTACCGCCAGCAATGTCCAGCACCTTGTCGCCTTCTTTGAGGTTGGCCACCATCAAGGTGTAGGCCTTCCAGACGCGGTGCAAACCACCCGACATCAGGTCGTTCATGACGTCGTACTTGGACGCCACCGAGTCAAACACGCCGCGCACGCGGCTGGCTTTTTCTTTCTCGTCGACCGTCTGGAATCCAAAGTGTGTGCTGCTCATAAGCTTCAAATGTAAGCAGGACGCTGCGCTGAGACCAGCGACAACCCCGTGTGGTCACAGGGCATACAGTGCCTGCAGTCAAAAGTCTGTACTGCCAAAGGTGCTCTAAAAGCCTGCCTTTACAGCTACGGTAAATATAGCATCGCACCAGAAAAAAAGGCGAAAACCCGAGGATTTCACCTGTGACTGCGATGCATCACATGCATTGTTTGCCAGCGGCGGCAACACCGCGCTGACAAGCTATGCGGCAAAAGCCTTGCGCTTAGCTGGCGCAGCCGCAGGAGCCGCTGCCGCAGCCACCACCACTGCTGGCGGCGCTGGATGCCGGCGCGGGGGCACTGCTGCCACACCCGCCACCCGTACCGCAGCTTGAGCCGCCCTTTTCTGGCATGGGGGCGTCACGATCGACACCGGCGGCTTGCAGGCGCGCTTCGTATTCTTTCCACAACGCATCCTGCTTTTCGCCCAGCTCGTACAAATAGTGCCAAGTGAACAAGCCGCTTTCATGGCCATCGCTAAAGAAAGGCTTGATGGCGTAGTTGCCCACTTGCTCAATGTTGTCGATGCCGACGTGGCGTTTGCCCGTCTGCAGCACTTCCTGGCCCGGGCCGTGGCCTTGCACTTCAGCCGAGGGCGAGTACACGCGCATCAGCTCAAAAGGCAGGCGAAAGGTCTTGCCGTCGGAGTAACCGACCTCCAGCATGCGCGAGGCTGCATGCACGGTCAGCGATTGGGGAAGAGGCATGTCTGCCATGAAGTGCCACCTATCTAAACAATAGCTACTTGCGCTTATAAACAGGCGTTTTCAGCATTAAACATATCTGAAACGCTTATGTAGTCAGCGCAAGCAGCTCATCTATTCATTAAGCCCACGGTGCCAGCGCCTGAGCAATGGCGGCATCGCAGGCTGCGAGTTCTTGCAGCAATTGTGCTTCCCTGTCCAAAGCACGCGCACGCAAGGGGCTTGCCCAGATGGGAGCCGGAAAATGACTATCCCAGTCATAGCGAGCAATCACGTGCCAGTGCAGGTGGGGCACCATGTTGCCCAGCGCTGCCAGGTTGATTTTGGTGGGCAGCAGCTGAGCGCGCAGCACGCGCTCCACCTCGGCCACCACCGCCATGCAGGTGTGGCGATCGGCTTGTGACAGGTCAGAAAACTCGGCCACATGGGCTGTCCAGATCACGCGATAGAAAGCAGGAAAGCCTTCATCCTGCGCACGGATGACACGCAGCTGCGCGCCCTGCCAGACGGGCAGACCGCCCGCCTCGCGGCACAGCACACAGTCGATCTGTGCGGCGCTCACAGCAGCACCCGTTCAATGCCGCCCGCATTGGCGCGCTGCACGTAATCGGGCATCCAGTTGTCGCCCAAGATCTGCTTGGCCATCTCCACCACGATGTAGTCTGCTTCCAGCAGACCGTTTTGCAGGTCATTGCCGTAGCGGTTCAGGCCCTGCAAACAGCTGGGGCAACTGGTCAAAATTTTCACGTTGTCATTGGCACCCACCGAGCCATTGGCACGCAGCTCGGCTTCACCCTTGAGCAGCTCGCCTTCCTTGCGGAAGCGAATTTGCGTGGAAATGTCCGGGCGCGTCACGCCCAGCGTGCCCGATTCACCGCAGCAGCGGTCGCTCTTGATCACGCCTTCGCCCACCAAGGCCTTAACGGTCTTCATGGCGTCTTGCTGCTTCATGGGGCTGTGGCAAGGCTCGTGGTACAGGAAGCCACCTTGGCCCGCAGGCAAAGTAACCCCCTTTTCGAGCAGGAACTCGTGGATATCAATGATGCGGCAGCCGGGGAAGATCTTGTCAAAGCTGTAACCCTGCAACTGGTCAAAACATGTGCCGCAGCTCACTACTACGGTCTTGATGTCCAGATAGTTGAGCGTATTGGCCACGCGGTGAAACAGCACGCGGTTGTCCGTGATCATCTTGTCGGCCACGTCCATCTGCCCCGAGCCGCGCTGGGGATAGCCGCAGCACAGGTAGCCCGGGGGCAACACGGTTTGCACGCCGGCGTGCCACAGCATGGCCTGTGTGGCCAGGCCCACCTGGCTGAACAGGCGCTCGGAGCCACAGCCGGGGAAATAAAACACGGCTTCCGTGTCCGCATGCGTGCTCTTGGGGTCACGAATGATGGGCACGTAGTCCTTGTCTTCAATGTCCAGCAAAGCACGCGCTGTCTTCTTGGGCAGACCGCCGGGCAGCTTCTTGTTCACAAAGTGAATCACCTGCTCCTTGAGCGGTGCCTTGCCTACAGAAGCCGGGGGGCGCTTCATCTGTGGCTTGGCCACGGCGTGCAGCAAGTCAGACGCCATGCGCTGCACCTTGAAGCCCACACCCACCATGCCCTTGCGCAGCAAGTTGATGGTGTCGGGGTTGGTGGCATTGAGCATGGCCATGGCCATCTTGTTGCCCGGATTGAAGCTTTTCTTGCCCATCTTGCGCAGCAGATTGCGCATGTTCATGGTGACATCACCAAAGTCGATCTTGACCGGGCAAGGCGTAAAGCACTTGTGGCAGACGGTGCAGTGATCGGCCACGTCTTCAAACTCTTGCCAGTGCTTGATCGAGACACCACGGCGGGTTTGCTCTTCGTACAGGAAAGCTTCCACCAGCAGCGAAGTGGCCAAAATTTTGTTGCGCGGCGAATACAGCATGTTGGCGCCCGGAATGTGCGTATTGCACACGGGCTTGCACTTGCCGCAGCGCAGGCAGTCTTTGACTGAATCGGCAATCGCGCCAATGTCGGACTGCTGCATGATCAGCGACTCGTGCCCCATCAGGCCAAAGCTGGGCGTGTAGGCGTTGGTCAAATCCGCGTACATCAGCGCCTCGCGCGGAGATTCGGCGGGCACCAGGCCGTTCTTTTCACGAATCAGCTTGCCACGGTTAAAGCGGCCTTGCGGGTCAACGCGCTGCTTGTAGTCGGCAAACGGCTGCAGCTCTTCGTCGGTCAGAAATTCCAGCTTGGTAATACCAATGCCGTGCTCGCCCGAGATCACGCCATCCAGACCCCGCGCCAGCTGCATGATGCGCGCCACGGCTTCGTGGGCGGTCTGCAGCATTTCGTAGTCATCAGAGTTGACGGGGATGTTGGTGTGCACATTGCCGTCACCGGCGTGCATGTGCAGCGCCACCCACACGCGGCCCTTGAGCACGCGCTGGTGAATGGCGACGGTCTCGGCCAGGATAGCCTCAAACGCTTCACCACTGAAAATTTGCGCCAACGGCTGGCGAATTTGCGTTTTCCAGCTGGCGCGCAAGCTGTGATCTTGCAGTTGCGGGAACAGTGTGGCCACATCGGCCAGCCAGCCCGCCCACAGGTCGCGCACATCCTGCACCAGCTCAATGGCCTGGTGCACGCGGTCTTCCAGCAGCTCGGCGGCGGGAATCTCGCCCGCATCGTCTTGCTTGCCCAAAGGCAGGTTGCCCTTTTCAAAGAAGCCCAGCAGGGCGTCACAGAACTTGAGCTTGTTGCGCAGGCTCAGCTCAATGTTGATGCGCTCAATGCCGTCGGTGTATTCCGCCATGCGTGGCAAAGGAATCACCACGTCTTCATTGATCTTGAAGGCGTTGGTGTGGCGCGAAATGGCGGCTGTGCGCTTGCGGTCCAGCCAGAACTTTTTGCGCGCTTCCGCGCTGATGGCCACAAAGCCTTCACCGTTGCGTGAGTTGGCAATGCGCACCACTTCGCTGGTTACGCGCGCTACTTCGTCGGCGTTGTCGCCCACGATGTCGCCAATCAGCACCATCTTGGGCAGCTTGCCATTGCCTTTTTTGGACTTGGTGGCGTAACCCACAGCCTTCAGGTAGCGGTCATCCAGATGCTCAAGGCCAGCCAGCAGCACGCCGCTGCGCTTTTGCTCCTCAAACATGTAATCTTTGATTTCCACGATCGAGGGCACGGCATCCTTGGCATTGCCAAAGAACTCCATGCACACCGTGCGGGTGTGCTCTGGCATGCGGTGCACGATCCAGCGCGCGCTGGTGATCAGGCCATCGGTGCCTTCTTTTTGCACACCGGGCAGACCCGACAGGAACTTGTCGGTCACGTCCTTGCCCAGGCCTTCCTTGCGGAACTTGTGGCCAGGAATGTCCAGGCGCTCGGTGCGCAGCGGTGTTTTTCCGTCGGCTGCAAAGTAGCGCAGCTCAAAGCTGGCCATCTCTGCGTCGTGAATCTTGCCCAGGTTGTGACCAATGCGCACCACCTCCAGCCATTCGGCATCGGGGGTGACCATGCGCCAGCTGGCCAGATTGTCCAAGGCGGTGCCCCACAGCACCGCTTTTTTGCCGCCCGCATTCATGGCAATGTTGCCGCCAATGCACGACGCTTCGATCGAGGTAGGGTCCACCGCAAAGACATAACCGGCGCGCTCGGCCGCATCGGCCACGCGTTGGGTGACCACGCCGGCTTCGGTCCACACCGTGGGAACGGGCTGGTCCAGGCCGGGCAGCATCACTTTTTCTACTTCGGTGATGGCTTCCAGCTTTTCGGTATTGATCACCACAGAACGCCAGGTCAGCGGAATCGCCCCCCCGGTGTAACCCGTTCCGCCCCCACGCGGAATGATGGTCAGCTCCAGCTCAATGCAGCCCTTGACCAGCAGTGCCATCTCTTCTTCGGTGTCCGGCGTCAGCACCACAAACGGGTATTCCACGCGCCAGTCGGTCGCATCCGTCACATGACTGACACGCGAGAGGCCATCAAACTTGATGTTGTCTTTGTGGGTGAGCTTGCGCAGTGTCTTGCGGACACGGCTGCGCAATTGGGCAGCCTCCACAAACATGCGGTCAAATTCTTGGACGGCACGGTTGGCCGCGGCAATCAGCTCGCCCACCAAGGCATCGCGCTGGGCGTTGTCATCGGGCATGCGGCGCTTGTCCACATCGGCCATGCGATGCTGCAGCGCCTCCACCAGCAACTTGCGGCGATCAGGGTTGTCCAGCAGGTCGTCTTGCAGATAAGGATTGCGCTGAACCACCCAGATATCGCCCAGCACTTCGTACAGCATCCGGGCAGATCGACCCGTCTGGCGCTCTTGGCGCAATTGATTAAGCACACCCCAGGCGGATGTACCTAACAGGCGGATCACGATTTCTTTGTCGGAAAACGAGGTGTAGTTATAGGGGATCTCACGGAGACGGGCGGGTTCGGCAGCGTGGTTCACCAGTGCTGTCAGCGCAATCGGTGCATTCATGGATGTAGACCGGGTTGGGCGCTCAAGGCGCACCTTAAGTCATGGGGACCGCAATTTTATGCCAGCGCCCAAAGTCTGCTCAATGCGCGCCAAGAGACCCGCCCCGTGGATTGCCAAAACTGTAGCGCTATCAATTAGTGAGTTTTTCGCAACTACGCAAATCCCACAATTGCGCAACGAATTACTCAAAAAAGAAAAAAAAACGCGCATATCCTTATTCACAAAACTGAGTCCGCTCCTAGAATTCGAGCCACCGTTCTTACCCCATGCGCTGCTTAGCCGTTAGGAGGTACAAAGCACGGTACGGCAAGTCCTCTTTAGCCCTTTGGGTTGAATGACTGTCATAAAAGTGCCTCATTCCTTCTTAGGATGAGAGGCACAAGTTTCTACACGTAGAGGAGTTTTCCATGCAATTCAAGCAACTGGCCCTGTCTGCTGCCCTCGCGGCAACCACCCTGAGCGCAGCCAATGCCGCCACTGAAATCCAGTGGTGGCATTCGATGACTGCCGTGAACAACGAGTGGGTCGGCGATCTGGCCAAGCAGTTCAACGAAAGCCAAAGCGAATTCAAAGTGGTACCCACCTTCAAGGGTGTGTATGACGAAAGCATGACAGCTGCTATCGCTGCGTTCCGCTCGGGCAATGCGCCCCACATCTTGCAAGTGTTTGAAGTGGGCACCGCCACCATGATGGCCTCCAAGGGCGCGACCGTGCCAGTGGGCAAGGTCATGACCGACGCTGGCGCCAAGTTCGACCCCACAGCCTACATCCCAGCCGTGGCCGGTTACTACACCGCCCCCAATGGCCAGATGATGAGCTTCCCGTTCAACAGCTCCACCACCATCTTCTATTACAACAAGGATGCCTTCAAGAAGGCTGGCCTGAACCCCGACCAAGCTCCCAAGACATGGCCTGAAGTCTTTGCTGCCGCCAAGAAGCTCAAGGAATCTGGCCACAGCTGCCCCATGACCCTGGCATGGCAAGGCTGGACCCAGCTGGAGTCGTTCTCCACCTGGCACAACGTGGAATTCGCGACCCATCAAAACGGTCTGGGCAAGGAAGGCTACAAGGCACGCATGAAGGTCAACTCGCCTCTGCACGTCAAGCACATCGACAACCTGGCTGCTGCAGCCAAGGCCGGTGAATTTGTCTACAAGGGTCGTGCTTCCACTGCCCAGGCTTCGTTCACCGCCGGTGAGTGCGCCATGATCCAGACATCGTCCGGCTTCTACGGTGACGTGGCCAAGAACGCCAAGTTTGCCTATGGCCTGGCACCTTTGCCTTACTACGACGACGTCAAGGGCGCACCGCAAAACACCGTGATCGGCGGCGCTTCGCTGTGGGTCATGGCTGGCAAGAAGGCTGAAGAGTACAAGGGCGTAGCCAAGTTCTTCGAATTCCTGTCCAAGCCTGAAGTGCAAGCCGCTTCGCACCAGCGCACTGGCTACCTGCCTGTGACCATGGCTGCGTTCAAGCTGACTGAAGATGCGGGCTTCTACAAGAAGAACCCTGGCACCGACGTAGCTGTGAACCAGATGATCCGCAAGGTCACTGACAACTCACGCGGTATCCGTCTGGGCAACTATGTACAGATCCGCACCATCGAGGACGAAGAACTCGAGCAAGTCTGGGCCGGCAAGAAGAACGGCAAAGAAGCGCTGGACAGCATCGTCAAGCGCGGCGATGAACTGCTGACACGCTTCGAACGCGCTAACAGCAAGTAATCCAAGTTGAAAATTACGGGGGAATTACTAGTAATTCCCCTGTAACTCGCCTTGAACCCACTGGTTTTTCTGGCAGATAGCCCGCGCGCTAGGCACAATACGCGCACATTTCACTCAATTTACTCTTTCGGCTCGCTTCGTTTTGACGCGATTCGGGCAAGTTACTTGAGCTGGTCCCCACTATCCTCCAAGGCCATTTGAAGGTCTCGGCGGTTTTTTTATTTGTGACCCCCATGGAAAAACGCGTACTTTTCCGATCGCAATGGCTACCTTGGGCATTGATCCTGCCCCAGTTGCTCATCATTGCCATTTTCTTTTTCTGGCCCGCTGGCCAGGCTGTATTGCAATCTTTCCAGATGGAAGATGCTTTTGGCCTGAGCACCGAATGGGTAGGACTGGAAAATTACCGCAACCTGTTCAGTGACGCCACGTATCTGAACGCCTTCCAGCGCACAGCCCTGTTCTCCGTGCTCGTCGCTGGTATTGGCATTGCAGCCTCTTTGGGTCTGGCCATTTTTGCCGACCGCATCATCCGCTTTGCGATGATCTACAAGACCTTGCTGATCGTGCCCTACGCTGTAGCGCCCGTGATTGCCGGCGTGCTGTGGGTGTTCATGTTCTCGCCCTCCATCGGCGTTGTGACCCATTACCTGGGCAAGCTAGGCTACGACTGGAACCACCTGATGAACGAGAACCAGGCCATGGCCCTGATCGTTATCACTTCGGTGTGGAAGCAGATCTCGTACAACTTCCTGTTCTTCCTGGCAGGCTTGCAGTCCATTCCCAAAGCACTGATTGAAGCAGCTTCGATCGATGGTGCAGGCCCATGGCGCCGTTTCTGGAACATCCAGCTGCCGCTGCTCTCGCCCACCACTTTCTTCCTGCTGGTGATCAACATCGTCTACGCCTTCTTTGACACCTTCGGCATCATTGACGCGGCCACCCAAGGCGGCCCGGGTCAATCGACGTCGATCCTGGTCTACAAGGTCTACCAAGACGGCTTCAAGGCGCTGGACCTCGGCGGCTCCGCTGCCCAGTCCGTCATCTTGATGCTGATCGTTGTCGTGCTGACCGTGATCCAGTTCCGCTATGTTGAAAAGAAAGTGCAGTACTGACCATGGTTGACCGTAACCCCTGGCTCACTATCATCTCGCACGCCGTACTGATCTTCGGCGTGGCCATTGTGGCCTTCCCGCTGTATCTGGCACTGGTGGCGTCCACCCACACGGCCGATGCCATCGTGCAGTCGCCCATGCCGCTGCTGCCCGGCGCCCACATGTGGGAAAACTACAAGCAAGCGCTGCTGGGTTCCGGCAAGCTGGGCTCCAACACCAATGTGGTGCACATGATGTGGGTGAGCTTTGTCACCGCAATGATCATCACTGTGGGCAAGATTGCAATTTCGCTGCTGTCGGCGTTTGCCATCGTGTATTTCCGCTTTCCCTTCAAGATGCTGTGCTTCTGGGCCATCTTCTTGACACTGATGCTGCCTGTGGAAGTGCGTATCTTGCCAACCTACAAGGTCGTGGCGGATCTGGGCTTGCTCAACAGCTATGCGGGTTTGTCGCTGCCGCTGATTGCTTCGGCCACGGCCACCTTCTTGTTCCGTCAGTTCTTCTTGACCGTACCTGATGAACTGGTTGAGGCCGCACGCATTGACGGCGCTGGCGCGATGCGCTTTTTCAAGGACATTTTGGTGCCCTTGTCCAAGACCTCGATTGCTGCGCTGTTTGTGATTCAGTTCATCTACGGCTGGAACCAGTACCTGTGGCCGCTGCTGATGACCACCTCGGAAGACATGTACCCCGTGGTGATTGGTATCAAGCGCATGCTGGCCGGTGGCGAAGCCGCCGTGGACTGGAACATCGTGATGGCCACGGCTATTTTGGCCATGCTGCCCCCCACCGCTGTGGTGATGCTGATGCAAAAGTGGTTTGTTAAAGGCCTGGTGGATACCGAGAAGTAACGCTCGCTCCACTGCCACTCACCACCTTCTTTTGCCCCATTGAACGAATACTTGGAATACCTCCCATGGCATCCATCTCTCTGAAAAACATCGTCAAACGCTACGGCACCGGCAAGACTGCTGTGCCTGTCATTCACGGCGTCAACATCGAAATCAAGGACGGCGAATTCGTCGTGCTGGTCGGCCCTTCGGGCTGTGGCAAGTCCACCTTGCTGCGCATGATTGCCGGTCTGGAAGAAATCACTGGCGGTGATCTGATGATTGGCGACAAAGTCGTCAATGATCTGGAGCCCTCCAAGCGCAATATCGCCATGGTGTTCCAGAACTATGCGCTGTACCCGCACATGACCAACTACGAGAACATGGCCTACGGCCTGAAGCTCGCCAAGGTGCCTGAAGACGAAATCAAGCAGCGCGTGGACAAGGCTGCCAAGATTTTGGAGCTGGGCCACCTGCTGGACCGCAAGCCCCGCCAACTGTCGGGCGGCCAGCGCCAGCGCGTTGCCATGGGCCGCGCTATCGTGCGCCAGCCTCAGGTGTTCCTGTTTGACGAGCCGCTGTCCAATCTGGATGCCAAGCTGCGCGGCCAGACCCGCATCGAAATCCAGAAGCTGCACGCCGAGCTGGGCATTACCAGCCTGTTCGTAACGCACGATCAGGTGGAAGCCATGACACTGGCCCAGCGCATGGTGGTGATGAACGGCGGTAACGTGGAGCAATTTGGCACCCCCGAAGAGGTCTACCACACCCCCGCATCGACCTTTGTGGCCAGCTTTATCGGCTCGCCTCCCATGAATTTGCTCAACAACGCCCCGGGTGGCAAGACCGGCCTGATCATGGGTATCCGCCCTGAACACATTGATCTGGCCAGCGAAGGCGGCTGGGAGTTCAAGGTAGACACAGTGGAACTGCTGGGTGCCGAGCGCCTGCTGTACGGCACCGTGGGTGGCGAAATGGTCACTGTGCGCGTGGAAGAAGGCAAGCCCTATCCCAAGCCCGGTGAAACCACCCGCATCACGGCCCGCGACGACCGACTGCACTGGTTCAACGCGGAAACCGGCAAGCGCATCTAAACCAACCCCACCAAGGGCCGACGTCTCAGGCGATCGGCCCTTGTGCTAAGCACACACATGCCTGCACTGATCCAAGCCACGGTTCCAGTCCTTCCCTCTCTGAATCTTGCTCAGAGTGAAGCGTTCTACGTGCAGCGGCTGGGATTTGCTGTGCTGCTGCGCATGGACGAATATTTGATTGTGGCGCGCGAAGGTTGTGAGCTGCATTTTTGGCCTTGCAACAACCCAGAGCTGCCCCGCAACAGCGCCTGCTACGTGCGCGCAGACACCCGCGCCTTGCACACTGAATTCACCCAAAACGGCTTGCCCCTGCCCCCACCCCAAGCGCGTGAGTGGGGCATGCGTGAGCTGTATGTGACTGACCCACACGGCAATCTGCTGAAATTTGGAGAACCTGTCGAATGACCTCCCTGGCAACCTGGCCCTACCCCCTGTGGGTGGCCCACCGTGGCGCTGGCAAGCTGGCCCCTGAAAACACCATGAGCGCGTTCCGTCTGGGCGCAGCACACGGCTATCGCATGTTTGAGTGCGATGCCAAGCTGTCCAAGGACGGCGTGCTGTTCCTGCTGCACGACGCCACGCTGGAGCGCACCACCAATGGCCACGGCACTGGCGGCGCACTGACCATGGGCGATATCGCTCAACTGGATGCAGGCAGCTGGCATTCGCGCGCTTTTGCCGGTGAAGCCCTGCCCACACTGGAGGCGCTGGCGCGCTGGTGTCTGGCCAACCACCTGTTCCTGAACGTGGAAATCAAACCCACGCCCGGCCAGGAAGAGGTCACCGGCCGCGCCTGCGGTGCGTTGATGAACCGCATCTGGCCACAAAACATCGTGCAGCCGCTGTTCACCTCCTTCAAGCCTGACGCTTTGAAGGGTGCCATGGATGTGGCCCCCCACATCCCGCGCGGTCTGCTGGTCGATAAATTTGCCGACGGCACCGGCGACACTGATTTGAAGATTGCTCTCGGCCTCGGTTGCAGCGCCATGGTGCTCAACCATGCACTGTGGAACAGCGAGCTGGTGGCCAAGGTACACAGCGCAGGCCTGCGCTGCAGCAGCTACACCGTCAATGATGAATGGGCCGCGCAGCGCCTGATCGATCTGAACACCGACGGCATCATCACCGACCGCATCGATCTGTTCAGCCCCGCGCAAACAGGCCCCACACGCTGAGAAAAAACAAAAAGCTAGCTATCAGCGCTTATGACAAGGTGTTTTCAGATACAAAACACACTGAAATGCTTTAAACACAAGCGCTGAGTGCTCCTTAAAATAAAAAAGGCCTTCCAACACTGGAAGGCCTTTTTTGCGCATGCAAGCACTGACAGCGTCAGTCCATCTTGGTGCCCGATTGCTTGACTGCATCGGCCCAGCGGGGCATTTCACCCGCCAGAAACTTGGCAAAAGTGTCTGCGCCCATGAAATCAGGGTTTGCACCCTGGCTGACCATGCGTTCGCGCAGCTCTGGATTCTCCATCACTTTCTGAAACGCTTTGCTCAAGCGATCAACCACGGGCTTGGGCGTACCTGCCGGGGCCAGAAAACCGTAAAAGCCCACCACTTCAAAGCCCTTGAGGCCACTTTCAATGGCGGTGGGCACCTCTGGCAGCGCCGGATTGCGTTCCTTGCTGGTCACCGCCAGCGCGCGCACCTTGTTTTGCTTGTGGTAGGCCGCCGCCTGAGGAATGCTTTCCGCCATGAACTGCACCTGCCCGCCAATCAGGTCCGTGAAAGCGGGCGCGCTGCCCTTATAGGGGATGTGCATCATGTCAATGCCCGCAGCGCTCTTGAGCATCTCGGGCACCAGATGGCTGATGCCACCGTTGCCTGCCGAGCCAAAGTTCACCTTGCCCGGATTGGCCTTGGCGTAGCTGATCAGCTCGGGCAAGGTTTTGGCGGGCATGCTGTTGCTCACCAGCAGCGCCAAAGGCTGCATGGCGGTGCGTGCAATGGGCGTGAAGTCACGCAGGGTCTGGTAAGGCAGCTTGGGGTAAATGGCGGGGTTGATCACCATCACGCCGGTGTTGGCGATCATCAGCGTGTGGCCATCCGCCGGGGCCTTCATCACATCTTGCGCACCCAGCGTGCCACCCGCACCCGGCTTGTAATCCATGATGATGGGCTGGCCCAGCTCTGTTTGCAGGCGGTCCGACAGCAACCGTGCATGCTGGTCCAGCGGCCCCCCGGCCGGAAAACCCATGACGATGCGAATCGGTTTGCTCGGAAAGTCTTGCGCTTGCGCGCCCACCACTGCCACCAGGCAAGCTGCCGCTGCCAAGCATGTACGCAAGGTTGTTTTCATGAAATGCTCCTCGTTGTTGGAATTTTTACGTGCAGCCCTCACTGCACGAAGTTTTGGCAGATTCTAGGCAGCCAGCCTGGTGCATAGCGCACGCAGGTGACAGTGGCGGTGTTCGTACCTGGCGCACATAAAAAAACGGGATGGCTGCCAGCGCCATCCCGTTGCATGTCAGCCCTTAAGCAGCCCTACCCGCGGGGCAGATGGCGCATGGCATCACGTACATAGTCGGCCACGCGGGCCATCACTTGCTGCAAATGCAGTTGCACCTGCGCAAAGTTGGCACTGGGCTCGCGCGTGTCTTCATGCATGTAGATGCGGCGGTTGATCTCAATTTGCAGACTGTGCCGCTGGTAGGCCGGCTGGCCAATGCGACCAATCAGCGCCACCCCTTTGTAGGGCTCGTTGTAAGCCACGCTGTAGCCCTGCGCTTGCAAGGTCTCGCCAATCAGGTGAATGAACGCGGGGTCGCAGGTGGTGCCATCGCGATCGCCCAGCACAAAGTCTGCCAAGTGCTTGTCGGGCGTGCCCAGCCGCTGATACACATCACTGGGCATGGAGTGCAGGTTGATGTGCCACACACCGCCAAAGCGGTCCATGCTCCACTCAATGGCCTTGGCCAGCTCTGCGTGATAGGGGCGCCAGTAGCGCGCAATGCGCTGCTGCACTTCGGCCACGCTGAGCTGGCGGTCATACATGGCCGTGGACTGACCCGCCTGGTTGATCTTTTCCCAGATCAAGCCCAGCCCCTGCTGCGTCTTGATGCTGGGGGTCAGCGGCGCAGGCCAGACACCATCGAGCATGGCTG
The DNA here is from genome assembly GCA_963520865.1 of uncultured Comamonas sp. Lineage (GTDB taxonomy): Bacteria > Pseudomonadota > Gammaproteobacteria > Burkholderiales > Burkholderiaceae_C > Comamonas. The sequence continues at coordinate 82,006 of CAUQST010000018.1, forward strand.
GATTGAGGTCTTCTTGCTCGCGATTGGGATCGATATAGGTGCGCGGAAATGTGGCCTCTACCAGCGTGGCACCGTGCTGCGGAAATTGCTCCCACAGCGTGTGCACATGCGTGTCTTCCCCCCGGCGCAACAGTGCCATGGGTACAGCCACACCAAAGTCTGCCGGGTAGGCTGTGCCACTGTGGGGTGAGTCACACACCAGCGGCAGCACCACACCCTGCGGTGGGTGCACCCGCACAGGGGCATCCGGGCAGGGTTTCAAGAAATCAGGCAATGCTTGCATTAATCAATTTTGATGTTGGCGCGCTTGGCAACTGCGGTGTAACGGGCAATGGCAGCATCAATCTGCTGGGCAAAAGCTTGCGGCGTATTGGCCATGCCTTCGCCAGCAATGTCTTTTTGCTTGGCTTGGTAGGCCGGGTCTTGCATCACTTTGTGGGCTGCGGCGTTGAGCTTGTCGATGATGGGTTTGGGCGTACCTGCAGGGGCCACCAGACCAAACCAGCCGCCATCACCCATCTGGGGGTAGCCCAGTTCGGTATAGGTGGGCACATCGGGCAGCAGCTCCGTGCGCTTCAAGGCCAGTACCGCCAGAGGGCGCAGCTTGCCCGCCTGAATGTTTGTCAGCGAGGAGGACAGGTTGTCCGTCATCGCATTCACCTGACCACCCAGCGCATCATTGAGCGCCTGGCCTGCCCCCTTATAAGGAATGTGCAGCAGCTCCACGCCCGCCAGATTCATGAAGTTTTCAATATTGGCATGGCCCAGAGAGCCGGTGCCTGGCGAGGCAAAGGTGTACTTGCCGGGGTTTTTCTTGGCCAGCGCTATGAACTCCTGCATGGTCTTGGCAGGCACGCTGGGGTGCACCACAAACACGCTGGGCACGCTCATCACGTTGGTGATGGGTGCAAAGTCTTTCTTGGCGTCGTAGGGCAGCTTGCTCATGATGGCCGGGTTGGCCCCATGGGTCGATACGGTGGCCATGCCAATCGTGTAGCCGTCCGGTGCCGAGCGGGCAATTTCTGCCGCACCAATCGAGCCACCCGCCCCGCCCTTGTTCTCAATCACCACGGCCTGACCCAGGATAGGGCCCATCTTGTCAGCCAGCAGCCGGGCCACAATGTCAGTAGAGCCACCTGCGCCAAAGGGCACGATCAGCTTGATCGGGCGGCTGGGGTAGTTGTCAGCAGCCACAGCAGCAGGCACCACGCAGGCCAAAGTAGCAGCTGCAGCAACGGTCGACAGCAAGGTACGGCGCAAGAACATGGGGTTTCTCCTAGGGGATCGTTGGTTTATGAGGAATGTGCACGTATTCTTTTCGAGAGAGCAGGCTGAGAAAAGCGACAAAAAAACAAGCAAGCATTACCAATGCTCATAATTGCACCGCTATGCGCTTGCAGTCCCCCTCCATCTCCGAACTCCACGCCTTTGCCCAGGCCGCCCGCTTGGGCAGCTACACCCAGGCCGCCGATGCGCTGCAAGTCACGCAGGGCGCCATCAGCCGCGCCATTGCCCGGCTGGAAGAGCATCTGGGCTTTGCCGTGTTTGAGCGCCAGGGCCGGCGCAGCGTGCTGACCACGGCAGGCCGCCAGTATCTGGATGCGGTAGGCCCCGCCATTTTCACGATTGAATCGGCCACACAGGCCATGCGCCGCAAACGCGAAGGGCGGCATGTGCGTCTGTCCATGCCACCCACGTTATTCAGCCACTGGCTGATTCCGCGTCTGCCCGATTTCACTGCGCACCACCCGGGCACCGTGCTGTCTTTTGCCCCTTACCGGCGCGACGATCCGGTCACCTCCCCAGATATCGACGCGTGGATCCGGATTGGCAGCATGCCTTTTCCAGACACTCTGCACGCCAGCTATCTGGTGGGGCGCGATCTGGTGCCCATTTGCCTGCCCCACGACGCCTTGAGTATTTGCCGCCCGCAGGATTTGCTGCGCCGCCCCTTGCTGGCCCACACCAACTACCCCGACAACTGGGCTCGCTGGTTTGAAAAAATGGGCTGCGAAGGCCCCTGCCCGGCACCCGCTGCAGACTTTGAACTGGTGGGCATGCTGGTGCAGGCGGTGATTGCAGGCATGGGCGTGGCCGTGGTGCAGCGCTGCCTGATTGAAGATGATTTGGCCGCAGGCCGCGTTGCCATCCCCGTGCACCGCCCTTTTCAAATTGAGCGCGGCTACTTTTTGTGCCAGCCGGCATCGCGCCCAGCCTCGCATGCACTGCAAGATTTCCAGCGCTGGCTGCTGCAGCAAGCGCAAGTGGACAGTGCACGCTACGCGCTCACTTGATGGTGTGGGGTCAGAAAAAATGCCTTGCTGGCCTTCGGCCTACGCACTGTTTGGGGCTGACGAAGGCGGTAAATACCTCTGCTGGCCTTAGTGCCGCCAGCCACCAGACATCAGCCACTGGCAAGTGGACATGCCCAGTACCAAGGCAGCATAGGTACCCATCCGGCCATCCTGCCCTGTGAGCACCAAGCCCAGAGCCAATACCAAAATTCCTAGCAAGAAATTGATGCTGGCCATGTGATACCAAGGCAGCAGGTGTGATTTTTTGCGCCATACCAGACGTGCGCCCCCCGCCAGCAGCAACGCCAGACACCCAGCGGGTGCCACGAAACTGAGCAGGTGATTGAGAAAGTCAAGGATGGGCATGGAAATGACGCAGATCAAGGCTTTGCCTTGTAGGACAACACAAAGCGGCCAGCAATTTTATAATCAGCGACTATGGCAGTCTGGGCACTTGGCATCAATCACAACACGGCACCGTTAGATTTACGGGGCCGTTTCGCGTTTGCGATTGACCAAATCGCCCCCACCCTGCATGGCCTGCGCGATGCACTGAGCAGCGCCACCCGCCACCCCGAGGTGGAAACTGCCATTCTCTCCACCTGCAACCGCACCGAGATTTACTGCGCAGCTGGGGCCCCGGCACTGGACCACACCCTGGGCTGGCTGGCCCATTCAGGCGGTGTCAGCACCGATGTGCTGCGCTCGCACTCTTATCTGCTGGAAGAAGGCTCGGTGGCGCGCCATGCGTTCCGCGTCGCTTCGGGTCTGGACTCCATGGTGCTGGGAGAAACCCAGATTCTGGGTCAGATGAAGAACGCCGTGCGTGCCGCAGAAGAAGCCGGTGCACTGGGCTCTACCCTGAACCAGCTGTTTCAACGCAGCTTTGCCGTAGCCAAGGAAGTGCGCTCGTCCACCGAGATTGGCGAGCATTCGATTTCCATGGCCGCCGCTGCCGTGCGTCTGGCCGGCCAGCTGTTTGAAGACCTGTCCAAGATTCGTATTTTGTTTGTGGGCGCTGGCGAGATGATCGAGCTGGCCACCACGCACTTTGCGGCCAAGAACCCCGCCCACATCACGATTGCCAACCGCACCATGGAGCGCGGCGAAAAGCTGGCAGCGCGCTTTGGTGCCAGCGTGATGCCTTTGGCCGATATTCCCGAGCATCTGCACGAGTACGACGCCATCATCAGTTGCACGGCCTCTACCCTGCCCATCATTGGTCTGGGAGCGATTGAGCGTGCACTCAAAAAACGCAAGCACCGCCCCATGTTCATGGTGGACTTGGCCGTGCCGCGTGACATTGAGCCCGAAGTCAAAGACCTGCGCGACGCCTACCTGTACACCGTGGACGATCTGGCCTCCGTGGTGCGCACCGCCCAGGCCCAGCGCCAAGCCACCGTAGAGCAGGCCGAAACCATCATTGACGCAGGCGTGCTGAACTTCATGCAGTGGCTCAACCATCGTGCCCAAGGGGGCGTAGTGCCCTTGATTCAGCAGCTCAATGCCCAGACCGACGAATGGCGCGCTGCTGAAATCAGCCGCGCCAAAAGACTGCTCGCCAAGGGTGAAGATGTGGATGCCGTGCTCGAAGCCCTCTCGCGCGGCCTGACCCAGAAAATGATGCACGGCACCTTGTCGGCCCTGCACAAAGGCACGCCTGAAGAGCGCGCCCACACCGTCGATACCGTCTCCAGACTGTTCCTGCGCCCCGGCAACAAGCCCGGCCAGCGTTAGCGCTGCTGCTGTCACTGGCTTTTCAGCCAAAACAGCCTCTGGCACTGACTGAGCCAGCGCAACCAGCTACCGTTCGTGTAGCGCACCATTTTCTCTGACTGACCATGAAACCATTCCTGCGCACCCAATTGGAGCGCTATGCCCAGCGCCTTGAAGAACTGGACTTCCTGCTCTCGCGCGAAGACATCATGGGCGACATGCAAAAGTACCGAGCCATCTCGCGCGAGCATGCCGATGTGACCGCTGTCGCCGGGCGCTACCAGCGCTATCTGCAGTGCGAGGCAGACATTGCCACCGCCCGCCAAATGCTGGACGACCCCGACATGGCCGAGATGGCGCAGGAAGAAATCACGGTGGGCGAGCAAGAGCTGATCAAGCTCGAAGACGAGCTGCAGCGCCTGCTGCTGCCCAAAGACCCAGACGATGAACGCCCCGCCTACCTGGAAATCCGCGCAGGCACCGGCGGTGACGAATCTGCCCTGTTTGCCGCAGACCTGGCGCGCATGTACACCCGCTACGCCAGCAATGTGGGCTGGAAAGTGGAAGTGATGAGCGCCAACGAAAGTGAAATTGGCGGCTACAAAGAAGTGGTGCTGCGCATTGAAGGCGAGAACGCCTACGGCGCGCTGCGCTTTGAATCGGGTGGCCACCGCGTGCAGCGCGTGCCAGCCACCGAAACGCAGGGCCGCATCCACACCAGCGCCTGCACCGTGGCCGTGATGCCCGAGCCTGATGAAACCGTCGCCATCACGCTCAACCCTGCCGATTTGCGCATCGATACCTTCCGTGCCAGTGGCGCGGGCGGCCAGCACATCAACAAGACCGACTCCGCCGTACGCGTGGTGCACTTGCCCACCGGTATCGTGGCCGAGTGCCAGGATGGCCGCAGCCAGCACAGCAACAAGGCCAAGGCCCTGCAGGTGCTGCAGGCGCGCATTCAGGAAAAGGAGCGCAAGGAGCGCGAAGCCAAGGAAGCCGCACTGCGCAAGGGCCTGATTGGCTCGGGCGACCGCTCTGACCGCATTCGTACCTACAACTTCCCGCAGGGCCGTTTGACCGATCACCGCATCAACCTGACGCTGTACAAACTGCTGAGCATCATGGAAGGTGATCTGGGCGATGTGATTGAGGCCTTGAAACAAGCCCGCGAAGCCGAATTGCTGGCCGAGCTGGAAGTCAACGCCTGAAAGATGAAACGCTACCCCATCAACGCCAACAGCCATCCCAAGTGAATACACCGCACACCTTGCAGCAAGCCTTGCTCCATGCCCACCACCAAGGCATGCAACGCATTGATGCGCAGATGCTGCTGCTGCATGTACTGGGCCAGCCCCACGCCGGGCGGGCCTGGCTGCTGACGCACGACAGCGATGTACTCACGCCCGAGCAGCAAGCGCAGTTTCAGTCACTGTGCGCACAGCGACTGGATGGTGTGCCTGTGGCGTACCTGACGGGCTGCAAAGAATTTTTCGGGTTGCCACTGCACGTCGATGCCCGCGTGCTTGACCCGCGCCCCGACACAGAGACGCTGGTGGAGTGGGTGCTGGATGTGGTTGAAAAAACGTTTTCACCCTCCATCCTTGATCTAGGTACCGGCAGCGGCGCCATTGCCCTGGCCGTTCAAAGCCAGCGTAAAGATGCAACAGTCACCGCAGTTGATTTCAGCCAGGACGCGCTGAATGTCGCATCTGCCAACGCCAGACAGCTTCAGCTGCCTGTGCAGTTTGTGCAATCGTCGTGGCTGCATGCGGTAGATGGGGTGTTTGATGTCATCGCCAGCAACCCACCCTACATCCGTGAAGATGACGTGCACATGCACGCACTGCGCCACGAACCGCGCCATGCGCTGACCAGCGGTGCCGATGGGCTGGATGACATTCGCACCATCATTGCGCAAAGCCCCGCCCACCTAAAGGCCGGAGGCTGGCTGCTGCTGGAGCACGGCTGGGACCAGGCCGAGCCGGTGCAGCAACTGCTGCGCGATGCGGGCTTTGTACAGGTACACAGCCGCCAGGATTTAGCCGGAATTGACCGCTGCACAGGCGGGCAAATTCCAGCAATCGCCAATTGTGGCAAGACAATGAAATAATCACAGGCATTGCCAGGTGTGAACAACACCGGCTCCCCTGCAAGGAGAACCCCATGAGCGACACCCAACAACGCATCGACCAACTGGTCAAAAACAACGACATCCTGCTGTTCATGAAGGGCAGCGCCAGCTTTCCCATGTGCGGTTTCTCGGGCCGTGCCATCCAGATTCTGAAGGCCTGCGGCGTTGACCCCAAGGCGATTGCCACCGTGAATGTGCTGGAAGACCAGGAAATTCGCCAGGGCATCAAGGACTACAGCAACTGGCCCACTATTCCCCAGCTGTACATCAAGGGTGAATTCATTGGTGGCTCGGACATCATGATGGAGATGTACGAGTCCGGTGAACTCAAGCAAGTGATTGACGGCGAAGCCTGATTGCAATGCACACACTGGGACCCATGCCGACCCCGATGACCAGTCCTACTGGCATGGCCCCTGCTTTATCTAAAACCGCCCCTTATGGGCGGTTTTTTTGTCTCCGCCCGCTTGGCTGCGGTCTGGAAATTTTGAAGGGTTGAACCTATTTCTTGAATGACCACTGAGCGCTGATCGCAGGTGCCTTGCACCAAAGGCATACAGCTCTGGCAGACCGTTCAAGAACATTGAGGCAACTCAGAATGCCGGCATGCGAAGGAGGCATGCAAAATGGTGACATTCGGCCGTCACCGGCCACCCCATTCACTTATGACGTTGACACAAAGCCTGTTCATCATTGCCTGCCTGATTGCCGCCAGCGGCTTCTTTGCCGTGGCCGAAATTTCTCTGGCCGCTTCACGCCGTCTGCGCCTGCGCCAGCAAGCCGACGAAGGCGACCTGCGCGCAGACAAAGTACTCAAAATGCAGGAGCAACCCGGTGACTACTTCACCGTGGTGCAAGTTGGGCAAAACGGCATTGCCATTCTGGGCGGTATCGTCGGTGAAGGTGCCCTGAGCAGCACCCTGACCAGCTTGCTGATCTTGTGGCTGCCTGAAAGCACGGCTCAGTCACTGGCATCGGTGTGCTCGTTCCTGATCATCACTTCGCTGTTCATCTTATTTTCCGACTTGCTGCCACGCCGCCTGAGCATGGTCAAGCCCGAATACTGGGCCGTACGCGTACTGGGCCCCATGCAACTGTGCATGACCGTTTTTCGCCCTATCGTCTGGTTTTACGCACGCACTACCGACGCACTGTTCAAGATACTGGGCCTGCCCGACAAGCGCGACGAGAGGATCACCTCGGACGACATCCTGGCCATGACCGAAGCCGGTGCCCGTGCCGGCGTACTGGCCCGCCGTGAACAGCAGGCCATTGCCAACATCTTTGAGCTCGATTCACGCACCGTATCCTCGGCCATGACGCCACGCGACCGCATTGCTTACTTTCTGCGCGACGATCCAGACCATGTCATCCGGGCTCGGATTGCTGAAGAGCCCTTTTCCACCTACCCCGTCTGCGATGGTGATATTGATCACATCGTTGGCTATGTGGATGCCAAGGACCTGTTTCAGCGCGTGCTGAATAACCAGCCCATTTCGCTCAAAGATGACAGTCTGATCCGCAAAATTCTCATCGTGCCCGACAAGCTCACGCTGGCCGAAGTGCTGGACCAGTTTCAGCAAGTGCATGAAGACTTTGCAGCCATCCTCAACGAATACAGCCTAATGGTCGGCGTGGTCACGCTCAACGATGTGATGAGCACCGTGATGGGAGACTTGGTCTCGCCCGACGATGAAGAGCAAATCATGCGCCGCGATGAACATTCATGGCTCATCGACGGTGCGACGCCAATCGATGACGTACAGCGCGCACTGGGCATTGACGAGCTGCCGCACGACGAAGAATACGAAACCCTTGCGGGCTTCCTGATGGTCATGCTGCGCCGCATTCCCCGGCGTACCGACAGCGTGAACTGGGGAGGCTACAAGTTTGAAGTGATGGACGTGGACAGCTACCGCATTGACCAGGTGCTGGTACTGAAGCTGGACCCCGACGCACCCGTGGTCGGTGATAGCAACGGCGCCGTGGCCACCCAGCCCATTCCCACGATGCCGGTTGCCGCCATTGCGGCCATTGCCGCAGCAGCAGTCATGGGTGACGATGAAGAGCCTACCAGTTCCACGCCGCCCGAGCCACCAGCACCTAGCGTGCCTTAAGAAATTAAGAAATTAAGAAATTAAGAAATTAAGAAATTAAGAAATTAAGAAATTAAGAA